>JAFZVC010000027.1 GCA_017618015.1 Spirochaetaceae bacterium
AATCGGTATTCATCCTGGGAAAGTTGAGATATATAATCCCGGATCATTTCCAGACAATCTAACGCCACTGGATTTTATATCTCGGAATTTACCGTCATATAAGCGGAATAAGCTTATTTTAGACATTTTGTTCAGAAGTAAAGATGTTGAAAAATCAGGTACAGGATTCCAACGTGTAAACGATTTTTGTAAAAAACAGAATGTGGCCTGGAATTATAGAAAAGAGGCATATGGCTTCTTCTTCGAATTTATCAGGACAAATGTCCAGATAAATGTCCAGATAAATACCGAGCTTACAGAAGCAGAACAGATTATTTTCAATCTGATTCAGAATAACGAGAGTATTTCAAAAGCAGAAATGGCTATAAGAATCGGAAAGTCAGAAAAAACTGTCCAGCGGATTATCTCTTCGCTCATTAAGAAGCAGGTGATTGAGAGAGAAGGATCCAATAAATCAGGCAATTGGAGAGTAAAAAAGTTAAGTTAGGGAGCTGGAGTAACGGAACGGCGGCGTCCGGTTAGCGGGTGGAGCCGCGCCGTAAGGCGGCCACTGGACTGAGGGAGTTTGCGAAGCAAACGGACGAGGGAAGCGGCTGGAGCGCCCCGACGCGGAACGGCGGAACACGCGACCGTAAGTTCGGGCGTTTTCGCCCGAACGTCGGGAACCGCCAAATTATTCTGTTAAATATGCCAGTGTGTAGTATGCCGTCATGTACGAAAGGATATTCTGAATCATCTCGATTTGGGCGGACGTTTTTTCGATTTGGGCGGTTATTAGATCTGCCTCGCTGCCGTAACCTGCTTGATACGCCTTTGTTGCCTGTTCTATCTGCGAGTTTTTCGTCTCAATTTTAAGCTGCTGATAGTCTGCCTTTGTTTTGGCAAGTTTCATCTGGTTGTACTGCTCCAGAACAGTGTGGCGCAAAAGCAGCTCCGTATCCTCGTACTGGATTGCCGCGAGCGTCGTGTTGCTTTCGTTTCGCTTTATGTTGTTTATCTTTTTGCCGCCATCCCAAACTGTTGTTTTAAGTGCGAGCGTGATATTCAGGTTCGAATCGTCTTTTCTGTACCAGTCTGTCTCGATAAGCGGGAAACGCGAGCCAGAGTAATCCACGGAAAGCTGGAGCGCAACGTCCGGCTTCCAATAAACGGAAGCTTCCGCGATATTGAGCGTGAGCGAGTTTATTTCGATAAGTTTTTGCAAAATCTGCAAGGTAAGTCGGTCTTCAGAAACTGCCTCTTCCATAAGTTCGTCCGCATCCTGTTGTAAAAGCATATCCGCAGCAGACTTATCCGGCACAAAACTGATTTCTTCAAGCTCGTCAAACGGAAGCCCCGTAAGAGTTTCCAGAGCAGAAAGCATTTTCGTGTATTCATCTTCAATGCCAGCTTTTGCAATATCTATTTCCATTGCCTGAATGCGGGCTTCAAGCACTTTCTGCTCCAAAAGCAGACCGTTCTGCGCGGCTTTTTCACTGATTGAAACAAGTTTTTTCGCATAATCCTGTTCTTCATCTAGGTAAGAGCGGATTTGCTTCATGTAATAAAGCGCCGCGAGCCTTGTCCGTATTTCTGACTCAAGCTGTGCTTGCTTATCAAGAACTTGAAGATGCTTTACTTCTGATGCGGCTGTGTACAGCTTTACCGCTGATGAGATTTTTCCCCAAGTGAACAAGGGCTGTGTAAGCGTCAGTTGAAACTGATACTGCGTTTTTTCCATTCCAGAGTAAAGCGTGATGTACTGGTTTGTCGGGTTCGCAAGCTGGCTTCCGGGTATGCTGATTGCAGAAAGGATATCCTCAACATCGACCGTGATTTTGCCAATCATCGGGTCGGGCATGTATGTTCCAGTTACAAGCAAATCGATAGAAGGACCGTAGCCAGCTTTTGCATCTTTTAAGTCGAGGATGCTCTGGGCATATTCTTCGCGGAGCCGTCGGAGTTCGGCGTTGTTTATGTCAAGCTGCGAGAAAACATAAGAAAGCTCGTAGTCGGAGTTTCCGGGTGTTTCAGCCCATACGCAATTTTGGTGTTCAAAAGGGCGAAAAAAACTGGCAGCAAGGAGCGAAAAGAATATCAACAAGACCGAAAGCGTTTTCTTCAAGGCATGGCTCCTAAATTATTCCAACTTTGAATCCGTAAGTTTGCCGACATCACGCGCAGTTTCATTACTGCGGAGCGCCCTGTTTATAGATTCATCGTTTTTTAAAAGATAATAGCGGTCATTCGTAGATATTGTGCCGGAATTGTCCATATCAAAAACGACAGCAACATTTTTTGTAGAGTATTTGCCTGCATAACTGCTGTCTGTCCATGTTATTCCCTGACCCAATCCAGAAAAACGACCGTGTATGACACGAGACCCATTTGCTCCATTTCCTGATGGTGCGGTCATTACGCTTGCGGATGTGTAATTGAGCACTGTTCCCAAAGTTCCGTCATTTGTTACCGAAGCCAACATTACTTTAACATTGTCGTCCGCCGTAGATCCTTCATCGTTAGTACCGGATGCCGGGGTTCCAAGACAAAGTTGTCCGCTTATTGGAGGCATAGAAATAACGGTTGGTTTCATGTACAGCTGAATTGGAACAGCTGTTCCTTGTATTTGCTTAGTTATAGGAGTTGCCTGAATGTTTGCAATGAATGAATAGTTTTCCGAGCCTTCAGTTGTAATATAATTACATGGCTTATAAGCTGTGTTTTCCCCGGATTGTCCGTATGTTATCGTTATTTCCGGTATGTTCGCTGTCGTTCCGCTTGAATATCGCGGATAAGAAACTGTAATCGTACCTGTTCCAGTTATTGTCGCCTCTTTTTTTATGGCTGGAACATTCGGATTCTCACTTGTTGCCTGCGGAACACAGACTGTCACATTTACCGGCTGTGAAATTGCCGGCGGAAGCCTTGTTGCCGTTTCAGGATCCTGCGATGCGTCTAAAATCGAGATATTAAGCGTCGTTGTTTTTCTTATTGCTGTCATTTCCTGATAAACAACATACGAAACGCTATCCGAAAGGATTACCGCATAGTTATCGTTTTTTTGAAGCCCATAATTTTCGTGATAAAACAGCAGGAAAACTGGGATAGAGTCACCTGTCTTTCCAAAAACAGGCTTGTCACTTTCCCACATCAGCTTGCCGAGCGAAAAATTTCCGTCAGAGTTTGTTGTTGTATGTCCAATATACGAAGATCCAGATGGCGTGAATTTTCCATAACCATTATAAAGCTGATAATCTTCATTCCGTTTGTATTCTGATGTATATACGTAAACTTCTACGTCTTGAATACCCGCTTTTGGCGTTTCTGTACTTTCTGCATCAACAACTTTTCCGCTTGCTCCGCCCTCAAAAACGGCAGAACATGAGAAAAACAAATAAACTGACGCAACAAAAATTCCATAAACCGATATGTATTTCCAACTCTTTTTCATCTCAACTCCTATTTGTAAAAACAATCAGGCAAAGGACCAAATCCGTGTGGCCGATCCTTTTTTTCCGGGTTTTGTTTGTTCTCAGGTTTTTGAGGGCGGCCGTTTCTCCTGTTGTCTTCAGCAGATTGCGTATTAAGCCGTGTTCCCTTATCCACTTTATCCAAATGACGCTTTTCCGTCACATAATACAACACCGGAATAATAAATAGCGTAATCAGCGTTGATGTAAGCAAACCCCCGGCAATCGCTTGACCAAGCGGCGCATACACTTCCGAACCTTCTCCACGCGCAATCGCCATCGGTACTACGCCGAGCATCGTCGTAAGCGTCGTCATCGCTATTGGCTTTATTCGCGTCGAGGCACCGATTATTATCGTTTCTTCAAGTTGCGCCACGGTCGTACAAGGTTTTTGTGCCCTTAACTGATTCATGTAATCAATAAGGATAATACCATTGTTAACGACGATACCACCAAGCGCGATAACTCCGAGCATAGCGACAAGGTTCATTGAAGAGCCAAACATCAACAAGCCTACTATAACGCCAATTATACAGAAAGGTATAGAAACCATAATAAGCAGAGGCTGTCTGAAGCGCTCAAACTGAAGTACCATTACAGTGTATAACAGGAACAGAGAAATACACAACGCGGATATCATCGGGGGAATAGCATCTGTTATAAGTTCCATAAGTCCGCCTTCAGAGCTTTTAACGCCTTGTGGCAATGGATTTTTCTTTATGTATGCTTTAACTCGGCTGTTAAGTCCGGCGGTGTCCTCACTACGCGTACGAGCCGTTATCGTTATTGTTTTTGAACGGTTTGTATGATTGATTTGCGAAACACTTTCATCAACATGAATATCAGCAAGATTTGAAAGCGAAACACTGTCTCCTGTCGGTGTTATCAAATGTACATTCGCTATATCATCAAACGTAACTGCCTTTCCCGTTTTATCAGACTCAATTCTGATTGTATAATTCTTGTCATTGTCTGTGTCGTTGAACACACCAGTATCAAGACCACGGAACAAGATAGCAGATGTTATTCCTACTTCATAACTGCTTATTCCAAGCGAACTTAAAGACTCCTGACTCATATCTATAACCATAGTGCTTGTGTCAAAAGTTGTATCAAGTTTTACGGAAAGAACATCTGAATCCTGCTCCATGAACTTTTGTATACGCAATGCTGTTTCATAAAGCAAATTAAGATCTTCGCCTTCCAGAGTAAGTCCGTAACCGCCACCACCTGAAACGTAACTTAGAAGCTTGTCGAATCCGCCATTTTCTACGCTTACAGTTACATCTGGTATTTGTGCCGAAATCAGTTCCTGCACAAGCACCATTATTTCGTGAATATCACGTTTTCGCTGTGAAACAGGAACAAGTATTACGTGTACGTATCCTTGGTTTTCAGAAGCGGATGACATAAAACCCGATTGTCCTCTTCCTGTGTAATAAACAGCATTTTGAACTTCCGGGACATTTTCTTTGATTATTTCATATGCCTGGCGCATTTTTCGGTCGGTTTGGTCTATTTTTGTGCCTTTTGAAAAATCAAGGTTCAAATAAAAATCGCCAGAATCAGTTGAAGGAATAAATGTAAGGCCTAATGCACCCGCAATTAAAATGGTTAGTACAAGAACACAGACAGAAACAACAAGTATATATTTACGATTGTTTATGCACCATTTAAGTGCGTTTTTATACCACCGCTCTATTTTCCCAAGCCAGATATCAAACTTTCGTTCTTTTTTATGTATGGATGTCGCCGTGGGGTCTTCTTTTAACAGAACTTTCATAAAAAATGGAACAACCAAAACCGCAACAAAGAAAGAGGCTATAAGCGCACAGACAATCGTAACAGCCATGTCTTTTAGAATCATACCGATAATGCCTGTAAGCATAGCGATAGGAACGAAAACAACAACTGTTGTGGCTGTACTTGCTAAAATTGCTGATGTAACTTCACTTGCGCCTTTTTTAATTGCTGCTTCTTTAGAAAACCGCACTACGCTTTTTGTCGCAGAGCTTATTTGCCCGGAAGCGCTTGAATGTCCATAATATCTGTAAACTTGTTCGAGCATAACGATAGAGCCGTCAACAACCATTCCAAGCGCGACGACAATACCAGAAAGACTCATAAGATTTATGGAAAGCCCAAAAAGCTTCATGCCTAAGAACGTAAAAAGTATGGAAAGAGGGATAGAAAGCGCGATGATAAGCGTTGCTTTTGTGTCCGCAAGAAACAAAAAGATAACGAGAACTGCCATTATTATTCCACCCACACCAGAGCGGATTACAGTTGATAGCGAACTTTTAACCATGTTGCTATCATCGCTGACGATATTAAACGTAAGAGCTTTGTTTGTCGTTGCTTCAACTTCATGTAAAACTTCTTTAATCTGTTTTACGATACTTACAGTATTACCATCCTGCCTCTTTGAAACACTTACCGTCGTTATGCTTCTTTCTCCGTCCGTTATATAAACATTTTCCGCTGGATAATCGAGCTGAACGTCCG
Organism: Spirochaetaceae bacterium; assembly: GCA_017618015.1. Classification (GTDB taxonomy): domain Bacteria; phylum Spirochaetota; class Spirochaetia; order Treponematales; family Treponemataceae; genus Treponema_I. The sequence continues at coordinate 5,955 of JAFZVC010000027.1, forward strand.
CAACATCAGAAAGATGGATTATTTGTGTGCCTGCACTGCCCACCGGCAAGTTTTTTATGTCCTCGATGGACGAAAATCCACCCGCATACCTAAGTCCTATAGTGCGGCTTTCGTAGTCGGCGGTGCCAATCGGCAAATTCACGTTTCCATAACTTAAGCTTTGGTACACGTTCGTCACCGATATCTTCTTCGAAACAAGATCATCAAGCCGAAGCGTTATTAAAACTTGAAGTTCCTTTCCACCAGAAAGCTCAACTTCCGAAACACCGCTTATCCGCGTAATTTTAGGGATTATCTCATCTTTTATGTACTCGGTGACGCGAGCCGTATCTTGTCCGCCTTCTACGGAAAAAGTGAAAATAGGCATCATCGAGGCACCGCCGACAACAGACCATGGTTCCCCGGAAAGCCCGTCCGGCAACGATTCCATAAGGCGGCTTATTCTGTTTCGTACTTCTGGCAGCTGATCATACGGGTTTACGCCGTCCGCGAACGTAAGCGTTATCATGCTTACCGAGTTCATAGACGAGCTTGTTACGGTACGGAAATCGGGTAGGGTGACAAAATCATTTTCAAGTATCGCTGTTACTTCCTGCTCGACTTGTTCCGCACCCGCTCCTGGATACGTGGATATTACGATGACGGACGGCAAAGACATGTCGCCTATGAATTCCACGTTCATGTCCAGCACGAAATACATGCCAAAGACGACGAGCACGATGAGAATCATTGCAATTACGGCAGGATGCTTTACAGCGAAGCCAGAAAAGTTCATTCACCGGCTCCATTCGGTTTTGAGGATGTTCCAACTGGACCGGACGTTGTTCTACTTGGTGTCACGATTTCCAGCACATTTACAACCTGTCCGTCGAAAACACTTCCCTGTCCGTCTACCACAAAATATGTGTTCGCGTATTCATCCGGCACAGAAAAAAACTGCGTGTCTTTTATATCCGGGGTAAAGTTTACCCACTTTACGCTGGAAGAAACTTCATCATAAATATAACAAGAACCGTCTATCTTGCGCACTTCAAACGGGAATGACGGTACATTTTCCTTTGTCCTGTAATTGATTGTAGCTTTTATGTACATACCAGGCCGGAATAATGAAAAATCGCCTTCCAAATACAAAACTACTGTAAATGCTTTTGAAAGTGCATCCACGTACGGCGCAATAACATCAACCCTTGCAGTTGTCGTCATATCTTCCGAAAGCCCTTCATTGCCAGGTCGAGTCACGCTGGCTGTCAGCGCGTCTTTATTCTGCACAAAAAGCGTGAAGTATTTTTCCGGCACTGAAAGCCTTACTACAAGCTTAGAAAGATCAGCAATAATTGCAGCTGGTTGCGTTGTCACAGCAATTGAACCCTTTGAAAGCGGTGCCTGTAAAACCGTTCCGTCTATAGAAGCCGTCACTTTTGTGTAACTCAGTTGAAGTTTCGCCAGATCGTATTGCGCCTTTGCGGCATCGCGTTGTGCTTTCAGCGTATCGTATTCTTGCTGTGTTGCAGCTCCTGACTTATACAGCCTTTCCACACGCTCAAACGAAGTTTGGTAGCCATAGTACGCTGCTTCCGCCTGCAGTTTCTGCTGCTGATAAAGAGAATCGTCTATCGTAAGGAGTGTCTCTCCTTTTTTTACGGCTTTTCCCTCTTTCGCGTAATACTCCGTGACTGTTCCGTTAACGAACGGCACGACGGGTATCATCGATTCAGCTTCAACATAACCGGATAAAGTGATTGATTCTGATATCGTCCGGCGTACAGGCTTTTCTATTTTAACAACTGGAAGAACAGTTTCGTATTCTTTCCCGCCTAAATTCATAAGGACGATAACAACGGCACAACTGACAGCAAATATTGCAAATGTAATGATATAACGCTTTACATGTTTTTTATTCACACTTTCTCCCCTTACAGTGCGATTAATAGTGCGGCGGTTTTCTGTTCGGAATTTCGCCTTCCTGCGCTTCTATAAGTTCCGAAAGTTTCGCTTTTAGCACCCTGTTTTCTGCTTTCAAAGTATCAACGATGTTTCCTTGGTCAACAGCAATTTTTTGAAGCTTGTTAACAAAATCTTCAAGATACGCGAGTTTTATTTCAATAGCGGTAACTCTGTCATCATCTTCTTTAGTCATATTCTCAATATAAGCTTTTTTCTCTATATATTCCATAAAAATATTCCACAAAACATGGAAGATTTTACATATACCGTCTTTGCCTTATTTCCGATTTGACTTATCTCTATAAAATACTTATTTTAATTCTATGAGATACCTCTCTTTCTCCCAAATTTTTCTCCTTTTTCTGTCTTACAGCTTAATTGGTTGGTTCAGCGAGGTTGTTTACTGCTCTTCTATTCAAAAGCGATTCATAAATCGTGGTTTTCTTAAAGGCCCTATCTGCCCAGTTTATGGCTTTGGCGGGCTTCTTGTAATGTCCATCCTGGAACCGCTCAGCTCTACCTGGATTCCGCTTTTCTTTCTCTCTATGCTTGTTACTTCTGCCCTGGAATACGTTACAAGTTGGATTCTTGAAAAACTATTCGACACAAAATGGTGGGATTATTCGCATTATAAATTCAACATAAAAGGCCGCGTCTGTCTTCTTAACTCTACGCTTTTCGGGCTGATGGGAATGCTTGCTTCTCATTTTGTCCAACCACTTTTAATAAAGCTAGTCACATGGATACAAGAGCCCCTTATTACATATATTGCTATAGGACTTGCGCTTATCCTTTCAGTCGATTTTATCTTTACTGTACGCAAGCTTGTCAATTTCAGCACATACCTTGCAAAGCTTGAAGAGTTTAGCGAAACACTCAAAACTTATTTTGTCAAAGAAGCTTGGTTCAACAGTTCCTTGTCTTTTGATGAAATACTCAAAAGCCTAAAAGAGCAGACAAAACAAAAGTCTGATGAAGTAACTGCAAATATAATGAAACGGATAGAGTCGTTCAAAAATGCACAAAAAAAGACTATCTCGTTTATCAATAACTTCCCGACAATGACGAGTAAACGATACAAATCTCAATTGGAACAGTTACGGAAACTTCTTAAACATTAACCGCCAAGCTTGGGGAAATTTACATATTGCGTGTTGTTTATGAATGGTGTATACTTTTAATTGCATTGTGACAATTTTTGAACTTTTGTCACTTTTATATTGCATTGTCACAACTAAAAATCCGGAGGGATACTCACTTGGAAAAAACAATACCAAAACTCGTAAGAGAAACTGCTCTTGCCTATCCAGAAATACCAGCCCAGCGCTCTAAAGATAAAGATGGAAACTTCATTCCTGTTACATATAAGGATATGTTCAATATATCCCTCGATTTTGGTGCGGGGCTTCTTTCGCTCGGTGTTGAACGTGGCGAACATATCGGTCTTATTTCCGATAACCGTAAAGAATGGCTTCAAGCCGATGTTGGTCTTTTGAGCATTGGTGCTATCGATGTTCCACGTGGAAATGACGCTACGGAAAACGATCTTCGTTTTATCCTGGCAACAGCTGAATGTAAAATCGTCCTTGCTGATAATAACACACAAGTAAAAAAAATATTGTCGCTAAAAGGAGATCTTCCTCTTCTTTCACAGATCATCTGCTTTGATGAACTCGACGAAACTTCGCTCAAGGCAGCTGAAGAAAAAGGTGTTAAAGTCTCTTGTTTCTCGCAGATTGTTCAAGCAGGTAAGACATACCGCACCGAAAATCCTAACAAGGTCGAACAAGAGCTTGAAAAAGGCGATGAAAATGACCTTGCAACGCTTATTTTTACATCTGGAACAACAGGTGAACCAAAAGGCGTTATGCTTACCCATAAGAACTTCATCTCTCAGCTTTATGAAGTCAATGAGCGCATTTACGTTAACCCTGGTGAAGATATTATCTGCGTACTTCCTGTATGGCACGTATTCCAGCGCGCCTGTGAATATGTTGTTTTAAGCCAGGCTGGTTCTCTTGGATACTCAAAGCCGGTTGGAAGCGTCTTGTTAAAAGATCTTGCAGCCTTAAATCCGTGCTATTTGCCTGCAGTCCCTCGCGTTTACGAAGCGCTGTATGACGGCATAAACAGAGCTATGCGAAAAACTGGCGGAATCGTGTTCTATTTGTTCCGCTTTTTCACGACTGTTTCAAAAGCTCAGTGTTTCCTTTCTCGCAGCATATTCCAGCGGACGGCAAAAATCAAAAAACAACCAGTTGCTCTTTACTGGATTTTCTATACAATTCCGTGGCTTTTGCTCACACCGCTTAAAATGCTCGGAAGCAAGCTTGTCTTTAGTAAAGTCCGTGCAAAAATGGGTACGAAATTCCGCGCTGGTGTTTCTGGCGGTGGTGCTCTTCCGCCGTCAATCGACGAGTTTTTCTGGGCAGCTGGCGTAAAAATCGTAGAAGGCTACGGTCTTACAGAAACTTCACCTATCGTCGCCGTCCGCCCGGTAGACAACCCAACTTTTGGAACTGTTGGCTCTCCAATCCGTGGTGTAGAAGTCCGCATAGTTGATGAAAATGGCAACGATGTTCCTCAGGGTACAAAAGGGGTCGTTCTTGTACGTGGCGCAACCGTCATGCAGGGTTACTACAAAAAGCCTGATCTTACAGCAAAGGCAATTGATAAGGATGGTTGGTTCAATACAGGCGATATCGGACTTCTTACAATCGATAACCAGCTCATTCTTCGCGGCCGCATGAAGGACACAATCGTTTTGCGCGGTGGTGAGAACGTAGAGCCTCTTCCTATAGAGATGAAGATGTGCGAATCCCGTTATATAAGCCAGACGATTGTTGTTGGTCAGGATGAAAGAATGTTGACTGCACTTATCATTCCTTCAAAAGACGAGCTTCTTGTTTATGCGCGCGAAAATTACGTTGCTTATGACCAGTATTCAGATTTGCTTACAAAAAAAGAAATTATAAAGCTTATCGAGTCAGAAGTTCAGTCTCTTGTAAGCGGAAAGAACGGATTCAAATCGTTTGAACGCATAGCAAAGTTCACATTGCTCGAAAAGCCGTTTGAAGTTGGCGTAGAGCTTTCTGCAAAGCAAGAAATTATGCGCTACAAGATAACGGAAATCTACGAAAAACAAATAAAAGCGATGTACGTAGAGTAAATTGGATAATTGAAAGGGCGCAGCACGTTGTTGCGCCCTACCCACCCTGCGGGCTCAGCTTATTCCAGTTTGCCCGCAACGCCCAGACTTATTTTACAGTTCAATTTTTACCGCGCCTGATTTTTTATCGCGCGGTAATTTTTTTACCTGTTCTGAAGTAATCGCTGTTTCAAGCATGTCTCCAGATGTGAATGCTTTTTCAGGCGCTACCAATAATGTCAGCCCTGCTTCACTGCATGAATATCTTCCAGAACCTCTGTCACCAAGCTTTATTGAATCCGATACAACTCGAACATTTAAGCCACATGAATTTTTTATTTCGGTCGCCGGCTTTTGTGCCATTAAGGTAGCTGTTTCACTCGAACCTGTTTCCACGGACGACGCAAAAATAAACGACAGTGATGCCCTGTCTTTCGGGATTCCTGCTGATGCGGAAATCTTCAGCAGTTTTTCCGGAGCATCTGCTTCGTCCGTGAGCAAAGTGAAGTGGCACCATTTCCCGCCTTTTCTGCCGTCCATAGGACACACACCCGTGTGCGGACATGGTGAAAGCGGCATAAAACCTTTACGCATAAGGCTGTCACGGAGCAAAGAAACAAACCGCGCGGCACGGGGAACACCTGGCTCCGCTACAAAAACCGATGCTTTTTCTTTTAAGTACGGAAGCAATTCTCCGGCATATTTTTTGGATACTTGTTCAAGTGGCTGCGGTGTATCCCAAAAAAGCTCATTAAACATATTCGCGCAGAATACTACATCAGCCTTTCGCTTTATAGCAGTTCCCATTGCACCTTTAACACGGACAATCTGCCAAAGCTTTTGGTTAGGCGTTGCTGCAGCTGTTTTCGCCGCTACGGAAAGAAGAATTTCTTCGCCTAAAGCAAGTGCAGTTTGTGAATAATCAAGACAATAAAATGTCAGCTTTTTTGTTCTTAGTTCCGGAGCGGCAAGCCATAAAGCAACGGGAACTGTCAGCGGTCCCGACCCTATGTCGAGCAGCACGGAATCGTCTGTAAGACCAGAAAAAACTGCTTTTGTGTTTTCATTTTTACAAAACCCGCTGAACACAGGCGAAAGGCGGACTAAATTCCACCACATAAAATACCGGGTATACGCCGCAAGAAACACGGTCGAGTTCATATATCCTATACGTCGTGAGCTTCTTTCGTCTGTAAGCAAATGAGACAATTCACGTATATTTTCTGGTAGATGTGCAAGCTGCTTACTGTTCAGCGGCTTAATATCCTGTAATAACAAATCAAATCTTTCCAGAATTTTATTTGATTCTTCTGGAATAGTTTCAAAGAGATGCGTTTTCATCGTGTTTGTTTACCTTTTAGTATTCTGCACGGCTTTGAACATATAAAGTAATTCGGAGCGTATTTCATTAATTTGTTGAAGAATATTAACAACACTTTCTGGTTTATCAGTTTCGGCAATTATTTGATTTCTAGCTCCCTCTATGGAATACTTTTTTTTCTGAATAAGATAACGAAGCCGCATGATTATCTGAACTTCTCGAATTGAGTAAGTTCTGCGGCCACCTATATCTTTTTGTGGAGTTATTGATGGTACAACTTCTTCCCAATACCTTAGAATATGAGCCTTTACGCCTGTTATTTTCTCAACTTCACCGATACTGAATAATGCCATTACTTTTCGCGCTGCTCCCATTTTTTCCGGCTTGCTTTCATTTCAACAATTACCGGTATTTTATCAAAGCCTAAATCACTTCTGACCTTGTTTTTTATATACGAAAGATAACTCTGCTGAACAACTTCTGGTCTTGTCGCAAAAATCAAAAACGAAACAGGATTCGTACCTGTTTGTACGATATAGCGCATTTTGAAATTCGCACTGCGGCTCGCCGGCGGCGGATATGCAGCTATCCAGCTTTTTAGCGCATTGTTTAACGCACCTGTCTCTATTTTCCGTGTAAGCTGATTGTAAAGCTCCATCGCTGTATTCATCAACACAGCAATTCCAGTGTTTTCTTTTGCGGAGATTGCCACAACCGGCGCATACTCCATGTGACCGAACATTATCTTTATATCATTTTCGGCTTTTCGGAACGTTTTCTTTTCTTGATTCTGCGTATCCCATTTATTCAAGATAAAAATAATACCGCGTCCTCTTTCATGGGCAAGCCCTATAAGCTTTTTATCCTGTTCGGTAAGACCATCGTTCGCGTCTATCATGTAAAAAACGATATCCGTGCGGTCGAGCGTTTTAATTGCACGCGTTACCGAATAATACTCAACATCTTCTTTGACTTTCGCCTTACGCCTTATGCCAGCTGTATCCAAAACCTGAAAATGCCTGTTTTTATACGTAAAACTTCCTTCAACGACATCGCGCGTTGTTCCGGCATAATCACTCACAATAGACGATTCGGTATGTGTCAAAAGGTTCGAAAGCGTTGATTTTCCAGTATTCGGCTTGCCCATTATAGCGATTTTTATCTGCTGGATTTCCTCGCCTTCCTCAACTTTAGAAAAATCAAGGCGGCTAATAATTTCATCCATCAATTCTGGAAGATGATCTCCATGCTCCGCTGAAATCATTATAAGTTTATCAAAGCCAAACTTAAGATAATTCCAGGCTTCTTCTTCTTTTCTACCGCCTTCTGTCTTGTTTATTACGGCTACAAGCTTATTCCAATGCGGTCGTAAGAGCGCAACAAGCTCCTCATCTTCACCCGTGATTTTATCTGCATCAAACAAAAGTAAGATAAGGTCAGCTTTTTTGAAAGTTTCTATCGTTTTCTGCACGACAAGTTCATCAAGCTCCGCTTCAATTGAACCAGTTTCGCGCTCAAGCTTAAAACCGCCTGTGTCCATAAGCATTACAGGCATTCCGTTTATAAAAGCCTGTTCTTTTATCGGGTCGCGTGTAACACCAGGTGTAGGGTCCGTTATTGCCCGGCGTTTATGCAGAAAACGATTAAAAAGCGTCGATTTACCAACATTCGGCCTTCCTGCAATTACAACAAGCGGAAGATTTTTGTATTTTTTCGACGGATCAAAACCTGTTGATTCTTCAGATGAAGCTTCAATAGTTTCTGATTCGTCTACAATGTTTTCAATTTCTGATTCTATCTTTTTTTTGCCCATTTACATCCGTGCCTTCAATGTATTTGCTATATATTCTTCAGTTTGTGCAGCATTTCTAAAAGAAACTGCTTTTGCAACAACTTCATATATCTCTTCTTCTGTGAACAATGAAAACATTTCTTTTAACCCATTAAGAACAGATATTGAAGCACTGAATTTTCTTACGCCCAATCCGTATAAAAGGAACGCTCCTTCTTGTTTACCCGCAAGTTCACCACAAACAGAAACAGGGATATTTGCCCTGAACGCCGCTTCTACCGTATTTTTTATCAGCTGAATGACAGCTGGATGAAACTCGTTGTATAAAGTGGCAACTTTTGCATTTTCCCTGTCCACACAGATTGTATACTGGGTAAGGTCGTTTGTTCCGATTGAAAAAAATTTGCATTTTTTTGCCAAATCATCTGCAGTGACCGCTGCCGCCGGAATTTCAACCATTATCCCTACAAGTATGTCATCTGCATATTCTTTGTTTTCCGCAGCAAGGTCTTTTTTTGCCTCATTAATCAAAGAAAGCGTCTTTTCCAATTCTTCTGTTCCAGAAATCATTGGTATCAATATACGCAAACTGTTTGTTGAGCCTTCAGCACCTCTACTATTTACTCCCGCACGCAACAATGCTTTAAGCTGAGTTTTGAAAACAGCTGTATTATCCAGGCAGAAGCGGACTGCTCGCCACCCCAAAAGCGGATTTTTTTCCACATCAGTTTCAGCTTCCAAAGCAGAAAAATCATCGCCTTTAAGCACCTTGTCACCACCAGCATCAATAGTGCGTATTACGACAGGCTTGCCTTTCATATCTTTAAGAACTTTGGAATATGCTTCGTACTGTTCTTCTTCCGAAAGTTTTTTTCTGTTCATAAAAAAGAATTCTGTACGGAAAAGTCCTATTCCATCGGCGCCCGATTTATATGCCAGTTCTGCTTCTTCAGGATTGCTTATGTTCGCAAAAAGCTCAATTTGTTTTCCGTCTTTTGTTTCAGCTCGTTTTTTTGTCAGCTGTTTAAGTTTCTTTTTTTGGGCAGTTTCTTCGAGCAGCTTTTGCCGATATTCATTTTCTGTTTTTTCATCTGGCGAGGATATTGCAACACCAGTATTACCATCTACAATTAGTAAAGTACCGTCTTTTAATGATGAAATTACATCAGTAACACCAGAAACATATGGAATCCCATAAGAACGGGCAAGAATAGCCAGATGGCTTGTTGTTCCGCCTTCATGTGTTACGATAGCAGAAACATTTTTCTTTGAAATGGCTAGTGCATCCGATGGTTTCAAGCTTTCTGCAACAACGACACATCCTGCTTGTACAGTATCGAGCGAACGGGAAACAATTCCTTGAAGCACGCGAAATACTCTGTCGTATGCATCAATTATATCTTCTGCACGCTCAATAAGATAATCGTTTCCAGAAGCCTTAAGTCTTTCTGCAAATTCTTTTATTTTGTTATTAAGAATATATTCTATGTTGTATTCGCCCGCATCATAAACACTTTTGACTTCTTTTATAAACTCAGGGTCAGAAAGCATCATAAGATGCGTTTGAAATATTTCTGCTTGTTCCTTATCACAGTTAGTTAATTGTTCGGTTAGCAAGTTTATAGAATCATTTCTTGCTTTCTCGAATTTTTCCCATCCTAATTGTTTTTCTGCGGAAGATATTTTGTAGCACGGAATTGTTTTTTCTTTATTTTCAATTAAACAAACTTCACCAATTCCAATACCTGATGAAACAGGAATTCCAGTATAAGTATTCACAAATGAAATATAACAGGGCTATCAAGAGCTGTCAAATGCCTTGTCTATCTGTACAAATACATTCTCTTGTTTTATACTTATTTCCATGTCTGAAAAAAACAAAAAAAAGAAATATCCCGGAGTATCGGCTATATTCTGGACTGTTTTTGCTTTAATTCTTCTTATTCTGTTCCTCGTGAATAAAAACCGTATATTCTCCGTTTTACAAACAACAGGTTTCTTTTCAAAAGTATTTGGAACGGAACCCGAATTTATTCAGAACCATCCTTCTGACGATACAAATAAACCTATAGCTGAGTTGGAAAGTTCCCAAGAAACAACAGAAAATGAACCGACAATCGTTGTTCTTAATGCTGTTTCTGGTCAAGCTACAGTTTCTTCAGGGCAGCCGGCGGTTTCTTCCGAAACCTCTGTTACCGCCCAGAGTGTACCTCAAAATCAAACCCAAAATTCTTCTGCTTCATCTAATACCAGCTCAAGCGGAACATCCACTGTTGCTCCAAATACAACTCAATCATCTCAGAATACAACGGCTAACAATAGCATTACGTCCACAAGCTCAAGTTCTGCAGACAAAACGGCGGTAACAGTGCCGGATACTCCGGCGCCGGCTGCCACCTCCCAAATGAAACAACATCTTTTCTTCATCCAAATTGATAACGACGGTTCCGTTCTGCGCAAAGAATCTGTCCGCACAATCGCTAAAACAAATACACCTTTGACTGCCGCTATAACTGCTTTGCTTGACGGTCCGAATATTGATGAAATTGAAAAAGGTTATATCTCGCTTATTCCACAAGGAACAAAACTGCTTGGAGCTTCTGTTAAAAACGGAACCGCCTCTATCAATTTCAGCGACTCGTTCCGCTATAATCAATATGGTGTTGAAGGCTATTACGGTCAGCTAATGCAAATTGTTTACACTGCCACTGCTTTTAGCAACATAGACAATGTGCAGTTCCTTATTGAAGGCGAAAAAATGGATTATTTAGGCTTGGAAGGTGTGTTTATTGGTGCACCGCTTTCAATAGCATCGTTCCACTAAACTAGTCTTCTGCTATTAAAGAGAGCAAATAATCTTCGTATTCGTTGAAAAAACTAGGTTCGGCTATAATTTCTGAAAGTACAAAGTAGGAATAGTTTTCTTCTGCTTCCTCTTCCGTAAGTTCTAACAAAGAAGAGTCTATTTTTGAAAAGCTCTTTATTGTTTTAAGACTGGAACCTGTTTCAAGATCATATGTTTCATAAACAAACAGCAATGATTCATTGTCAATAATGATATCAGCATCGTCTAACAAAACACACCAATAATCATTTGAAGAAAGAAAACTGCAAGCATATTCTTGCAACAATGAATACCCATTTTCTTCAAGGAAATTCGCTTCGTCACTCGCAATATAAAGCTTTGTGTAAATTGCGTTATCTCCCAAAAGCCATAAATTGTCGTCGATTTCTACCCAATCCTCTGTTGGTATTTCCCCAGAACCAGTCTCTGAAACTTCAGCATGTTTTATACCTTTGAAGTCGGAAAATACTTTATCGTTACTAGAAGTTAGTTTCCCCATACAAACAGCTTCAAAAAGAATTTCATTGCTTTCAGATTGTATGTTAAAAACGTTGAATATCGGGATATAAAAATCGTACTCGATCTTTACTGAACCGCCAAATTGTGGATAATCGTCGCGAACAATCACAGTGTCAGAAAAATCTCTATCATTCAGCTTTTTTCTTCTTCCGGCAAACTCATATAAAAAATCATGAAGATAGTTAAGTATATCTATGTTTTGATTTCCCGTTGTTCCGACAATCCGTTCTCCTGTCAGATCGATATAATCGGAAGCCGTGTTCATCGTAACGTAAATTGTTATATCTTTTAAAGTTTTTCCATTTTCACAAGAATAAAAACGGACGGCATAAGTTCCTTCATCATAATGAAGAATTCCGATATATGTTTCATTAGGAAACGTATAATCCCTGTAATAGACAAACTGACCAGACAGATCTGGAACAAGAGGTTTTATGCCTGGAACGGCGAAAAGTCCCGTACACAGAAAAATCAGCATTAGTACACATATTTTTTTCAGCATATTTCCTCCGCCGTTCCAAACGTTTACAAAAGTTTTTCCTAATCGTTATTTAGCAAGTTCTTCCAGTTCTTTTCTAACGATTTCTGCAACCTTTTCAGCAACTTCGCTTGCAGGTACAAGTGTCGGCTCGGCTTCTTTACGCAGCTTAAGCTCTACGTTCGGCAAGTTCTTTTCGCCAACGACTACTCTTACTGGGAATCCGATAAGGTCTGCATCCTTGAATTTTACGCCAGGACGCTCGTTTCTGTCGTCAAGAATTACTTCAATTCCTTTTGCCGTAAGCTCTTCGTAAATCTTGTCGGCATTCTCTTTCATCGAGCCTTCGTACTTAACAGGAACAACCGCAACCTGATACGGAGCTGTACTCATTGTCCAGCAGATACCGTCTTTGTCGTGGTGCTCTTCGATAATCGAAGCAAGCGTCCTGTCTACACCGATACCGTAGCAACCCATAATTGGTGTCTGGAGCTTACCGTTCTCATCAAGATACGTCACGTTCATAGACTTTGTGTATTTGTCGCCAAGCTTGAAGATATGTCCAAGCTCATTTCCTTTCTTGGAGTAGAACTCCGCACCGCAATCCAGGCATTTGTCGCCAGGAACAACCGTGCGTACATCCGTAACCATAAATGGAGTAAAGTCTCTGCCAGGCTCAACATGGACAAAGTGAACGTCTTTCTTAAGGCCGCCTGTTACAGAGTCGTGCATTGTCATAACAGACTTGTCTGCAATTACAGGAGCTTTTACCATTTTTACAGGGCCGGCAAATCCAACTGGCGCATCAGTAATGCGGACAACATCCTCGTCTGCGGCAAGCTCAACGCCGCTCGCTTTAAGTGCAGCCGCAAGCTTTGCTTCGTTAACATCCAAATCGCCACGAATACAAACGGCGACAAATGCCTCTGGATAATAAAAGCTGCCCGACTCTGTTTTTTCTTTTTTAAGGTTTTTGCAGCACTCAACAGATGACAAATCGAATGCGCAGTTTTCAACTTTGTAGATAAGCGTCTTTATAAAAGCTTGCGGCGTTGTGTTAAGGAACTTCGCAAGATCATCTATCGTCTTAACATCCGGAGTCGGAATTTCTTCAACTGCAAGCGTTGTTGGCTTCTGCGGATTTCCATCTTTATCAAGCGCAACATCGTCTTTGCAAGAAGCTTTTTCAACGTTCGCTGCATAACCGCACTTCGGGCAAAGAATCAAAGTATCATCACCGACTTCGCTTTCAACCATAAACTCTTCGGAGCCGGAACCGCCCATCGCGCCCGTATCCGCTTTTACAGAGATTGTCGAAAGTCCCATCCGTTTGAATATCTTTCTATACGCTTCGGCACACTTTTCGTAAGACGCATCAAGAGAAGCCTGGTCTGCATCGAACGAATATGCGTCCATCATTGTGAACTCACGGCCGCGCATAACGCCATAACGCGGGCGAATCTCATCGCGGTATTTTGTGTTTATCTGATAAGCGATTATAGGAAGCTGCTTGTAGCTTGTAAGACCATCGCGAATAAGAGCTGTGAACGCCTCTTCTGCTGTCGGGCTTACGACCATATCCTGACCGCCCCTTGTGACAGGTTTAAGCATTTCCTCGCCCATTGTGTTCCAACGGCCACTCTCTTTCCAAATATCGCCCGGAACAATAACTGTTGGCTTCATTTCAAGAAGACCTGCTTTATCAAGCTCTTCCCTGATTATATTCTCGACTTTTCTGAACGCTTTAAGTCCCAACGGCATGTATGAATATAAGCCGTTTCCAAGCTTACGGATTAATCCCGCGCGCATCATGAGCTGATGGCTTGCAATTACTGCATCTGACGGAGAATCTCTCAATGTAGATATTAATGTTTGTGACGCTTTCATAGGCAGAAATTGTAATAAAAAGGGTTGCTTTTATCAATAGAGCATTCAATAAGGAAGATTACTTAAAAAAGCCTTCGAACATTTTTTTTATGTTTTCTGGAATCTCTTTTGTCTGCTCTATGACTTCTTCCGTGAAATTTCCTGTTCTTTTTTCTATTGCTTTATCAAGTTCTTCAGATGTGATATCCCTCAATCCTTCAGATACTTCTTTTTTTTGTTTTCCAATAAAAAAAGAAACGTTTTGTATTTTCAGTTCAGGATACTTTTTTTTAAGTTCTTTTAATATGAAATCCTTATAGAATTGAAATAACTGAATTCGTGTAGGATGATCTGTTTCCACAAATAACGTACCATTTTTGAATTCAATTATTTTACTATGATCTGCTAGCTGACTACCGATATCAACTCTTTTTGTATCTTGTTGTCTATTATTATTTATTTGATTAAGTATTCCACGCCAAGATGATACAACTTGCGCAACATTCTTATTTGTGTCAGAAATATTTTCAAAATATTGATTTACTAATTCTTTAGCACTACTAAAAGAATCATTCATACCATTTACCCTTATCTATTTTTAATACTTTTGTTGTATTACGCATATACCTTTCATATGGTTCTCCTGGCAAAAAAGTACAAAACATTTGATCATATTCTGGTAAAAGCGATATTATTTTTTCTCGTTTATCTGGATCTAACTCAAGAAAAACATCATCCATCAAAAGGACAGGTTTTTTTTCTGTTATTTCTGTGTAATATGAAGCTTGCGCTACCCTAAGAATTAAGGCAGAAAGTCTCCTTTGTCCTGTTGAAGCTGTTGGAATAAAAGGCTGCTTATTTCTTACGAACTTTATTCTGTCTCTGTGAGGTCCATACACAGTTGTATTCATTACTCTATCTGTTTCGTATTTTTGAATCATAAATTCTGATATTTCACTTTCTTCATTACTTTTCCATGAAGGATCATAAAAAATAGATACATTATCTATTCCAGTAACTTCATAATATATCTGTCCAAAAATCCTGTTGAACTGACTAATTGCAAATCGACGTTTCTTTTGAATCGTTAATCCTTCTGCTATTAATGATTGATTATAAAGTTCAATCATTTCGCGATTGTTTTCTTTTTTCAGATTTTGCTCTTTAAGAAGGGAATTTCTACATTTTAATATGTGACGATATCTTCTAAGAGTATCTAAATACTTTTCATCATACATTGAAAGCGATTGATCTATAAAAAAACGTCTGCGTTCTGGTTCACCGACAGCAAAATCTAAATCGTCATGACAAAATAAAACACAAGGAATTGTATTTAAAAGTTCTTTTCTATCTTTAATTTTTTTATTGTTCTTTTCTATTGTTTTTTTAGAGTCAGAATAAGTGACTTTAATAATATCTGTTTTCTCGCTGTTTTCTTTAAAAAAACCTTTTACTGAATATGAATCAAATCCTTCTTTTATAATCTCATTTTCATTTCTCGTCCTGAATGATGAGGCATAAGAAGACATATATATAGCTTCAAGAATATTACTTTTCCCTTGACCATTTTCACCAACAAAATAAACCTCCTTACCAAGGAGGTTTATTGTATCAAAATCAAGATTCCTGAAGTTTACTACGGATAGAGATAAAAACGGCAACCGATTATTTACTCCATCTGCATTGGCATTATTATGTGGAAGTAATCAGAAGCTGGTTCTGGTCTCATCGTTATAGCTCTCATTTTTTCTGTGAACTCAAAGCATACTTTATCGCTTTCCGTCACTTTTAATGGTTCGTCGATATAAACGTAATTAAGAGCTATATTAACTTCTTCACCATCATATCTACACGGAATTTCTTCTTTTGCTATACCAAGCTCTGATTCCTGTGAGCTAATAACAAGAACACCAGGCTTAACTTCAAAATAAATACGCTGTGATTTTTTATCAATAAGAAGACCAACTCTATGAAGAGCTTCCTGAATATCTTTTTTGTCAACTGTAAAATAGAATGACTGTTTTTCTGGAATAACTCTCATATAGTTAGGGAACTGTCCATCAATAAGAACTGATGTAAATTGATAGTTTCCGAATTTGATAAAAATAACTTTGTCTACTATTGCTATAGAAATGAAGCCTTCTGAAGGAGCCCTTTTAAGAATGATATTCAAAATCTTCGGAGGTACAATAGCAGATGAAAAATCACTAATTCCCTGACAAAGTGGTTTTGAAGAGAAAGCAAGTCTTCTTCCATCTGTTGCTACAAGATTAAGATTGTCATCTTTTTTCTCGAAATAAACACCGTTCATAAAGAAACGTGTTTCATCGTCAGAAACAGCAAAAATTGTCTGAGTAATCATATTTTTGAATTCTTTTATCGGGATTTCAAAATATGGAACATTTTCTGCTGAAGCAAATTCTGGGAATTTATCACTTGCCATGCTCTTTAATTTGAACTGAACTTTCTTTGTGATTGGTTTAATAACAACATTAGAATCTTTTTGATTGAACTCAATATCACCAGAAGGAATAGAGTTAAGAATACTTATGAACTTATCACAGAAAATCGTTGTTGTTCCTTCTTCTTCAATATCTACTGGAAGTTTTGTTTCAAAATTTACTTTTATATCTGTTGCTTTTATTGTAAGTGTATCATTTTCTGCAGTAAAAAGAACATTTGAAAGAATTGAAAGAGTGTTCTTTGTAGAGATTATTTCCTGTGCAATTCCAATTTCTTTAAGCATTGCATCACGATCAAAAGTGAATTTCATGAGTATCTCCTTTTTATGCATATTCAAATCTGTAAGAGATTCATAATGCATTATAATAATCTATATATTTAAAAAACAATAATAATAATAAGATCTGTTAATATCTTAATAACTATTGTAATTTATAATAATATAAAAAAATGCGTAATTAATAAACTGATGTGTTTCATGTTTTAAGTATTCACATATACACAGAAAGCTAAAATACGCACAATTAGTTCACACTATTTTAACATACTTTGCACAGGATGTCTAAATAGATTTTTTATAATCTTTGATATTTCGTATAAGAAGTTGAATCTTACTGTCAAATTTAGAATCAGCTTGAATAGATTCTTCAATTTTCTGACATGCATATACAACAGTTGTATGATCTCTTTCGAATTCTGCTCCTATCTCTGTTGTTGAAAACTCTGTTATTTCTCTTGCTATATACATAGCTATTTGTCTTGGCAAAATAACATTTTTAGTTCTTTTTTTACCTTTTATATCTGTTGAAGAAAGTCCGTATTCTTCTGCAATTACTTTAATAATTGTGTCTATGCTTAAATTTGCTTGTTTCGGTGAAGTGATGACATCACGTAAAAGCTGACCAGCAGTTTCAATTGAAATGTCTTTTTTGTTTATAAGCTCATTATAAGCGACTATTTTTACTATCGCTGCTTCAAGGTCACGAACATTTGAAGCGATGTTATGAGCTATATAATCTATAATTTCTGGTGAGAGAGATTTATGACTTTCTTCAAGCTTCTTTTCAATAATAGCACGTCTCGTCTCATAATCCGGTGGCTGAAGGTCAACATTCAATCCTCGCTCAAAGCGAGAACGAAGTCTGTCAGAAAGATTTTTAAGTTCAGAAACAGGACGGTCGCATGTAAATACAATTTGTTTGTTTGAATCATAAAGAGCATTGAATGTATGGAAAAGCTCTTCTTGTGTTCCATCTTTTTTCTGAAGGAAGTGAATATCATCAATAAGAAGAATATCTACAGAACGATATTTGTCTTTAAACTTTGATATAGCAGTCTGTCCTTGACCAAGAGCTTTTATAAACTCATTCGTAAAGTTTTCTGCAGTGATATATATGATTTTTGCGTTCGATTCTTTCCAAGCATAATTTCCAATTGCCTGCATAAGATGTGTTTTTCCAAGACCAACTCCGCCATAAAGCAAAACAGGGTTGTATGCTTTTCCTGGATTTTTTGCTACTGCAAGTGCAGCGTTATATGCAAAATTAGAGTTAACACCGTAAACAAAGTTATCAAAGTTATATTTTTCAACAAGCTGCGGATGCTGTTTTTCTGATTTTTTAGAAGTAGAATCGGATGGAGTGATATTATCGCTCGTGATTTTTATGTTATTATTATTTGTATTGTCATAAGAACTAAAGTCTTTAGGTTTAATTTCAAAATCTAAAGAAATTCTTTGTCCAGAAAGCTCGCAAATTTTATTTTGCAATTTGGCTGTATCACCACGGCGAGTAAGCTGATCTTTAAAAAATGTTGAAGGAACAGATATAACAACAGTTAAATCATGTGAACTAACATAATCTATTGCTTTAATCCACTGATTAAATTCATCCGTGCGATTTTGGTTCTCGTACTCTGAATAAAGGATGTTTACTGCTTCTTCCCAAAACACTTTAAAATCTGACATTCCATAATTATACTCTGCCTTTACTTTTTTTTTCAATCCGTTTATACTCGCCTATAGCAATTTGCTAGTTGCCATATTCATATTGAGGGGTATGAATGAGTGCCTCATATTCAGCCACAAATATTCAAGTTTTAAAAGGTCTGGAAGCTGTTCGTAAGCGTCCTGGTATGTATATCGGTTCTACTGGACCCGATGGACTGCATCATCTTGTTTATGAAGTTGTAGACAACTCTATAGACGAAGCTATGCAAGGACAATGCGACAGTATTTTTGTCACGCTCGAAAAAGACGATATTGTACGCGTTGAAGATAACGGACGTGGTATTCCTGTTGATATTCACCCGACAGAAGGAATAAGTGCCTTGGAGCTTGTTCTTACAAGATTACATGCAGGCGGTAAATTTGATAAAGGCTCTTACAAAGTTTCTGGTGGTCTTCATGGCGTTGGTGTTTCTTGTGTAAACGCTCTTTCAGATTGGATGGAAGCAGTTGTTTGTCGTGAAGGTAAGAAATACGTACAGAAATATGAACGTGGAACACCGATTACACCCGTAACTGAAAGTGGTGCTACGGAAAAACGAGGAACAACAATCAGGTGGAAAGCCGATTCTTCAATATTCACAGAAACAACGGAATACAGCTTTGATGTCCTTTCAAACAGGCTTCGGGAACTTGCTTTCCTTAACAGCGGAATAACAATCGTTCTTCGTGATGAAAGACTTGAAACACCTAAAGAATCTGTATTCAAGTTTGAAGGCGGTATAAATCATTTTGTAAAATATATTGATGAAAAGAAGAATGTCGTTCCGGAAGAACCTGTTCATATTTATGGAGAGAAAGACGACATAATCACAGAAATTTCGCTTCATTATAATGACGGATATTCAGAAAACATTCTTTCTTTTGTTAACGACATCAACACAAAAGAGGGTGGTTCACATCTTGAAGGATTTAAAATAGCTCTAACAAGAGTTATGAATGACTTTTTGGAAAAGTATCCTAAGATTCAGAAGCGCCTTGATAAAGAAGAAAAGCTTACCGGTGAGGATGTCCGTTCCGGACTTACGGCTGTTATTTCTATGAAAGTTCCAGAGCCGCAATTCGAGGGACAGACAAAAACAAAGCTTGGAAACACAGAAGTCCGAACAATCGTTGATTCTCTTGTAAAAGAAAAATTAACAATCTATTTTGAGCAAAACCCAAAGATTATTGAAATAATTCTTGATAAATGCGTCAGTGAAGCTTCCGCTCGAATTGCGGCGAAAAAAGCCAAAGACGCTTCAAGAAAGAAATCGCTTTCAGACAGCTTTGGTTTGCCGGAAAAACTTTCCGACTGCTCATTAAAAGATCCAGCCCAGTGCGAAGTTTATATCGTTGAGGGAGACTCTGCAGGCGGTTCAGCGAAAAAAGGACGCGATCCAAAAACACAGGCGATTCTTCCTCTTTGGGGAAAAATGCTTAACGTTGAGAAAGTTCGTCCAGAAAAAGTTGTAAACAACGATAAGCTTGAGCCAGTTATTGCAACACTTGGTACGGGATTTGGCAAAGATTTCAACATCGAAAAACTTCGCTACCACAAGATTATTATTATGGCAGATGCTGATGTCGACGGTTCGCACATCCGCACTTTGCTTTTGACATTCTTTTTCCGTTATATGCCGGAAGTTATCGAACGCGGATACGTATACCTCGCTATGCCGCCTTTGTTCCGCGTACAACTTGGTAAAAAAGAACCCGTTTACTGCTATTCTGATGCTGAACGTGATGCTGCTTTGGAAGCTCTTGGCGACCAGCGTGGCAAAGCTGAAGTTCAGCGTTACAAAGGTCTTGGTGAAATGGACGGTAAGCAGCTTTGGGAAACAACAATGGATCCGACTCACAGAAAGATGCGTGTTGTAACAATTCCAGATGCAATAGCTGCTGATAAAATATTCACTGTTTGTATGGGCGAGGATGTTGAGCCGCGCCGTCAGTTTATAGAAGAAAACTCCAGCTACGCTAACCTGGATTTTTAATCGTGACGATACGAGGAAATGATGGAAGAAATTAAGACGCCGGAAGGTGGAACAGTAATAAAAATCCCGATTGAAGACGAAGTTAAGCAAGCATACATCGATTATTCAATGTCCGTTATTGTACAGCGTGCTTTGCCAGATGTTCGCGACGGACTTAAGCCAGTTCATCGGCGAATTATGTACGCCATGGATACGCTTCATCTTGCGAGCGGCGGAAAAACAAAAAAGTGTGCTACTATCGTCGGTGATGTACTTGGACACTACCATCCACACGGAGATGCTTCTGTTTATGATGCTCTCGTTCGTCTTGGACAAGATTTTGCTCAAAGATATACAACAGTAACGCCACAGGGAAACTTCGGTACAATTGCTGGTGACCCTCCGGCTGCATACAGGTATACAGAAGCAAAGATGTCAAAAATTACGGAAGAGATGGTTTCTGATATTAACAAAGAAACTGTCGATATGGTCCGTAACTTTGATGATACATGCGATGAGCCTTCTGTCCTTCCATCAAAATTCCCATTTTTACTTTGTAACGGTACAACAGGTATTGCTGTTGGTATGGCTACAAATATGCCACCGCACAACTTGCGCGAAGTAGCATCTGCAATAAGTGCTTATATCGATAATACAGATATTTCAACCGATGAATTGATGCGTCATATAAAAGGTCCGGATTTTCCGACTGGTGGTGTCATTTATGGTACAGCCGGAATAAAAAAAGCATATTTAACTGGACGTGGAAAAATAACAATTCGGTCAAAGTTTAAAATAGAAACAGATAGAAACGGAAGGGAATCGATTGTTTTTACGGAAGTTCCTTACGGTATAAATACAACAAATATTATAAAGAGAATTAAAGAACTTGTTCGCGACAAACAGATTGACGGAATTTCAAATGCTAATGATGAATCATCAGACCGCTCAGGAATGCGTCTTGTTGTTGATCTGAAAAAAGGCGCGATTACAAAAATAGTGCTGAACCAACTTTTCACAAAGACAGATTTGCAGTCAAACTTTGGTGTTATAAACCTTGCTCTTGTTCCTGTCGCAAAAGCAGATGGAACACGATACCTTCGTCCAGAAGTTCTTACTCTAAAAAGTTTGATTGTTCATTTTGTAAAGCACCGTGATGAAGTTATAACTCGGCGAACTCAATATGATCTGAAAGTTGCAAAGCACAGAATGCACATTTTGGAAGCTTTGATAACTGCTATCAATAATATCGATGAAGTCGTCAAAATCATTCGAAATTCTCGCGACACAGAAGATGCAAAAAATCAACTTGAAAAGAGATTCAATTTTGATGATGAGCAGGCACAAGCAATTGTTGATATGCAGCTTAAGCGACTCACACATCTGCAGATTGAAGACTTGCAAAAAGAGATAAAAGAACTTCAGGCATGGATAGATTATCTTGAAGATCTTCTTGCGCACCACGAAAAGATTTTACAGAAAATTAAAGACGAGACAAATGAGCTTGCCACAAAATATGGAGATGACAGACGGACTGATATTGTGGCCGACGAAGTAGAACAACTGAACATAGAAGATATGATTAAAGAAGAAGATATGGTTGTTCTTATTTCTAGATTGGGATATATCAAGTGCGTTCCGACATCTTCTTATAGAAGTCAGTCTAGAGGTGGAAAAGGTTCTAACAGTGCTAAACTTGTTGAGGACGATTACATTAAACAACTTTTCATCGCCTCGAATCACGATTATGTATTGTTCATTTCAACTCTCGGTAAAGCTTATTATCTTAAGATTCATGAGATTCCAGAATCAAGCAAAAACTCACGCGGTGTACATATAAAGAGCTTGCTCGAAATTGGAGCCGATGAAGAAATTGCTACGACAGTTTCATTAAAATCTTTCGACGAGCCAAAATGCTTATGTCTTGCTACTGCGCAGGGAATTGCGAAAAAAGTTAATATAAGCGAATTCAGAAATGCAAAAGCCAAAGGTATAATTGCAATAAAACTTGATGAAGGTGATAAAGTTGTTTCTTCTATTCTTACAGAAGGAAACAACGAACTTGTCTTCATATCAAAACAAGGTCAGGCCCTGCGCTTCAGCGAAAACGATATCCGCGTTATGGGAAGAGCTGCTCGTGGCGTAACTGGTCTGAAACTTAAAGCAAATGATGAGCTTACCTCCGCAGTTTGTGTTGACGAATCAAGAAACATGCTTTTGATTACTTCGGGCGGAAGCGGAAAGCAGCTGAAATTCTCAGAGTTTATGCAGCACGGCCGCGCAACCGGTGGTCAGCTTTGTTATAAGGTTTCTGACAAAACTGGTGAAATCATTGGTGCTGTTTCTGTTGCAGAAAATGATGAAATCGTCTGTATTACAAGCCAGGGAAAAACAATCCGTTCAAAGATTTCTGAGATAAGCATTCAGGGAAGAAATGCCTCCGGTGTACGCGTCCTTGATATTCAGGAACCAGATATGGTAATCGCAATGGACAGGGTTGATCCAGAAGAAGAAATCGACGAAGAATAAAACGATAGATTTCGATAGATTTTTATGAGATGTTTCACGTGGAACGTTTTGCAGAATGTTTCACGTGAAACATTTTTTTTGCTTTTATGCTATATCACATATTTAAGAATTTTTGACTGCCGTTTTTTATCGTATTTTTCTTGTTTGCATTTTGGTAGTTCATCGAGAGTTGTCTGAACAAAACCGAGTTTTTCAAACCAATCAGCAGTTTGGGTCGTCAAAATAAAAACTTTTGATATGTTCATTGTTTTCGCTCGGTCTATGAGATAAGAAATCATTTTCGGACCAATGCCCATGTGCGAGCATGATTGATCAACAGCAACAGCGGCGATTTCAGCAGAAGTTTCGTCCAGAGTATGAAGAGCGGAACAAGCTTTTATACCACCGTCAAGTTCATAAACAATAAAATCATCAAGGCGGTCGAGAAGATTTTGTTCTGTTCTTGGAAGAAGAATTTGTTTTTCAACGAACGGACGCATAAGATTAAGAATAGGTGCAATATCAGATTTAGTGATTGTTCGGATTCCACCGTAAGAATCTTTATAAATCATTGTACCTGTTCCGATGTCAGAGAAAATTTCGCAGGGCAAAGAGCCGTCTATAAATCCGTCAACGATATGACATCTTTCAACTCCATTTTGGCATGCGGTATCGGATAATCTAAGAAGTGCCAATAAAGAAGACTTTATTGCTTCGTTATTCGCATTAAGTTTTAAAAGCGATTTTAATTGGTCAAGATTAAGTGACGGAACAAAATCTTCTCCGACAACATCTTCTGGCAATGAAAAATCTTTGCTAGAAATATTGCTGTATGGACTCATAAAGAAGAGTTTTTTAGCGTTAAGTTTTATTGCAATTTCTGTAGCAAGAGAGGCAGATGAAATATTGTACGGTTTTCCTGTGGAGCTCCAACCGATACACGGAAAGATAGGAATAAATCCGTCATTTAAAATTGAGTTGATGGCATTAGAATCGATTTTATCAATTTCACCAGCAGTACAAAAATCTATTCCGTTCAGAACACCTTTTCCACGTGCTTTTACCCAGTTACCAATAACAGCTGAAAGATTTTCTTCTGCAAGGCATGTCATTATTTTGTTGGACACATCGAATGCCGCCATTTTAATAAGCGGGATAGCAGACAGCTCTGTAATTCTTGTATTATCTTCGTAGTGCCAGGATATATTAGCATTTCGAAGAGTGGAGTCGATGCTGCGTTTTGCGCCGGGTACAATTACAATTTTAATGCCTGCTTCATGAAGAAAAGCAATATCGTGTATGTGGCTGGAAAAAAGAGTAGAATTAATTATATCTTCATCAATATGAATTACGATAAGAGAATTCTTGAATAATGAAATATAGCGAAGAACATCGCGGATTCTTTCGGCTTTATTATATATGAGCTGTGTGTCCATACTGGAAGTATAACTAAGAGGATTTTTAAAGTCTATAACGCATACCTCTTAATGGAAAAGAAAAAGGCTTCTGCCATGAGTCAGACAGAAGCCTTTGGGAGGTAAAATATGATTGATTTTACTTTGTTAATAACTTGTTCATGCGCTTAACAAAATCTGCTGGATCTTTCAGTTCGCCACCGCCGATAAGCAAAGCCTGATCAAGAAGAACGAAGGATACGTCTTCAATGAACTGTTTGTCATCACTGTTTTTAACGGACTGAACGAGCGGGTGATCACCGTTGATTTCAAGAATCGGTTTTACGCTGCCACCAAAATTCTGTCCCATTGCCTTCATCATTCTTTCCATTTGGAGAGACGGATCGTTTTCATCAACAACGATACATGATGGGGATTCAGAAAGGCGCTTTGAAAGAACAACTTCCTTTACGTTGTCGCCAAGAGCAGTTTTAATCTTTTCAACAACAGGTTTGAACTCTTTTTCTTTTTTCTCCGCTTCTTTTTTGTCTATACCAAGTTCTTCATCACTTCCGGCGCGGTTAACAGCCTTAAGATCGAAGTCTTTGTATTTTCCAAGTGATGGAATGACAATATCATCAATATCGTCAGCCATAATAAGAACTTCAAAACCTTTGTTTTTGTATGCTTCAAGAAGCGGAGAGTTCCTAAGGTTCTGTTCGTCGTTACCGGTGATGTAATAGATTGCTTTCTGGTCAGTTTTCATGCGCTGAACGTAATCCGCAAAACTTGTCCAATTATTCTCGCCGGTGCCGGAAGCATCCGTGCTCTTAAAGCGGATAATCTCACAAATCTCATCGCGGTTCGCGAAGTCAGAATAAAGACCTTCTTTGAGTGGGCGGTTGTACTGAGAAATAAATCTGTTCCATTTATCAACAACCTTTTTGTTTTCTTCGCTAAGCTCTACCGGTTTTCCATCGGCACCGGCGGCATCTTTTTGTGACTTAAGAATCTTTTCTGCGTTTTCGCCAAGCTTTTTGAACTCGCCAAGAAGTTTCTTCACAGAAGAAGATTTGATAGAAGTAAGGATTCTATTCTGCTGAAGAATCTCGCGGCTTACGTTCAGCGGCAAATCCTCTGAGTCGATGATACCGCGGACGAATCTCAAGTATGCTGGAAGAAGTTCTCTGTCGTCGTCTGTAATGAAAACACGCTTTACATAAAGTTTTACGCCACTCTTATAATCTGCCTGGTACATATCGAACGGAGCAGTTTCTGGTACGTAGAAAAGAGTTGTGTATTCCTGAGTTCCTTCTGCATGTGTGTGAATATGAAGAAGCGGATCTGTAGAATCATGTGAAATTGTCTTGTAGAAATCGTTGTAATCTTCAAGCTTAAGTTCTGACTTCGGACGTTTCCAAAGTGCGCTTGCGCTGTTGATTTTATCGACTTTATTTTCGGCACCTGTTTCTTTGCCTTTGTCATCGTATTTTTTCTGTACGTAATGAAGGTAAATCGGGAACGCGATGTGGTCTGAATAGCGTTTGATAAGCTCTTCAATCTTCCAGCGAGAAGCATAATCTTTATCGTCATCGTTGAGGTACATTACGATAGCAGAACCATGTGAGCCTTCTTTGTCAAAGCCATAAAGCTTGGCTTCTTCGCAGTCGTCTGCAAGCTCGTTTACGTCATAAGAGCTTGTGCCTTCGCTTGACCACTTGTAAAGCTGCTTTTCACCTGCTTTGCGTGTAATTACATCGATTTTTTTGGATGCCATGAACGCTGAATAAAAGCCAACACCAAACTGACCGATTAATGCAGAATCTTTCTTTGCATCGTTTTCAAGTTTTTCAAGGAATGCTTTTGTTCCAGAACGAGCGATAGTTCCCAAGTTATTGTCGAGGTCTTCGGCGTTCATACCGATACCAGTATCTTGTACGATGAGTGTCTTTTTTCCTTCGTCGAACAAAATATCGATTCTTGGCTCGAAAGCGACATTTTTGTACGCTTCGTTTGAAACAGTCAGGTACTTAAGTTTATCGAGTGCATCTGATGCATTGGAAACAATTTCCCTGAGGAAAATGTCTTTATTAGAATAAAGAGAGTGAATAATAAGTTTGAGAAGCTGAGATACTTCTGTTTGGAACTGATGAGTAGCCATTTTTTCCTCCAAGATATATGACCGGTAGAAGAACGAGAGAAAAGTCGTTTATATATGCCGGTTACGCTAGTAGTTTATTATCTAGTATGTTTAAAATAATAATAAAAAAAGAGAAAGGCAAATACTCATTTTTTTCTGTTTTTTTCATAATTCATTGTTTTTCTTAAAATTTTGAAATATACTAAGTATTATGACTATTCGGAGAATTTATAAGAATGTTTTGATTTCAGTATTGTTATGTTTATGTTTTTCTGTTTTCGCTCAAAATGCAGAAACAGCAGCACTTAACAAACGGAACAAATTCATTGAAAACGCAAAACAGTTTTTAGGAGTTCCTTACGTATATGGAGGAACATCAAAAAATGGAATAGACTGTTCTGGTCTTGTTTTTTTGGCAGGAAAAGGAATTGGACTAACATTACCACGTACCGCAAGCCAAATCTGTGAGTATTCCAGAATAATCGAAGATTCTGACAAGCAAGCTGGAGATTTGTTGTTTTTTGCGGATAACGGAGTAAAAGTATCTCACGTTGCTATTTATATTGGCGATAACAAGATGATTCATGCCGCCAGTAGTGGTTCAAAAACAGGAGTTATAATTTCTGAAATTACTGAATCTTACTGGAAACGAACATACTATTGTGCCGGTCGTATAATAGACGCAGTTTCAACATCGGTCGCTCAAAATCAGCCGTCTTCTGGCGGAGCTTCGCAACAGCCAAATTCACAGGCGACGTCCCAGAATCAGAATGGCGATGATGAAATTCGTTCTATTCCAGAAGAAGGTATTGTAATTGCTACAATAAAGAAAGAAGATAAAGAACAACGTCCAACTAATACGAATGCAGGGAAGAAAGACAACCCTTTTTTGAAAAAGATCACCCTTGATGTTTCTGTTGCCGGGGGGTGGTCTTTGTTTAATACTGAAAAATTTGCACCTGTTTTTAGAGGTGTGAATTCCAAAGTTTTTGCCTCGTATGGAACTGACAACATGAAGCCGGGTCTTGGACTTGCGTTCAATTTTGATCCGTCTATGGAAATTTGCCAGCTGATGTTTATGCTTTCTTTTATAGCAAATGACTACATCCGAATATATGCAGGACCAGTAATTACAATGGGAACTCCTGTTTTACCAGGTACAACGGAACAAATATCAGCTTCTATATTCCCTGGTGTTCTTGGAGTTTCATTCCAGACCCCTACAATTGACATAGGTAGTTTCAAATTACAATTCTGTCAGGATTTTTCATTTACGATTTTCAACAAAACAGATGGTTCTGCTTTACCGTTTGGAAGTGCTGCAGCAGCAAATTTCAGTTTACAAACAGGAATACGCGTAACATTTCCACACTTTTAGGTTTTTATAAAGTATGAAAAGAGTTTATTCTTCCAGATTAGCAATGGGTATTCTTTCCGTTGCTAGTCTACTTTTATTGTGTTTTTTTACAAGCTGTTCTCCGGTTGTAAAAATCAACGTAACAACAGTTGCGAATGATGATAGGATGACTGTTTCGTTTGCTAGTAATACTGGTGAAACTGTAGCGGATGTTTTTTATTCTACAACAAACGCTTCACCAGAAATGACACGTGCTGACGAAAAGCTGATGGCTGATGGTCTTACAAAAGCGGGATTCACTGTAAACAGCTGTACTGGTTATGGAGTTTCTATAGACTGCGAAACTGGTCCTGACTCTATAAAGAAACTTTTGCCAGATCTTCCTGGAATGTTCTCTATTACAGAAAAAAACGGCAAAAAGACATTTTCTGTGACGTTAACTCCTGAATACATACAGTATTTGCTTACGTATTTACCGGAAGAAAGCACAGGTTATGCCGATTTGTTGATGGCTCCGCTTTTTACTGGCGAGGAAATGGATGAAGAGGAATACGTTGATACTGTTGCTGTTGTTTACGGACGTAAGTTAGCGAATGAGTCAACGACTTATAAGTTCCAATTCCAGATAACTGTTCCAGGAACTGTTACAGCAGTATCTGTTCCAAAATACGCAAAAGGAACGTACAAAGGAAACTCTGCGGAAATAACGGCGACAATGGCATCATTCCTTTCAGACTATAAAGGTGCTGTTTATTCTGTAGAGTGGAAATAGAACATATTTTAGCTCCGAAAGCTTTCTTGAGTTAATCTAACGAAAGCAAAAAATCGACTTTAAATGACGGGTTGTTTATGATGATAGAGATTAAACGACCCGTTTTTTTTGCGCTTATCGAAGTTTGTTCTGAAAAATCTGCAAGCCGATATAAAAAAGAGTTTTTGTTTTCGTAGTCTTGAAGGACGGAAACAGATACATCTAGATATGATGATTTGTTGTCCGTTGTCGGGGTAAAAAACATATAAAAAGTTTCGGTCCGCTTTTTATAATCTGCAGTGTAAGTACGGTCGGCTGTTAAAAGGAAAGAGCCGTCTGTTTCTGGTTTAGAAATGTATACTTCTGTGATAGACGAAAGGATGTTTGAACCGTTTATACGGAAACGCATGATTTCACGAGTTGTTGTTGTGGTTTGGATAGCATCTGAAGTCTGCGAGGCGTTTGGCTGCACCGCACTGTTATTTGTTTCATCAAGCTTTTTTGATAATTCGTTCAGCTTTTCGATTATTTGTGAAAGCAAAAGATAGTTGGAATATGGAGAATTACTTTGTGTAGATGACAACCCAGAAAGTGCTGAAAGGGATGAGTCGCCGGAAAGTAATGAAGAAATTGATGACAGGGAAGAAATTGTTGAGGCGTCTGTTGAAGAAGTTGTATCAGAAACGCCGAGCAGCGCAGAAAGTGTGTCCAAGCCTGTCGTGTTTGAAAGACCTAAAAGTGCGGTTGCTGTGAGTCCTGAGCCGGTAGTATTGCTAGTTGTTTTGTTTTCGTTGTTTTTGTTAGTAGATGAGTTGGTGTTTTCTGAACTAGAAAGAGAAGGCATTGAAACAGACGGCATTGATGGAGAAGATATTTCTGGCATGGAAATAGAGGGCATACTAGTCTGCGCAAAAACTGAACCAATACCTATGATTGCCATAAAACCAACAATCAAGAGAAACTTTATAGTTCTAGCAAGTTTACAAGTTCGAAAGACTTTCATTAACTATTTCCAATCTGGAAGTGAGCTGTGAAATTGTTTTTTCCAACCTGGATTTTTCTTTCTCCAGCCTGGTTTTAACATCCACTTCTTGTGATTTTTTTACCATCATTGAGCGAACTGTGTCAGGGCTTTTACCGGAAAGAATCTGCTGTTCGGCTTCGTTTCGTTTTTGTGCGTCAGGAATACGAGAAATCATCTTCATGTTTTCAAAGCCAACTGCTGGGTTAAGGTTTTCATTACTTATTTTGGTGATTGTCTTAGCCGTTGTTCTTGGCAACTGCAAAACTCTGTCGATATAGTCTTCATAACGGATGTTTGCCTGCTCGCAAAGTTTGTGAGCTTCCGCGAGCTTTTTGCCGAACTCCAGCATCAAATTGCCGTTTTTTTCAAGATAATTCTTTTTAATGTCGTCTGTAAGGGCGGCAAGCTCCGGCGCATCTTCTAATCCGATAACATAAACGCCTTGTTTTTCCGCGATTTCGAGCAGGCTATGAAACTTTGCCCAAAATTCGTTTGTGTGGGCGCGTGATTTTCCGCAGTTGCCAAGCCCGCCTGTTTCATCAAGCTTTTTTTCTGTCAGAAGATGGTGTGTATACTCGTGAATGGCTGTGTAAACGAGCTGGTTGTCTGATTTGAAGTTTTTGTTATGTAGAATGATTTCGTGAGTTTCTGGCTTATAAAGGCCGTTAACTTTATTGCTTTCTTTTCCAGAAAGTGTAACTGTAAAATCTATGGAAGTTTCTTCAAGTTTTAAAAGAAGTTCTTTTATAGCATCGTTGTTCATTATCATTTCCTCTGAAGGGTATAATACACTATTTTTGATGTCGTTTGAAGCAGTTTTTCCCCGAGGGTATTCGTTGATTTTTTTCAAATTTGTGTATACTCTATTATATAAACGTATAAGGACGAACTTTGTATTCTAGAACGATAGCAGATCCGCCTGAACGGATTGTACATAATGGAAAACCCATTTTTGGTGCTTTTTCTCACCCACCTAAGGAACTTGACATAAGCGATGTCCGTAATCCGTATACTTTCATGCGAATGCCAAGATTTCTTTCAAAATTGCGCATTCGTTCGGATATTTCTGTAGTTTTTACCTCTGATGAATTCACCGGAATAATAACTCTCTTTGATGTGAAGTATTTTTGCTTTTCAGAAGTTGTAATTTGGGAAAAATCAACAGGGAAAAAATATGCATACCGCTATATATTCGGCTTCAGAAGACTTGTTTCTAAAAATATGGAGAGAGGACGTAGTTTTACTTTTAGAAAAAGTCGGTATGTGCGCGTAAGTTGGAATAGAGAAAAAAAGCGGGTATCCGTTGTTTTCACAATGAAAGGTGATAATATAAGACCATCGTTTTCTGCAGATTTACGCTTGGATATGGCTGATAATCGTGCGGCAGAGTGGTTTGCTGTAACGCCAGCTTCGATAAAACGCCGTTGTTCCGCAACATATTACTGTGCAGCTCCGTACAATGGAAGTATTACAAATCATAATACGGGAGTTGTTTCTAAACCTTCTGATATAAATATCGCTTTTTGTTCAATACGCAGAATTTTCTCAAAATTAAGGACGTGGGAGACATTCTTAACGGGCGCTGGTTGTTATGAAGGAAAACAACTTGTGCTGCGTATCTCAACTTCAAATCATGATGCGACCGAAAATGACCGATATAATGATAACGCATTATTCTTGAATAATGAAATAACGCTGCTTCCACCAGTGACGATAACATGTCCTTTTGGTGTTGATGGAAAATGGATTATTCAAGATACAGAAAACATGATAGATCTGTATTTTACGCCACTTTCTGATCATCGAAGGGTTTCGAGCATTTTTATTCTAACTGCTGACTACCATACAGTGTATGGCATGTTTGAAGGGGATTTGCAGAAAAAAGACGGAGAGATTATTCATCTAAAAGAGTTTCCAGGAATTGCACAGAAGCAGTATCTACGCATGTGAAATTTTTTGAAAGGAAATGATATGTCGGACAATCAGCTGAAAAACAAACGCCCAAAAGCGATTTATGAGCCGGGGGAGCTTGAGAAAACACGCAGGAACCTTGGTATTCTTGATGCTTCCGAAGCTCAGGAGCTTATGAAAAAGCTTGGTGGAGAGATTGGTGTAGAGAAGTCTGCCACTTTTGATGAATCAAAACTGCCTTCCAGAACAAGAACATATGTTTCTAGAAGATCTTCGTCTTCAAGTTCATCCTCTGGTTCTTCAAGTTACGGTAGTTCGTCTGATTCAGCCGATTCTAAAGTTTCATCTTACGAAACAACTCTTGCAAAAAAGAAAGAAGCTTCTCGTGATACATTACCGGCGTTATCTTCCAAAATACGCCAGGCAATGGATGAAATTCTTATAATGTATAAAATTAAACCAAAGCTAGGTTTCTTCTCACAGCTTTTTAATCGTGCTTTTAACAGGGGCGATAAAGTAACAGAAGAGTTTATGACAGACCAGCTTGCAATACATATACGGAATCTTCATGTATTCCATGATTCGGTATGTAAAATTGCAGATAAAGCGAGCAACGATTATAAGACCAAAATACAACAGGATAAATCTATTTATTTCCGTGCTATAAAGATAATTACAGAGTGGAACGAAAAGGCGATTCTTGAAGCCTATCAACCGCTTAAAGGGAATACATCTGACGTTACTCTACAAAAACTGATTCCGATTGTAAGAGAGATGTATGCATTCCTTTATAGATTGTATTTTTTGGGAACAGACAGAATCTCTCAGTATATAAAACGGCTTGATTCAGACGTTGCAACCCAGCAAGGTATTTCTGAAAGTGATTATATGCAAAGTTTGGTAAGAAATGCAACTTCAAGCTGGATATATCTTTATGAGCATTGTTTAAAGGGAATGTACCCGCTTCTGATGAGAATGTGCTGCTCTGATCTTGTGCTTTACCCGGATATGATGAAGAGCGAGAGTAGCAGTATTTTGTCATTTATCGGAATGACAAAATACGAAGTTCTTTTCCCGGATAAGGAAGAAGAGATAAACGTTGAAGCTATAGAAGAAGCAAAAAAAGAAAATGACAAAAATGCGGAGCTTCGTGCTCGCGAAAAGAAATATAAAGATCAGATAATTCAAGGAATCAATGCATTGGATGTAATGTTCCCAGCGGCTGGATGGCGTGAAATCAATAAAATGCCGGATATGTACGCATATTATCATGGGCTTTATAAATTCAAAGAAGGATTAAATTACCTTAGTCCTGAAAATCCTTTGCTTATTACGATGATTCTTCTTAGGGTGACAGAAGACTTTATTTCAGGTTGTCGTAATATGCAGTTCCAGCTTGATAATGAGCTTAGAGCCATTATAGAAGGCCAAAATCTTCAGGAGTTCATGGACAGCTGGGCAGAATACCGCGAAGTGCTTTTTGAGCGTAATTATATCAGTTTTATGCGCGATTATGTTAATAACATGTACGCTAATCTTGAATATGCTAAAACACAGTTCGGTAAGCGTAATATGTCAAATTTGCAGTGGTATGCGCATAATCAGTTTTTGCCGCTCTTGAAGTTTGAGCTTAAGTTCCTTGATAAACAGGAAGCCGACCATATTTTACCACCTTTGTACAGACAGGTTTCTATGCTCAGGGAGCTTTATACAGAGATTATTGACAGAGCAGAAAACGGACTCCAAACAGAAGGCGAAGAAGCATACACCGATGATTCATTTGGTGTATTGAATCTTTGGTCAGGATATAGTTTCTCGCTTTCGACACCAGTTTCAAAACGGCTTGATGTGCTTTTAGGCGGAAGACAGTCTAAACAGGCTAATAATCTTAACTTGCTCAAATATACTTCTTCAGTACTGGCTGTTTTGGACTGGTGGATAAATAACAAATCAAGTCCAGCATATACGGTATCTGATCCAGAAAACGTATATCGTCATGATGAAGAAGGCGTACCGATATTCTCCGTTAAGCCAATGGATAATGTGAACGAACTGTTTACAGAGAATATAAAGCGAATGGCAAAAAAATAAGGAGTTTTGACGATTTGTGTCAAAACTCCTTATCAGCGTATTTTATAGCTGCTTACCAGTAGCTATTTTTTCCTTAAGTCTGTCGAGTTTCTTTCCAGTAAGAGTAGTCTCTTTACCATCAAGCATTTTTCTAAGTTCTTCCATCTCTTCGCCAGAGAAGTTCACACCATTACGCATGTAATTTTCGAATGAAGAAGTTGCAAGAGGAGCGACTGCTTTTGTAATTTCAAGAATCACATCTGCATAATCGCGGATTTCTTTTTGAGCATGACCGTCAAGACGGAGCTTAAGGAAATGGAATAAGTTATGAAGGTCAATCTGCCAGTACATTTCTGTATAAAGCGAAAGAGGCAGGTTTACGCGGGCAAGTTCTCGAGCAAGGCCTGTTTCAACAAGTGCGGAATAGTCGGCATATGCCTGTTCCTGACCTTTTTCAAGTTTTTCCTGAACTTCTGCAGCATACTGGTGTGTTACAGGTTCAGTACTTCTTCCCTGCTTATTATCTGTGCTTTGTTTTGCTACATCCACATCAGCGGGAAGATAAAACTCATCACGCATTATTGAGTAACGGCCTGAAATTTCGTTTACACGCGCTGTTCTGTGGCGAATCCACTGGCGGGCGACGAAAATAGGCATTTTTACATGGAAAGTAAGAACAACTTGCTCAAACGGGGATGTATGCTGATGACGCAGAAGATAATCGATAAGGCCTGCATCTTCGCGTACGGTTTTTGTACCGTCTCCGTATGAAACACGTGCTGACTGTACGATGCGGGAGTCGCCGCCCATGTAGTCAACAAGTCTTACAAAACCATGATTCAGGACAGGAAATTCTTTATCAAGTATTTTTTCCGCTTCTGGAACAATTGTATGACCCATTTTTGAACCTCTTTTTAGTTTTTATCAGCCTTTTCAGCTTTTTTTGTCTGTTCAAGATAATTCTTTATGAATGTATCTTTGTCATTAAGCATAAGCACAGGCTGTCCTGTTGCATCGATAGTATCGCGCCACATAGAGCCTTCCGGATTTACCTTATTGCGTTTTGCTGTAACAAGGCGTATAGGAAGATGAACATATTTGTTATGAACAAGACCTATAACGATTTTCGTCTTTCCAGCCATTGCTGCATGTGCTGCGTTGTTGCCCAAGCGCTCGCAGTAAACAGAATCTGTAGGAGCAGCTGGAGCTGAACGGATTTGATAGCTTGGATCAATATATTTAAGATTTATATGAACGTTATGTTCCTTAAAATAATCAGTTATACGGTCTTTTAGATAAAGTCCGATATCTCCAAGCTTAATGTTGCCGGAAGCATCGTGTTCTCCGCTTGCTTTAAGATGATTCTGACCAGCACCTTCTGCAACGATAACTACAGCATGGTGCCTTTTTTCTATGCGCTTTTCAAGCTGCTTAAGAAAACCTTCTTCTCCATCCATATCGAAAGGTACTTCAGGAATAAGACAGAAGTTTGCTTCGTGGCTCGCAAGAGCCGTTGCCGTTGCAATAAAACCAGATTCACGACCCATAAGCTTAATAAGACCGATTCCGTTTATGTGGGAGTGGGCTTCCATGTGGGCAGCAGAAACAGCCTCGGTAGCCTTTTGTACAGCTGTATCAAATCCGAATGACTTTTGAATGAAAATAAGGTCATTATCTATTGTCTTTGGAATACCAATGATGGCTATTTTAAGGCCGCGCTTTTCTATTTCATTTGCAATATCAAGAGCGCCTCTTTGTGTTCCGTCACCACCAATGATAAACAGCATATTCAAATTTAATCTTTCGACAGCATCAACGATTTCCATTACGCGGTTTCCGCCACCACGGCTTGTACCAAGGAAAGAACCACCTGTTTTGTGTATATCATCAACAATATCTGGAGTAAGCTCAATAGTATCAAAATCTTGATCTGGCAATAAGCCTTTAAAACCAAAACGGATTCCGTTTATCCGGCGGACACCATATCTGTTATAGAGACAACGGACAATGGCGCGAATTACGTCGTTTAGACCTGGGCACAAACCACCGCATGTACAAATTCCAGCATTTACATGTTTTGGGTTGAAATATATTTTCTCACGTGGACCAGCTTTTTGAATCAGGTTGTTGTTGTAGGCATCAGCTTCTTTTGAAAGAACGTCGCCATAAACATCAACATTGTATCTAACAAATTCATCATCACGTACATAGTTTGCAACAAAGTCACCATGAACAGTAGAAAGCATTATAGGTGAGGGTATTTTACACTCTCCAAGCTGTTCAACGGTAAAATCAAAACGACCCTTCATATATCCTCCGTATCTATTGTTACGAGATGTATACATTCTACGCGCTAATGCTGTTTTCTTCAACCGTCTATGACTGATATATGGTCTTATGAATAGGTTGACAAATACAGAAAGTGATGTTAAAATTGGCGCAAATTACGACGCAGGATAGAGCAGTTGGCAACTCGTCGGGCTCATAACCCGGAGGTCGTAGGTTCAAGTCCTACTCCTGCTAAATGAAAGGCGTTCCTTTTTTGGGAACGCTTTTTTGTTTTAAACGACTTGAGTAGGACTTGAAACGGAGTGAGCGGTTCCAAAAAAGCGAGCAGTGCGCAGCGTTTTTGGAACAGTTGGCATGGATGCCAACTGAGCGAACGCAGGCGGGGATGTAAGGAGATGCCATGGATGGCAGCGACTGGAATCCCAAGTCCTACTCCTGCTAAATAGAAGGCGTTCCTTTTTTGGGAACGCTTTTTTGTTTTAAACGAGTTGAGTAGGACTTGAAACGGAGTGAGCGGTTCCAAAAAAGCGAGCAGTGCGATGTGTTGACTTTCCCTGTTGCTATTGAAAAGTAACTAAATATAGTTGCACGAATCCATATATTGCTATATCCTATGATTATGGGTAAGAAAGAAAAATTGATACGTCGTCTTAAAACTAAGCCGAAGAATTTTACCTTTGACGAAGCAGAAACCCTGCTTGGTTATCTTTCTTATTCCAGGTCGAACAAAGGTAAAACGAGCGGTTCCAGAGTGATATTCACGTCAGCTGAACATGCGGCGATATTGCTCCATAGACCGCATCCTGGAAACGAGCTGAAAGGTTACCAGGTACAGCAGCTGATAGAAACTTTGGAGCAGGAGAATCTGATATGAAAAATCTTATGGAATACAAAGGATATATCGGAAGCGTTGAGTTTTCTCAGGATGACTGCCTTTTTTACGGAAAAGTTCAGGGAATCCGCTCGCTCATTTCATACGAAGGCAAGAACGCCGAGGATCTTGTAAACGATTTTCATGGAGCCGTTGACGATTATCTTGAATTATGTACGGAAGAAGGAAAAGAACCGGAAAAAGCATACAAAGGCTCTTTCAACGTAAGAATCTCGCCCGAACTGCATCAAAAGATTGCGATTTACGCTATGGAGCATGATATATCGTTGAACAGCTTTGTTGAGCGTTCTGTGGAGAAAGAGTTGACAGCGGTCAGCTGAATTATCAGGATTATCACTAGGAGAAAGCGAATGACAAGGAAACCGACGCATCCAGGAGAAGTGTTCCTGAAGGACGTACTGGAGCCATTAGGAATAAGCATTACGGATGCCGCAGAAAACTTAGGGGTAACTAGGAAGACTCTCTCGGAATTCGTGAACGAGAAATCTTCGTTAAGCCCTGAGATGGCAATAAGAATAGCCAGGGCGACGAATACCACTCCGGAAAGTTGGATGGCGATGCAGACAAAACTTACCCTGTGGCTTGCTATGCAGCACGAGCCGGAGAATGTTAAGGTCGCCTGTTTTGCATAGGAAATTCCGGATTTCCTAGACAAAGGGAATTCGTGATGATAGAATTTTAATGAAAGAGGCGGCAGGAACCGCCTAGCGGGAGGATTTATGAAACGATTTGAGTATATGCTTGATAAAGATATAAAAGATAAATATAAAAAATCTGGTATAGAAAACCTTACAGTTTTTTTGAATAAATTAGGCTCGGAGGGTTGGGATATAGATATAAACTATGATACTTATTCCCCCTCACCAGGTGGTTGTATTAATTCAACATCGCGTTATTCAGCAAAAAGAGAAATAGACGATACATCAGTACAACGCACAGTACGCTAAGAAATGGAATATTCTCGTGCATAACTAAGTTAATATGTGCGCAAGATTGCGCACATGAAAAAAGCCGGAGTTTTACGCTCCGGCTTTCGTGTTTTAAATAATCTTAGACAGTATAATTTCGACATCAGCATCTTGTCTCCATCAATGTAATAATTAAACGCAAGATATTTTCCTAATCCGTCTCCCTGTTTTAAATCTACATATTCGGTTTTATAATTGAGAATATTGAACGTGTTGTTTAGACCCACTGCCGACCTCTTTAACCTGATTATGCATAGAAAAATCCAAGCCCTGATAGCCCAACAGCGAATGAATGTCGCTGACGTGAGCAATCAGGTCGTACAGAGTCCCCTGCACGAACGCTGCTTGGATTCTTATGACATTTTACTACAAAATTCGGATATGATACATATTTTTTTTCGTAGTTTTTTTATTCTACCCTGAAAATAAAAAAATCTGCGCTATAATGTTTTTTATGGTCTGAATAACAGACTGAAGGAGATTTATTTAAATGAAAAAGGCTTTAGTAGTTCTTTTTGTGTTGATGCTTGCAGTTTGCCTGACAAGTTGTGGTGGGGATGCTGAGGAAGTTGGTTCATACGACCTTGAATCCATGTCAGAAGGTGGACAGACAATGTCTATGAAAGATCTTAAAGATCTTTATTCAGCGATGGGAGAGACACTCCCAGAATTCGGACTTACTCTTAACAAAGACGGTACAGGTAAAATGGTTGTAATGGGCGAAACAAAAGAAATAACATGGGATGCCAAAGCAAAGACAATGACAGCTGACGGAGAAAGCATAAAATATACTTTCAAAGACAAGAAGATAACAATTTCTGAAGATGGTCAGACAATGGTTTTCGTAAAGAAATAACGAATTGTTCATTATAAAGAAAACCTCCTGCTTCAATTAGAAACAGGAGGTTTTTTATGCTTATTGCACTTCCATCGAGTTGTACTTGAACATTACAGTGTTTTTAGATAATCCATAAAGTTCTGCTTGTTTTCAAGAGCGGTCGTTGTCGGGCGACCTAAATCGTCCCTTGCACCTATAGAACACTTCACTTCTATCAAACTCAGACATCCACGGTTCTTTGCAGCTTCAAGTTCTGCGTCCAGTTTTTCAAAACTATCAACGCTTACTGCATACGGATATCCGCACGCTTTGGCGACGGCGACTAAATCTATGTTGCCAGCAACTGTTGGCATTCCACCTACGGTTTCGTGCGCACCGTTGTTTATTACGACGTGTATCATGTTTTTAGGCTTGTTCGCCCCTAAAACCGCCATAGAACCCATGTGCATAAGGACAGCGCCGTCGCCGTCAACACACCACACCCTTGTTTCTGGCTTGTTTATGGCAACTCCCAGTGCAATTGACGAACTGTGTCCCATTGAGCCGACTGTAAGGAAGTCGTATTTATGGCTCTGTCCGTTAGCGACACGCGTCTCAAAAAGCTCGCGGCTGGCTTTTCCAGTTGTACTTACAATCGGGTCTTCGCCGCTCGCCTTTACGATGTGCTGTATTATCTCTTCGCGAACCATTGTGTTGTCATTTTTATAGACCACTTTCTCATCATAGGAAAGTGCGCTTTTTCTTATGACGAAAGCAACATCTTTACCAGCTGCCAAAACTGAACGAAATGCTTCCATAGCGGCTGCAACTTCTTCATCGGTTGTTTCTTTGCCAATAACGAACGTCTTTATATCCATGTCTTCAAGGAGTTTTACGGTTACTTCACCCTGATAGATATGCTGCGGCTCGTCATGAACGCCAGGCTCACCACGCCAGCCGACAACAAAAACTACAGGGATTGCATATACCTTGTCGTTCAAAAGAGACGCTACTGGGTTTATTATGTTGCCCTCGCCTGAGTTCTGCATATACACGACAGGAACTTTACCAGTCGCAAGATGATAACCCGCCGCAAGAGCCGTGCAGTTTCCCTCATTTGCCGCGATTATGTGATGCTTAGGATCTATGCCGTATGTGTTCATCAGATAATTACACAACGCTTTAAGCTGGCTGTCAGGAACACCTGTATAAAAATCGGAGTTTATAATCTCAACAAGTTTTTCTACTTTCATACTTCTTCCTTATACACCTTCGTATTAAAGCTCATCGATAAGCGTAATTATCTGCTTAATAGGCATAAGCCTGTCATCAACTTCTTTCGCACGATGATATTTAAGAATATCTTTTGCTGTCTGCTGCATTGCAGGGAAAGCGCTTCTTGTAAGCTGGTTCGCGTAAATAACGATATTCACACCATGCTGCGTAAGCTCTTCTTCTGTAATTGTGTTGAATGAAGATGGTACAACAACGATAGGTGTCTTTTTATCTTGTTCACGGAATTTATCGCAGAACTCAAGGATTTCATCTGGTTCTTTTTTGCGGCTGTGAATCATGATTCCGTCAGCACCAGCCTTAACGAAAGCGAACGCTCTGTTAAGAGCATCATCCATTCCGCGTTCCAAAATAAGGCTTTCGATACGGGCGATAATCATAAAATCATCTGTAAGCTGAGCTTGCTTTCCCGCTGCAATTTTCGCGCTGAATTCCTCAATTGAAGCCTGTGTCTGCTGAACTTCGGTACCAAAAAGGCTGTTCTTTTTCAAGCCGGTTTTATCCTCGATTATGACTGCACTTACACCCATACGCTCCAAAGTGCGGACATTGTAAACGAAATGCTCCGTAAGTCCGCCTGTGTCGCCATCAAGGATAATAGGCTTTGTTGTGACTTCCATTATGTCGTCGATGGTTCTAAGGCGGCTGCTCATGTCTACAAGCTCAATATCAGGTTTACCCTTTGCTGTACTGTCACAAAGTGAAGAAACCCACATTGCATCGAACTGGTCAAGCTTTCCGTTGTTCTCAACGACTGTTTTTTCGGCGATAAGTCCTGTAAGACCGCTATGTGCCTCAATCGTCTTAACGACAGGACACATTTCAATGAGCTGGCGAAGTCTTTTCCGTCTGTATTCCGGCATGGCAAGCTTTTCTTTAAGCTGGTCATCAATCTTTTTTATTGCTGGATTGTATGTGTATTTAACTTCTATAAGCTTT
The DNA here is from genome assembly GCA_017618015.1 of Spirochaetaceae bacterium. Taxonomy (GTDB): domain Bacteria; phylum Spirochaetota; class Spirochaetia; order Treponematales; family Treponemataceae; genus Treponema_I. Next base: position 46,644 of record JAFZVC010000027.1, read on the forward strand.
CCACCGTACTCAGAAAGCAGCTTTACTACATTGTCGCGGATTGCGCTCTCTGGTCCTTCTTTCCAGTTATCACCATGAACGACATAATCAGGGTGAAGATTCTTTATAACGTCGTCATACATTATGCTGTTCTGCACGATAACCTGGTCAACACCATCAAGGCTTTCATAAAGCTGTATGCGTTCCTTAAGGTTTTTTGTCGGGAACTTGTTGTAGCGAATCAATGCTTCGTCTGAAAGTGCACCAATAATAACTTTTCCGTATTTATGAGCACTCTCAATGACATTCAAATGTCCGTCATGGATAACATCCGTACAAAAGACTGTATATACTGTTTTCATTCTAATTCCTTTACGCTTAGTTTTTTCGAATCCGGTATGATGCGCCGTGCTCTAAGAGTTGTATTTAACAGGAACGGTGACATCGTATGTTTTAAGAGCTTCTTTGAACACAACAAAAAAATCTTTGATGTCCGGAGCATCAATTGCTCCAAGCGCACATAATCTGAATGTATTTGTCGTGCTGATTTTTCCCGGATAAATTGTGAAGCCACGTTCGTAACAATAATCGTGAATCTTCTCAAAACTCCAGTTCGGGTCATCAGGATAAATTGCAGAGGAAACAAGCCCTGTTCTCCATTCCGGCTTTATAACCTGTTTGAAGCCCAGCTCATCAAGACCTCCATTTATAGCGTTGAATACGCGCGTGTGCCTTGCCCACTTTGCCTCTTCGCCTTCTTTCCAGTATTCCTTAAGAGCCTGTATCGTTGCGTAAATCGTCTGTACTGGCGGGGTAAAATGCATTTCGCCTGTTTTTTCAAAATACTCGTACTGCAAATAGAGGTTGCAGTAATAACTTCGCCTTGGAAACTGCTTTGACTGCTCAATTATGGCGCGATTACCGACAACAAATGAAAGACCCGTAAACGCCATAAGACCTTTCTGGGCGCTTGCCATACAGAAGTCGATATTGTTTTCTTCAATGTTTATAGGACGCATTGCATACGTAGAAGTTGTATCGACCGTATAAATTGCTCCATACTTGTGCGCAAGGGCACCAATTTCGCGTATCGGGTTAAGGATACCTGTACCAGTTTCGTTGTGCGTAGTGTGAACAAGCCCGATATCAGGATTGTTTTTCAGGGTTTCTTCTACTAAAGCCAAGTCTGGGCGCTGATCAACCGGAAAAGAAAGGTTGATGTGCGGAAGTCCGTAATACTGGCAGATTTCAACAGCCCTAGTGCTGTATGCTCCGTTGTTTACGACAAGAACTTTTTTTCCTTCCGGAAGAAGGCTGTTTATACATACGTCGATATTGACTGTTCCACTTCCACAAAAAAGTACGCTCGTGTATTTGTTCAAGTCTCCATGAACAATTTTGACAAGGTCTTCTCGTAACCCTTTCATTAACGATGCAAATTCTTTTTCTCTAGGGCAGATGTCCGGAACTACTTGTGCGTACTTAACGCTGTCTGTCGTAGTTGATGGTCCTGGATTAAGAAGAATGTTTCTTTTTACTGATTCCATGTTCATCTCCTGTTGTTCAACTTTTATGATGATTGTTTCATGCTATCATTTAAAACATCTTTTTGGAACAGGAAATGGTAAAAAAAAACAAAAAAACGGGGAAAACTGTTCAAAAACCAAGTTTTCCCCGTCTTCTTATAACTAAAATGTATTTTTACTCTACAAAAAAGTGTTCAGTTTGTTATTCTTCGTTATTCCGCAGTAAAGAACTTGCGCTCCTTAAGATAGAATATAATACCCAAAGCAACCCAGATTACGAGCATTATATAGCTTTCTTTTCCAAAGTGAACGCCAGAAAGTCCTGGAATCGGGATAAGCTGAAGAACCATGAACGTCACAGAGAAAATAACGCCGATTATAGCCATAATCTTAAGGAACGTGGTAGCGTCCTTGTTGCGGCGGGCGGTAACCAATGTACTTGCGCAAGTGAAGAAATAGCCGATAGAAGCCCCGATAGCACTCATGTCAACGAACCAGCCCAATGCCTCGCGTCCAAGAATAGGTCCTGAAAGCGATACGATAACGCAGAAAATCATTGCGTTTTTTGGGGTTCCATATTTCTTGTCAACTTTACCGAACCAAGAAGGCAGGTAACCGTCGCGGCTCATAGAATACATAAGACGTGAGGATGCGAGGTAGAAGCCCATGATACCGGAAAGAACAGCGCAGGAAACACCAACGCCGATAAGCACCTTACCGAATGTTCCAAGCAGCTCGTCCGCCGCAATAAGAAGAACCCACTCGCCAGCCATTACGCGGTCTGGCCAGTTCGTAAGAGCGGCAGCAGCAACTGTGTTGTTGGAAATGTATACGAAGCATCCGAAAATGATTGCAATAATCATTATGAAACTTACTTTTTTGAACGAGAAGTTGAACTCTTCCGCAGCCTGAGGAATCGCATCGAAACCGACATAAGCCCAAGGCGCAATGGCAAAGGTAGCAAGAATAGCAGAAAGAATTCCAACCGTTCCAGCATGTGCGAACGGATCTATCGTGCTTGTTGTAGCCTTTGCAGCAATAGCGGCGCTCTTGTCAAAGCCCCAAATTGGCTCCATGTTTATGCCCTTTGCCTTTGCGCTGAAAACTCCGGCGAGGCACAATGTAAATACGCAGATTACAAGGAGTGAAGAAAGGATTGTCTGTACGAAAGCAGCCTTCTGGACACCGATTATATTCAGATATCCGAAAAGAAGAAGAATGAACATCGCCAAAAGCATTTCGCCTAGGTAAATGTCAAAACCAGCAATAGTATAGTGGAATCCCCACTTGAGGATATCCGCTGAACCGTCCAGACCGTCAACAATAAGACCGATTGCCGTACTGTTCATCGGTACATTCGTAAGGTATGCAACAACAAGGAACCATCCGCACACAAAAGCCATGTTCTTTCCGAAACACATTTTTGTGAACGTGAACTCACCACCCGCCTTAGGATACTTTGGAACCATGTAAGCATAAGAGAACGCTATGATTATCATAACAAGCGCACCCATAGCCATTGCTATTGCGGTTCCTGCAACACCAGAATTAGGAAGGAACTTTTTTCCAGGGTTTATGAACGAACCCCATCCAATAACACATCCAAAGGCAATTGCCCATACGTGCATTGGCGACAATTTTCTCTGCAACTGAGTAGTCTCAGTTGCTATTGTCTGTTTGTCCATTTTGCTTTTACCTCTCGTTTAAGCAATTATTTTATGGTGATGTTAGACATCATACGTTTTATCTATAGCTTTAAGCTCTTTGAACGTATCGATCTCCACAATGTCCTCGTCAAAGCATTCCCGTACTTCAACGGAATAATGTTCTTTTTTGTACACAAGCGGAACCTGCTCCCAATAGCGTTCTTTTCCACCTGGTGACTGATAAACATCAGGAATATCAACGGAAAGCCTGTGGCCATCGGCTTCGTTCCAATAGGAAATACCGACCATCTGCCATACATTGCCACCCTGTCCACCGACTTTTTCTTCGGTAATAATGCCGTCTTTGACTTCGAAGCACCAGTCATCGGTACGCTCTTTTTTGATGGCAAGAAAATCAGATGAGTAGTGATATTTTTTGATTATTTTAGGATTAGAAATCAAAAGGTCAGCTTCAAAAACGTAAGTATTAGAAAGCATGTAGCGGGCAATCATAGATGAACTGATGTTGTTTGCCTCGTTGTAAACAGGGTTTTCTAAGAATTTTATCATAGGATATTTGTACAGAAGCTGATCGAACTGTTCTGCAAGATATCCGCGAACGATGAAAATTTCGTTGATTCCAGCTTCCAAACAAGCATCTATTAAGTGGTCAATGATGCGGACGCCGTGAACACGAACGAGTGGTTTTGGCGTGTTGAATGTAATAGGGACAAGTCTGGAACCGAATCCAGCTGCAATAAAAACAGCGCGTTTTGCACGATAAGGTTCCAATGCATTTATTCCATTGTTAGTGATTGTTCCGTTACTCACTAAGTCCAAATCTGTTAGTTCTTTTATTGTTCGGTTGATTGTTCCGAGTGAATGTTTTGTGAGTTTTTCCAGATCGCGTTGAGTTAAGGCAGTCTTACTTGTTGCCATAGTCTCAAGGATATCAAATTGTTTTCGTGTAAGTTCCATTGTTTATTTTAGTCTCACTTGGCGCTGTTTTGTCAAGATTTATTCTGTTGTTTTTGTACAGTTTTTTATCAATTTGAACAAAAAAACGCTTATTTCCACGATGTGATAAAATCGCTTATTGTTTGAATATATAAATAATTAACCAACCCATACATGATAAACACCTTTGTTCATTTATTGTCTATTGTTTTTTCGCGTAAGGAGGTGTATACTAATACAGTTTTGTGTTTTCAAATAAAGGAAAAAAAATAGGTTCGCAAAACAAAAATAAAAAAGGAGAGCAGTAAATGACACGGTATATACTAAAAAGAATTGCTCTTGCTGTTTTAACGGTTTTCTTGATTTGTGTTATTACTTTCTTTTTAATGAACGCTATCCCCGGAGGTCCTTTTAATAAAGAAAAGGCTCTGAGTGAAGCTACAATGGAAGCGTTGAACGCTCGGTATAATTTGGATAAACCGCTTACAACACAGTTTGTTCTGTATATGAAAGGACTTTTGAAGGGTGATTTTGGTGTAAGCCTTAAAAACGGACGCGAAATTAAAGATATCATCGGTGAGTCGTTCCCGATTTCGTGCCGACTTGGTCTTACTGCAGTATTTATCGCGCTTATTCTTGGCACTGTTTTCGGCAGTCTTGCCGCTCTTATGCGCAACAAACTTCCAGACCGCATCATCATCTTCTTTTCTACATTATTTACGGCAGTACCGAGCTTTGTTCTTGCGACGTTGTTGCTGCTTGTGTTCAGTATAAAACTAGGTTGGGTTCCAGTTTGGAGCGCGACAGAAACGCATTACACACTTCCTGTTATCGCTTTGTGCGCATACCCAATGGCATATACAACTCGTCTTGCAAAAACAAGTATGCTCGATGCACTTAGCCAGGATTACATCCGCACAGCAAAAGCAAAAGGTGTTATGAAGTGGAAGGTGATTTTCAAGCATGCTCTTAGAAACTCACTTCTTCCTGTTATAACGTATGCTGGCCCGGAAATTGCATATATCATCACAGGTTCAATGGTCGTTGAGACTATTTTTACGGTTGGCGGTATCGGTTCAAAGTTCGTAAGCGCAATCTCGAACAGAGACTACACAATGATTATGGCAACGACAATCTTCCTTGCGACGCTCATGGTCATAGCGAACTTGCTTTGTGACTTGATGTATAAACTTGTTGATCCGCGCATCAAGTACGAATAAAACACGAGTAGTTCAAAGGGTATATAAATGGAAAAATTCGATATAAACAGAACACCGAAAAAACGAGCATTGAGCCTTCAGCTTGACCTGTCCAAGTTTGAAAAAGCAACGGACGAGGAAAAAGCTCAGCAGGATGTAATGAGCGAAAGCACGACATTCTTCAAGGACGGAATGAGAAAACTGTTCAAGAACCCGCTTGCGGTAGGAAGTCTTATTGTCCTTGGTTTTATTATTGTTCTTATAATAGTTGCCCCACTTATCGTTCCGTACAAATACGAGGAAATCCTTTCCGTTGACGGCAGACGTGACAAAGGCGCAAAAAACCTTGCTCCTTTTGAATACAGCGTGATGGAGCAGCAGTACATAGACGAAGGAAACTTCCGTTTCCCGCACATATTCGGAACTGATGAACAGTGCCGTGATTACTTCATCCGAGTTATTTATGGAACACGTGTTTCGCTTATCGTAGGTTTCTTCGCTAGCCTTATTGTTCTTATGATAGGCATTATCTACGGAAGTATCTCTGGTTATGCCGGAGGGCGTGTTGACCTAATAATGATGCGAATAGTCGATATAATCTATTCGCTACCGGACATGCTTGTTATCATCTTGCTTTCGGTTGTTTTGCAAAATGTTTTGAAATTCAGTTCTGACTCCATCTTTGCAACGCTCGGTTCAAACATGATTTCACTTTTCATAGTGTTCGGTCTTTTGTACTGGGTTGGTATGGCGCGTCTTATCCGTGCACAGATTCTTTCAATAAAAGAGAACGAATACATTCTGGCAGCCCGCTCAATCGGTGCAAAGCCAGGTCATATCATACGGCATCATATTTTGCCGAATTGTCTTTCAGTTATCATCATTTCGACGGCATTGCAAATTCCTTCAGCAATCTTTACAGAAAGCTATTTGAGTTTCGTAGGTCTTGGTGTTCAGGCTCCTATGCCTTCGCTTGGTTCTCTTGCGAACGCAGCGCGCGGTGGACTTCAGAGTTATCCGTACAAGCTGGTTTTCCCTGCACTTATGATTTGTCTTATCGTTCTGAGTCTTAACCTTCTTGGTGACGGCCTCCGCGATGCATTTGACCCAAAACTTAAGAGGTAGTTTTATGAGCGAGCATTTATTAAGCGTACAGAATTTACATACAGCATTTAAAACTGATTCAGGAGAAGTTTCCGCAGTAAACGGAATGTCTTTTGACCTGGACAGAGGCGAAATTCTTGGTATTGTTGGTGAGTCTGGTTCTGGAAAAAGCGTTTCCGCATACTCGATTATGCGCATTCTTGCCGACAACGGCTCAATAAAGAGCGGTAAAATCCTTTACAAAGGCGAAGATATAACGCAGTGGTCGGAAAAACAGATGGCAACATTCCGCGGAAAGTGCTGCTCGATAATCTTCCAGGACCCGATGACAAGCTTGAATCCAGTTTTTACGATTGGTAACCAGATTATAGAAGCAATCACACTGCACACTGATAAAAAAGGCAAGGTCGCAAAAGACCGCGCAATTGAAATGCTTGAGATGGTAGGTATAAACGAACCGGAAAAGCGACTTAAGCAGTATCCGCACGAGCTTTCTGGCGGTATGAGACAGCGCGTTATGATCGCAATGGCGCTTGCCTGCGAGCCGGATATTCTGATTGCGGACGAGCCCACGACCGCGCTCGACGTTACGATTCAGGCACAGATTCTTGAGCAGATTCAGAAAATCCAGAAACAGATGGGCATGGCAGTTCTTCTTGTAACGCATGACCTTGGTGTTATTGCCGATATGTGCGATGACATTATCGTAATGTACGGCGGTCGTGTTTGCGAACGCAGTACAGCAGAAGAAATCTTCTACAACCCGAAGCACGAGTACACAAAAGGTCTTCTCCGCTCAATTCCGACAACGACGAATATGGGCAAGCGCCTTGAACCGATTGCCGGTACGCCTATAAACATGCTGAACCTTCCAGAGGGCTGTTCGTTCTGTGCCCGCTGTGACAAAGCAATGAAAATCTGTCTTACAGAAAAACCGGAAGAGCTTTTCATCAACGAAGAGCATATTGCAGCTTGCTGGATGAACGTAAAAGAAGCACTTGAAGCAGAGAAAGGAGCGGCAAAATGAACGAACCACTTGTAGAAGTACAGAACCTTAAACAGTATTTCCCAGTCCGCTCCGGCTTCAAAACACTTACTCTGAAAGCCGTTGACGACATTTCATTTACAATTAACAAAGGCGAAACTCTTGGTCTTGTAGGTGAGTCAGGTTGTGGAAAGACGACGGCAGGACGCTCAATTCTGCGTCTTTACGAGCCTACCGCCGGAAAAGTTCTTTTTGAGGGAACAGAAGTTACAAATAAGAACATAGGCGAAATGCGCAAAAAGATGCAGATGGTTTTCCAGGATCCGTATTCGTCGCTTAACCCACGTATGACCGTTGAGGACATTATTGGTGAGCCGCTTGATGTTCACAAGCTTTATTCCACAAGGGCTGAGCGTCGCGAAAAGATTCTTGAGCTTATGAGTCTTGTTGGTCTTAACGCAGACCACGCGACACGCTACGCACACGAGTTTTCCGGCGGACAGAGACAGCGCATCGGTATTGCGCGCGCGCTGGCAGTTAACCCCAAATTCATCGTTTGTGACGAGCCTGTTTCGGCACTTGATGTTTCAATTCAGGCACAGGTCATCAACATGTTTGAAGAACTTCAGAGCAAGCTCGGCGTTGCATATCTTTTCATAGCGCACGATCTGCTTGTTGTTCAGCATATCTCACAGCGCATCGCTGTTATGTATTTGGGACGCGTTGTAGAAATTGCTGATGCTGACGAGCTTTGCAACAACCCGCAGCACCCGTATTCGCAGAGCTTGCTTTCTGCCGTGCCGATTCCGGATCCAAAAATCCAGCGCGCGCGCCAACGCATAGTTCTTGAAGGTGATGTTCCAAGCCCGCTCCACATGCCGACAGGCTGCCCGTTCAGAACGCGCTGCCAGTATGCAACAGAGCAGTGCGGAAAAGAGTGTCCGCCACTTACGGACAGGGGCAATGGCCGCCTGATGGCGTGCTGGAACAAATAACTTTGGTAAAGGCATCGTTTTTAATTCAACGATGTTTCAATATTTTACAAGTAAGGAGAAATGAAATGAAAAAGATTATTTCATTGGCACTCATCGTAATGATGTGTTTCTGCGCTTTCGCAGGCGGAAAGAAAGAAACAGCATCAACAACAACTGTAAAAGTTGTTCCGGCAGAAGAATTGGTCAGCAAATCACTTATTGACCCAAATACAGACTGGGCAAAATATGATGCTATGATCAAACAGATTAAGTCAGAGACAGACTATGCAAAGCGTACACAGCTTATGCATGAGGCAGAAGATGTTCTTATGGCTAACTGGTGTGTTCTTCCTATCTACTATTACAACGATGTTTATATGCAGAAATCGTATGTTTCAGGACTTTATGCAAATGCTTTCGCAACAAAGTTCTTTATGTACGGAAAAATGAGCAACGGTGCTAAGACACTTCGCATCAACCTCGCTTCTGAGCCAGATTATCTTGACCCAGCTCTTAACTCATCAGTTGATGGTGCTTGTCTTGCAGCTAACTCTTTCAGCGGTCTTTATACATACAACGCAGAAGGAAAGACAGTTCCTGCTTGTGCAGAAGGCTACACAGTATCTGCAGATGGTCTTACATACACTGTAACACTTAAGAAGAACCTTAAGTGGTCAGATGGTTCTGCTCTTACAGCAGCTGACTTCGAGTATGCTTGGAAACGTGCTACAGCTCCTGAGACAGCAGCTGACTATGAGTATATGTTCAGCGGTTTCGACGGATATGACGATGGCGCTATCAATGTAAAAGCAACAAACGCAACAACACTTGTATTCGTTCTTTCAGCTCCATGTGCTTACATCGAAGACCTTATGGCATTCCCAACATTCTACCCAGTATGCAAGGCTTATGTTGAAGCTCACTCAACAGCAGATCAGCCAGGTGCATGGTGTACAGAAGCTGGTTTCGTTTCTAACGGTGCTTATGTTTGTACAGATTGGAAACATGACGTTTCTATGACATACAAGAAGAACCCATACTGGTACGATGCAGACAAAGTAACAATCGAGACAATCGAGTACATGCTTTCTGCTGATGATACAGCTATTTTTGCTGCATATAACGCAGGAAACCTTGATTATGCAGACTCTGTTCCTACAGACGAGATTGCAAAACTTCTTGAAGACAAGAACCCAGAGTTCCACATTGTTGACGAGCTTGGAACATACTATGCAGCTTTCAACAGCAAGAGCAAGCTTTTTGCTGGAAAGACAGCAGCTCAGGCAGCTTGTATGCGCGAAGCTTTCTCTATCCTGATTGACCGCGAGTACATCTGCGAGAACATCGGACAGACAGGACAGGTTGCTGCTAACGCTTTCATTCCTCTTGGAATGGCTGATGGTAACGGCGGCGTATTCAAGTCAGACGCTACAAAGCAGGGTTATTTTGATCCTTATGCAATCAACAACGATCCTAAAGGCACAACAGACAGAGCTCGCACTCTTCTTGCTGCAGCTGGATACAAGTTCGGCGCAGACGGAAAACTTTCTGCTGAGACACCTATCGAGGTTGAATATCTTACAAACCAGTCTTCTGGACATATCGCAATCGCTGAGTCAATCCAGCAGGACCTTGCTGCCATCGGTATTAAGATGACAATTCAGGTTCAGGACTGGAACGTATTCCTTGAGGAGCGCAAGAAGGGTAACTTCGACTTCGCTCGCGAGGGATGGATCGCAGACTTCAACGACCCAATCAACATGCTTGAGATGTGGACAACTGTTTCTGGTAACAACGACTGCCAGTTCGGCCGCTAATATCATAAGCTGATTTAAAACAAAAAAGCTGCTTCCGGGTTTCCGGGGCAGCTTTTTTTTATCTTAAAGGAGTGAGGTTATGCTTTTATTCCTTGAATCGCGATATCGATACCAGCGATAATCTCATTTACATCGGATTGATTGAACACCGCCAATCTGAAAATTGCTGATTGGATAAGCCCGTAAAAAAGTTCATTCGTGGCTTTTACATCAACTTGGCGGAACTCACCGGAATTAATTCCTTCAATAATTATCCAAGAAAGAAGATGTCTTAAGCGCAATACACGGCGGCGGACACGCTCACCGGAATCTTTCCCGGCTTTTTGAATTTGAAGAAGATAAGTAAGAATAACATTAAAAAGCTTTCTGTTGTCTTCGCATTTGTGAAGAATCAGCAAAAGGATATTTTTAAGCTTTTCGGAATCTGTACAGTCTTTTGTCTTAACGATTGTACGTAATCCTTCTTCAATTCCGGCTGTAAGCTGTTTTATGCTGCAAAGGAATATTTCGCGCTTGTTTTTGAAATATATGTAAAGTGTGGTACGGGTTATACCACATCTATCCGCAATCTTTTGGAATGTGACATCCTCGTATCCTTCTTCTACAAAGATATCCAATGATTTTTCAAGGATTTCATGTTTTCGTTTTTCATGTTCGACTACAATAGCCATTTTTATACTCCCTTCTTTTTGTGTATTATCCAGTTTACCGCGATTTTTCACGGCATGGGATCTAGATATCTACTTACTTTGTATACATATAAAACTTGTTGTCCAAATTTCCGCATTTAATGTCTTTTACGGAATTTGCTGCTTTACCGATGCTGTTCTCAAAGTTGCCATGCGGTGTGAAAAAACCAAAATCCCAGCCTGGGAACGCATTGAAAAGCTCGGACATTTCGCGATAAAGCGCGTTTGCTTGAGCCGCATCGCCAAGGCGCTCGCCATATGGCGGGTTGCTGATGATAAGACCCTTGTCGTAAGGTGCGGTCAGTTCCATAAAATCTGCCTGCTCAAAGTCCGGGCGCTGGATACGTGCATCGCTTCCGATAAGCTGCAAAGCTCTTCCTGCCGTAACGCAAGCATGCTCAGCATTAAGCCGTGCCCTTGCAATTGCATCGGGGTCTATGTCGGTTCCGGTGATGCGAGCTTCGCATTCCGGGCGGATTTTTTCGGCTTCTTTCTTTTTGATTTCAACTGCTCGTTCTTGATTAAATATCGGCAGATTTTCGAGCGCGAAATGGCGACCGAAGCCAGGAGCAACGTTGTACGCATAGAGCGCGGCTTCTATTGGGATTGTGCCGGAACCGCAGAACGCGTCGTGAAGAGGAGTTTTTCGCCGCCAGCAGAAAAGCTGAAGAAGAACAGCAGCCGTTGTTTCACGAAGCGGGGCAGTTCCTCCGCTTGTACGATATCCTCGCTTGTTGAGCGGATCACCGGAAAGATCAAGAAGAATTGTAACTTCATCTTTTTCGATATAAACGCGGACATCTGATTGAAAGCCTGTTTCTGGCAAAACTTCCATGTGCCAGATTGAGCCGAGTTTTTTGTAAAGAGCTTTGTGGACAACGCCCTGAACGCTGTGTTCGGAAGAGAGGCGGCTTTTGTGCGTTCTTACTTTGTCGATAACAACGCGAGAATCTTTTTTGAAGTAGTCCTGCCACGGAATCGCATTTACGCCATCAAAAAGGTCGTCGAAGTTTTCCGCATGGAAAGTTCCAGCGTTCAGATAAACCCTATCTGCTGTGCGCAAACAAAGATTCGCCCGGAACATTCCATCTTCGTCGCAAGTAAAATTAACGCGACCGGGAGCGTTTCCGCATGGTTTGTAGCCGAGCATTTTTATTTCGTTCGCAAGAATTTTTTCTGCGCCAATTGCGCACAAAGCAGTCAAAGTTACCATATTGACAGAATAACACTTTTTATAATTATGTGCAAATAATTTAGAAAGCTATTCCGCGCATCTCTGCGAGTGTTGCGTAACCTTTGCGGCTCATAAAGCGCTTTATACCCTCTACGATTTCTGTCATGCAAGCTGGATTTGCGAAAGTGGCCGTTCCAACTTGTACTGCGTGTGCACCAGCCATGATGAACTCGACTGCGTCCTGCCAGCAACGAATACCGCCAAGCCCGATAACTGGAATACGTTTTTCTTCTGGAAGAGTGTTCATGGCGCGGCACAGGTCGTAAACCATACGAAGTGCGATTGGTTTTATTGCAGGGCCGGAATAGCCGGCGTGAATGTTCGCGAAGACGGGTTTTCCACGCTCTATGTCGATTGAGGTTGCCTGGAATGTGTTCACAAGGCTGATTGCATCGGCTCCGGCTTCGCGAACGGCATTTGCTACTGCGAGCAAATCCGGGGCATTCGGCGAAAGCTTTACGACAAGCGGTTTGTTTGTTTCGCGCCTTACGGCTGCTGTGACTTCTGCAGCTGTTGCCGGGTTGAGGCCGAATGCCATTCCGCCGGCTTTTACGTTCGGGCAAGAGATATTAAGCTCAATCATTGGGACGGCGGTCTTATCAAGAAGGGAAGCGCCTTGCGTGTATGTGTCGAGCGAAGAACCGGAAAGGTTCGCCAAGATTACTGTGTCGAATTTCTGCATTGCAGGAAGTTCGTTTTCTATAAAGTGACGAATTCCGGGGTTTTCAAGTCCGATTGAGTTTATAAGACCGCTTGCAGTTTCAACAAGGCGGCTACCGGGGTTTCCGGCGCGTGGTTCGAGCGTAAGACCCTTTGAGCAGATGCCGCCAAGCGTATTTACATCGATGAGAGACGAGTATTCGCTACCGTACCCGAACGTGCCGGATGCGGCAATAACAGGGTTTTTAAAGTGAACACCGCAAATGTCGACGGAAAGGTCGGGTTGGGTTGAGTTGGGCGCGGATTGCGTAGACTTTTCGGCGTTTGGTGCAGTGGCGCAAGCTTTTGTTTGCGCAGAAATAGACGCAGTCTGTGCGGGGCTCTGCGGTTTTCGTTCTGGGAAAATAAGGATTTCGCCAGGGAAAACAGGGCCGTCTTTGCAGCAGCGTTTGTTCCCTTCTGTCGTTGTTATTGTACAGCCAAGACAAGCTCCCACGCCGCATGCCATGTGCGCTTCCATGCTAAGGTAGCATTTTACGCCGGATTCGCCACACACTTTCTGTACATACGCGAGCATTGGCTCCGGGCCACACGCGTATACGGTTTTGTAGCCACGGTTCTTTATTGTTTCTGCTGTAAAAACATCGGGCAGCATTCCTTTTTTGCCCACGGAGCCGTCGTCTGTTGTTATTTCAAGTGATTTCGGGTTAAGTCCTTCAAGTCCGTAAGTTCCGCTTCTAAAACAGGCGAAAAAGTCATAAGTTTTTTCAGGCAAGGTTGAGGCGAATCCGGCGACCGGTGCCACGCCGATGCCGCCACCAATAATCGCGGAAAAGCCGTTTGGTTCGGGGAATGTGTTTCCTAAAGCACCAATGACGGAAACGGTATCGCCGGGGCGTAAAGTGCAAAGTTCTTTTGTGCCCTGGCCTTTTTCCATAATAAGGAAGTGGATTTTTGCGGACGTAGCTGAGCCTGTTGGTTGCGCTGCGCAAGCTATTTTGCCTGTCTGTGCCGCGCCACGCTCGGCATTTGTGGACGTGCTGGAATCTGCGGTCGTGCCAGTTTCAACTTTATAAACGCTTATCGGGCGCGAAAGAAGCACTTCGGACGGAACAGCTTTGAGCATATAAAACTGTCCCGGCGATGCCATACTGCTTGCGAGCGAAGTGTCATTTTGCACTTCCAAAACAAGGTGAAAAATCCCGTTTGCTACGCTCGCTAAGCTTGAAACTTTGCCGACAAAAGCGGCAGGTGCATTGTCCGAGCAGTTAGTTCTTACACTGTCCGTATTCATTTATTAAATCCTCCGAAAAACGGGTATAAACTCAAAATCACACAAACTCAATCGACTAAAGTGAATTAAACGCGTCTTTCAAATCAATCATCGATTTTTCTGCCGCTTCGGCAGCAGCTTCAACAATATCATCCATTGTCAGAAGTCCGGAATCTCTTTTTTCTGCGAGCTTTTCCGATTTTTTCCAAGCGCAAAGAATTCCGCGTGAAGAGTTTACAGTTCCACCAGCTTTATCGAGCAACGTTGCCGCTACACGAGCAGCTCCGCCCTGCGCACCGTAGCCTGGAATCAGGAAAAACACATCAGGATACTTGTCTCTGAGATATCTGGCATCGGCTTCTTGAGTCGCGCCTACAACTGCTCCAATCGGACCGCAAGTCTGTTTTGGATATTCTGCCTTAAACTCTGCACCTATTCTGGCAATTTCGTTTCCGACTTTTTCAAGCAGAATCGAACCATCCGCAAGTTTTTGGTGTTCAATATCTTTCATACCGGGATTCGACGTACATAAAAGCACGAACGCGCCTTTTCCGCCTTTTTCAGACTTGCACCATTCTGTGAACGGAGTAAGCGTATCAAATCCCATGTACGGATTTATCGTAATTATATCGGTTTCAAAATCACCAGAAAAATGAGCACGTGCATATGCTTTTGCAGTGTCTGCAATATCTCCGCGTTTTATATCAGAAATTACAGGAATCCCGGTGGCTCGCACAGCTTTCAAAGTCTTTGCATACGCATCAAGCCCCGAAAGCCCCATCGCCTCGTAGTAGGCAATCTGAATCTTAAAACAGCCTGCGTATTTTCCCGCTGCCGCGATAATCGCATTGTTGTAGGCAAGAACAGCCTCTGCCGGAGAAGCAAATTTCTCAGCTACTGACGGTGGAATATATGATACATCCGTATCAAGGCCAATACAAAGAGGGCTTTTTTCCCTGCATACCGACTGCAGCCGGCTCATCTGATGTTCTGTGTTCATGGGCAGAGTATAGCATAAAATGACGGTGTTTGTGAAACGCTGGGAATTATAGTTTTTTAATTTCTTCGTATGTTAGTCCGATGACTCGCATACCATTCATAAAATCAAGCTGGATATTAACTCTTTTGTTTCGACGGTTAACAGCGATAATTTTTCCGGGTAAGTTTTTAAAAGGTCCGTCCAGAATAATTATCCTGTCGTTTTCATCAAACATTACAGGAACTATTTCTATAGTGGTTCCAAATTTAAGCATGGATGTAACGATTTCTAAATCTAGTTTTGATAAAGGTTTAATATCAGTCGTTGAGGGAAGGAAACGCAAAAAACCTGAGTATTTTGCGAGTATTCTTAGTTTGGCATCATCAAGTTCTTCTGTCTGTAAAAACACATATCCAGGAAAAAAAGGTTCAAAGTATTCTTTTCCTGTTTTTAACCGCATTCGTTTTTTAAGAAAATATAATTTTCCAGAAAAAGGAGAATCCGGGCTATCAAGAACAGACTGAACAGTGCTTATGTAGCTTTCTTCGATTCCCGTCCGTACTGATATACAATAAATGACCATATGCTTTTCCGGATGTTTTATTTATCGTGTTCGGGCTTATGGTATTCAGGAACGCTCTTCTGAAGGAACTCTACCATTTGTTGTGGGGTCATCTCATAAAGCTTTGTTATTGTATTCGCAAGGTATTCTTCTGTATATTCGCTGTTGTTTACGACTTTTGCACGGAAAATCTTCTGGTTTTCTGTTGGCAGTGTGTTGTCCTTATTAGCAAGAAGTTCTTCGTAAAGTTTTTCACCAGGACGCAGGCCCGTAATAACAATATTGCTTCTTCCGTCACCAAAAGTTGTTATGAGTTTCTGGGCAAAGTCGTAAATCTTTACTGGCTCACCCATATCAAGGACCATAACCTCGCCACCCTTTGCAATTGTCGCAGCGCGGAAAACTAGACCAACAGCTTCTTTTATAGCCATAAAATAACGGATAATCCGCTTGTCTGTAACAGTGATCGGGTAACCGCCCTTAATTTCCTCAAGGAACGTAGGAAGCATGCTTCCACGACTTCCTATGACGTTACCGAACCGTACACAACAGAATTCTGTTTCGCTGCTGTTAAACGCAGACGCAATCATTTCTACAACACGCTTTGTCGCGCCCATAATGTTCGTTGGATTCACAGCTTTATCTGTAGAAATGACGATTACTTTCTTAACGCCATTGTTTTTCGCGCTCTTAAAGACGTTGTAGCTTCCGCAAATGTTGTTGAGTATCGCTTCTTCCGGGAACCTTTCCATAAGCGGTACATGCTTGTATGCTGCTGCATGAAGGATTATATCGGGCTTGTACTGATTAAATATGCGTTCAATTTTTGCGGCGTTTTTAATATCGCACACAACAGGAATAACCCGATCATTCCATTCTGCCTGATAGTGCAAAAGCCTAAGACACAAATCGTGAAGTTCCGTCTCATCAATATCAAGAACAATAAGCTTGGTAGGAGCAAATTCCATAAGCTGCTGGCAAATTTCAGAACCAATGCTACCACCAGCTCCAGTAACAAGAATCGTTTTGTCAGCAAACATTTGCTGTACTACTTCTGTGTTTGAAGTTATAAGAGACCTACCCAAAAGGTCTGAATAATCTATATCACGGACAGAAACTTCATTTGCTTTTTTCTGTTCAAAAAGGCTCGGAATAATCTTTACTTCAATATCATATCGTTTACATATTTCAACGACACGCTGAATTTTTTCAGCGCTTATTACGTTAACAGCAATAATAAGGCTGTCGAACGATTCATTGCGTGCAAGCTCTTCTAAATCATCTATGGAGCCAAGAACCGAAACGCCCTGAATTATACGCTGCTTAAGCTGCGGATTATCGTCTATGAAGCCTATTATACTGTACTTGAATGCACCCTTATGCGACATACGTAGCATCGTTACGCCTACATCTCCGGCACCGTACACTATTGTTTTTGGGAAATTTGAATGAAACTTATAGAACCCGAACATACGGTATGCATAACGTGTTCCAAGTGTGCCGGCAAGAGAACATAAAGTATAGACGATGCTCCACCGGACGTTAATATCTGTAAATCCGTACAAACTGCCAAGAACGATAGTTGCAACAATAAACACCGCAAACAATGCAAGGCATGCCTTCAAAATAAGGTCTACTGAACTGTCACTAATTCTTATCCTGTAATATTTTGATAAAATAAGTACAACAAGCTGTGCTGCCATGTACGAAAGGAAAACGGGTATGTTTATTGTACGAATACTTCCAAAAATAATGAATTGGGAAGCAATACCCATACAGCCAAATGTTAAAATATCACAAATGAAAAGGATAAAAAACTTTTGCGTCTTTGAAGTTTTTTCAAGCTTGTTTTTGTCTAGGAAGAACATTAGTTACCTCTCTCCGTTCCTATTTTATATATTAATACAGTTTAGCTCATGTTTTTTGTATGACTGAACTGTAGAAACAATCTTAAAAAGATTTTGTAAATAATACCATTTTTTTATGTAGCTGTCCATATAAATGCAGAATCGTGCAGTTTCCCTTGCTAATGTATGTTGCGTGTAGTAAAATTATAGTAAATTTGCGTTGTCTGTCTGCGCTTATTATCTTCCCATCGCACACAGATAAAAAGTGACAAAACAGGAGAAAAACATGGCAATTGATGTGAAAGAAACTGCAAAAGAAATTGAAAGTGGAAATGCCGTCCTTGGTATTGAATTCGGCTCGACCAGAATAAAGGCGGTACTGATAAACTCTAAGAACATCCCTATAGCATCCGGTGCTTTTGACTGGGAGAATTCGCTTAAAGACGGTATATGGACATATTCACTCGAAGAAATTCATAACGGATTGGCTACATGTTACGCTAACATGAAGCAGGACGTAAAAGAAAAATATGGCGTTACGCTTAAGAAACTTAAGGCGCTCGGTATAAGTGCGATGATGCACGGCTACCTTGCGTTCGATAAAAACGGTACATTGCTTGTACCTTTCCGCACATGGCGCAACACAATAACCGGTAAGGCTTCCGAAGAGCTTTCAAAGCTTTTCAACTACCCGATTCCAGAGCGCTGGAGTATTTCTCACCTTTATCAGGCGATCCTCAACAATGAGCCGCATGTCTCGAATGTCGCGTTTTTCACGACGCTCGCAGGCTACGTTCATTGGCAGCTTACCGGCAACAAGGTGCTCGGTATAGGCGATGCTTCTGGTATGTTCCCAATTGACATTGCGACAAAGAACTACAACGCAAAAATGATTTCACAGTTCAACGAGCTTATTAAAGGCAAAGGTTTCAGCTGGAAGCTCGATGACTTATTCCCAAAAATCCTTGTTGCCGGAGAGAACGCCGGAACACTTACAGCTGCTGGTGTAAAACTCTTAGATAAAGCCGGTGATTTGGAGCCAGGTGTACCGCTTGCGCCGCCAGAAGGTGACGCCGGTACAGGTATGGCGGCTACAAACAGCGTAAAAGTCCGCACCGGTAACGTTTCTGCCGGAACTTCCGTATTCGCGATGGTAGTCCTTGAAAAAGACCTTTCTGCCGCTTACAACGGCAAAATCGACCTTGTTACAACCCCTGACGGCTCGCTCACAGCTATGGCACATGCGAACAACTGTACCGGCGAGTACGACAAGTGGATTTCGCTTTTCGGACAGGCAATAAAAGCTTGTGGCTTCGACGTCAAAAAAGGAGACCTGTATGAAAACCTTCTGGCGGCAGCACTTGAAGGTGACAAAGACTGTGGCGGACTTATTCCGTACAACTACATTTCAGGCGAGTCAATGACTGGCTTAAGCGAAGGCCGCCCGCTCTTTGTACGTACACAGGAAAACAACTTCACGCTTGCAAACTTTATGCGCGCACAGCTTTTCACGGCTCTTGGTGCACTTCGCACCGGAATGGACATCCTTTTTGACACAGAAAAAGTCGTCATTGACAAGCTCAACGGACACGGTGGTTTCTTCAAGACACAGAAAGTTGGTCTTACAGTAATGTCCGCTGCAATGCACACGCCTATTTCCGCGCTTTCAACAGCCGGTGAGGGCGGTCCTTGGGGGATGGCTCTTCTCGCATCTTTCCTTGTTAACGGTAAAGGCAAAAAGCTTGAAGACTTCTTGGACAAAGAAGTATTTGGCGACAGCAAGGCTGTTACTGTTATGGCAAGCGATGAAGATATCGCTGGATTCAACGCTTTCTTCAAGAATTACACGAAAGGCTTGGCTGTTGAACGCGCCGCTATCGAAGCAGTTGACTAAAAGGAAGCATAGAAATGAGTTCTGTATATCAATCTCTTAAAGAAGAAGCGTTCGAGGCAAACCTCGAAATTCCAAAGCGTGGTCTTGCTATTTATACATGGGGCAACGTCTCCGCGTTCGACAAGGCAAAGGGCGTTTTTGCCATTAAACCGTCCGGCGTTCCTTACGACACGATGACTGTCGAAGACATCGTTGTTGTTGACTTGGATCTTAAAAAAGTTGAGGGCAAGCTGAACCCGTCTTCAGATACGCCGACCCATGCACAGCTTTACAAAAACTTCGCCGATATCGGTGGTGTAACGCACACTCACTCGCCTCACGCAACCGCTTGGGCGCAGGCGTGCCGCAGCATTCCGTTGCTCGGAACAACACACGCTGACCACAGCGCAAACGAGGTTCCTTGCACCCCGATGATCTCCAAAGAAGCAGTTGAGCGTGCATACGAGGATGAAACAGGTATTCTTATAGTGAATACGTTCTTGCACCCGGAAAAAGTGAACGCCTGCGACAACAACGGCGTAATCCGTAAGCCGCTTGTTCCGTCTGAAAACCCAATGGTTCTTGTAGCAGGACATGGACCTTTCACTTGGGGCGCGAATGCCGCTAAATCCGTGTACAACGCTGCTGTGCTCGAGGAAATTGCACGAATGGCTTGGATCACAATGGCTGTGAATCCGCTTTTCAAGCCGCTTCCAGAGTACGTAGTGAACAAACACTATCAGCGTAAGCATGGCAAAAACGCCTACTACGGACAAAGTTCATCGAAGTGAAATATATGGCACGAACACAACACAGAAACAACCACATATCAAGATACGCAATACGCTTTTTGACATTGGCTCTTATAATAGCATTCGGTCTTACAGCAACCGGATGCAGCAAAAAGACCGCCAATACTCAAACAGAAGAGTATTCTTCATCGCGTAACATAATAATCGGATTCTCACAAATTGGTGCAGAAAGTGCATGGCGTACTTGCAATACTCTTTCCATGCAGACGGCTGCCGCAGAAGCGGGTATACAGCTTATATACTCCAATGCGGAGCAAAAGCAGGAAAACCAAATAAAAGCAATCCGGTCATTTATTGTTTATCAGGTTGATGTAATTGTGTTCGTGCCGATTGTTCAAGACGGCTGGGATAACGTGCTTCGTGAAGCGAAAGAAGCACACATCCCGGTCATCATCATTGACCGTAAAATCCGTACATCCGATGAATCGCTTTATGCGGCATATATAGGTGCTGATCACGTTGAAGAAGGCCGTAAAGCTGCCCGGTTCTTGCAAGAAAAATACAAAAATACGAACAGAACGCTTAATATTATGGAGCTTCGAGGTACGGACGGTTCTTCCGTTACGGACGGACGGTACCAGGGCTTTAGGGAAGTTCTTGAAGACGATAGCCGTTTTTCTATCATCTATAGTGAAACCGGTGATTTTTTGCGGTCAATGGGAAAAGAGCTTGCAGAACGTATTTTAAGTGTGAACGGAAAGTTACAAGTAAACGGAACTCCTGTTGATATCATTTATTCACATAATGACAGTATGACTCTTGGTTTCCTTGATGTTTTTGAAGAATACGGTATTCAAGGCGGAAAAGATGTAACTATCGTGAGTGTTGATGCAGAACAAGCTGTCATTGATGCCGTTGCCGAAGGAAAAGTAAATTGCGTCGTTGAATGTAACCCAAAAACAGGACCTCTCGTTATGGAATTTGTACAGCGTCTTGCGAATAATCGTCCAATTCCAAAAATTACCAGAATTGAAGAAACCGTTTTTACAGAAAACGATGATCTTTCTGCAATTGAACCACGAGGCTATTAAACGGGAGATATATGAACATCAATAAATCTCGTCGGTTATTAAGGTTTCAAAAAGGCAGCATAAAAAAGAGACTACAACTTTCATACATCTATATTGTTGTACTTATGGTTATCCCGATGGTGTACTCCATCTCCGTATCTTCAATACATACATCACAGTATGACCGTATAATAACGAACGTAAGCCGCGCAAACCGTATTATACAGACTGTAAAAGTCGATATTTCCGATGAGATTTGGGATATTGTCGCCGGTAAAAAAACGTTCGAAGAAGGACAGCAATATACAATAATCAACAGCATAAATACTGGTATTTCCGAGATGATGGCTTCTACTGAAAGCGAAAACAACCGTAATGTTCTTGAGGTAGCTGCCCGCGCTGTTAATACGCTCGAAAAATACGTCAACATACTTGGCATGCAAATCGCGCAAAATGCGAGCGTTTCCGAAAACGAACAAATTCTGGAAGAGGTAAGGGGATGTGCCGCCCTTATCTATGACATTCTACAGGATTTTATCGTCGCTGAAATTGAAACAGCCGCGACTACGAACGAAAGCATAAAGCATTCATTCCAAATGCTCACAATCATACAGATAGTAATTATCTTCGTAATGCTCGCAGTTGCTGTTTATACTTCCATAAGCGTTTCTGAGTCTATTCGGAAACCGATACACGACATGGAAGAGCTCTCTACATGCATTGCTGAAGGTCAGCTTGATGCACGCGTTAAACTTCCGCATGTTCCAGAACTTGACCCGCTGTCTGAAAACCTGAACATTATGGCTGGAAAACTTCAGGAACTTATCGATGAGAACATAAAAGAGCAACAGAATCTTCAAAAAGCGGAGATGAAAACGCTACAAGCCCAGATTACGCCGCACTTCTTATATAACACGCTCGACACGATCATCTGGCTTGCTGAATCGGAACGAAAGGACGAGGTTATTGCGATTACAAAGGCTTTTTCCAACTTTTTCCGCATTTCGCTGAGCAAAGGTCACGAGTGGATTCCTATCGAGCAGGAATTGGACCACGTTCAAAGCTATCTTACGATACAAAAAATCCGGTATCGTGATATTCTTGATTATGACATTGATTTTGACCCGTCACTAAGAGGTAGGGAAGTTCTTAAACTGATTCTACAACCACTTGTGGAAAACGCAATTTATCATGGTATAAAGAATAAGCGTGGTAGGGGAAAACTCACCGTTACTGCAAAACTGTTGGAAAATGATTATATTTTCTTTTCGGTTCAAGACAACGGTATAGGCTTTACGGAAGACAGACTTAACGATGTTCTTTTTGAACTTTCTGATAATGCAGACCCAGAAAATTTAAAATCGATTTATGGGCTTTATAACGTGAACAAAAGACTCAAATTGTATTATGATATGTCGGTTAGTTTGTCTATAGAAAGCGAATACGGCAAAGGAACAACGGTTTCATTCAAGATACCGTCTAAATTTTTCTCTGGAGCAGAGAGTGTATAGCGTTTTTATTGTTGATGATGAAGTTATTGTACGCGAAGGTATCCGCAGCAAAATAGATTGGGAAAATACGCAGTTTTCGTTTGCCGGAGAAGCAGCTGACGGGGAAATTGCGCTTTCGATGATTCAGGATATCAAGCCAGATATCCTTATAACAGATATAAAAATGCCTTTTATGGACGGCTTAGAGCTTTCTCGAATGGTTAAGAAATTGCAGCCGTGGGTACGCATAATAATCCTTTCGGGTCACGACGAATTTGAATATGCCAAAAAAGCTATTTCCATCGGTGTAGAAGACTATATTCTGAAACCGTTTACGTCCGAAAACCTTTTGAGCAGCCTTAACAAAATTGCGGCTGCGCTCGACAAGCAGAAACAGCAGTTCACAGACATTTCGCGCATGAAATCTGAACTGGAGTCTTCTACGGCATTGATACGCGACAAATTGCTTACGGATATCGTGCTTGGAACGATGAACAGCGCAGATGCAGTACAAAAAGCGACCGAGCTTCATATCAATTTGATTGCGCGGTATTACATAGTACTTATAAGCGAGATCCATTCCGAACAGAATGACTCGAACAGCCTGCTTTCCGCTAAATCAAGGCTTTCTTCGTTTGTTGCACGCGAACAAGCATGCACCGGTTTTTTTATTTCGCCGTACCGTTTTGTATGCATACTCAAAAGCAGCTCGCAAGAAACTTTGGAAGATGACGCTTACAGCCTTGCCGACTCTATTCAGCATGAAATCAGCAAAAACACGGATTTCTTTGTAACAACAGCAATTGGATCTATTGCTGATAGAACGGCTTTTATAGCACACTCTTACAGTGACGCTGAGTTTATTTTAAGGCTGTGTCCATTTTCTGGCAAAAACCGTATTGTCGGCATGGCTGACGTGCAAAAAACGGAGAAAGAAAAACTTTCGTTACCGTCGAATAGCGATCCGCTTGTAGAACGCTTAAAATTTGCTTCTGACGGCGAAATAGACCAGATTATTTCGCAATACATAAATCTGCTTGGCGGAAACACCGACCATTTTTCAATTATCGCGTCGTATTTGCTTGTTGACGTTATAATGGCTGTCTCAAACCTTGTAGAAGAGCTTGGAGGCAACATCCGCGAGGAAATGCCTGAGTTACTTACAAAAGGCTTTATCGATAAGGCGGTCGCCAACCAAGAGACATTCATAAAAGAAATACGTGTTGTGCTTAACAATGTTCTTCGTTACCGCGATTCGCATATTCAGGGCAAATACGGCGACGTCATTCTGAAAGCGAAAAAGTTTATCGAAGAAAACTATTCTAATCAGGATATTTGTCTTCATTCTGTCGCAGAAGCCGTTCATTTTAGTCCGAATCACTTCAGTACGATTTTCTCGCAGGAATGCGGTATTACGTTCATAGAGCATCTTACAAACGTACGCATAGAACAGGCAAAAAAGCTTTTAAAAAGCACGTCCATGCGCAGCGCAGATATCGCATACGAAGTAGGGTTTAACGATCCGCATTATTTCAGCTATATTTTCAAAAAGACAACAGGCATTACGCCGCGTGAATACCGCAACGTGTAAAAAAACACCCGATTCGCGACGCAAACCGGGTGTCAGGAGAGAGGAGATTATACGAGTCAAACTTTTTAATGTGCCTGACTCTATAGTGCGCAGGTGAAACAAATCCCGCGCACGATAATGAGAAAAGCTCTTTAGCTTGCCATATTTCCAAGTTTCTTTTTGCGGTACGAAAGGATAACGCTCTGCAACAGAATGAAGAAGCAAAGCATAAGACCTGTCGTAATACTCTGCCAGTAAGGCTCGCGCAAACCAGATGCAACAACGACGTTATTGATTGTCTTAAGCGTCATAACACCGAACAGCGTTCCAACAACACTACCAACACCACCGGAAAGAAGTGTTCCACCGATAATCGATGATGCAATCGCCTGCATTTCAGCTTGTGTCGCGTTACTCGCGTTTCCTGCACCTGTATGGAGCAAGTAGATAAAGCCTGCAATTCCGGCCAAAAGACCGCAAAGCACATATGCAAAGAACTTTGTAAGTTTTACGTTAATACCAAGCATAAGAGCGCTTTCGCTGTTTCCACCGATTGCATACAAGTTGCGTCCAAAGCGTGTGTATTTAAGCATTGCCCACAAAAGGAGCACGATTAAAAGCGCGATTATAACACCGAGCTCTATACGCGCAGGAATGTAGTTTCCGTTACGTGCATAAGTACCAAGCCCCGGAATTGTAAGGCGGAACTCTTCAAGTTTAACGAAAGCTTCATTTTTTGCTGTGCGCGGAACCGCACTTACGATTGTTGTCATACCGCGTGTAAAGAACATACCTGCGAGCGTTACGATGAACGGCTGAATGTTAAGGTAAGAAACAAGGAAGCCCTGAACAAGACCGATTAAAAGACCTATTCCAAGAGCGATAAGGAGCGTTCCGAAAACGCTACCGCCTTTATCTTCCATGAACACAACCGTTGACATTGTTATAAGCGCAACAGTACCACCGACGGATATATCAATACCACCTGTAATCATTACGATTGTAAGACCACAAGCTACAACAATCAGGAATGCGTTGTTGTTAAAAATATCAAGAAACTGCTGCGGATTCAAAAATCCACCGCCCCAAATAAGCATTGCCAAAATGTACATACCGAAGAACGTACAGATTGTTATCGTAAGCAAGAGCTTTGTGTTCGATATTGGCAGTTTCGTTTTGTTATTCATTAATTTCTGTGCTGATGCCATAATTATATCCTCACTACTTTTTTACCAGAAAGGCTGTTGCGAAGCTTCTGGAAAGCCTCTTTTACAACCGGGGATCCGATAACAACGATCAAGATGATAACAATAGCCTTGTACGCTTTAACAGCTGTAGAAGAAACTTTCATTGCATACAGGGTTGTTGTAAGTGTCTGAATGATGTAAGCACCAATTACAGAACCAGCAAGTTTGAATTTACCACCACCAAGTGAGTTACCACCGATAGCAACTGCAAGAATTACATCCATTTCGATATCGATAAGGATTGTCTCATGGTTTATAAGACCAATACGGCAAACGTTCATTGAACCCGCGATCGTAACACACACGCCAAGGATAAGGAAGACAGCCATCTTCATCAGCATTGGGTTAATACCGTTCAATCTTGCGGCTTTTTCGTTAATACCGACTGCCTGAATGTAAAGCCCTAAGTTCGTAAACTTCAGAAGAAGCTTTATCAGGATTATAAAAATGACAACGATAATGATTGGACTTGGTATCGGAATACCGGGGATAAATCCACCGAGACCACTCAAAAGCGGACTTTCAACATTAGGTGTTGCACCACCGTTTATCCAGTAAGCGATAGGACGACCTGCTGTAAACAGAATCAATGATGCAATCATCGGTTGAATGTTGAACTTCGCAATAAGTATACCATTCATCAGACAGAACAGAATTGCAACGATACAAGCCAGAATAAGAGCGAGGAGAATAATCGGTACTGTTATAGTATTTGCGCGAAGTATTTTTACGAAAACACTACCCGCAATAGCAGCTGAAGCACCGATTGAAATATCCTGTCCTTTTGTGGCAGACGTTATGAGTGTCATACCGATGGCAAGAATAACAAGCTCCGAAGCTCCGTTCAGAATACTAACAAGGTTTCCTGAAAGAACGGAGTTTCCCATATTGTTTGTTTTTATAGAAATTGAAAAGAAACTGGGATCCCGGATAAGGTTGAATACTACAAGCAAAAGTAGTGCAAAAACCGGAATTGCCAGCTGGGACTGAGTAAACTTTTTCAGCTCCCGTGATAAAACGAATTTCTTACTCATTGTTGGCTCTTCCTCCCGCAATTGTGCGCATTATATTATCCTGAGAAAGCTCATCTTCTCTAAGCTCACCAACGATATTTCGATCTCTCATAACAATAAGTCTTGAACAAACGTTGAGCATTTCCTGAATCTCAGAAGAAATGAACGTAAGACCTACACCCTGTTCCGCAAGCTTAAGAACCTGTTTCTGAATCTCTACCTTTGTACCTACGTCGATACCGCGGGTCGGTTCGTCAAGGATAAGATACTGTGGGTTCGTAAGCAGCCAGCGTGCCAGAATAACTTTCTGCTGATTACCACCGGAAAGCGATTTAATCGGCGTATCTTTTGAAGCTGTCTTAATCTGCAGAAGTTTTATGTATTCATCGGCAAACTTTTCTGCTTCAGCTTTAGAGAACGGCTTAAAGAAGCCTTTCAAAACCTGAAGCGCAAGAATTATGTTCTCGCGGACGGACAAGTCCTGGATAATACCATCGCCTTTTCTGTCTTCTGGAAGATAACCAATACCGTTTTTCATAGCATCGAGCGGCTTGTTAATCTTAACGTCTTTTCCGCCAATTTTTACGGTTCCGCCTGTTACACGGTCTGCAGCAAAAATCGCACGAACGCTTTCACTTCGGCCTGAACCAAGAAGACCTGTAAAGCCGTTGACTTCGCCTTTCATCGTTCTGAAATTGAATGGTTTAACACCTTCTGAGCTTGAAAGGTCGTACGCTTCGTAAACAGCTTCTTTATCGCCCGCATATGCTTTTTTCTGCTGCTTGAGTTTAGAAATATCTTCAAGGTCTTTACCAAGCATGGCAGAAATAAGGTCAACTTTAGGCAAGTCTTTTATCTCATATTCTCCAACAAGTTCACCGTTGCGAAGAACGGTTATCTTGTCGCAAACTTCATATACCTGATCAAGAAAGTGCGTAATAAAAATAATACCAACGCCGTGAGACTTCAAATCTCTCATCAAAGAGAACAGAAGCTCAACTTCGCGTTCATCAAGTGATGATGTCGGTTCGTCAAGAATAAGAACCTTACATTCCATATCAACTGCACGAGCAATAGCAACCATTTGCTGAACCGCTATGGAGCATGTTCCAAGCTGCTGTGCCGCTTTTACTGGAATTTTCAGTTTTTGTAATATCTCATCTGCTCTTTTTTCTTGAGCACGCCAATTTATAAAATGATATTTACCACGTCCTATAAACATATTCTCTGCAACAGTCAGATTAGGACACAGTGTTATTTCCTGATATACGGTGCTTATACCCATGTTCTGGGCATCTTGTGGTGAACGAATTGAAACTGGATTTCCCGCAACACGTATTTCGCCGGAATCCATTGTGTAAACACCGGTTAAAACCTTTACCAGTGTCGATTTTCCTGCTCCATTCTCACCCATAAGTGCATGGATTTCGCCTTGACACAGGGTAAAATCTACATTACTAAGGGCTTTGACTCCGGGGAATGTTTTGGATATTCCACGCATGGATAAAACAACATTATTACTCATTGATAATTACCACCTATTTTGTTTACGGTGTATAAAAATTCGGCGTAAAATATGTGGGAAATACACACTTTACGCCGTACATCAGTATTGATGCCGGAAATATCCCGGCATCAGTTCTTTATAACTTAGTCACCAAGACCGTATGTATCGATGTCAGCTGCTGTAAGAGTTCTAGCATCGAAACCTTTTTCTTCGTTGATAACTTTCTTTCCAGGAACTTTTCCAGCCTTGATGTAGCTGTCGATAAGTTTTGCCTGGAATGGTGAACACTGACCATCATAGTTCCAGTTACCTGCGAGAAGTTCGCGGAGAGCCCACTTGTTGCAGTCGAATCCCATAACAACTACGTCACCGTTTACACCGTGTGTAATACCAGCTTCGTCGAGAGCTGCTACAGCACCCTTAGCCATACCATCGTTCTCAGCATAGATAACATTGAATTTCTCACCAGAGTTGATTACAGACTCTGTGATCTTCTTTGCTTCAGCCTCGTCCCATGTAGCTGTCTGCTGAACAACTTTCTTCATTGTTCCCTTAGCAAACTGTGCATCGAGAGCGCCTGTGCGTCCGATCTGAGCGTCTGAACCCATAGCACCCTGGATATGGATTACGTTGTACTCAGGAAGTTTAAGAGAAAGCAGCCAATTAACAGCTGTGTCACCTTCGTTAGCCATGTCAGAAACAACTGCGCACTCATAGAGGTCTTCGCTTGTGTTGATCATGCGGTCAAAAAGGAAAACTTTGATACCAGCTTCTTTAGCTGATTTAAGAACTACGTCCCATCCGTCTGTTGCAGCAGCAGAAATAAGAAGATAGTCAACACCGTCTGTGATGAACTGTTTTGCAGCATTGAGCTGTTCATCGTTCTTCAGGCTGTAGTATGTCTTTGCTTCATAACCGTTAGCAGCATTGAATACTGTCTCGAAATCTTTTACGTTAGCAGCGCGATAGCCAGATTCTGACGGTGGGTTGTTAACGATACCAACTTTGATAAGGTTTGATTTTGCTTCTTTCTTTCCACCAGCGAAAATAGGAGCAACCAGCATAAGAGCCATAAGAACCAACAAGAATTTTTTCATAAATTCCTCCTCTTGAAAAAATAGAAAAAACGATTTTCCCACTTATTCCTGCCGAAAGTCTTCCCTCTCTTTCGTAGCAGAATTAGTGGATAATGGAATACTAAAACCAAATAAAACAGAAGTACATGAAATAAATTATCAATTTGGTATAATTTTTTATGAAAAAAAATGATTTTGCGGTCGGATTTTTTAATTTATTAACCGTTTTTTAACTGGAAAATATATTTTTTTCCGAAAAAGTTAAAAATTCTTCGTAAAAGGTGTTTTTCGGTGCGCTTTGGAGTGCACACTTTGCGGGGCACTCGTGCGCATAAAAAAAGACGGTACCGTTAGGCACCGTCCTTTGTTTCCCCTTGTGGATGTCTTAAAAATCCATTTTTATACTACAGTGAAATAAAACAACCGTACATGTATTTTTTTTGAAAAAATGTTCAACTTCTTCACAAAATCTCGTGATGTATAACCAAAAAGGTTAAATATTTTCCGAAAAGTTAGTTTTTTTCAGTTTGGGTTGTAGTGAACACTTCTTTGGCGTACTGTTGTCTTCATATAAAGAGTTTGATATAATCGTTTTATCACAGACAAAAGAGGTTAAAGATGCCTAAGATAGAAGTCAACGAAAAACTTTTTTTCAACCTGCTCGGCGAAAAATACGATTACGATACACTTGAAGCAAAACTCACATGTGGTAAAGCAGAGCTCGATGAGAAACCGGACACGTCAAAGCCGGAAAACGAGCGCGTTATTAAAATAGAACTGAACGATACGAACAGACCTGATCTTTGGTCTACAGGCGGAATTGCCCGCCAGCTTCGTCTGCACAGAACAGGAAAATCTGCTGATTACAGCTCATTCCTTTCATATAAAGGAAAACTTAAAGATTTTGGCAACCGTGTTGTAACAGTTGACCCGGATCTTAAAGATATCCGCCCATATATGACGGCATTTGTTATCTCTGGTAAGCCGATAGACGAGCCTATGCTCCTCGATATCATCCAGACACAGGAAAAGCTTTGCTGGAACTACGGACGCAAACGCCGCTCAATTTCAATGGGTGTATAC
The DNA here is from genome assembly GCA_017618015.1 of Spirochaetaceae bacterium. GTDB lineage: Bacteria > Spirochaetota > Spirochaetia > Treponematales > Treponemataceae > Treponema_I. Next base: position 76,756 of record JAFZVC010000027.1, read on the forward strand.
CGCTCTGCACAGGTTAAATGGCCTGTAAGCTACCATGCTGTTGATCCGGACAAAACTTCGTTTGTTCCGCTTGCTTGCGACGCACCGATGACATGCCGCCAGATTCTTACGGACCACCCGAAAGGAAAAGAATACGGCTGGATTCTTGAAGGCAAGGCAAAATTCCCGCTTCTTAGCGATGCAAATGGTGAAACGATGTCAATGGCTCCTATCATCAACAGCGCGACTCTTGGTGCCGTAAAAGTTGGCGACAGCGACCTTATGGTAGAGATGACAGGTACTGATATGGCAGGACTTCTGCTCGCAACGAACATTGTCGCATGTGACTTCGCGGATGCAGGCTATACAATCCTTCCTGTTCAGGTAAAACATCCGTATGATACTGGCTTTGGAAAAGACCTTGTAACGCCTTACTACTTCCAGGAGACAACTGATGCAAAGCTTTCTGCAGTTAACAAACGCCTTGGTGTTGAGCTTACTGCTGATGAAGTTGTTGAGTCTCTTGCAAAGATGGGCTGTTCAGCAACAGTCACAAAAAAAGATGGTGATACAGTTTTCACTCTGACACCGCCACCATACCGCAACGACTTTTTACATGAAGTTGACGTTATAGAAGATATCATGATGGGTAAGGAACTTGCATTCTTCACCCCGGAAAAGCCACATGATTTTACAATTGGTCGTCTGCTTCCTGTAACACTTTTGAGCCGCAAAGCAAAAGAGCTTATGGTTGGTATGGGATATCAGGAAATGATATTCAACTATCTTGGCTCAAAGAAAGACTTCATCGACAACATGAACATTGACGCTTCTGGCGTTATTGAAATTGCAAACCCGATGAGCGAGAACTATCAGTTCGTAAGACCATCGATTATTGCGTCTCTTCTTTCTGCAGAAGCTGGTTCTGCAAACGCAGTTTACCCGCACAAGATTTTTGAGACTGGAAAGATTGCGTTCCTTTGCGAAGAAGAGAACACAGGCACAAAGACGATTCAGAGCCTTGGCTTCCTTACAGCTTCCGGCGACGCAAACTTCAACACAGCCGCCAGCGAGGTTGCCACACTTATTCACTTCCTCAACCACGAGTATGTGGTTTCTGAAGCGAATGACCCGCGTTTTATCCCTGGTCGTCAGGCAAACATCATGAAAGATGGTAAAGTAATCGGTATTTTTGGTGAAGTTCACCCACAAGTTCTTGAAAACTGGCAGATCACAGTTCCGTGCGTCGCCGGTGAAGTGAACCTGGAAGAACTTCTGTAGAAAAAAAAGCCGCAGTTTTCGCTGCGGTTTTTTTATGCCTTTTTTACTGTCTTTTCAGTTCGTACAGGATTACCGCCGCCGCCTGCGCAACGTTAAGGCTTTCCATATTGTCTGCCGGAGCCGGTATCGTCACAAGATGATCACACAACTCGCTTATTTCGCGCGATATTCCATGCTCCTCGTTTCCAAGTACAATCATCACCGGTAAAACAGCTTCCGTTCCGTCCTTGCGCTTTTTCATGCGCAGGCTTGCCATTTTCGAAATGCTGTTTGAACCGCGGACATCAGTTCCAAAAACAGCGAATTTACCCTTTGCGTCACGGATAAGGTTTTCCATCGATTTAACAGAATACACGTTGACTTTTTCCATGCCGCCCTGCGCAACACGGTATGCACTCGTCGTAACCCCAGCCTGAGCCTCGTCCAACGGAATTACGATATTTTTAACGCCAAAAAAAGCCGCTGATCGGATAATTGCGCCTACATTGTTTGCGTTTCCTACTCTGTCGAGCAAAAAAACGTCCTCTTTGTTCATAACCCATTTGTCTACATCAGCAGGAGAAAGCCGCAATATCTCAGGCTGGGGAATCATCGCCACCACTCCCTGATGGTGTACGCTTCCACAAAGCTTTTCCAGCTCAACGCCGCTTTCCACCTGATTGTAAGGAGCTTTCCTTTGTGCCATTGAACGGCATAAATCACCGAACTGAGCCGCTCTGTCCGCGGTAAAATAAAGTCTGCGAATCTTTTCCGGGCTGTTCCGCTCCAACGCTTTTACGGCCTCAAAGCCGCAAACTGCAAGTTCTTTGTTAAGTTTGTTTTTCATACAAACAGGAATGTATCATTAAATCTGCATTTTGACAATTGATGAAAAAATGTCTTTTTGATATAATCCGCTAGATTTCATGTTGTAGGCTATACCGCATGTACGGTAGTTAACCTGCCATCACGTTTTTATGAGGTATTTTTATGGATAATACTAAAAGAAAAAAAACACTTCTTGGAGTAGCTCTTACAGCTGCTTTTGGCGCACTGACAGTTCTTTTTGCATTTACACGGCTTGGTATGATTCCGTGGTTCTCCGGTGCTTCAATCACGATTCTTCATGTTCCTGTAATTCTTTGTACGCTTATTGCTGGTATTTGGGCTGGTTCAGGCGTTGGTCTTATTTTTGGCGTAAGCTCCCTTATCCTTGCTGCAACACAGGGTACAGGTCTTGACCTTTATTTTGTGAACCCGCTTATTTCAGTTTTGCCACGTCTTCTTATCGCGCCAGCTGTTTATTTCTCATTCTTAGGTTTCAAAAAAATCTCTTCAAAAACAAAATACTTCCCTATGGTGCTTTCTTATGCGCTCGCGTCTTTTATCGGAACAATAACAAACTCTTTCTTTGTTCTTGGCGCACTTGTTATTTCTGGCGCTATTTCTTTCGAGATAATGTTCACGGTTCTTTTCTCGAACACGCTTCTTGAAGCAGCAGCGGCCGTCATCATCTGTGTAACTGTTATGGTTGTAAAAGATTCAACGGTTTCTTCCCGCAACAAAAAATCAAAGCTTTCAAAACTTGATGACAATGCTGATTCTGCAAACAAGTAACTAGCGTTTTTTTGCATAAAACCCCGGTGTCAAATGGTGTATTCCTCTTGAGCTGGGGTTTTTTATTTGTACGGAGAGTTTATACTCCGATTCATTGTGTACTTGCAGTATTTCAAAAAATGAACGATTATTAACTATATGAAAATCATTATTGTTGGTGCAGGATTTACAGGTACTCAACTTGCTAAGCGCCTTATTGATGAAAAAAATGATATTATCCTTATAGACAGGGATGAAGATATTGTCCGCCACGTTTCAAACAGACTGGACTGCATGGTCATGCAAGCCGATGGAAACAGCCTTGCGACATTGCAGGAAGCTGGCATTGCAGAAGCCGATGCGCTTGTTGCCGTAACTGGCACAGACGAGCTGAACATGATTACATGCTCTCTCGTAAACTCTCTTTATCCTTCCGTATTAAAAATTGCACGCGTCCGTAACTACGACTATTATGTAAACTCCGAAAAAGACGATAACTCCTCAAAGCATCTTTACGGCATAGATTTTATGATACACCCCGACATCGAAGCTGCCGAGGCAATTACCGCAGCAATTGAGCATGGCGCCGTAACAGAAGTCGTAGACCTTGAGAATACTGATTACGAGCTTGTTCAGCTCAACATAGAAAAGCACAGCCCATTTAATGAACAGACAGTTCAGTCAATAAGACACCTTACAGACATTCCGTTCCTTGTTGCTTATGTAGAAAGTAACGGCGTTTCGGCAATGCCTTCAGGAGCGACTGTCATTCACGAAAACGACAGGATAGGTCTGCTGACCGCAAAAAGCAACGTTACGGCTTTGCTTACTGTATGCGGTACAACTATTCGTGAGTTCCGCAAAATAGCGATTCTCGGCGCGGGAAAAATAGGTACAGGCGTTGCTGAAAAACTTGTCGTTCGTGAAAAAGCTAATATTCTGAGCCGCTTCCTTGATATCCGCAAAAAAATTACGCGTAAGATTGTTATGATAGACCCCGATGACCAGCTTACAAAAGAAGCGGCGGAGCGGTTCCCGGAAGTCAATGTTTTCCGCGCCGACATTGCAGACGAGGGCATTATCGAAGAAGAAAACCTTTCTTCTTGTAACTTGATAATCGCAGCATCTCATAACCATGAAAAAAACATGATTTCATCGGCATACCTTAAATCTCTTGGTGCTGAAAGAACCGTCTGCCTTGTAGCAAGCTCAAGTTACGCCACAATCGCAAGAAACATCGGCATAGACGTAGCCGTTCCTTTGCGTGACACAATTATAGACAGCATTATAAGCCATCTTCGCGGAAAAGGTGTTTCCAGCATACACACAATTTCTGACAGCGGCCTTGAGCTTGAGGAAATCCAGATTTCAGAGAAAGCAAGCATCATCGATAAAACGCTTAAAGAGATTGCAGAACCTGGTTTGTTCCTGATCCTGCTTTACTGTCCAAAAGATTCAGATAAATATGTTATTCCAGACGGAAACACAAAACTGGAAATAGGCGATAAAATTATCCTGATTGTCAACACAAAAGATGATAAACGGATTATGGGTAAATTCGGGATACAATAATGAAAGTCTTTTCTATCATTCGTGTAAATTCAATGCTTCTGGCAATTATTGCCATTACTATGTTCCTGCCCGCCGGAATTGCTCTTTATTACGGAGAGTTTGATGTATTCCTTTCATTCCTGATTCCAGCCCTTGTTGCGATTGTCATTGGCGTCACATTCTTCTTTATTGGACGCAACAAACGTTTTAGGCTTTCTTCCAGAGGCGGATTTCTTACCGTTGCGACCTGCTGGTTAAGCGCAAGTCTGCTTGGTTCACTGCCTTTCTTAATTTCTGGTTGCATTCCGTCTTTCACTGATGCTTTTTTTGAAAGCGTCTCTGGCTATACTACAACAGGAGCTACAATCTTTTCTGATGTAGAGTCTTTACCACGCGCTATAAACTTGTGGCGCGCGCAAATGCACTGGCTCGGCGGTATGGGTATCGTTGCCCTTACTGTCGCGTTGCTGCCGCTTTTCGGAGTCGGCGGTTTCCAGCTTATAAAAGCCGAAACTACCGGTCCCGAAAAAGGAAAAATAACCCCTAAAATAACAGAAACAGCGAAAATCCTGTGGTTTATCTACTTTGGTTTTACGATCGTTCAAACCATTCTTTTAATGATTGCCGGCATGGATTTTATAGACGCGCTTCTCCATACATTCTCAACGCTCGGAACCGGTGGTTTTTCGTCCAGGAACAGTAGCGTAGGGCACTATAACTCTGTGGCAATTGACTGGATTTGCACTATTTTCATGATTCTTTCTGGCATAAACTTCAGTCTTTACTACAAGTTATTTCAGGGCAAGTTCAAGGAGCTAAAAGAAAATACCGAGCTTAAAGCTTATTTGGCTATTCTGCTCGTTTCCGCTCTTCTGATAACTTTTTCCATAAAGCCTTTGTACGGTTCTTTCTTTAATGCTTTTAGATATGCGTCTTTCCAGACAACGACCATTATGACTACAACCGGTTTTGCCACCGCCGACTATACGCAATGGCCCGCTTTTGCCCAGATGGTTCTTTTCTTTCTGATGTTTGTCGGTGGGTGTTCCGGTTCAACAGGCGGTAGCATTAAAGTAATAAGATGGGTAATTCTTGGCCGCCAGATGAAAAACGAAATGAGACGACTGCTTCATCCCCACGGGGTTTTTGGCATTCAGCTTAATAAACGCCCAGGCAGAAAAGATGTCGTTCTTAGCGTGGCAGGCTTCTTCTACATTTACTTTATAATAGTGCTTATAACTTCGCTTGTCGCCGCTTTCTGCGGTGCAGACATCATAACATCGTTCACAACAGGACTGTCGCTCGTAGGCAACATTGGACCAGGCTTTGGTCTTGTAGGACCCATTTATAATTATGGATTCTATCCACCGCTTGCAAAATGGTGGTTCAGTTTTGCAATGATTGCCGGCCGCCTTGAGTTCTACACGATGATTGTTATGTTTATGCCATCGTTCTGGAAGAAATAATAGCTGGGTCTACGAAACGTACGCCGCGCTCCAAAACAAGCTTTATCTGTTTTTCAAAATAACCGGGATAGCATTCTTCTGTTTCATCATGATCATGGATAAGAAGTATATTCTTTGAAACAGCTCCTTCAGGAGCTTTTCCGTTTTCCACAGGCTGTGCAGACGGTGACCCAAAAAAACCATTAACACGATTTATAACTTCATCGAACGTAAAAGTGTTGCCTGGACGTATATTGTATTCAGCGTAGTCAAACGTCCAATATACATCCATATCTTCTTTTTGGCCTTTTTGAATATACATCGTGTTATCAAAAGCACGGTCATCTATGTGAGCAAAACCCTGTTCACGCAAGAACTGCTGTATCTTTTCTTTATTCGCTTCGCCTTGGTCACCGTACGGAAAGCGGAAAAGCTTATACGGACGCTTTACTTCAGCTTCCGCATAAATACTTTCCAAAAGCTGTTCATTGTGCAAAATCTCGTCTTTAGCCTGTTTAAATGAAAGCTCGCTAAAATGCGGATGGCTGTAGCTATGATTTTGCAAAATCGCGCCTTTTTTTAACGCATAAATAGCTTCTTCTCTGCATTTTTCAAGTCTTTCACCCCAGCAGAACATCAGAGGTTTTATGTTCAAAGAAACAAGAAAATCGATTATTTTAGGTGCATGTTTTGTAGGTACGTCATCAATTGTTAGATATGCTGTTGTCATTTTTTCCTCATTCTTGCGAAATATTTTCTATTTGATTAAATCTATAAAAAAACTCGTCCAATAATACATTGAACGGCTTGTCATAGTATAAATTTCCATAAAGACAGGCTGCCGTCAATATCTTTTTCCCATATTCTCGTGTTTCTTCAATCGGTATAACTTCCATGAACAAATCGTCTGGGAGCATGTTAAACTCTTCTTTCCATTTTCTTACTCTTGTTATACCGCAATTATACGAAAGGAAAGCATTCAGGCTGTTATTATCAAGCCGCCTTATCAATTCGCTTAAATAATATGCGCCAAAAGTCATGTTTGTGTCTGCATCGAGCAAATCATAATCGGTAACTTTTAGCTTTTTTGCGACATCAGCGGCTGTTTGTTCCATAAGCTGACATAACCCGATTGCTCCGGCAGAAGAATAAACATCATCGTCAAAATAGCTTTCTGTTCTTATAAGAGAATAAAGATAATATTCCGGTAACTTGTTTTCTTCGGCCTTTTCAGTAACTTTTTCTTCGAAAAACCTCGGGTAAACTGTTTTAATAATATCCTTTCTGTAAAAAAGCTCACTGTCGCTCAATTTATTGCTGCCAAGCCTTAGAATATCAGCATATTTGTCTTTATTGTCTTTTTCCGCCAGTTTCAGCTGTTCAATAAGCTCAACAGAGACTTTTTCGGATATTTCTTTGGAGTTTATCTTATAATAAGCATAAAACTGTGGATATAAAGCGTATTCCAAAAAAGAGCGGGCAATTATTTCTTCTGGGTTTTCATTGCTTACTAGCGTCTCGTTTTCGGCTGAATAAAAATCTTCTTCAGTCTTTCCAAGCTTGTCTGTCAACAAAATCCTGTAATACAAATTAGCTTCTGATAATTCCCACGATTCCTGCAATAAAGAGTTTATATATGATTGTTTCGCTCCGCTTGGAGATTCGCAAAGCTCTTCTTCTATTATTCGAGCAACAACGTATGCGTATTTTGCGTGGGCAGCGTTACTGAAATAAACTTTGTTGCGTTCAAAAATCGCGCTCAAAAGCGAATATCCTTTGGAATAAAGGATATCAGCAAGCAAATCGTCCAAAAAATCATCAAAGTAGCTTGCATCTGTCCAGCTGGAAGCAAGCTCATCTAATGCAGTGACAGCTTTTTCTATGGAAATTTGGCGTGAAGTTTCCAGATAATACCATAAAGCATTATCCCTGGAAGAATCATCTTCAGCCAGAGAATATGCTGTTCGGAAGTTTTCTAAAGCCGTATTTCTATAAGCTGCTCCCGATCTGCCAAGCATGCGTCCAGCGTAAAAAAACAACATTTGTTTTTTTTCATTCGTGTCAGCTTGCATACCGGCTTTTGAAAAGATCCGTGCTTCTTCTGCTTTGTTCGTGCTTCCGTAAAGATAAGCCTTGCCAACATCGGAAAGCACTGGAACGGAACATTCTGTCAACAGCGTGACTATTTCTTCTTCTGTTTCGGCTGCAGAACAAAACTCTTTGTATGCTTTTGAGTAATTGCTTGAATTAACATTCTGCCGGGTATTAATTATTTTCTCAAAGGTTTTGAAACTTTGCGCATTGTATAGTTTGTATTCGTTGTATGAGCTGTCTTTGTACCAGTCTTCAAGAAATTCTTTGTGATATGAAGTAAATTTAGCGTCAGTGAACCATTCTGTAAACTCTTTGGAAAAGCGATTGTCTCCTGTTTTAGCAAACGCGAGCAGACGGTATTTTAAGTACTCATTGTCTTTTGCAAGCAGTTCTTTTTTTTGCTCCGAAAAACTGATTAGAGAGTCGTATTTTCCTGTTTCATAGAGAACTGCCATATATCGGCAATTGACGGCATTGTCATCGGGGAATTGTTTTAATGCATTCTCTAATATTTCAACAGCTTTTTTCTTGTTGATTTCTGATAAATACAGTGAACAAAGTTTTGATACATCAGGAGAAGAGTTTTTTATGCCTTTTTCTAACAAAGAAACTGCTTCTTCTACCTGACCTTCATCAATCTTTTGTAAAGCGGAGAAATAGTATACATCTGATTTTTCCTCGCCAGGAGAACAAGAAAAAAACAAAAATATCGCTAAAACTAATAAAATGAGAGTTTTGCTTTTAATCATCTGTTCAACGGTCTGGGATCGTTAGATATGTACCTGATATAATTAAGTCAGGATTTTTCAGATTGTTCGCATCCGAAATGATTTTATACAGCCACGGATTTCTGTAATAGAAACCTGCCAAATCCCAAAGAGTATCGCCCCACTTAACAAGATGCCTCATTATACTCGGAACATCTTTTTGTGATGTTGTTGTTTCTGGAACGACTGGTTGAACAGTCTTTTCAAGAACAACAATTTCGTTTTCTTCGGCGTGGCGAATCACAGGCTTTTCAATGACAGCTTCTTCCTCTGCAGCTATAGTTTCTGCTTCGGTAATCGCGCTTACAACAGCTGTATTGTCTGATTGCATTCCGCCTGCTATTTTCATGATGGATGGCGTCAGATATAAGATTACACCAAGGACGCCTAATGAAATTAAGGCACATAAAATGCAGATAATTAAAGGCACAAGAACTTTTCGTTCTTTTTGCTTTTTAGTCTCTTCAAACAAGTCACTGTCGCCGAATAGAGCGTTCTGCATATTGTTGGACGGTGCGTATTCGTATTCAGTGTTGTCGTTGTAACTGTTGTTTCCCATATTGTTATCTTCTGGAACTGTAAAATCGATGTCTAAATCATCATCCATTGCCAAATCGACATTCTCCGTCGAATTCGCAAGTTCTGGTATTTCGTCAAACTCTGGCAAGGAATCGAAAGAGAAAGGTTTTTCGTCTTCATCGATGTCATTATCATCATCCGCAAAATCAGTAGAAAACGAAAAGTCATCGTCAGATAAAATAGCTTCTGGAACTGGTTCGGAAAGTTCAGTATTTTCTAGAACAGGTTCGCTTGTATCTGTCGTGGTACTGAAGTCATCCGGGAGCTCAAAACTGAAATCATCGGAAGCTGCAGGAGTATCTTCAGCAGGCGTATCGAACGAGCCGAGATTGTCGGAAGCCGCTGGAATGTCATCAGAGGACGTATCGAACGAGCTGAAATCCTCGGTTGCTGCTGGCGTTTCTGCGACCGGCTCTTCCGGGGCTGGTTCTATCGGTGCATCCAGGTTATCGAAGTCTGGTAACGTGAAGTCGTCTGTACCGGTGTCAAATGACTCTTGTGGCATTTCTGCCGGAACTTCTGTCATGTCGCTTGCAACAGGGGCTTCTTCTGTTTCTTTAGGAATGTCTATCTCCGGTGGAAGATCTATGACAGGTTCTTCCGTAACGGATTCTTCGGTGACCGGTTCTACCGGGGCATCCAGATTGTCGAAATCCGGTAACGCGAAGTCGTCTGTACCGGCAGCAATTAACGTGTCGTCCAAATCGGGTATATCTGCCATGCTGTCAGCCAGCGAAAATTCTTCGTCACTAGGCGCATCATTAGGAGTGACTTTATAATCCGGTTCGTCAAAAATTGATTTATTTCCCATATTAACAAGCGAAACCTTTGTATCTGATTTTTCTCCCGTTTCAGGATCGTCTATTTCTGCTGACAGCATATTATTATCGTCTATCTTTACCAAAAGATTAAACGAGGGTTCCTCTTTTTGGTGAGGCACAAGATTGTCTATCAAAAGAGTATCTACATAATCAGCATCGGACATATCGCCAGTTTCTGACCTGTAAAGATTAATCTGAACCGTTGTCTGATCATCCCGTACAGTCGTAACTTGCAGTTTCTTTTCACCTGGCGTTCCTTCTTCAAGAATAGGATAAAAAGAACCGTCCGCAATCTTTATACCAATTACTGCCTTACTCAAAAGATACACCTCAGGTAAATGTTATTATGCTTAATGGTTATTGTCAACGACAGCTTTTATCGAATCACGGGTTTTTGCTTTTTTTTACTTTCTTGACATGGAGTAAATAGAAGTACATAATTACTTATGCAATCGATCATACCTATTATAATAGCTGCAGTCGCCATTTTTAGTTTAATTGCACTTATTCTTGGTATTTCAAGCGCAAGGCGGAGAAGAGCAGGTTCTTCATCATCAGTACAAAAAACTCGTCAGGCTATAATTCGTGAAGCAACCAAAAAATTGTCTCAAGATCCTCACAATATATCAGGTTTGCTTCCATTAAGTGAATTGTATTATAAAGAGCAATTGTGGGATAAAGCTTTTCCGCTTTATGACACGCTTCTTAATATTGCTGTAGCACATCCTGAAGTAGATATTTTCACTACAGCCCTAAGGCAAGGTGTGTGTGCTCTGAAAGTAAACAAGCTTGAAGAATCTTTCAGAGGCTTGCTTCAGGCAAGAAAACTTCAACCTGATAATTTTGAAGTCAATTTCTATTTGGGACAGACTTTCTATTCCAACAAAGAGTATGATAAGGCAATCCCTCTGTTAAAAAAAGCGATTACTATAAACAAAGAAGTACAAGATACATACAGATACGTCGGTCTTGCGCTTTATAAATATCACAGTTTCCGAGAATCTCTTCCGTACATTAAACGTGCGCTTGATTTGAACCCGGATGATAAAGAGCTTCTTTTTGCCATGGCTGATGCAATGAACGAAAGCGGAAATGGTGAAAAAGCATTAAAAATCTTTATGCATCTTCGTCCAGATCCAGAATTCGGAGCAAAATCTTGTCTTGCGGCGGGAACAATCCATGCGAACCAGAAGCTGCACGACAAGGCGATTCTTGACTTTGAAATCGGCTTGAAGCATACACAGGCTCCGTTAGATATTCTTACGAATATACGTTACAGACTTTCTCATTCATATATATCTATGTCTGATATAAGCCGGGCTTTGGCAACATTGAAGGAAATTCAACAGACTGTTCCAGGATATAAAGACGTTCAGGCTCTCATTGCAAGATACCAAGAGCTTACTCAGAACGCAAACCTGCAGATATATTTGATTTCAAGTAACAGCGATTTTATTGCTTTGTGTAGAAAGATTGTACAGATTTATTTTGGAAAAGCATTTGTAAAGATAATCGATATTAATGCGACGAACGAATGTACAGAAGTTCAAACCGAAATTGAAACTGCAAAATGGGAAGATTCTGTCGTTTTCAGATTCTACAGAACAACTGGATCGACTGGCGAATTGTTTGTACGTGAATTCCATACACGTATAAGGGATTTGAAAGTTGGTCGCGGTCTTTGTTTTACGGCTGGAACATACACGGAAGAAGCTCGAAAGTATATAGAGGGTCGTCCTATCGATTTAATTGATAAGTCCGGTCTTATTAAGATTCTGAACAAAGTCGATACGAAAAGTCCGTTTTAAGCGTTTTCCGCTGTTTTTACGGTCTTTGCACAAGGACAAGATTTCTTTCGTATTCACCATTATCGTTTAAAAATGGAACGTCTAAGGGGATTTGCTCGTATTGCGGGATAATTGTCTTTATTTGTTCCATTTCTTCAGCAATTTTTTCTTTTTTAGCTTTATATGCGGCGAGGTATCCCCCGTGTTTTAGAACGCGAAGTAGTTTCCGTGTCATCTTGTATTCTAATGGGCGGAATGCCCGGAATACTGATATATCAATGGTTTCCTGTGCAACTCGTTCAAGTTCAATATTTTCTACAGTGACGTTCGACAATCCCAATAACGCGACACAGTTTTCCAAAAACAGGCAACGCTTGCTCATGCGTTCAATAAGCTTGAAATGAATGTCGCGCATGCTCAAAGCCAATGGAATTCCGGGCAGTCCGCCCCCAGACCCGATATCCGCAATACAAAGCTCAGTAGCTCCGTCGGTCTTCTTCTCGTCAGCCAGTTTCCGGATTATATGATACGCAGAAAGGCTGTCCAAAATATGCCGAATAACGATTTCATCGGTTGTTTCCGCGCCAACCAGGTCATAGGCGCTGTTGAAAAGCATAAGCTCATTTACGTATTTTCTTAAATCATCTTCCAGCGTGGGATGTGTTTCTGCGGAAAAATTAAGTTTTACTAAGCCTTCGTGTAAATAGTCCATTTTTCTCAACAATTGCGAATGAATGTGATAAAATATGCTTCGTTCAAAAGCTTAACTCAGCCCCTAAAAACAAAAAAAGCTGCCCTATTTGGACAGCCTTTCTATGGGCCCACCTGGACTTGAACCAGGGACCGACGGATTATGAGTCCGCAGCTCTAACCAACTGAGCTATAGGCCCTTAACTCGCTTAATGTATCATAAATAAGCGTTTCAGGTCAAGTCTGCCCGCCTTGGCGGAGCAGACTTGACATCACCTTACTGGGCGCTTACAAGCTCAACGTCGAATGAAATTGTAGCGTTCGGAGGTATAACATCGCCTGCTCCTCTGCTACCGTATGCAACTTCTGGCGGAAGGATAATCTTGCGTTTTTCACCGACTTTCATGTCCTGAACCATCGCGTCAAAACCAGTTATCATCTGACCTGTACCAGTTACAAAATCGAGTGTTCCTCTTCCTTCGGATGAGTCAAATACTGATCCGTCCTCAAGGTAGCCTGTATAGTGAACAGAAACTTGGCGAACAATACCTACTTTTTCGCCGCTTCCTTCTTTCAAGATTTTGTAGTCAACTTTCTTGGCAATTTCAGCGTAATATGCTCTTGCTTCTGCAAGTGCCGCTTCATAAGCAGCTCTCTGCTCTGCAGCGATTTTTTCCATTTCTCTGTCAAAATCTGCCTGTGTAGCTGTGAATGCTTCAGCATCTGCTCCCTGGCGGACAATCGTAATATGTTTGATTTTATCACCCTGTTTAATTGCGTTTACAACATCCTGACCAGTAACAACCTTACCGAATACTGTGTGCTTTCCATCAAGCCACGGAGTTTCAACATGCGTAATAAAGAACTGGCTTCCGTTTGTATTTGAGCCGGAGTTTGCCATAGAAAGAACACCAGGACCGTCATGTTTTAAAGTGTCTACAAACTCGTCATAGAACTTGTAGCCAGGACCGCCAGTTCCGGTTCCGTTCGGATCACCGCCCTGAATCATGAAGTTTTCAATAACACGGTGGAAAGTAAGTCCGTCATAAAAAGGTTTTCCATTCGTTGCATCAAGCGTTCCTTCAGAAAGCCCAACAAAGTTTACAACTGTAAGCGGGGTTTCTTTATAGTGAAGCTGGAGCACTATATCGCCTTTACTTGTCTCCATTATGGCGAAAACACCATCCTTGCCTTTTATGGCTTCCATGTTCTTATTCATGCATCCTCCAAAAATAAAACTCGTCAATAACGTAAATAAAATCAGTTTACTTTTCTTCATAATTCTTCCTGTACCAATTGTATACAGCATCAAGTCTTGCAACAAACGATTCTTTTAAGAAGTCATCAATAAAAGGGATAGAAGCTATATCACCTTCAACAAGAACATAGAACTCTAAATCCTTTCCGCCATTATTGATTAGAAACGTCAGTTTCAATGCTTTTGCACTAACTGCTTTGAAAATTCCATACCAAAGTGATTCCAAATTAACAGACGTGAAATATAATTCATCCGCTGACTGTTTAAAGTTCATTTCATATACGGATTTTCCAAAACTGTTGTCTTTTTGCAGAATATAAATCTTTTTTCCGTCTGCTGAACCAGAAGTCATATCGGGAATTTTTTTCTTTCCGTCTTTGTCACTTACCGTGTAGCATTCAGAATAAAGCGTTTCATATTTTTCGTCGGAGTTTGAATAATACTGAATACCTTCCATTGTTGAAAAAGAACGAGCCATAACAGAAATATCGTCCATGGTAACTTTTTCGTTTTTTGGAAGGACATAATATGCTTCCGCAACAAGATTAGGTGTTTTTCCGTTTTTTGCTGTCCATTCTGCGCTTATTTGCTTTCCGAAGGTTGTGTTAGGACAGTACTTAAGCTTTACATCTTTCTCTTTGTAAGAAACATTGTATTGCTGTGCTGTCAGGCAGAAAAAACCTAGCAATAAACAAGCTGATAAACAAATCTTCCTAAACATTAGCGAAGTCCTTTGTAGATAACGCGAACCTGCTTATAAAGACCTTCTCCCTCGCTCTTTGTCTCTACATCGCCGATATCATTCAATGTTGTGTGAATAAGTCTTCTTTCGAACGGGTTCATAGGCTCAAGCAAAATTGAGTTGTGGCTTGCGCGGACTTTATCTGCTGTTGTATATGCAAGCCTAACAAGTGACTCTTCGCGTCTTATTCTGTAGTTTTCGCTGTCAAGAATGATTCTAACATCTTCTCTTCCGAGTCTGCCTGCATAAACATTTGCAAGGAGCTGCAATGCATCCAGGTTCTTTCCTTTTCTACCAATAAGAATTGAGGAGCTTGGGGAATTCAGCTTGATTCCGATTTTATGCTCTTCGCGGAACAAAACTTCTACTTTGACTTCATAGCCCATTTTCTGAATCATTTCAGAAACGAACTCGACAAGTCTTTTTTCAAATTCATCCTGTGGTAATGGATCTGCGAAAACTCTTTTTGCACTTGCAAAAGAACCTTCGCTTTCTAAAGAAGCCTGTTTTACCTCATCATCTGTCTGTACTCTAATGCGAACGTAGCCTTTCTTAAAAAGGCTGTTTTTCTGGGTTTCAAGAATCTCGACATCAAACTGATCGCTTTCCAAACCCAATTCTGCAGCAGCAAGCTCAATTGCTTCCTTTTCTGTTTTTGCCTCAAACTCGTATGTCATATTGCACCTCGCAAATATAAAATTCAGTTAATTACTTAAAGTTTCGTTTTTGAAACTTTTTTACTTTTTCTTCTTGTTAGGGATGAATACCGGACGCTCGTTTGCTTTTGCAGCTTCAAGCTCGGCACGTTTTTTCTTCATCATGTTGTTGATAATAACCTGCTGTCCCATCATAAGAATATTACTGAATGTCCAGTAAAGAAGAAGTCCTGCAGGTGCATTATAGAACATAAAGAAGAATACAACGTACATGATGTAGAATGTTATCTTCATCGATTTTCCCTGGGCACCTGGATTTGCAGCATTAGTTATCATTCCCTGAATAAACTGAGAAGCAAGATAGATGAGCGGGAGAATACGAATCTGGTTTCCAAGAAGCGGAAGATTAAAGCCAAGAGTATAAACGCTGTCACCAACTGAAAGGTCAGGAATCCAGCCTGGGATGAACATAGCACCGCGGAATTCGAAGTAGTTGTTGAACAGGTTGAACATAGCGATAATGATTGGGAACTGGATAAGCAGTGGGAGACAACCCATCAACGGATTATAACCAGCTTCCTTATAGAATTTCGCCATTTCCATATTCAGCTTTTCTTTGTTATCCTTGTACTTTTCCTGGATTTCCTTCATTTTAGGCTGAATTTCTTGCATCTTAATTGTTGATACAGAGCTCTTTTTTGTCAGCGGGAACAAGGCAAGCCTTAATAATAAGGTCATGATGAGAATTGAAACACCGTAGTTAGGAATAAGCTTGTATACAATTCCCATAATCCATTTAAGAGCGATTTCGAGCCAAGAAAGGATTCCGCTAGACTGGAGACTATAGTCAAACTTCATGTTTGCAATGCTCCAGCCGTTTTCTGCGGCGTTGTTATAGCGTTTTAATGAGCTTTCTGTGCGGGGACCGGCATAAATGTAATAAGTATCCTGAACGGAGTTCTGAAGAACCGGAACGCGTACAAGCATATTCTGCGCATTTGCATAATCCGTTATTTCCTCTTTTGTTGAGTAAACGGCTTTGCTTATTATTGAAGATGAAGAAAAAGGAGAAACAAGGAGAGCAAAATACTTTCCGGTTACGCCTGTCCAAGTGAAAGAATCTGTATAATCTTTTGTCTGACCGTCGCTTAAAGTCTGTGTCTTGCTTTTTTCTCCGGTAAATGACTGGAATGTTCTGTTTTCGTATCTGTCGCGCTTTTTATCATAATACGGACCAATCTGCGGAGAAGAGCGAAGAGTGTATGCCGTGTTATTTATGTTCAGTCCGGTCATTGAATCTGAACCTTTTATGTAAACATCAAGCTTGAATACGTATTCGCCCGGCATAAAGGTATACTGTTTGATGAGCGTGAAATTACTTACTGAGCCATCTGCATTTTTCAGAGTATATGGTCTTGAAAAGCGTACTGTGTTAGCATCTTTCTTCTCAACATAGAAAAGCTCGTTTATTATAGGATTGTTTTCATTTCCTAATGCGATAGAGAAAGCTCTGTTTGTTTCGGATACGTTGTCGACCATATTGACGTAATTATCACCGTCTTTATGTTCCAACAGTTTATAGCTTATAACATCACCGCCCTTGTTTGTGAGCGTAACAGAAATCAAATCTGTGGTAATTACAATTTCTTCTTCTTTTACATCGGGAAGGGATGTTGCATCGATTTCACTTGCTTGTTCTGCAGCAACAACTACTGGTGTATTCACTATTTCTGCTGTACTTTCTGCAGTTACATTTTCAGTAACAGGTACTTGCTGGATAGAATTAATTTGTATGAATGAAAACACTACGATTACTAATGTAGATAAAACAATAGCCCATATAGTATTTTTTTCCATGATGGCTCCTTTTAAAAACAGCTCCTAAGGAACTGGATCGTATCCACCCTTATGGAATGGATTACATCTTAGAATTCTCCTGATAGCCAAAAACGACCCTTTAAGTGGGCCATACTTTTTAATTGCTTCAAGAGCATAGCTAGAACATGTCGGATAATAACGACAACAAGGCGGAAAAAGAGGGGATATAAAAACCTGATAAAACCTAATAAGCAGACATAAAATACGAACGAATAATCTTCTTATTTCTTTAATAAACCTGCTTTCTGACATAAACAACGAAATTTCTCACACCGCGAGGGGAACGTATCATTTCCAGGATAGATAAATAATAATAAATCATATCCGGTGTTCAGGTGTGATTTTAAATAACGATATGCTTCTCGGCTCAGTCTTTTAGAACGGTTACGCTGAACCGCGTTTCCATAACCGCGGGGCAAAACAAATGCAATTCTATTTATATTAGAATCTTTTTTTAAGTAAAAAAGTTTGGCTCCTTGTATACTTACTCTTTGCCCTTTACTAAAAAGAGTTTTAATTTCATCGGATCGCTTTACCCGTTCATTACGGGTAAAGCGACCGGTTTTCAATAAGTCCGTTTCTCTTTTTTCCTTTCAATACCAGTAAGATCAATAAGGCTTTTTCTCGTCTGATACAGTAAGCTTATAGCGTCCTTTTGCACGTCTTCTCTTAAGAACTAAGCGTCCACCTCTGGTTGCCATACGAGCACGGAAACCGAATTTTCTGTTTCTTTTAACTTTACTTGGTTGATATGTCCGTTTCATTGAACACGTCTCCTTTATGTTCAGAGTATTATAAATACTCCTTAAATTTTTTCCTTATATAACGTAATGAACGTAATTATAACAGGGATTAAAAATATAGCACTAATATTATTTATTAGTCAATTGTATATTCTGTTCATCTGAAAAAATCCTGTCATACGAAAATTTAAGTCGGATGGCAGCATAAATGATTGTAACGAAAGAAAATGCCTTTAATGGATAAACAAAGCCGGCGAAGAAATTATAAAGACCGTGTATAAATACAGCTGCAATGAACGGACGTATGTACTGTTTTTTCTGTTTAAATGTCCATACGTAAAGCCCAGAAAGCCCGGAACAAAAGGTATGGATAAGTACTGCCGTTGCATAACGCAGAATAATTGCTTCCGTTCCATACATGAGCATATATACGACTGTTTCGAACGTTCCGATAGAGAATCCAGCTATCAGCGAGCAGATGACGAAAGTAGCCGCATCTTTCTTCTTGCCGGGAATAATCATTAGCATCAGCATTTTTATTGTTTCTTCTATGAGGCCATTGAACAAAACTGCGGTCAGAAAAACAGAAACAAGTTTTGTTGATGAGAAGATTGGCAGCGAAAGAAGAAAGAACTGTATTACGGCAATAGGGATAATTGCTGCAAGTCCTGATAAGATAGAGATGAGTGCGCTGCCTGCCGTAAGCTTTTTACAAACAGCAAGCAGAACTGCCGTAATCAGAATAAGAGGAACGAAGCAAATACCGATTGTTGCTATTGAATCCATATTCCAAGCACTTTTCTAATTAATCGTGCGTTTTAGCAACCGCATCCGCTTCCGCAGGAACTTCCGCAACCGCCGCTTGAACCACAGCCGCTGCATCCGCCGCAACCACCGCCACAGCCTGAAACCTGTCTTGGTGCAAGTTCTTCAGGGGTAGCTTCTCTTACAGAAGCAACTGTAACATCGAAATAAAGTGTCTGACCGGCGAGAGGATGGTTCGCGTCTACGGTAACTTCTGTTTCTGTAACGGATGTGACAGTAACAATCTGACCACCGCCTGCGGTATTTGCCTGAAACTGCATACCTGGCTCTATTTCAACGTCAGTGTCGAACTGATCTTTTGGTACGTTTATCACAAGTTCCTTGTTGTATGTTCCATAGGCTTCTTCCGGCGGAATTGTTACAGAGAACGCGTCTCCGACAGATTTTCCTTCAAGCTCTTTTTCAAGTCCGGAAATAAGGTTTCCGTGTCCGTGCAGATATTCCAAAGCTCCGGCATCTTTTGATGAATCTATGATTTTGCCGTCTTTATCCTTAAGAGTGTAGTCTATTGCTACCATTCTATCTTTAGCTATTACCATCTGTAAAATCCTTAAAAGTGTTTACGTATTGTGTATCGTCGTTTGAAGCCGCGTTTATCAAACATCGATAATTAAAGATACTAGAATAAATGGGTTTTGGCAATTTGATTTTGCATAGTTTGTGATGTTTTTGCGTGTTTAGTGCTAGTCCCACATAGTGCGTAGATGGTTTTCAGCCCCTGGTATTTTTTGCAGACAGAACAGGAATAAGGTCTTTTCTACCGATTTTTTCAAGCGCCTCTTTTACAAGCTGGCGATTTTCCGGCTTGTTGAACTGGAGCAATGCCCTTTGAAGCCGCCTTTCATGCCCACTTTTACACACATAAAGGCTTTTCATCTTGCCGGAGTTGTCTTTTTCATGCGGATCAAGCTCAGTGTAGTACATGCATGTAGCAAGGTTTCCTGGCGTGGGGTAAAAATCCTGCACCTGATCCGGCACAAACCCAGTTTTTTTAAGATACAAAGCCACTTCCAAAGCATCTTTTAGATCAGCACCGGGTAAAGCAGAAATATAATACGGTACAAGATACTGTTTTTTGCCAAGTTTCTGGTTCATAGCTCGATATTCCTGCGCAAACTTTTCGTATGTTTCGTGCGAGCTTTTGCGTATAAGCTTAAGAACTTTGTCAGAAACGTGTTCGGGTGCGACTTTAAGCTGCCCAGAAATATGATGTTCGCACAGCTCGCGGAAAAATGTCTTATTTTTGTCGAGCACAAGATAATCAAACCGGATGCCGCTTCTAATAAAGACTTTCTTCACGCCCGGTAAAGAACGGAGCCGGCGCAATATGGAAACATATTCAGTGTGGTCAACTTCAAGGTTCGGACACGGCTTTGCTCCAAGGCATTCCCTGCTTGTACACGCGCCGTGCTCCGCCTGCTTTTTGCAAGCGTCGTGGCGGAAATTCGCCGTAGGTCCGCCAACATCGTGGATGTAGCCCTTAAAGTCCGGGCGTGAAATAAGCTTGCGGGCTTCTTTTTCAAGCGAGTCGGCACTGCGCGTCTGAATGCGCCGTCCCTGATGAAACGTTATCGCGCAAAAGGAGCACGCACCAAAACAGCCACGGCAGCTTGTAAGTGAAAAAAGAACTTCTTCGAGCCCTGGTACACCTGTCTTTCCGTTTGCGGCAGGAGTGTCGTACATTGGATGCCAACGGCGCGTGTACGGAAGCTCCATAACTGCGTCAAACTCCGGTTGAGAAAGAGGCAGGGACGGCGGCTCCTGCACGACAAAACGGCTGTCGCTCTGCTCTATAAGGCGATGCGCGCTTATCGCGTCGGTATTTGCTTCTTGCACCAAATAAGACTCCGCAAAAGCTTGTCTTCCTTCGGGCGTTTTTGCAGAAACTTCTTCAAAAGAAGGAATCCGTACCGAATCTTGGGGAAGGTCCTGCGCCCTGCCGGTGCGCCAACAAGTTCCGCGAATACCCCTGAGCAATTCAGAGGCAGTTTTTGCTTCGACAAAGCCTTCGGGCGACCGTGGCGCTTCTTTTAAGCGAGAAGCTATTTCAAGAATAGAATGCTCGCCCATGCCGTACATAAGCAGGTCGGCTTTGCTGTCGAGAAGAATTGAACGTTTAACGGTATTTGACCAGTAATCGTAGTGGGCTGTGCGGCGCAGGCTCGCTTCTATTCCGCCAATAAGAACGGGAATATTTTTGTAAGCCTCGCGGATTTTAGCGGTATAAGTAATTAAGGCTCTGTCCGGGCGGTGTCCTGGCTCCCCGCCGTGCGCATACGCGTCCGACGAGCGAGGCTTGTTATTGGCTGTATAATTGGAAACCATAGAGTCCATGGCGCCTGCGCTCACAAGGAACGCAAGCCGCGGTCGCCCGAAAACCATAAAAGATTCTTTGTTGTGCCAGTCCGGCTGCGGAAGGATGCAGACTTTGTAGCCTTTTGACTGCAAAAGTCTGCCTAGCAATGCGGCGGCAAACGAAGGATGATCCACATAAGCATCGCCAGAGACAAAAACAAAGTCGCATTCGTTCCAGCCAAGTTCATCCATGTCCTGACGGGAAACCGGCAGAAAAGGAGCTGACATCTATTTTAGAAAGCCTGAATAACTTCTGTTACTTCTGGAATCGTGTCTCTCAGGAATCTTTCGACACCCTGTTTAAGCGTCATTGTTGCCATCGGGCAGTTTCCACATGCTCCGGTAAGCTTAACAAAAACTTTTCCGCCTTCTTCGAGCGAAACAAATTCCAAATCTCCGCCGTCAGCCTGGAGCTGTGGGCGCATCTTATCAAGTGCGTCTTTTACTTTCTCTTCAAGTGTCATATATATCCTCCTAAGTTAAATACCCAGTTTTTTGTAGATTTTCTGTCTATCTTCCTGATAGTCGAAAATAGTGTATCCAGCTTTATTCAGTTTTTCCAAAAGAGTGACTTTCCGGTTTTCTGGAAGCAATGATTTAAGAACATTCATTGCGTCATTATATTCATTTTTTTTGTCTTTGTGGAAAAAACACTGTGACTGGTAATATTTGGCATTAAAAAGTTCTGCATCGTTTCTTGCGTTTGAAACAGCTTCTTCGTAATAAGTGAGAGATTTGTTCACGCTGCCGCCGCTAATAGCCGGTGCGAAATAGTACCAAAGGGCGAGCCCCATTTGCGCAAATGACATATCTGGGTTTTGTTCCAATGCCTTTTCAAGGTATTCTTTTACAAGCAACCCTTTATCAATTTTAGTAAAAAAGCTCTGATATCTAAGGTAACTTGATATTATTCCTGCGTACGAACAATAAAGCCAGCTGTTTTTCTCTTCTTTTTCGTGTTTTTTGAACCACTGCTCGTTTTTTTCATTTTGAGCTTTAAGAACGGGCTTCATCTCTGGATGATCAGGATTAATCTCTTCCAGACTACCGAATTCCTCAAGCACAAGATAGTTTTCAACTATAAGTATTGTTTCATCGGAATAGTGATTTTTGGAAGCATCTTCAAGGAATGTTTTTTTATATTCTTTAACAGCTTTTATAGTTTCTTCAGGAGTAAGTAAATACGTATCCAACCTGAACATCATCATATCGTCAATCACTTTTTGTTCCAGTACAGAAAGATTTTTGGCACAAAAGAGCGATGCGGTACAAACCATAAACAATAAAAAGACAAATAAAAGCTTTTTCACACAAAGAATCTAACTAAGATTTACAGTTTTTTCAACAGGTGCAACATTTTTTTAAATGAAGTGTCTAAATAAATGTATGACATTTTGCGATATTTTGTAAGACAGACTTTTTTGAGAGATTAATCGCAGATGAAAACTGAAACTAATTTATAGGAAACATAAATATGGAAAGTACAGATTTTTTAAAACTGTTTTTTGGGGCTGTTACACTTTTTGTTTTATACAAGTTTGTTTATAGGTATGCTTTTTCAAGGAGAACAAAAGAAATAGAAGGCCCAAAAAACGACGCATCAAAGGCAAATGTAAATTCATTCTGGGGATTTGTTGATAATTCTCTTGGTAAATGGCGGCAGGAAGATGAGACGGTTTACACGGATGTTCCTGTTAAATCCGCGCTTCCGGTGATCCCGGTTTTCTTCGCTTGCGACAACAATTATTTTCCGTATCTTACGGTTACACTTAAATCAATGCTTGCTAATGCTTCTAAAGAGTATTCCTACAAGATTTATGTCATTACAACAAGTCTTGATGAAAAATATGAGGCAATGCTTTCAGAATTCGAGTCACCTACAGTTGAAATAAGCACAGTTCATCTTAAGGAAGATTTGCGCAAAATCACAGAAAAGTTTCATCTGCGCGACTACTACTCTATGGAAACATATTACCGCTTCTTTATTGCGAACCTTTTCCCACAGTACGATAAAGTGCTTTATCTTGATTGCGATATAGCGGTTGTTGGCGATATCGCGGAACTTTATAACACAGATGTTAACAACAATTTCGTTGCTGCTGTACCAGAAGAAGTGATGACCGAAATCAATGAGTTTGGTGAGTATGTTGAAAAAGCCCTGGATGTAGACAGATACAAGTATTTTAATGCAGGAATCATGGTTATGAATCTTGCGGCATTCCGTCGTGAAAACATCGAGACAAAGTTTATCGATTTGCTTACACGTTTTAAGTTCCGCGTAACACAGGATCAGGATTATCTCAATGTTCTTTGCAAGAATAGAGTAAAGCTTTTGGACTTAGGCTGGAATAAAACAGCTTTCAAAAACGATAAATTCGATGACGCGAACCTTAAGATTGTCCATTTTAAGATTCATTGGAAGCCTTGGCACTACAAGAATGTTGCATACGAAAACCTTTTCTGGAATTATGCACGCCAGACCAGTTTTTATCAGGATTTGATAAAGATGCGTGAAAATTACAGCGATGAAAGCAAAAAGCGCGATGAAACGGCATATCAGAAATTGGTACAGATGGCCATTGATGATACAAATGATGCTGGAAACTACAGGAATGTAGTTTGTTGCGCGAACTGCTAGAACGAATTGTGAACACAGGAAATGCTGAAATATGGTCGAAAAAGCGAAAGACAGGCTTGAAGTTCTAAAACGGATAGAAGAGTATGAAAAAAAAGGATGGTTCTCAAAGGATGTTGAGGACGACCCGCCGACGATTCCTCTTGAACCGGATAAAGTCGATTATCTGAACAAAAAGCTGATAAACAGGATACTCACCTATTTTGTGAACAAAAAAGCAGTTGCTTTTATCGACACCCTTATAAAAAACAAGCAGATGATTGTCAAAGAAATCCGTGGAATAGAAAATTTCACGGCTCTTTCAAACAAAGGTACAATAATCACCTGCAATCATTTTAACGCATTCGATAATTTCTGCATCCATCACGCAATTTTGCCATATTTGAAAAAGGAACACCGCGAACTTTATAAAGTTATCCGCGAAGGAAACTTCACAAGTTTTCCGGGGCTGTACGGGCTTTTCTTCCGCCATTGCAACACGCTTCCGCTCAGCAGCAATTTTTCGACGATGAAGCTTTTTATGAAAGCGATGGACGTTCTTTTAAGGCGTGGTGAAAAAGTGCTTGTTTACGCCGAACAAGGAATGTGGTGGAACTACCGCAAGCCCCGCCCGCTTACAAACGGTGCATTCAAGTTCGCTGTCACGAGCAATGTTCCTGTGCTTCCTATGTTTATCACGATGAACGATTCGGACATTATTGGCGGAGACGGTTTCCCAATTCAGGAATATACGCTTCACATCCTTGAACCTATTTATCCCGACCCGAATAAATCTGATAAAGAAAACATCGAGTGGATGAAAAACAAAAACTACGAGATGTGGAAAAACGTGTACGAAACGACATACGGCATTCCGCTTACATATTCCTGTGACAACAGCGAAAACCACGACTAAGGAGACTGTTGTGCTACTTTATATCCTTTCAATCGGTATTACAGTGATTCTTGTGTTTTTGGGAAATCTTTTTTGGTTCCCAGCAGGGATGTCTGTGCTTAAAGTATCGTTATTGAGCATTATGGTGCCATTCGTAATGGTGGCATGGGATGGTGTTTTTGCGACAATCATACGTCATCTTATGCCGGCACGATGGTTTTCAAAGGATAGGAAACGGTTCCAAGTAAGCAAGATAGAATGCAAAATATATGAAGCATTAGGCATAAAGCATTGGAAGGATAATGTCCTTGAGCTTGGAATGTTTACAAGCTTCAGTAAAAAGAAAGTTTCTGATCCGAACAACCCAGAATATGTTGAACGCTTTATTCTGGAATGCAATTATGGCAGTTCGATTCATTTTTGGAACTTTGTGCTTGGTTTTGTGGTGATGCTGTTTTTCCCGAAGGATATAGCTTTAAGGTTCATTCTTCCGGGCGCAATAACGAATGCGTTTCTAAGCATTTTGCCGCTGATGATTTTGCGCTACAATGTCCCGCGGCTTACACGACTGCTCGTGCTTTTGCAAAAGAAAGCAGAACGCGCGAAAACTAACGCTTGAACTTAAAGCTCTTAAAATCAAAGCAGCTACCCGGAAGGAACACAAAAGTCACATTTTGCTTTCCTTTTATGCACTCGCCCAAAGAAATAGCGTGTTCCTTTAGTTCTTTTGATTGCGGGACTTCCGCGATGCAAGTCCGTGGTTCAGTGTTCTGTCCGCTTTCTCCGCCGATGCACTCTGCACCAATCGGTGTGAACTTTATGTGAACAGTATTAGTTCCGTTTATAGCCCGTCCTTCTATCTTAATACTCGTCGTTCCTTCCGCTCCAAAGTCCATGTTGCCGAATTCAAGCGAAACATTGTTTCCAATGCCAGTTATGCAGTCTTCTTGCTTTTGAAACGAATCACCTGTTATGCGATCGGCATCGGCGGCAAACAATTTCGCGAATGCTTTTGGACTTTCAACAAACTGTATTCCCTGTATGGAAAAGCGTGTCGTTGAAAGAATGCTCAGCGAGTGTATGCCTGTAAGCCGACGTGGAAGTTTCCATGTATTTGCCTGATAATGGTTATACCAGCTTGCCGCCGAGTATTCAAAAGCCATAAGTTTTTTGCCGCCGTCGTCGGGGTTGCCTTCCCAAAGTTCAAGAGGCAATGAAGCATCAAAAGAGAAGATGGGTATTGAGAATTCGTCTGAGCCATCTGCGCCGAAATCGAGGTTTTCAAACAAGAGCCAGTTACGTTCAGCGGGTACGTAAACCCCACCCTGAAAGCTCTGCTTCGGTTCATTCAGCGCGGCAGAGTATTCACATGCTGATATAAGCTGGTATGGGTTCAAAGTGCCACTGCCCATGCCCGAAATAGAAAACTCAAGTTCGGAAACAACGTCCGGGTGGGGTTTACCGTTAGACGCGGTGCAGCGCAGACGGAAGTTGCCGTCTCCGGCTGCGGAAAGCCTTGCTGTAAGTCCGTCTGGTGAAACTTCGACTTTTGCGCTTGATGTTTGTACACCTTCGATACGGCAGGGCTTCCATTCCAGCGTGCGGAAAGTGGCGTTTTCTGGCAGGATGCGTGCCTTTATTGTGACACAGGGGCTTTCCGCAGAGAGCGCAAGGGAGCAATTTGCTTCCGCCCCGGTCTGATTCAGCGCATCAACCACTGTCAGCTCTATCTTGCGGACAGGAACTTCATCATCGGGTTTTATAGTGCAATTCGCTTGTGCATCGCCGGCAGAACCAATAATCAGAACCGCAGGCTCCAAATCTTTTGAGACAGCTGTAATTCGCACTGCGCCGGAACTTCTTTCGCTTGTGGCATCTTCCGGACGTTCATTTGATGGCAATCTTGCAATCGCCAAAAGATGATTGTTGAAAAGCTTTCTTGAATTGCACTTATACTGCTCGTAATCGGTACTGTCGCCATTATCAAGCCCAAGAAGCTCCCCGCCTTCCACCGCGACATTTATACGGTTCCTTGCGTTTTCAACCGGTACGCCATTTTTGTCGCAAGTTGAAATATCAACAAAAATCAAATTATCTTCACGCTCATACGAAAGCACGATTTTGCCAGATCCTCAAAAGACGATTTTATGTCTTCCGCTATCTTTTTTCCGTTTTCATCATACGCGACAGCCACAAGAGTGCCCGCGTGATACGGCAACTTCCAATGTCCCTCGAGAACTTTTCCGTGCTTGTGGTCAATTTCTTGCTTACCAAACGATTTTCCGTTGAAAAACAGCTCCACAATCGGCGCGTTTGAATATGCTTTTACGTCAATTATCTGGTTTTCGTTAAAATCCCAGTACGGAAGAAGGTGAATCATCGGATTTTTATGGTAATCCGTCCACTCCGCCTGATACAAAAAGAACGTATCCTTTTTAAAGCCAGCTGTATCGATCTGTCCAAAATACGAGTTTTTCGTGAAATATGGTGTAGGTTCTCCGATGTAATCCCATCCGGTCCAGATGTATTGCCCGATGCAGAACTCCGCATCCCTGTCGGGTACAATTGCCATCGTTGTGTTTATTGCGCCCCAGTTGCTGGAACAGTTTCCAAGGCAGGAGCACTGCTGGTCATCGTGTGTAAGCGTGCGGAAATCCGCTGGAAAGTGATAAATACCACGGCTCTGTACAGTCGATGACGTTTCGCTTCCGTAAATCTTCCAATCAGGATATTTTTTATGATGTTCAGCGTACAGCCGTTCCGCATAGTTGTAGCCTGCAAGATCGACTTCTTTCATGCATTCCTGCGCATTTTCCCATTCAATGTAATTCGACCCGATTGTTACAGGCGCGTTGTTCTTAAAATCGTATTTACGGACTAGCGCAGT
This sequence comes from Spirochaetaceae bacterium, assembly GCA_017618015.1. GTDB lineage: Bacteria > Spirochaetota > Spirochaetia > Treponematales > Treponemataceae > Treponema_I. The sequence continues at coordinate 104,178 of JAFZVC010000027.1, forward strand.
CAGGTCTTTCGCAATCGCCAGCCCCGTACCCAGGTGAGTGTCGTATATCTCGTTACCGATGCTCCACATTATTATGCACGGATGGTTTCTGTCGCGCCGGATCCAGCTGGCAACGTCACGCGCGTGATACTCTTTGAAATAGTTGCTGTAGTCGTATTTTGTTTTGGCGCGTTCCCACTGGTCAAAGCACTCGCAGTTTATAAGCATTCCGGTTTCGTCCGCCAATTCCAAAAACTCCGGCGCGGGCGGATTGTGCGACGTTCGGATTGAGTTTACGCCCATTTCGAACATCTTTTTGAACTGCCGTTTCAGTGCGGATTTATTGAATGCAGAGCCGAGACAGCCTAAATCGTGATGTAAACATGCTCCGTGGATTTTTACATGCCGTCCGTTAAGGAAAAAGCCTTTGTCGGCGTTGTATTCTATCGTGCGGAAGCCGATTTTTTTTGTGCAGCTGTCTAAAAGTGTTCCGTCCTCGTCAAAAAGCTCTGTCTTAAGCGTGTAAAGGTACGGATCGGCGATATCCCAGACGCGAATGTCCTGCAAATGAAACTCGCCACTGCAGACGGCGAAACTTGGTGTGGGGTCAGATGCTGATGCGGACGACTCCATGACGGAACCTGGCGAGGTTAACACAAGCGGCTTTGTTTCCGAAGCGATTTCCGCGCCGTCTGCCGAAAGCAAGGTTGTCTTTACGGTGACACTCTTTTGGGCGGCGTGCGAAACGACCTCCACTTGATAAAAAGACTCCCATTCATCCGTGCCGTGTGACATGCACGCAGCTTGCATCTTCGCCGAATTCGCCGCACAATCGGATCTCGAGCCAGTCGCTTCATCTGCGCCTTGTGCCACTTTCCTGTTCGACACATACACACCGTCTGCTACAAGATGAGTCTGCGGCACTGTCCTTAACCAGACATTCCGGTAAATGCCCGCCCCGGAATACCAGCGTGTGTTCGGGCTTCTATAAACTGCAACGACATGAATAACATTGTCGCCCTCTTTCAAAAAGTCGGTTATATCGACCTCGAACGTCGTGTAACCATATTTCCAAACAAAAGCTTTTTCTCCGTTCACAAAAACGGTCGAATCCATGTAAACGCCCTCAAACCGGATGTATCGCCTAAGTTCGGAAAGGTCGTCAGCTCCTGAAAAACGAAGCGTTTTTTTGTATACGCCTATGCTGTTTTCATAAAGATTGTTCGTGTCGTATATCAGCCAATCGTGTGGAATTTCGACAGGCTCGTAACGTCGTGATTCGTCTTTAATCAGTTCTGCCAAATCCGGGATAGTAGCTTCAGCGGATTCTAAATGGATTTTTGTAAATTGCCAGTTATCATTAAATAAAGTCTGCATGCTTGTATTATAGCATGGAAGTGTATAAATGATAGATGAAATAACGCAATAAAGAAGCTAAATGAAGAGTTTATATCCTCTTTGCGAGCCCTTTTCCACGGACAGCGCGGAAAAGCCACTTCGGAATTACGTCTTCGCCGTTTCCGGGGCCGTCCTTATAAGCATTCAGACAAACAAGTGATTTTACAGCTTTTTCTGCGTCTTTTGCGTTGGTCGCCCCTTTTGCAGGAACATGTGCGGAAAAAATTTCGCCCATGTATGTCCACTCGATAAAAGTGGCTTTTCCGCGCCGCACCACAATCGGGTTGCCGCCTATCCACACGTATTTTGAAAATGCGCCGTCTGTTTTTTTCTCGCCGGTTGCCGCGCCTTTCGCCACAAAACCAGCCGGATATTTCTCGTTAAACGCAGCATCACGCCTGTGCTCATACCGCGCAATAGCCTTATCGATAAAGTCCGGTGCAACGGACGGTTTAGGCATAGAAAACGGAAACCACTTTTGTACAGGTTTTTCCAATCCCCTGCCGTGCATCCAAGCATCAAGAGCCGTCATCAGCGGCGCACCGTATTTTTCGCTTTTCTGTTCGCCTTCAAACCGCAGCTCGTAAACCGCGAACGAATCTTCTTTTGGCGGAAGAGGCTTAATATCCTTGCACTTGCCTGTTTTCCAGTTGTTGTAAACGGTCGAGTATTTTGTCAAAGTGAACTTGTGCCAGAATGCGCTGTCTATAAGTCCGGCGGCAAACAGCTGACGAAGTGTTTCCGCAGAATCGATAAGCATTTGCGGCGTTTCGTTATAAAAGCCGTAAATCATATATGCGTGGACAAGGATGCCTGCCTCTTTGAATGCGGCACAAGCACCTACAAGACCGTCGATGTCTATGCCCTTGTTAACGTCAGAAAGCCCTTCGCCACTGGCTATCTCAATGCCGCCGGAAACACCCGTCATGCCGCCGTGTGCAAGGATATCCGCCAAATCGCGCGTAAAAGCCTTTTCAAACCGGATATTTCCCCAAAACGAAAGTTTCCGCTTTTTGTTCCCGCAATTTTCAAGCGCAAACTGCTCCAAAAGCACCGGCGGCGCAGCTTCATCCACAAAATGAATGCCGTATACTCCGGCGCGTTCTGCCTGTTCATATATGCCTTTATAAAGTGTTGTAGTGCTGACCGGGTTGTATTTACAGACGTAATCGAGCATTGTGTCGCAGAACGCACAGCGATGCCAGTAGCATCCGTAAGCTAGAAAAGCCTTTATCCACGAGCCGTCAGTCCAAATCCTGTGCATGGCGTTCGTATCATCAGAAACTTTTGGATAACGGCTGAAATCGATATCTGAGAAATCTGGGCACAGGTTCCGCGTCATCATTTCTTCGAGCTGCCTGTCTTTTTCACTCGGAGTTAAGACCATCCAATCTCCGCGCCTAAAACAAAGCCCAGTTCCAACAAGGGCGGCGCGTTTTTCCGCATCATTTTCAACCGCTTCCGAGAGCGTACCCTGCAATAATCCGCTGTAAAAGCCATATCCTTTGTCGTAGCTGATGTAGTCTGCATACTCAAAAATCCGCGGGTCGCGGATTTCACGCAAGGCAGTGTTTATGTAGCCGCCACCCAACGAGACAACGGCTTTGTCGCAAAACCGCGCCTTAAGCATTCGGCACGTAAGGAGCGCGGCAGAAAAGGTTCCCCCGAACGGAACAGAGATGCAAAAAAGATATTCGGGACTTTCGCCATCCCCAGAACCCGCGGAATCTCCGGCTAATTGCCCCACCAGTTCCTCTAAAAGCGGCGCATAAAAAGTCCGCAAAAACGGTGCGTCCAGCGTTTTTTCAATTTGCGCGAACGTGCTGTTCCCTGTCGAAACTGCTTCTGCATATCGGATTAAAGAGAAATTATTGTCAAAGACATAGTTTATGTAGTCCGCAAGGTCAGCCAGCGCAAAACTTGCAAGAAGCTGCGCATCATCAATTCCAACCTCGTGGTCAAGGCTTTCCAAGAACGTTTCCATTCTGCGCCCGCGAGGAACATGCGCCGACCGCACGAACTCGTGAGAAAGCTCCCTGTCGTTGCCCCGCAAAATCGAAACAATCGTATCTATCCAATCAATCCACATATCGGATTGAGAAACATATCTGCGCAAATTCCAAGCAGTTTCTTCATCACCCTGCTTTTCCGCAGCTTCCGCCAACGCCAACGCCTTTTCTTGAGACAAAGAAAAAAGCGTTTCCAATCCGCGCCGGCAAAACAGCGCATTAAAAACTCGCTCGGAAAAATCGTACCATTTGACGCTTTCTATCCCAGCCCCACACAAACTGCCCGACTCGCACAAGCTACTCGTCCCAGACAAGCTGCCCGACCCGCGCAAATCTCGCGCAAAACCAGAGTCGCCATCACACGCCCCGCACGAATCACGCCCTTCCGCGAGTTTCTTAAAAAACGCGGAAAGATACGCCCCAGAAGGGTACGGCGTGTTAAGCTGCACTAGTGGCGGCTGAATTATTACAATTCTCATGCTTTTTGCTTATTCTTCTTTTTAGTGGAAGATTCGGAAGGCACAATCTCTTCTGTTTTTGCTTCCACTACCGGTACTTCTGGCGGTGCCGTTGTCTGCGGATTGCCTGAAGCAGCTGTTTCTGGAATTGATTCTTCAGTGAGCAAATCAAGAACCGTAAAGAAGAGGATGATAACCATCGGTCCTAACAGCAAACCATTTATTCCGAAGAACTTTATTCCGCCAAGAATCGAAAAGAAAATTATGAGCGGATGAACATTGATTCTGTCCTGCAAATACATTGGACGAAGGAAATTATCAAGTACGGTTATTATAGTTCCTGCAATGATTAAGAAAAGCACACCTTTAAGCGTAGAAACGGTAAGGCACAATAAAAGACCTACAGGTATCCATACTACTGTTGCGCCTACAATCGGTATGAAAGAAGCTACCATTAAGAGAACAGAGAAAAGCAACGAGCCTTCCACTTGGAAAATAGTCATAAGAATAAACGAAGCTATTCCCTCGTAAAGAGCGACCATTATATATCCAGCAAAAAGCTTATGAGTGATGTCGATGAATTTATCTTTTAACGCCTTCATGTAGAGCGGATCAATAGGGATAGCCTTTCCTATCAATCCTGCCAGATAATGTCCGTCCTGAAAGAAAAAATACAAAGAGAAAACAACAAAACAGAGCGATACGATAAAACTGCCCGTACCGCTGAGAATCGAGGTTCCTATGGAGACAGCCTTGGAACTGTAGTTTCTGACAAATCCAAGAATGTTAGATTTTATACTTTCAAGGTCGAATCCGATTATCGTTATATCAAGTCTTTCGCAAATATCGTTTATTAAGCCGACTATCCTTGTGTTTTCCAAAAAGTCAGGATTCTGCACTAAGAATTGTTCGGCGCGTTTTAAGAAAGTACCGAGCTGCTGTATCAGCATTATACTCAAAAAGATTATAGGCGTAATTATAAGAAGCAGCGTTCCTATTGAAAAAACGCCAGAAAGCAGCTTGACCTTGGCCGAATAGAGTTTTTTCGTCGGTTTTATCTTATCGAAAAACCATTTGTACAACGGAAAAAGAATGATATACAAGAAAATAGCCCACAGGATAACTGTATAGAACGGATACAACATTCCTGCCACAAGAACAAAAAGAAGAGCAAAAATACTGAAAATAAAAACAGTCTGCAGTGTATTTTTCTTATTCATAAGAATAGTATACACCTCAAATCAGAATTACGGAATATGTATGCTGTTTCATGTACGGCGGTGTCCGACGTCCGTCCGTTGTCCGACCGTCGGTCGCTACGTTCCGGGTTCCGCTGTCTTGCGCGGCTCATTCCTACGCGGTTCCCGCTCCGGAACGGCTTCGCCGCCCTGCACATCGCTCACCGGTGTTGCGTAATATAAAAAAACTATTCCCATTCGTGGACGATTTTACCTTCCCTTGTGCGGTAGTAGAAAACCATCCTTCCGCAGATATTACGGCATTACGAATCGCTACGACAGATGCCGTGACATCAAGAAACGATGCTGTTTTCATAAGTAAAAACATTAACCTTGACATCATTCACAAAGTGGATTAAATTGAATTCAGGCTGGGTCGCTCCCATGAAAGCATTTGTTTTCGGGTATGCCGTGGCTGCGTGCTTCGGTGGAGATTAAAAGTTCCCGGCTTATTTTATTTTTAAAAACCGTTTCTCTTTTTCTAAATATACATATACTTTCTTTGCGTTTTTATTTCTGTTCACAGCATCAATTAGGTTCTTTTTTTGTATTTTTGAAAAATAACCTTTTATTGAAATAAGACAGTTCGGTGATTGAGAAATGGACCTGTTGTATTGTGTGGTTATCTTGTCTTCTGTTTCCTTCAGTTCCATAAAATCACGCTCGTCATCTTTTTTGAAGAAAATATCCGCCTTATCACTTCTAGTATACTGTTCATCAAGCAAAAAGACTTCAAATCCGTGTTTAACCAAAACCATACAAGCTTTAACTTCGTTATTGTATTTACCCTTTCTTACGCTGTCTATTTTCCTTTCTGAAATATGTATTCCTTTGTAATCGATGTATTTCTCATTTTCAAGATAATCTAGAAGCACTTGTCTTTCTGTTTCATTCAGCTCCATTACCCCTTTTTCCGTAAAATGTCCGTACTCATTTCTTGGATGCAATGAGGAGCCTTCAACTTTACTACTCATAATCATAATTACATTATAGTTTTTCATATCTTTTTGAATTCATCAATACGATAGTCTCTTGCGTACGAGGAATTCATGCCATAAAATGAATGCATGAATCTTGTAGGAACGCGCTATACCTATGACGCGCACGGCAACGTTGTGGCGTCCTACGAGGAGCAGTCCGTTTATTCGCCATACCAGTCATGGTGGAACTCATGGGGCGGATTCTACGGCGGAAACTACGGACAGAGACAGTCTAACTACGCTACATACTCCGACACATACTACTACGGCACGGACGTACTGGGCAGTGTAAAGCTCTCATCTGCGCCAAGCGCAGTTGCGCAAGGAAACTTATTATACATGTTCGCTCACGCGAACACGCAATCCGGCGCGGACGGACATGTCTCAGGAACGGTTGACTATGACGTTTTCGGAGAACCTGTCACGGAAACCGGCGTTTTCGCGGGTTCTTCGGGTGGTTCCGGCGGTGTTTCCGCGCTCGTTTTCGCATACGCGGGCAAGCCGTATGACCCAGTGACAGGGCTCTCCGACTACGGTTTCCGCGACTATGCGCCAAGTCTTGCACGCTTCACGACCGTAGACCCCATCCGCGACGGCTCCAACTGGTACGCATACTGCAACAGCGACCCGGTGAACTACGTGGATATGTGGGGATTAGATATAATAAGCTTCATCAAAGATGGTTTTATCCACCTTGCAACAAAGACTGCTGAAACAGTTACGAAACAACAACATGTCCCGGATCCCGTATTTGATGCGATAGATGAATTCTGTGAAAAAACAGCTGACAATATAAGCAGTGTCTTCAACATGATCTCAGTGTCTGTGACAGTAAGAGCCGTATCACCTGGTGCTGGTATGACTTTAACAATCACAAAAAATGGTGTTGAATTAGGCGGTGGATTGGGCACAAACCTTGCTGCATCTGCAACTTTAGATTTAGCTTTTAGAATTCCTATTACTTCACCTGCTGGTTTTTCCCTTGATTTAGGAGGTTCTAGAAATATACCTGGTACATCATTTGGATCAATGGGCGGTGATATTGTTTGGAACGAGAATGGCTTATATATTGGTTGCAGTATAGGCATTGGTGTTGGTTACGAAGAATTTCATCTGTTAGTTAGCGATGGTGTTTCTCAAAAACAATGTGAAAAGCAAGGATATTAGTTGATAATGAATGTGTATGTACTTTTAATTTTCATAGGAATTGCTTTTATTCTTTTTTCGTGGTCTATCCTTATAGGAGGATTGATTATTAAACGACTTCGTGAAATGAACGGAGGAGTTGAGCATCCTCTCTATAGTAAAGATGGGATTAGCGGGAATACGAGAACCATTGAATTCCAAGAGTTTTTGGATGACATCGAAGACGAGGATGATCCAGAATTAAAGCGGCTTAAGATTCGTAAAAAAGTACTTTCTCGGCTTACTCGCATCGCATTTATTATAACATTTATAATGTGTGTTATTTATGCATGTACAAATAAGTAATAGTCATATGGTTGTTTTTGCCTACAAATATGGTTATTCCCTTGAGTCTGTTCGAAAAGTGCCGTAGACTGGATGTATGGTACATATTTCAAGAAAAATGAAAAAATTAATAACATTATTATTACTGATAGTCTTTCTAATTTTTCCTATGTTCGCACAGGAAACAGGAATAATCGATTATCCTCATACATTACAGGAATTCTATGAAAAACTAGATGAAGCATTCCCAGATGATACAGATATAACAACGATGACATTTGATGACTGGAGTTATTTCAAATCTGGTTGTTATCGAAAAGTTATATTCAAGTGGGTGGATTACGATAAAAATACCGTTTTCTTGAATAACATAAATCCGAAGGGTTACCAACTCAAGGATACATCTTATATGTTTATCCTGCTAGAATGCTATTGGGACTACAAAAATGGGAAGGATTTTGATTTTGACACTCGTTTCAAAAAGCAGGAAGCGATAGATTTTCCACCACCACCTGACTATCCGCATACATTACAAGAATTCTATGAGAAACTTGACGCTAAATTCCCAGAATACTCAACAGATATCGTGAATTTAACGTTAGCTAATTTCATTAATAAATACTATTGGAGCAATCTAGGCTCATGTATAAGTGACTATATTGATTTCAAAGAGAATGCCGAATTCCTTAGCAACATTAACCCTAACGGGTACAGGGTACATAAGGAATCATACAGGTCACTGCTGATGGGAAGTTATTGGAGTCATATAACAGGAAAAGACTACGATTTGGATTTACATTTCGAGTGTGATGACAGATGTTCCAGATCACATGATTTACCTGAAGAGTTCCCATTATCTGACTTAGTTATAGATGCTTCATATTCCAGTTTCTCTTATGAATATAAAGGTTTACTAATGTATGAATACATTTATTTTTATCGAAGACCATCAGATCCGACAGATTCAAATATATATATCTACTCATATCATTTTGGCTGGATAAAATTGACAATTAAAGAATACGTGAACATAAGAAAAGCACAAAATCAGGACAAAGACAAAATTATCTGGGATTACTTCCAGACGAAAGAAAAACTTGTTTTTTAATAAACTTTCAACCCCGGTGAGCGATGGGAGCCCCTTGCCGACCGCAGGCTGAACGTGTTTCAGACGAGGACGGTGAGCGTTAGCGAAGGGCGAACGTAGCGACCGCCCGGTTTTCGGGCGGGCACCGCCTTTTGTACAAATCAGAATTACGGAATATGTATAATTTCTCTTGGTTTCGCGCCGTTCGCAGGACCGACTATACCGCGGTCTTCCATTTCTTCAACGAGACGCGCAGCCCTGTTGTAGCCTATCTTAAGGCGGCGTTGTATATACGATGCCGAAGCTTTTCCTGCCTGGACAACGATATCAAGAGCCTGCTCATAAAGCGGATCCTCGCCTTCCGTGAAAAGCGTGTCGCCCTGACTCTCGCCCTCATCGTCTTCTTCCTCTTCAACGAAAATCTCGTCGTCAATATAATCCGGCGGTCCGAACTGCTTAACATAATCGACGACATTCTCAACCTCGTCTTCTGTGACGAACGTGCCCTGAATACGTACTGGGAACGGATCGATTGCGCTCGCATAAAGCATATCGCCTTTACCAAGGAGTTTTTCCGCGCCGACCTGATCGATGATGATGCGGCTGTCTGTCTTTGAAGCAACCATGAACGCAATACGAGTCGGGATATTTGCCTTGATAAGACCTGTAATAACGTCGATTGATGGACGCTGTGTAGCAAGAACAAGATGGATACCGACGGCGCGGCTCATAGCGGCAAGCCTTGCGACAGTGTTCTCAAGCTCTTTTCCTGTCGTTGCCATAAGGTCGGCAAACTCATCAATAATAACAACGATATACGGCAGTTTTTCCTGAACGACTTGGCGCTCATCAATTCTGCGGTTGTATGTCTTTATGTCACGTACGCCCATACGGTCGAGCATTGCATAGCGGCGTTCCATTTCGCACAAGCAGTACTGCAAAGCCTGGAAGGCTTTTTTCGGCTCCGTAATAACCGGCGTAAGAAGATGCGGAATATCGTTGTAAAGCTTAAGCTCAACAACTTTAGGATCGATGAGTATCATCTTAACGTCGCGCGGAGAACGCTTATAGAGGATAGAAAGAATTATAGAGTTTACACAAACTGACTTACCGGAGCCGGTTGAACCAGCGATAAGAAGATGCGGTGTTGCCGTAAGGTCGAGCATTTGTGCTTCACCGGTAATGTCTTTTCCGAGCACGACCGGAATCTGCATCTTTTTGAAAGCAGGGAGATCTTTTTCGATAAGCTCGCGGAAGCTTACCATAGCACGCTCGCGGTTAGGTATTTCTACGCCGACAGCCTGTTTACCAGGTATAGGAGCGACAATACGGACGCTTGCAGCGGCAAGGCGGAGCGCTATGTTGTCCTGCAATGCGACGATTTTGTTTAGGCGAACACCGGGAGCGGGCAGAATCTCGAACATCGTGATGACCGGACCTTTGCGGATGCCGGTTATTTCTGCCTCGATCTTAAACTCGCTAAGCGTTTCTTTAAGGACTTTGCCCGCTTCTCTAGTTTCGTCATCGATAATCCAGTACGGGTTGTTCTCGAAGCTGTTCAGAAGTCCTTCCGTCGGGATGTTATAACTCGCAAACTTTGTGTTTGAAGCTGTATTCACGGGCTTGTACGCTGTTTCCGTCACTACAGGTTCGGCATCAGCCCCGGAATCAGCTGATGCCTCATCCGCGAAAGGGTCTAAAAAGAACGCCTCCTCTTCGGGACTGTAAAAATCCTCTGCTGTTGCAGGGGTTATAGGCTCTTCAACCACGGCTTGTGGTGCATCTTTAACAACATCCGGCTCTATATCTTCGTCATCTTCAAGCAACTTAAGTTCCGGGGCATCATCAGAATTAAAATCGAGCGTTATTATCTCTGGTTCTTGTTTTTTTCCAGCATCAAAATCTATTGTGATTATTTCAGGCTCTGGTTCAGCTTTTTCCGCAACTTTCTCTGCAATAAGTGCCGTAGAATCTTCAACTACACCGAAGGTATCCACAGGCTCTGGTTCAGGCTCTTCAACGACTTCCACTGAATCATTTGTTTCGACTTGTTCCTCAATTTCTTCGTCAACTTCTTCCTGAGGAATTTCAATCTGCGCTTCAGTAACAACTGTATCATCAGAAGCTTCTTCAACAACTTCTGGTTCAAGTTCTTCTTTTTCTTCTTCCAATGGTTCATCAACAGTTTCGCTATTATCGTTGAATCCAGGCACAATAGAAGAAAGCTCGTTAACTTGTGCGTTTGAAATAGTTTCTGGCTGCTTAAAGTTTGGTATTTCGTCTGGAATTTCGTCGTCAGAATCAGAATCATCCTGAGTTTCATAATGCTCTTCAACTGGCTTTTCTTTGCGTACAGGCTCAAAATTTTCTTCGTCTGCAGCTATATCAGAAATATCTATCTCTTTTATTGTTCCTTTTTCTTTTGTTGTGGTTTCGGCAGCTTCTTTAACAGGTTTTTCTTTTTCGGAAGTAGTTTCATTTGTTTTTTTCAGGATTTCCTCTGGAATCGGATTTCCTTCATCATTGACTTCAAAAACAGGAACATACGCTGCCTTTTTGCCTTTTTTGGAAGAGAAAGCGTCTATAATAAGACCTGTAATCAAGTATTCGATAGAAACAAGAAGCGCGCTTATAAATACGACAGCTGTATACTTCATCACTTTCATCGGGAGAGTAACATCTGTAAGGATTATTTTGCTGGCATATTCAAGTCCTGCGATCGTAAAAAATGGGATAATAGATACAAGCAAATAAATACCGCGGGCAGTGCTCCAGTTTGGTAAGAAGAGCATTATCGCGCTGATAAAAAGGAAAATCGGGATTAAAAACGATGAGTAACCGTATACAGAGAACAGCATACGCCCAAAGTTATATAAGGCTGAAAACGGGAATGTCCTGAATGAGCCAAAATTCAAGAACTGTAAAAATATTGAAATCAGGATAATTGCCGCAGCAAAAAGAAAGAGAATTCCTGATGGTATAGTTAATTTTTCAGATTGTTTCATGCTTACAATATCGGCTTAAAAAAAACACACTTAAGGCAGATTAAGCTTTTACTAATACAAAAAAATGGAGTATAATAATCTTATAAATGAACTGCTTGTCTTTTATAAGAGGTGCTTATATGAAAAAAATAATATTTGTTTTTGCGCTCATTTGTGCTTTATTTGTCTTTTTTGGATGTGCTTCTGATGAAGCACCACAAGAAGAACCTGTAGAGGTTGTCGAGCCAGAAACTACTGTCCCAGAAGAACAGCCTATACCGGAAGCTTCTATATCAGAGAATCCGGAACCTATAGTTGAAAATGAATCGGCTGACACAGTTGAGCCGGTACAGGAAGAGCAAGCACCTGAAGAAACAAATGTTGTATTCACAACAGAATGGGTTGATCTTGTTGTGGATGATGAAGAAAACTGCGGATATTTCATAACTACCGATGAACTTGGAAGTTTTTACGGTATAGAGGGTGAATTCAAAAAGGATGCCGGAAGCGAAAGCAGCTGTTTCGGTTTTGTTTTCGGATATTCAACACAAGAAGACGGTATTGTTCCAGATTATTTCCGTTTTGCTATAAACGTAAAAGGTGAATTTTCGATTCATACATGGAATGCAGGCACATACAAGGATCTTATTGATCCAGAGGCAGATACTGCTTACCTGTATAAATCTGATGCACTCAAAACGGGTTATGGCGAAGTAAATACTCTTAAAATTGAAGTTGATAGCGACAACCTTTTCTCGTTCTATATAAACGGAACAAAAGTTGCCTCTGGTATAGAGCCGTTTGAAAACAGTTCCTGCGGCGTGATGGTTTTCTTCTCTATTGGAACAAAGCAGGAAGAGAACCTTGCTGAATCACCGGTAAAATTCTCATATAGAATTATAGATTCAGTTACAGCAGAGTAATGAACATAGTGCTTTTTCTGCGGGAGGAAATGGAAAAAACCCTTCCGCTGAAAGATGACAGGGCAAAACATATCTTAAAAGTTCTTCACAAGCAAACTGGCGATTCTTTTGATGCAGGGATTATCAATGGGGAAGCTGGTCGGGCAGAAATAACGGCAATAACGGACGAAGGCATTTCTTTCGATTTCCTCCCGCAGTCAGACGGGAAGCCGCTGTACCCGATTACGCTTATAATCGGTTTTCCGCGTCCAATCCAACTTAAACGGCTTTTTCGCGATGTTGCAGGTCTTGGGGCTTCCCGCCTGTGCTTGTGCGGAACCGAGCTTGGCGAAAAATCATATATGGATTCAAATATTGTTGAGCGGGGCGCGGCTTATGCTGCCTTGGTTGACGGTTCCGCCCAAGCAAAAAGCACCCACATCCCAGAACTTCAGCTTTTTCCGTCTGTAAAGGCATGCCTTTCCGAACTTTTTCCCGCCAAAGAATGCACAGGCTCTTCAGCCGCGCTTTGTACAGCTGATACAGATATTCGTGTTATGCTGGATAACGTAAAACCTGAATCTACTCTTTTCGGACATATGCAAAAGTCCATTCCGAAAAATGCGCCCACCTCAGCAATTATGACTTATGCCGCTATTGGGAGCGAGCGCGGCTGGACAGACAATGAGCGTTCGCTTTTTGCGGAAGCCGGTTTTGCCTCGTGCTCTATGGGAATTCGCGTTTTACGGACGGAAACGGCTGCAACCGTTGCGATGTCACTCATCCTGCAATCGATGGGATTACTGTAGACAGGTATACTTACTCTTCTTTAAGCGGATCGACTTTATAAAGTTTTGAAAGCTGGTTTCTCAAAGCGTTCATATCTCGCTGATACGGGGCAATAAACTTGACGTTTTCGCCCGTAACAGGATGAGCCAGTTCAATACTGTATGCATGAAGAGCAAGTCGTGAAAGTAAGGGCTTTTCTTCGTATATGTCGCCGCGCCAAGAACGCTTGATATCAGAAAGCTTAACAGGCTTTTGGTTGCCGCTGTAAAGCGGATCGCAAACAATAGAAATGTCCAAATCTGCAAGATGGGCGCGGATTTGGTGCGTTCTGCCTGTTAGTGGGCGGGCTTCTATCCACGAGAAAGGTCCGCATGTCCCGATAAGCTTGAATTCGGTGCACGAAGCTTTTCCAAGCCTTCTGCTTACAATTGTGCGGTGGTGTGCGTCTCCGTCTGGTAAAAGCTTTGCTTCTGATACGTAAGTGTCCCAAGAAGGACGACCGTGAACAAGCGCATGATACACTTTTTTTATAAGTCGTCTTTCAAAGGCAATCGAAAGATTTCTATGAGCTTCGGCATTACGGGCATATATAACGATGCCGGAAGTATCTTTATCAATACGATGAACGGCCATAAGGCTTCCGAATTCTGGTTCGGCAAGGACATCCAGGCGTGGTGCGTCTTTGTCGTAACGGTCGGATGCAGTGAGAATACCTGAGTTTTTGTTAAAAACAACAATATCGTTGTCGGAATAGATAACTGAATACGGTTTAGCCTGTTTCATACGTTGTTATTATACCAAGCGATACATCTGATGTAAACGGCACACTTTTACAGAAACTCTTTAAGACAGAGCAAGTCCGGGCAAAGCTTGTAAAGAAGAGGTTTTATTTCTTCTGTGGGCTGAACTTTATCCGGGACCATGACGGCATACATGCCTGCCGCGGCAGTGCTGCGGACGCCGTTCAAACTGTCTTCAATTCCGGCGCACTCTTCCGGAGGAACGCCAAGTTTTTTGCAAGCTGTCAAATATATTTCGGGGTCAGGTTTGCTCTTAAAAACCATGTCGCCTGTAACAAGCACAGCGAAAAAATCAAGGAGCCCCGCGTTTTTGAGCTGCCTTTTTACTGTATCGCCTTTTGTGGACGATGCAAGCGCAAGTGGATATCCTTTTTCTTGTAGATATGCAAGGATTTCAGCGGCTCCTTTTTTCAGGGGAATCCCCTCTGTTACTTCGAGTTCGTGGAAAAGCTCGCCTGTACGGCGTAAAAAGGCAGCTCCGGTAAAGCCCGGAAGAGTGCCAAAACGCCGGTTAAGTTCTTCTTCAATATGACGGCTGTTGCTGCCGCGGCAGGCTTCCAACGCTTCTGTAATCTTATCGCGTGGAATTCCCATTTCTGAAGCAGCCTCGAACCAATTCCTGTCACTCATCGATTCCGTATCAAGCAGAACACCGTCCATGTCAAAAACGACTGCTTTAATTGACGCTTGATAATTGTTAGCAAGCGTCAAAACGGCTGAGTCAAGGCCTTGAGCGCAGCGAGCCTTGACCTGCCGTATTTCTTGTGCTGTATTATTCTGCGTCAAGCTGCTTATCGCTTTTGCGCAGTTTTCGCCGTCCATTGCAGAAGAAACAATGCCCCCAGCATAGCCGGAACCTTCTCCTGACGGGAAAAGCCCTTTAATTATTGGGCTTTCAAGTGTTTTAGCGTCGCGCAATATGCGGACAGGTGTTGATGTGCGAGTTTCCGGGGCAATAAGTAAAGCTTCTTTGCAAATAAAACCTTTCATATGCTTATCAAAGGCGAGGAAGCCTTCTTTAAGCCGCGCTGAAACATGATTCGGCAGAACTTCATCCAAGCATACAGAAGCAACGCCGGGCGTATATGATGATTTAGGCAGCGCGGAAGAACGTTTGCCTGCAAGGAAATCTACAAGAAGTTGCGCAGGTGCAGTTTGTGGATTCACGGGTGTAGTCGCATTTTTCGCATGTGTCGTATTCTCCGATGAAGCACAAGAATCCGCATTCGTTGACGCTGTTTTTTTTGCCGCCTGTTCTATTGCCGTCCTGAAATGAAGTCCCGCAAGTGGATCTCCTGTAAACTTGCCCCACTCAGCGTAATCTTCCGGGCGGCATTCTACGACGATTGCAGCATTGGACCAGTATGCGTTACGGCTGGAAGGTGACATTCCGTTAACAACTATGCCGTCTGGTGACGATGCAGAAGGTACGACAAGCCCGCCAGGACACATACAGAAAGAATATACGCCGCGTTCCTGCACCTGCGCTGTCAGCCTGTATTCTGCTGCGGGCAAAACTTCTCCGCGTTCTTTGCCGTGGTATTGAATCTTATCGATGATTTCGCGCGGATGTTCTACTCGAACGCCAACCGCAAAAGTCTTTGGTTCAAGCGCCCGTTTATCAACTGAGGCAATCATCTCGTATATGTCCGGCGCAGAATGACCGCATGCAAGAATAAGTTTTTCACCGTTTATGACGCGCTCCGCACCGGTACGAGTGTCTGCTACTTTAATGCCACAAATTGCTGGGGTATCATGCGTCCTATTAGTCAAAATATCAGTGCAGCGCGTATTGAATAAAACTTCACCGCCATAGTTGATAATCGTTTTCTTTATGTTGTCTATAATCTGCGGAAGTTTGTCCGTGCCTATGTGCGGATGCGCGTCCGTAAGGATTTTTGGATCTGCGCCATGAAAAACGAGTATTTGCAAAATCCGCCCGATGTTGCCGCGCTTTCCAGAGCGAGAGAAAAGCTTTCCGTCAGAGAATGTACCTGCTCCACCTTCGCCAAAACAGTAGTTTGAATCGCTGTTAAGGACTCCGGTACGGCTTATGTCCGCAATATCGCGTTTCCGCTGCGAAGTTTCTGGACCGCGCTCAATAATGATAGGCTTAATTCCGTTTTCAAGTAGCGTGAGCGCGGCAAAAAGACCGGCTGGTCCTGCCCCGATAATCAGTACACGCTTTGAGTTGCCATCGCATTTTTTCCAACGAGGAACAAACACATTTTCTGTATCGTTCTCTGGCGTATCTCCATCAGTATAGACATCGTAGCGGAGGAAAAGTTTTACATCCCTTTTACGTGCATCTATCGATTTTTTTCTGAAAACAAATGCTGAAATCTCTTTTTCTGTAAGGCTTACACCAGTTTTTCGCAATTCTTTTAAGGCTTTGTTCCGTAAGAGAGTTTCGTTTTTTTCTTCTTCTGGGGTGCAGTTAAAACTGACTGTGTATTTCATGTGTGCTAAATTGAGATGAGGGAAAACTGATATCGTCCGAAAGTGTTTTCTTTGATGCCAAAGAAGTTTATATCGAACTTTTCTGATATACCGGGATACGAAACGACTGCAAAAGAAGGACACGAGCCGTTTCTTGGTCTTGTGACGCTGCCTGGGTTCAACACAACTGTATTATCCTGAATCCCTTTGTACGGACAATGGGTATGACCATAAAAAACAAGGGTGGCTTTAGATGACGAAGCTACTGAAACAAGATGATCAGTGCCAAAATCGACTCCGAATAAATGACCGTGTGTAAAGAATATCGTTCTTCCGGCAGCTTTGAACAAGTTATAATCAGGAACATCAAATCTCATAGTTCCGGTGAAATATTCGTTGTAATCACCATTACCGCGGACGAGCGCGACAACCGGAGGAAGCATATTGCGCATTTTTTCGTCTGAGGCAGCTTCTGTAAAGAACCTAGCGACATCACGAACTCCGTCGCCGCAATAGATGAGCGCGTCTGAATCAACTCCGAACTGGTTCATTATTTCACAGAAAAGCGAGTAGTTGTCACAATGCATGTCTGAAAGCACGAGCAATGTTGCTTTTTTCGCGGAAGCAAGTTTTTCAATGTCCTGGGCAGAGCCTATAAGACCAGAACGAATCTGCATCAATTGGTTCATTTGTAAATCCCCAGAACGTAGTGATTAAGAGCAGGCAAGCTGGATTCCGGCTCAATGAAACGGTTAAGAGTGCAGTTGCTGAAAACTTCCGCGTATGCTTTTAACAGATATTCTGCTGCATCGGAGGGGCTGTACGGATTGTTCACGGCATCTGCTGTCTTTTTTATATAGTGGATTACGGGCGTAAGAATATCACCTATGTTTCCGCCATATTTTTTCGCACCGTTCACAAGATCATCCATCAGCATTGAATCCTGGTCAGAAGCTTCTCCATCAACGTATTCTTTATAATCGAGTACGAAGAAAGAACCGCATTCTGTTCCCAATATCTCGTCGGTATTATATGTTACAGGAAAAATCGACCATACAGGATACGAAATGCCACTTTCCATAAGGTCCATAAGTGCGTAGTAAGTTCTGTCGGGTGCACTCAAAAGAACAAGACCGATTATGTTTTTGTCTTTGAGAGTATCTGTAAGAAATGAAACTTTTATTCGCTTCCCGTTCAGGTATTCATCTGGGAAAAAATATGTTTCGATAAGACCGCCATCTTCGGCAAGCCCGAATTCTTCCGCAAGGAATTCTTTCACGGGAAGGCTTGTTTCTTCAGTTTCATAGCCAGCTCCAAGAACTAAAGCTATGTGTGGATAATCGCCCGGCAGCCATTTTGGAACCAAGGCATCCGGTCGTTCAACAAGAATGTCCGGATCTGGTTCGTCCACAATAGGCGCACGTTCCTGTTTTTTGCAGCCCGAAAAAAAGAAAGCAATTGCAAAAATAGCAAACAATGCGAGCATACATTGCAAAACTCTTTCAGAGTTATTCAAACCTGTATTATCATTCCACATACGTATATTCTCCATGACCTGGCAGAACTTTTGTGCCGTGCGGGAGCTCTTCCAAACGTGAAAGGCTTTTCATCAGCTCGGAATAATTCCCGCCACGCAAATCAGTTCTTCCAATTCCCCCGCCTGCAAAAATTGTGTCACCGGAAAAAAGTGTTTTTTCGCTTTCATTGTACAGACAGATTGAACCGGGGCTGTGACCCGGCGTGTGCAGTATGCTCCATTCGGGTGCGAACGGAAGCACATCACCGTCTTTTAACAGCAAAGTTGCCGCCGGAAGAGAGCCTTCTTGTTCAAAATAATTTCGAACATATGGTGTAAGTGCAAGCGCGGAAAAATCTGATAAATGCAAGGCGGCGGCATCTTCACCAAGATAGCAAGCATCATCTTTGTGAATCGCGATTGGTGCGTCGGGAAAAAGGTTGTGTAAATAGGGAAGGGCGCTTATATGATCAAAATGACCGTGTGTGAACACGAATCCATCACAGCGTTTCAGCAGACTGTAGTATTTATCCACATCAATTTTGTGCCCACCAGCATCAATGACAAAAACGCAATCCGGCTCGCCCTTTTCCTGTGCAGATTCAGATGAATACCGGCTTACGATGTATGTGTTGGTGCCCATGTAGGCTGTACTGAAACACTGTATGGAATACATGCACCTACCTGTCAGACCAGAAATTCTCCAGAAGTACCCGTTGGCTCTGCTGCTTCAACGCTGGTTGAGTCTACAGTGCTGCTTTCTGGGGTATATTCACTCTTTGATGTATCATATTCATCAGAGCCTTCTGTCTTCTTTTTTGAAAAACTGACAGTAAGTTTGCGTCCTCTGTATTCAAAACCGTTAAGAGCATTGATTACAGTGTCGCAGTCCTCTGTATAAAACTGAACGAAAGAATAGTTGTCCAGTACGCGGATTTCGCCGATGCGGTTTCTTTCCAAACCGGTGTTGTGTGTAATAAGATTAATCAAATCGCGCGGGAACACATGTCGGTTCCGTCCTGTGCTAATAAAAAGTGTAGAAGCAAGGGTTTCATCGATGATGTTGCGTGTAGAAGGCTGTGCATCAAAATCTGTTTTTTTCTCGTTGTTGAAACGATTGTTTTCGTGTCGATATTCTTTTCCGTAACGCTTATAAGAATCACGGCGGAATCCGCCTTCAGCATTTTTTGTAAGATAAGCCGCTACATAATTACGAAGTGCAAACGGCACATTCTTTTTGAACAACTTCCTGTACTTGTTAAGTTCTACCGGATCTTCTTCACTCCGAACTTTTTCGACCGCATTTTGCAGTATCTCTATAAAACGTTCCTCTGTCACTGCAATTCTCCTGTTTTCATAAATTTGCGATAAAGCCTGTTCCCATCTGTTCAAAGCCACAATTTCGGAGCATAGAAGCCGCATATCCTGATACAATAATGTTAGCGACTATGACCCAGTGGATGCCACGCAGCTTAAGCTTTTCAAGGCACTGTAACGTCAGTTCACGGCCAACGCCTAAACCCCTGTAACGGGGAGTGACAAAAATCATGGAAAGCACTGCTGTATGTGGTGCACTTTCCAAAACGGATGAGGCAGAAATGCATCCGGCAAAATCGCCGCCTGCTGTCTCGGCAATCAGATTATATTCATCACAATCTTCAGAATAATCTCTTTGACGCTGTAAAAATTCAGCAACAACACGACCTACTTCCCCTTCATAAGATTTTTCTACCTCATGAAGAAGCGAATCGGCACTCATGAAAACATTCTCAAAATCGTGTTCTCCATCTATCTCTCTGAAAATGAAATCATCTCTAAGAATGTCCGTGTTCTCTTCAGGTTCGCTTCCAAGAGCTTCAAGCCCCCAAGATTCACACAGCACATTGTACCATTCAACTATAACGCGGTTCATCCGGTTTTCTTTGAACGCATACCAGAGTCTTTCAACTTCAGGATATTCCCGAAGAACTTTTTTGAAATTACGAAATACGCCGCGACCGGAAAAAAGTACAGCCCTGAGCGATTCGCGTGCAAGCGGGTTTCTAAGCAAAGCGACAAAACGCTCCATAAGATGAAACCCGTCCATTGAACCCCATTCAGGAATCTTGTAGTAACGGTCGTTGTCTATTTCCACTTCAGAAAATGGAATTGTCTTCAGTTCAACTGAATCAAATACGTATGACTTACCCTGATCTTCCATTGAGAAAATAATCTGATTACGAACTTCATCCGTTAAATCAAATTTCATACAGAGGAAAGTATATCATACTTTAATAAACGAAATCAACGATTAAATAGGCAACGCCCCCGGCTTAGGGAGCGTTGTAGAGGTGTTCTATTCGGCTGTTCCGGTGCGCACGAGGCGGAAACCGTAACGTGCGCTGCGGTAGAATTCGTACTCGATGAGTCTGGATGGAATGTCACAGCATGTCGCATCGATGCCCCAACTGCCACCGCGCAGCGCACGGCACGAGTCGGTAGGAACGCCAGAAATTGGGTCTACGGCAAACGTACTGTTATCGTCTGTTGTCTTGCAGCTATCCCAGCACCATTCCCACACGTTACCGCACATGTCGTACAACGAAAGCGAGTTAGGCGCTTTAAGTCCAGTTTCGTGCGTTCCGTATCCGGCTCCAGCGGCGGGCTCTTTCTTTGCTGTTGTGCCACCATTGCAGATGTTGTATTTATACCAGCCTATGCTGTCCAAATCTTTGTTTGCGGCTTCGCGAACTTTGGAATCTTTGCCGCTGAAGGCATAGTTCCATTCTGCCGCCGCCGGGTTTCCGCCTCGTGCGGCAATTTCCCATTCGCGTTCAGTTGGCAGGCGGAATCCGTTTCTTGTAAAGTCACAGGCTGCGTCTGACCAAGAAGCGTTATATTCAACAGGGATATCTTCGTATGCGAGCGTTGCCCAGTTATCAACACCTTTGACAGAATAGCAAGGCTCATAGCCCATAAGCAGGCTCAGTTTGTTGCAGAAAGCGATAACATCGTACCAAGACACTTTCTCGCATGGCTTAAGCTTTGTTACTTCGCCTGCAGCTGTTGCGTAAAGCGAACTGGAGTCAACACACTTGCTTGGGTTTATTCCCATTACAGCTTCAAAAAGCTCCTGAGTAACAGGATATTTGCTCATGCTATATGCGGAAACAAGTGATTTCTGCTTGTTAAGTTCAATTGAAGTAGCTTTTGCGAGTACAGTAACTTCTGATGTCTTTGCAAAAACTGTGTTTGTGCCCGCCGCTATATTGCCATCTGCGCTCCTCTTGTACAAAACAGAGGCGGTTACTGTGTTCTTAACTGGCTCTACAACAGGCTCCGGCTCCGTAACGACCTGCTTTACAGGTGCGGGTGCCGGTGCTGGCTCAGGCTTTTTCACTGGCTCTGTTTTTACAACAGGTGTTTCAATCGGTTTTACAGGTGTAGGGCTTACTGGTGTTGAAGAAACTTGAGCGCCTTCACTAGCATTACCTGTCTTGTCTACTGCCATTAATGTAAATGTGTATTCTACACCGTTCTTAAGGTCAGAAATATACTGTTTGCCAATTCCGCCCGGAACACCACGAACAACAGCCGTTCCATCAATGCCGTATGTGATTACAACTTTTGTAAAATCTTCATCGGTTGGGTTTGTCCAGCTGAGCATAACGGAGCCGTCGCCAGATGAGGCGATAAGGTCTTTTACATCGGCAGGAGCTTCTGTATCGGCTACAGGGACTGGAGCAGGAGGTTCTTCATTCTGCATGGCGGACATTTCAACAGCTGTCTCGCTTTCAGCAGATTTGAAGGTAATAACCTCTTCTGGTTCCGCTTCTTTCTTTGAGCAAGCAGAGAACAACGACAATAAAATCATTATCAAAACTATTGAAAACCACTTCTGTTTCATCACGCTACTCCTTACGAAACGCTTTCTGCTCCGGCATAAAAACCGCCAAAGGCGATTTTTCGAAATGCCCGTATTTTACTTCAAATCTTTCCTTGATTTGATGATTTTTCCAACGAGTCCGTATTCTTTTGCCTCTTCTGCATTGAGCCAATAGTCACGGTCGGTGTCTTTTGCAACCTGAGCCTCGTCTTTGCCTGTTTCCTCAGCGATGAGCTTGTTCAATCCTGCGCGCGTCTTTTCAATTTCGCGGGCATTAATTTCAAGCTCAGTGGCTGTTCCGCGCCACTCGGAAAGCGGCTGGTGGATAAGATACTGGCTGTGTGCAAGTGCAAGTCTTCTTTCTTTTGGTGCGGCAAGGTAAATAAGCGCGCCGGCACTGGCGACAAGACCCATACCAATTGTATAGACAGGAGCCTTTACAAAGCGGATCATATCGAAAATAGCATAACCGGAGTTCACGTCGCCTCCGGGTGAGTCGATATAAACGTAAATCGGGTCGTCTGAATCCGCCTCAAGAATAAGAAGCTGGCGGACAATCTTTTCTGCCAGAGCTTTGTTAACTTCTCCGCTCAAAAGAATCTGGCGGGTCTTAAGGAATTTCATTGAGAGAGCGTCACCGTTCTGTGCGCCGTCTTTCTCTTCGTTATCTTTCTCTTCAAATCTGTTCATGTATTTCACCTTACAAATAAATATATGCCAAAAACTACTGTCGTTCAAGCATTTTCGAAGAGAAACGTTTTATATCGGATTTGTGAAAGTTTGCGAGAGGGCTTTTCCTCTGGTTACAGGATTTTTTCCATGAGGTCAAAGTCTATCAGCTTTCCGTCTATTTTGAAAAAGCCTTTGAAAACACCGATTTTTTCAAAGCCGAATTTTTCGTACAGCTTGATTGCGTTCACATTGTCGCTTCTTACTTCAAGCTCAACGATTTCAGATTTCGCGGTAGTCTTTGCAAAGTCCAGGAGAGTCTGCATAAAGCGGGTTCCAAGCCCTTTTCCGCTTGCAGATTGCAGTATGCATATCCCAATCGTTCCCCGGTGGTTCATCCTTTTGCGCTCGTTGGCGGTGTAATGCGCCGTTCCGATGATGGCGGAATCTTTTCGTGCGACAAAATATGCTTCGACTGTAGATTCTTCAAGGCGCTTAAGCTTTTCGAACTCTTCGCTTTCTGTTACAGGCTTGCCTTCGCTGCCAAAACTAAGGTTATCAGTTTCGGCTCCGACGATTTTCCAAAAATCGAGAAGCTCTTTTGCGTCCGATGCCTTCGCTCTTTCAATTATAACGTCGTTGTACATATTTGTGCGTGTCAGCATTTCAGGAATGATGTTCAAGGTTTTTCGCTTCTTTCCAGAGATTGTCTTCAAATTCGCCCCACTGTCCGCGGACGAATTCTTTGCCGCTTTCCGCCATTTTTGCTTCAACGTAGCCGAACCGATGCCTGAACTTGGCGTTTGCACGCTCCATTGCAATCACAGGATCGACTCCCAGATGACGTGCAAGGTTCACAAGGCAGAAAAGTACATCGCCAAATTCTTCCTCGACTTCGGGCGCAGCTTTTCCGTTGCTATCCTTTTTCGGGAACTTCTGGCATGCTTCAATAAGCTCTGCTTTTTCTTCGTCGATTTTTTCCCAAAGTCCTTTCAGGTCGCCCTCATTCCAATCAAAGCCTTTTTTCGCCGCTTTTTTGCCGAGCTTGTACGCCTGCATAAGTGGCGGAAGTCCTTTTGAAACTTCATCGAGGACGCTTTTCCCGGCGCGACCTTCTACTCCGCGTTTTATGGCATCCCACTGGGTAAGAACCTGGTCAGCTGTTTTTGCGCCGCCTTCAAGCGCGTTCTGCTTTCCTTCGGATTCTGGCCAAACATGCGGATGGCGACGGATTATCTTGTCGGAAACTTCGTTCAAAGACTTTGCCAGAGTGAAGTCGCCGTTCTGCTCGTACATGTACGCTATCATGGAAGCGTTCAGGAACACGTCGCCCATTTCCTCACAAACGTGGGCGGGTTGCTTTTCGTTTATGGCATCGACGGCTTCGAAAGCTTCTTCCACAAGGTCGGTGCGCATTGTCTCCGGGGTTTGCTCTCTGTCCCACGGACAGCCGCCGGGAGCACGGAGGGTTTTGACTATATCGTAGAGCCGACCGAATGCTTTTTCTGTTTCGGCGCGTTCCGCAGGGTCACAAACTGATGGATTCAGTCCTGCCGGGATTTGTTCGTTTGTTTCGTTATTGTTCATCGTGTTCCTCACTTTAGTGTGTTCGTGATTCGCGCAGAGTTTGCGCCACATTTCGCCCGTGCGAGCTTGGTGCGGTCACTTTGCGAGCGTGATTAGTTTGCGGGCGGCGCGAGGTTTTTCTTTTTCCAAGCGTCCAGCTGAGATTCAGGTCCCTTCATAAAAATCGTGTCGAGCAATTCTGCAACTTGCGGGAAAATCTGTGAAAGGATGATGCGCTCATCAGCTGTAAAATCAGAAAGCACATACCCTGCAATATCTTTATGTTCCGGTCTGCCGATTCCAAAGCGGAGCCGCCAAAAATCGGCTGTTCCGAGCATTTCTTTTGTTGAGCGAAGTCCGTTGTGACCGCCGAGCCCGCCCGACCATTTCAGGCTGACTGTGCCGCAAGGAAGCTCAAGCTCATCATGCACAACAAGAATCGATTCCGGCTTGATTTTATAGAAAGCCGCCAACGCCTGAATGCTCTCACCAGAAAGATTCATAAATGTATCTGGTTTAAGGAAATAAACCTGCTCTTTCTCGCCGTAGCGGTCAAACTCGTGAATAGCGTAGTGTCCTTTGAATTTCTCGTGCCACACAAGGTTCCCGGCATACGGAAGCGAGTCGCAGAAAAGCCATGCCGAATTGTGGCGGTTGTTTTTATATTTGTCGCCAACGTTTCCTAAAAAAGCGACAAGAGAGATTTTTTGCATAACAGTATTTTACCCGAATTATCTGAATTATTTTTTGCCAAGTTCTGCAGAACGCTCTGTAGCGGCAACAGCGGCTTGTATTACGGCATGGCGGAAACCATACTCTTCAAGAGCGGCAACACCAGCAATCGTTGTGCCGCCCGGCGAGCATACATCGTCTTTAAGCGCTGCAGGATGCTTGCCTGTCTCAAGAACCATTGCAGCAGCACCTTTAAGTGTTTGTGCAGCATATACATATGCCTGTTTGCGGGGCATCCCGAGTTTTACGGCGGCATCAGCAAGAGCTTCTATAAAGACAAAGCCATAAGCCGGACCAGAACCGGAAACGCCTGTAACACAGTCCATCAAGTTTTCAGGAACGCACTCAACAGAGCCGGCTTTTGAAAGAAGTTCTTTAACTTCTGCAACTTCGTCGGCTGAAACATCGCTTTCGTGCGTCAGTGCTATCATAGCTTCGCCGACAAGAGCCGGGATATTTGGCATAAGGCGCACGAAACGAGCTTTTGTGAGCGCGGCTTTTTTAAGTTTTTCAAGCTTTACGCCGGCTGCGATGGAAACAAAAAGAGGCATCTCATTCTGTGGAACAACAGCTGTAATATCAGCGAGTACAGAATCTACATACGCCGGCTTTACGGCAAGCAGCAAATAGTCGGCTTTTGTTGCGACATCGCAGCCGTTCTTAGCAGTGTTTGCTCCAAGCTCTTTTGCAAGAGACTCCATTTTTGCCGCATCGGTATCGAACAGATAAATGTCTGATGCAGGAACAACTTTTGCAATCGCGCGGATAAGCGCACCGCCCATAACACCACAACCTATGCATCCAATATTACACTTTTTCATATATGTCTCCTTGTTCTCATGTCGCGCAAATTTACAGTGTAATTCGTACAGCTGCAAATCCGTGCTTCAAATTACTCAGCTGTAAAAAGCGTGCCCGAATATTTGCCTTCCGCAAGTCCTTCAAGCGCTTTTTCGCGTCCGCCATCGGCAAGAATCATCGGGATTCCGTAAGCCACTACACGTTCAGCGGCTTCAAGCTTCGTTCCCATTCCGCCTGTGCCGAATGAGTTCGTGGAGCCAATCGAAATCTCTGAGTAAAGTTTCTTTATGTCATCTACAACGTCTATCCGCTTTGCATCGGGATTGTCTTTTGGGTTCTTTGTGTAAACGCCGTCAATATCGCTGAAAAGAATAAGAACATCGGCGTTCCACAAAATAGCGGTGAGCGCGGAAAGGTTGTCGTTATCACCGATTCGGATTTCATCGAATGCTACGGAGTCGTTCTCATTGATAATAGGCACAACGCCTTCATCTACAAGCGTAAAAAGCGTGTTGCGCATGTTAAGCGTGCGGTGGTCGTCCTCAAAATCCTCTTTTGTAAGAAGAAGCTGACCAATGTGAATGCCGAATTCAGCAAAAGAGCTGCGCCACTTGTCCATCAGCTCAACCTGCCCGATGGAGCAAAGTGCCTGTCTGTAATGGATATCGCGCTTTCGTGACCATCTGTCTATGGTTGAAACTCCTGCAACCTGTGCTCCTGATGAAACAAGGACAATCTGCTTTCCCTGCTTTATAAGATTTGCGCACTGAGATGCGAAGCTGTTCATAAAATCGATATTTATTGTGCCGTCGGCTTTTGCAAGCGTGTTAGAGCCGATTTTTACGACAATTTTCCGTGCGTCGGAAAGAGTTTCTGTTACTGTCACCTTATTTGTCCTTCGCCTTCAATTATGTATTTTGTTGTAGTCAATGCGGCAAGTCCCATTGGACCGCGGACGTGAAGTTTCTGAGTGCTTATGCCAAGTTCCGCGCCGTAGCCGAAAACCTGACCGTCAGTAAAGCGTGTCGAAGCGTTCACATAAACACAGGCAGCATCGACATTCGTCTTGAAATACGCTGCGTTTTTTATGTCTGCTGTCAAAATTGACTCGGAATGCTTTGTGTTGTGCGCATTTATATGGGCTACGGCTTCCTCTACGGAATTGACTACTTTAATTGCGAGAATGTTATCAAGGAATTCTGTGTCAAAATCTTTTTCGCCAGCGGCGACAACCTTTTTCGCATTTTTAGCGCTCGCGGCTTTCTGCATAATCGGAAAAGCCCGCTCATCACAGCGGAACTGAGCGCGTCCGGCGAACTTATCACTAAGCTTAGGCAAAAATTTCTCTGCAATTGCGTTATGTACAAGAAGCACCTCAATCGCGTTGCATACGCCAGGACGCTGAAGCTTTGCGTTCTCGGCGATAATCGCCGCTCTGTCCAAATCAGCTGACTCATCCACAAAAAGATGGCATATTCCGCTTCCCGTCTCGATTACAGGTACGGAAGCTTTTTCTACGACCATCTTTATTAAGTCTGCGCCGCCGCGAGGCAGTGCCACATCGATATATCCGCGTGCATTAAGGATTTCGTCAACTTCTTCATGCTTGCCGGAAGAAGCAAGCTCCACCGCGCCCGGAACACCCGCGCCGCAGTCTGCGACAGAACGAAGTCCGGCTTTTATCGCGGAGACAATTTCCATATTCGTTTCAAGAGCTGTCGAACTTCCGCGAAGAAGAATGGCATTTCCGCTTTTATAAGCAATTGCGAATGCGTCAACCGTTACATTCGGGCGCGATTCGTAAATAATTGCGGCAACTCCGATTGGAACTCGGACTTGCTTTATTACAAGCCCATTCTCGTTCGTCCATCCGGAGACAACCTGTCCTACTGGGTCTGTCTGGGCAATAATTTCGTCAATGCCGGAAAGGATTCCTTCCATCCGTGTTTCATCAAGCCGCAGCCTGTCCACAAGGCTTTCTTTCATGCCTTTGTCTTTTGCGCGCATGACATCATGGTCATTCGCAGCAATTATTGAAGCTGTGCGAGCACGTATCGACTCTTTCACTGCTGCAAGTGCCTTGTTTTTCTGACCGGGAGAAAGCTGTGCTAATTTTTCTGAACTTTCACGAAGAGATGTAAAAACTTTCTGTAATTTCATAATACCGCCTTTTTCAACGTTTTACGTTTTGCCGCCGAAGCCGGAGCGGTATTATTTTGCTAGATATGAACCGTTTCGGTTACGAACGGCACCTTTCGGTTAAACCGAAAAAATATGCCTTAGTAATTTGATAAGAAAATCATGCTCAGAAGCAGATACACTTTAGCAACAGCTTCTGAAGCCGGCCTTTCGGACGGAAGACTTTCCACATACCACCAGAAAATACCGAAACCTGGATCAATACGGAATGCATATTCAAGGAACTCCCCGCTGTTTGTCTGTGTGCCGAACATAAGATACACAACATCGCGAAGCAACTGGACAAGAACATTGTAGGAAGCACCGTAATTGTCGTTTTCGAATTCTTTGCAAAGCCCTTCAAGCTTGTAAAGTACCTGATCCTTAAGAGCCTGGTCGTCTTTTTCTACCCAGGTCTTCTGAACAAGAAGGTTCAGATTGCTGTTGAAACTGCTGATAAGTTTTTTCTCCGCTGCAGTAACTTCTGAAGCTTCAAGCACTGTTCTAAAAGAACTGTCCGCTCCGAACTGCTCTGCAATTACCATTGCTTCATCAACAGGGATTTTATCCTGTCCGTCTGCAAAAATAGCTTTAATGGCTTTGATTACGGAACTGTCCACAAATTGAGAAACAATATTATTTTCAGGCTTTGAATTCTGCATACTTATAAATAAACTTTTTTCGCCGTTCAGTCAAGGTGAACAAGCCGGAAGGGGCGTTACCCCCATCGGCTATTTCGTGTATTCGTCTACCATCGCTTTTATGCGTTCGAGAGCCGTCTTTATCTTGGCGATGTCTGTCGCATAACAGCAGCGGATAAAGCCTTCGCCGCCTGCACCGAACACGTTTCCTGGCACAACCGCAACCTGATGATTCTCGATCAGCTTGGTGGCGAACTCCTCGGAGGTGAGCCCTGTCTTGCGGATATCGGGGAACATGTAGAAAGCACCTTCCGGCTCCGCGCACGGCAGACCCATTTCCAAGAAAGCTTTGTACATAAGGTTGCGCCGCTGCTGATACGATATACGCATCCGTTCAACTTCGGCACTGCCTGTACGCAAACCTTCCAATGCACCATACTGCGACATAATCGGCGCACAAATCGAAGAATACTGGTGCAGCTTGTGTATCTGCGTCATAAGCTCTGCCGGTGCGCACACATATCCGATTCGCCAGCCTGTCATAGCGAAGGCTTTTGAAAATCCGTTCAGTACTACAGTATATGGCTTCATTCCTGGGAACGAGCCGATAGAACAATGCTTGTGATCATCGTAGACAAGCTCGCAGTAAACCTCATCGCTCAAAACCCAAATCTGGTGTTTCTTTACGACTTCGGCAATTTTTTCAAGCTCTGAGGCAGGAATCATGCGTCCTGTAGGGTTACTCGGCGAGCAAATCATAAGGGCTTTCGTTTTGGGCGTGATGGCGGCTTCAATCTGCTCCGCCGTCGGGTAAAAGCCGTTTTTAGAAGTGTCCATGTGAACGAGCTTTGCGTTGCACAATGCCGCAAGAGGCTGGTACGAAACGTAGCATGGCTCACAAATAAGAATCTCGTCGTCTGGGTTCAAGATGGAACGGAGAACGGCATCGACAGCCTCAGAAACGCCAATCGTAATAAGAATTTCGTTCTTTGGGTTGTAGTGAAGACCGTATTTTTCTTCGTAATCGGCAATTGCTTCCCTAAGTTCAGTAATACCCCAGTTCGACGTA
Organism: Spirochaetaceae bacterium; assembly: GCA_017618015.1. Lineage (GTDB taxonomy): Bacteria > Spirochaetota > Spirochaetia > Treponematales > Treponemataceae > Treponema_I. The sequence goes on from JAFZVC010000027.1 coordinate 133,748, forward strand.
TACGATGTGTGGCCTTTTTCCAGATGGTAGTATGCTTCCTCACGGATAGCCCACGGCGTTGAAAAATCCGGCTCACCAACACCGAGCGAGATAATATCATCCCTTCCGATTATAAGGTCAAAGAATTTGCGTATTCCTGACGGCGGAATGTTGAGCATTTTGCGCGAAAAGCGGTCTTCGCGCGTATTTGTTTCATTAATCATGCTGTTACCCCTTCACGGGAGTCTTTCTTCTCATCAACGTAGACAATTTCGTTTTCTTTGTATGTTTTAAGAACGAAATGAGTTTTTGTAGAGCGAACTCCGTTAAGTGTTGAAAGCTTGCGAGCAACAAAGAACGCAACTTCCTGCAAAGACTCGCCCTCGATAATTACCTGAAGGTCATAGCCGCCCGACATAAGGTAAAGCGATTTTACCTGCGGGAAGCGGTAAATCCGCTCTGCGATGCCATCAAAACCATGCTCGCGCTCGGGTGCAACCTGAATTTCTATTACAGCCTGAACAGCTTTGTTTGTCTGGTTAACTTTTTCCGGGTTAACGATGGCGGAGTATTTAAGGATAACGCCATCGGCTTCAAGTTTATCTATAATGGCCTGAACTTCGGCCTCTGTCTTTTTAGTCATTGATGCAATGTCTTTAACGGAAAGTCTTGCATTTTCCTGCAATAAGTTAAGAATTTCTTCCATAGGATATTCCTCCTGATGTTGCACCAATAGGCATGTATGTGGTGCTTTTTCCGAAAGAGTAGCCTTTTTCATTTGTTTAGGCAAGTGAGGGCTTTTTACAAGGCGGGGCAGGCAAACCGTTTCCAGCGAAAAAAAACGGACCTCGACAAAACTGCCAAAGTCCGTTTGCTGCGTATGCTTAATGTATCGCGAGGTTCTTTAGATCTTGAACCGGCTGATAAGCTGTTCCATACCGCGGATGTTCTCGCGTGTCTCGTTAGCCATGTCCATAACGCCCTGCGCGGAGTTGTTAATTTGAACCGCACCCGAGCTCATTTCGTCCATGCTGCCAAGAACAGTCTGAGCTGTTGATGTAACGCTCTGCATCTGCTGGCTTACCTTGTCGGTTGCGTCGCGCATGTCCTTTGCTGTTGTCTGAACCTGGCTCGTGGAATTGTTTACGTCCTGCAGAGCTTCAAGAACCTGCTTGGAAGCTGCGTCCTGCTCCGTCATCGCCTGGTCAATCTCGCGTACAAGGTGACCAGTGTCCGCCAGTTTTTCAGTGATTGTACGGAATGCCTCGCGTGACTGCTGTGATGACGATACGACTTCGCCAATTGTCTTTGTTATGTTCTTAAGCTCCTGTCCGATTGTACGTGACTGTTTGCTGGAGTTTTCTGCAAGAGTACGTATCTCATCGGCGACGACGGAGAAACCGGCTCCAGCTTCACCTGCATGAGCTGCCTCGATAGCGGCGTTCATGGCAAGCAGGTTCGTCTGTGACGCAATGCGCGTAATAACGGAGTTTGCTTCCATAAGAAGTTTTGACTGCTCTGACATTTCGGTGACTTTCGCATCAACTTCTGCCTGGCGGCTCTGACCTACATCCGTAACGCTCGTAAGCTCCTCAAACTCGGTGGTCATTTTTCTTGCGGTATTTGAAACAGCGGCAATGTTTCCGACCATCTCTTCAATTGCAGAAGATGATTCGACAATTCCCGCACTCTGGTTTTCTATAAGATTATCAAGCATCTTAACTTGCTGCAAAGAATTATCCATCTCCGTGTTCGCAAGGTTAACAGCTTCCATCTGATGTTCAGTCTGTTTCTTTACTCCATCGATGTTCGCCATAATCTGAGAAATTGCACTGGCAGATTCTTGTGACGATGTGCCGAGGTTGTTACCAATCTGGTCAAGCGATTCTTCCGCGACCTTAAGTTCCTGAATAAGCGACTGCTGGCGGCTCAGGAAGATATCGACATCCCTTGTCAGCTCGCCTATCTCGTCGTTTGTATGAAGGTTGATGCGGTATGTAAGATCGGCTTCCTCGGAATCATCCGCAAGACGGTGAATTGCTACAGCTGCTTTATCGAGAGGTTTAAGGATAACCCTGCGCAAAAGCATTGACGTAACGATTACCAGTAAGATACAAAACACCACGATAATCGGGATAATTATGCTGATTACCGAATTCCTTGTACGCGTGATGACAGATACTGGAATGCCTACAAAAAACATTGCCCTGTCTGTATCGGAGTTGTTTACTGCTGGTATATAGGCTGATATGTAGTCATTTCCGTTTATTACATTTTTACCGTAATAAATCTTGTTGTTTGAATATACTTCATCATATATAAAAGCATTGTTAAGCTTAGTTCCGTTCAAACGCTTACCATCTTCATCCAATATGGAAGTCGCTACGCGAATGTCATTTTTGAATACAGTGAATTCTGTGTTGAGTAAGTTGCTGTAATAATCTACTGAATCATTTGTGGAAATATCGTCTTGAAGGACAAGATAGCCATGGAAGTTTATTTCGTATACATCTATCCGGTTTACGGCGATGTAAGAGACATCCTCTTCCACAGTACAGATTTTATAAATTGGCGAAGAAACTTTTGCCGATGCAAAAATCGTTGAATTCTTTATCTTGGAACTTCCCAAAGCAGAATCATCCGTTGAGTAGATGATGACGCCATCGCTGTTCAAGATATGGGTATATTCAACTCCGGCTGCTTTCGAAAACTTACTGAGGTAATCAGAAATTTTCATTTTATTGCCTTCCCGAATAAGCTCGGCAAAATCGCCTGAATTATTCACGAGAGACAAAAAATTAAAAAGTTTCGAACCCTTGTCTGTGTAATCTGTATAAAAAGATTCGACCCGTTCCGAAATTTCATCGGAAAAAAAGGTTTCCAATGAATTTGTAATGAAAAATACGTTCGACGCGATTAAACAAGCACCAACAATTAAAGAAAGAAGAATTATCGCACAAACGAACTTTGTCTTGACCGATTGCTTTTTTTGTTTTTTTATCGGCCCCCTTTCCAATTCGTTCATATTGTTTCCCCTTGTGAGCTTTTGCTCATTTTAGATTATAGCATGAAAAGCTGTATTTCTGTATAATTAAAAAATCAATTTGTACAAATTAATATGGAAATATTCAAAGCAGATTCTGTTTCATATACATATCCCGACTCTCCCAAAAAAGCTGTACGAGACATTTCTTTTTCAATAGAGAAAGGTTCTTACACTGCGATATTAGGCGCGAACGGCTCCGGTAAAAGTACGCTGGCAAGGCTTATATGCGGATTCCTTGCGCCGGACGCAGGAACGATGACGTTCGTTTGCGAAAAAGCTGAGGATGGTAAGACAGCCCCAACTGGCATTGTTTTTCAGGAACCGAAACCGCAGATTATTGCAAGTATCGTAAAAAAAGATACGGAGCTTGGACCGAAAAACTTGAAAAACACGGCGCAAGAGGTTTCTGATACGGCAGATAAGGTTCTTGAGCTTACGAAACTCAGCGGAAAAAAAGACGATTCTGTGCTTTCGCTTTCGCTTGGGCAGACACAGAAGCTCGCGCTCTCTGGAATTTTGGCGATGTCGCCGGAGTTTCTTGTGCTAGATGAAGCCGTCTCGATGGTTGACCCAGAAACGCGTGATGAGATTTTACGATTTATCAGCGACTGCAACAAAAATGGTCAGACTATAATTTCAATTACGCATGATATATCGGAAGCACTGATGGCTGATCACATTCTTGCGATGGATGACGGCAATCTGATTTTTGACGGCACAAAAGAGGATTTTGAGAAAAGTTCTGTAAAGGACAACTTGTTTGGCGAACCACCTAAAAACACGCGTACACGGACGGCAGCTTGTGGCGAAACAACGCTCGCGCTTTCGAACATTTCATTTTCATACGGGAAAAACACTGTTCTTGACGACATAAGCGTGTCTTTTGAGCGCGGAACCTTAACGGCTATTACAGGTGCATCAGGTTCGGGAAAATCGACGCTGTTTGAGATAGCATCCGGGCTTCTTTCCGCACAAAACGGCAAGGTTACCGCCACGACGCGCCCGGTTCTTTCGCTTCAGGACAGCAGCGCGGCTCTTTTTGAGGAATTCGCCGCCGACGATGTTGCCTACGGCCCTATAAACAACGGAGTGTCCGGGGTACAGCTGAAACAACGCGTAAAAACGGCGATGGAGATGGCGGGGCTTCCGTATGAAACTTTCGCTGAAAAAAAGTCAGTGGAGCTTTCAGGCGGCGAAAAACGGAAGCTTTCCACAGCTGGGATAATCGCGCTCGATTCAGACGTGATGCTCTTTGACGAGCCGTGCGCCGGGCTTGACCCTGCCGGGCGGAAGCATATTCTTGAAACATTCATGCGACTTTGCGACGCAGGAAAAACTATAGTTTTTTCGACGCATCGGCTTGAGGAAGCGGATATTGCGGACAGGCATCTTGTTATAAAAGATGGTAAGCTTTACGAGGCAGGGGCAGAAACGCGAGTATCGGGTGGTGCCGGAACCGCACCGGACGTGGCTGGTGACGCGGATGAAAATGGCGCGGGCAAGGCTGACTCTGCTCTTAAAGAATGTCCGCCGCTTGATACCGGCATTTTGCTCAACCGGCTTAGAAAAACGACGGGCGGGCTTTACGAAAAAGGAACTGCCCCGGTGTACAAGCTGCCACCAGCGCTTAAATACGTGCTCTTTTTGTTGTGTTTTATACCGGGAACAGTTTTCTCGAGCTTGTATATTTCTGCCGCTATGGTTCCTGTCGCCCTTATCTACGCGAGTCTTACGGGGCTGAAACTGCTGAAAGCGGCGAAAAACGTGTTTAGGCTTATTCCGTGGCTTTTGATATTCTCGTTTTTGCAGCTGCTTTTGATTTCGCCCGGTGCGGACGAGACAATTTTGCTTAAAATCGGCTTTATCGCGATTTCTGACGGAAAAATAAAGCTTTTTGTCACGACGCTTTTCCATTTGATCTGCGGTATTTTCTGTCTGTACGGATTCCTTCACTCAATCTCCGAGACAGAAGCGGCGGAAGGTTTTCAAAAGCTTGTTCCGTCGAAAACAGCGGCTCTTGTGCTTATCGTGATGTTCCGCTTTATCCCGCTTTTGGCGGACGAAGCGGCTCTTATCATAAAAGTTCAGCTGATACGTGGTGGGCTGAAGTCGAAAAAAGGCTTTTTCAAGAATTTGAAGGCGCTTCTTCCGCTTTTTGTGCCGCTTATTATCCGCACGATACAAAGGGCAGAAAGCATGGCGGATGCGCTAACCGCACGATATTTTTAATCCCTTGGGAGAAATACTATGGAAAGAGAACTTACAATATGCCCGTGCTGCGGCAAAAAGGGGCTGGAATACAGGAACCGGCGGCATTGGGTTTGCCCAGCATGCGGTTTTGACCTGTACAACAATGTCGCGGCGGCGTCTGGCATCATTTTTTATATCGATGACGGCTCACTGATTTTCGCACGGCGTGCAAAAGAGCCTAAGCTTGGGATGCTCGACTTGCCTGGTGGATTTACAGACCCCGATGAAACGATGGCGCAAACTTGTGTCCGTGAATGCTTTGAAGAGACAGGCATTTCTATATCACCAGAGAAATTAGAGTTTGTGGCGAACTTTCCGAATACGTACGAGTACAAGGGCATACAATACAAAACGTGCGACTTTTTCTTTGCGTATCGGCTTGATACAGAGTTATTCGAGCAATTCAAAGCCCAAAAAGAAGAAGTGACGGAGTTTGTCGCGGTGAAAGTGGACTCGGTGGAAGACGTAGACAAGCTTCCGCTGGCATTTGTATCTGCGAGGGCTGCGCTTAAAGCGTATGTCACAAAGAGAGACGCTTCGCGCAATGCCTGATAACATTGGTTCGCTTCCAATTTTTCCGCATTTGCCAAAGATTGTTGAGGCGTTAAAATCGGCGGAATCCAAGTTTCTTGTGCTTACAGCAGAAACAGCGGCAGGTAAATCGACAGCAGTGCCACCTGCGCTTTTGGATGCGTTCGCTGGGAAAATCCTGATGCTTGAGCCAAGGCGGCTTGCGGCTGTGGCGGTTGCGTCACGAGTAGCGGAGCTTTTGGGCGAAAAATGCGGAGAAACGGCGGGTTACAGGCTTCATCTTGATTCATGTGTTTCCGCGAAAACCCGATTTGAGGTTATGACGGAAGCGATTCTTGTACGCATGATGCAGGAAGATGCTTCGCTTGACGGCGTTTCTGTCGTGATTCTTGACGAGTTTCATGAGCGTTCAATTTGGACGGATCTTTCGCTTGCTTTTTTGAAAGATGCGGTTCAGCTCCGCGATGATCTTTTTGTTCTGATAATGTCCGCAACTATCGATACAGAGCGGCTTACGTCGTTTTTGGGATGCGAGCATATTCATGTTCCGGGACGGCAATATCCAGTTGAAATTTCGTACAGACAGCCTGAAAACCGGGATATTTGTGAAGACGTTGCTGATGTTGTGCGCTCAATTCCAAAAAATGAAAATGTTCTGGCGTTTTTGCCGGGATTACGTGAATTGCGGCGGACAGAAGAGTTGCTTGCGCCGTTTGCCGAGAAAACAGATTCGGAACTTTTTGTGCTTCACAGTTCTATTCCTGTTCAGGAACAGCGGAAAGTGCTTTCTCCGGCGCAGGACGGCACAAGGCGGATTATCCTTTCTTCTGCCGTCGCGGAAACCTCGGTGACAGTGCCGGGAATTACATACGTTGTTGATTCCGGGCTTTCGCGCATAAACCGGCTGAATACCGCGACAGGCATGAACCATCTTGTTACGGAGCCGGAAAGCGTTTTTTCTGCGGAACAGCGTGCCGGACGCGCTGGACGAACCGCAAAGGGAAACTGCATCCGTCTTTGGAGCGAATCGGATATTCGCGTCAGAAATGCTCCTGTGCAAATTATGTGTACGGAGCTTGTTCAGCTTGTTTTGGAATGCGCCCTTTGGGGCGTTCATTCACCGGAAGGGCTTTCGTGGCTTGATCCGCCGCCTGCTTCCGCGTGGAATGCCGCCACGGATTTTTTGCAGCTAACAAGCTGCATTGAAAGCAGCGCGAAAAGCGGACTGATTACTGCGAAAGGCAAGCTTGTGCTGAAAATGGGCGTTCATCCGCGGGTTGCATGTATCGCGCTGGAATCGCTTAGTGGCAATGGAGAAGCGGTGAAATACGCGGCGAAATATGGCGTTTCGACGGCGAAAGGAATGCCAGACGCTACGTTCACGAAAGAGCGGGCGCGTCTTGAAAACGAGCTTTCGCGACGGCTTCGTGGCTGCACTGATGGGGCGCGGAACAAGTTTGAGGCGCGAAGTTCCGGCGGCTCGCGAGCACTCGGAGTTTCCGACACGCGTGTCTCAGCCCAATTTGGCGCACCTACCACGGCGCTTCCGGGCGTTCTGTGCTTGCTCGCAGGATTCCCGGACAGAGCCGCACACTCGCTTGGTGACGGACGCTACATGCTTCCGTCTGGCAGACAAGCATCTCTTTTGGACGAAGACAAAAAGCGGCTCAGTCCGAACTTTCCGCAATGGATTATCGCGGTTGATGCCGATGCCGGCGAACGAGAAGGACGCATATATAGCTTTGAAAGCGTTCCCCCGTCGTTGGAAGCCGCATTTGACAGCTGGCTTGGTGAACGAACAGAAACACGTGTTACTGTCGCGTTCGCGGACAAGCAGCATTCAAAACTGAAAAAAACGGAAACAGTCTTTTTTGGAAAGATTCCTTTGAAAACGCGTGTTTTGCCGGCATCGGCAGAAGACGCAACAGCCGCATGGTGCACGCTCGCCACAGAAGAGGGCATCCGCGCGCTTCCCTGGGATGACGCGTGCAGTCGCTTTATCGCGCGGGCGGACTTTTACACGCGCCACAGTACGGCAGCTGGCGGACGAAACGCGAATCCCGCGCCAGAAATAGCCGAACCCACGCAAAATCTTGAAGAAACGCTTGCTTTAACTGCGGCGGAATGGCTCGCCCCTTTTATCAACACAGGCGCGAAACTTACAGCAGAAACGGTTCTTTCCGCCCTGCGCTGGAAACTCGACGGCGACGCGGTAGACAAAAACGTACCGGAACGGCTTACTCTTCCAAACGGCAAAAAATGCAAAATTGTCTATGAAACGACTGACAGCAGGAAAGGCGCGTCGCCTGTCATCGAGATAATTATTCAGCAGATGTTCGGCTGTTTTACCACTCCGAAAATAATAGGCGAGCCTGTTTTGCTCAAACTTCTTTCGCCCGCGCGCCGTCCACTCCAAGTTACAAGTGACTTAGAGAACTTTTGGCAAAACACATGGCCGGAAATCTGCAAGGAAATGAAAGGCCGCTATCCCAAACACAACTGGGATTACACGAAGCCGGACGACTAATTAGGTCAGCACTAATCTTCAAAAAACTTCGCGCCGGGGTGGAACACCGCCGCAGGCGTTCCGAGCGTGACGGTCGCTATGCGAACGGAGCGCGAAAGAACGAGCCGCGGTAGACGGCGAGGTGTGGAACACCGGGAAACGCGTCAAAACTTCGCACAAAAAATTTCGAGTGTATCGCTTGACAATTTTAATGCGTTAGTGTACTATCAAACTATAACACTTAACCAAGGGAGTTTCTATGGAGTTTGACAAGAATGTACCCATTTACATTCAAATCATGGACGAGATTAAACATCGGATTATCGCCGGTACGCTCAAAGCCGGAGACAAGGTGCCGTCCGTCAGGGATCTCGCCGATGAACTGAAAGTCAACCCGAACACGATAGTGCGAGCGTATCAGGAGCTTGAGCGGGACGGGCTTACAGAAACAAGAAGAGGTATGGGAACTTTTATTAAAGGAGAAGGTGATTTGCGCGGTGACAAGCTTAAAGAAGAAATCGGTCTTGCAGTGGCGAGAGCTTTTGTACAGAAGATGCATGACGCTGGAATCAACGATGAGGAAATCATCTCGATAATCGAAAAAGCAATTGCCGAAAAGAACTAGGAGAATAAAATGTCAGAGATTTTACGGGTCGAGAACCTTTCTAAAAACTATCTTACAAAAAGAGCGCTGACGAACGTTTCTTTTACGCTTAACTCAGGCCGCATTCTGGGCTTGATGGGCCCGAACGGAAGCGGAAAAACAACGCTGCTTAAAATACTTGCGGGGCTTTTGCAGCCGTCTGGAGGAAAGGCGTATGTGTGCGACAAAGAAATTGGCATAGAGTCTAAGAGAATCGTGTCGTTCCTGCCGGACAGAAACGTTATGTACCCCGCCATGAAAGTGAAGGATGCCATCGGTTTTTACGCTGATTTTTTTGCGGACTTTGACAGAGTAAAGGCACACGACATGCTCAAAGACATGAAGCTCGACGAGAACGAGACTGTCCGCAGCATGTCAAAAGGCATGATCGAGAAGATGAATCTGATTCTTACGTTCTCGCGCGACGCGAAGCTGTTCGTGCTTGACGAGCCGCTCGGTGGTGTTGATCCTGTAGCACGCGAAAGAATAATTTCTACGATTATAAAGACTTACAGCGAAGATTCGTCGATTATTATCAGTACGCATCTTGTGAACGATGTAGAGTCAATTTTTGACGACGTGTGCTTTATCGGCAAGGGCGAGCTTATCTTGCAGGGAAGCGCGGACGAGCTTAGAAGCGCGCGCGGAAAGTCGATTGACCAGATTTATGTGGATTTGTTCGCGAACGAAGAATAAGGAGATTGAAATGAAAGCTGTTATAAAACAAGATTTTTTACGCAGACGTAGCGGAGTTCTTATCTCCAGTCTCGTTCTGTTTCTTTTGAATGCGTTTCTTATAATAATGACCCTGATCGCGAACAAATCCAAGCCTGGTCTGATGGCTGATGTTGTTAATCAGCTTGAAACGACAGGAAGCGTTCATGTTTCCCAGACCGGATTGTGGTCATTTTTGGAGATCATAACACCTATTATCGTACTTATAGACACATTCGGTGTCTTTTTCTGGAGCCTTGAACAAGGTGCATCGAACATCGGAAAAGATCTTAGGAGCGACGTTGGCTATCTTTACAAAATGGTTCCGCGTTCTGGCTGGAGTCTTTTGGGCGGCAAGCTGATTCTTGGACTCGCGGAATTCCTTTTCTATGCGATACAAAGCTTTATCTATCTGCTGATTCTTGATCGTGTTTCATCAATCGATTCATCGGGAATGTTCGTGTTCACATGGAATGATGTTCGCATGGCTTTTATAATGAATAACTTTTCCACGTTATTAACCATTGTAGCTGCAGTTATGATGCAGTTTATCTTGGGCGCAACGCTTGTGGGGTTCGCCTCAATAACAGGTACGGCTTTTTTCAAGAACCGCCGGTTCCGTGGCCCTCTTGTTGCAGTAGGCATATTTGCCTTGGTAATTCTCGTCGGCAGGGTGACAGGGAACGTATTCTCCTCGGTTGAATTTGAAACCATGAGGCTTATCGTGATTTGGCTCGGTTTGCTTATAGAGTTTGCATTCTCCGCGGTTTTCTATGTTCTGTCGTGCATTCTGTGGGAAAAGAAAGTATCAGTATAAGGCAGTAAATAAGGGGGCGGTCGCCCCCTAAAGCTTTACAGAACGCTCTGCAAGAACTGCTTCGTGCGTTCGTTTTCCGGGTTTTCGAAAATCTTGTCGGGTGTCCCTTCCTCCAGGATAATCCCGTCATACATGAAGAGAACCCGGTCGGCAACCTCGCGCGCGAACCCCATTTCATGTGTGACACAAATCATCGTCATGCCTTCGTTCGCAAGGTCTTTCATTACGTTAAGAACCTCGCCTACCATTTCCGGGTCAAGCGCGGAAGTCGGCTCGTCAAAAAGCATAACATCAGGATTCATAGCGAGCGCGCGCACAATCGCAATGCGCTGCTTCTGTCCTCCCGAAAGCGTGGAAGGGTACACGTTTGCTTTTTCCGGCAGCCCGATACGCTCCAAAAGCTTCATCGCCGTGGCTTCCGCCTGCTCTTTTGTAGCAAGCTTAAGCGTCACAGGTGCTAGCGTTATGTTCTGCATGACGGTAAGATGCGGAAACAGGTTGAAATGCTGGAAAACCATTCCCATTTTCTGCCGGTACTTATCGATATCGGCTTTTTTGTCGGTTATGTCGGAGCCTTCAAACAGAATCGTTCCGTCTGTCGGGTCTTCAAGAAGGTTCAGGCAGCGCAAAAACGTGCTTTTTCCAGAGCCGGAAGGTCCTATAATTACGACTTTTTCACCTTTTTTGATGGTCGTCGTTATATCTTTCAAAACAACAAGATCGCCGAAGCATTTTTTAAGATTTTTAACTTCTATCACTTTTTGCCATCCTCTTTTCTATTGCGCCGAACAGTTTTGTAAGTCCGACCGTAAGGATAAGATAGATTATCGCGCATGTAAGAAGCGGAATCCATGCGTTGTAAGTTGCGTTACGGATCATGTCGCCAGCTTTCGTAAGGTCGGTTACGGCGATGAAGCTTGCAACTGAAGTCTCTTTTATAAGAACGATGAACTCGCTCGCGTATGTGGGCAGAACAGCCTTAATCGCCTGCGGAAGAATGATTTTGCGGAGAGTCTGCCAGCGGCTTAAGCCCAAAGAACGGCCTGCTTCCATCTGCCCAATGTCAACGCCCTGAATACCCGCGCGCAAAATCTCGGTACAGTATGCGCCCGAGTTTATTCCGTAAGCAAGGATAGCCACAACAAGCCTGTCCATTCCCAAAGGAGCAAAAACAACAAAGTAGAAAATCATCAGCTGCGTGGCGAGCGGAATACCGCGGATAACGGTCGTGTAAACCTCGGATATACCCCTGAGCAATTTGTTCGTGGACACTTTCATCAGCGCGAAAATGCACCCAAGAACCGTTCCTATAAGCAATGCGCACACCGCGATAAGGACGGTAACACCGAGACCCTGAAAAATAAGATGCCAGCGTCCGCCAGCAATCATCGTATCGTAAATTGATTGAAACATTTCTTTAAATGAACGAATCCCGACACGAGAGCCGGGATAAGTATCCTTTTACTGAATTAGAACATGGGGCGCCAGAAACTGTGCACAAATCGCGTAATTGATTCGCGCCGTGCTGTCGCGCACAAGCCGCAAAACCGCTCGCATGCGTGCTTCCGGCAAATCCCTGCTAAAAAACTACTTGCGGACTATTACAACCTGTTTAGAGGCATAATATGCTTCAGAGAAGTCAACGTTCTTCTTGCGCTCTTCTGTTACTGACATACCAGCAGCGATAAAGTCGATTGCGCCTGATGAAAGAGCCGGGATAAGGCTGTCGAACTCCATATTGACAACTTCAAGCTTCTTGCCGTAATCAGCGGCGATTCTCTGTCCCATCGTGATGTCGAAACCGACGATATCAGAACCTTCAACATATTCAAATGGTGGGAATGCTGCGTTTGTGCCAAGTTTTACGATTTCTGTTCCGTTAGAAACGATTTCTGCAGGAATCGTGATGTTTCCATCAACAGGCATGAAAGCGTTAACAAGCTTCTCATAATCGCCGTTTGCTTTCATTGTAGCAATTGTCGCATTGATTGAGTTAAGAAGGTCTGTGTTTCCCTTCTTGATTGCGATAGCATACTCTTCAATAGCAAGGTCAAGGTCAACAATCATAAGGTCAGCGTTGCGTTTTACGATTTCCTTTGCAGGAAGCTCGTCAAGAACGATAAGGTCAATTGCGCCATTCTTAAGGTCGAGCGCGGCATCCATACCAGTCTTAAAACCGACAACTTTTGCGTTCTTTATTTCTTCTGTCGCATAAAGCTCGCCTGTCGTACCCGTCTGAACACCGATTTTTCTGCCCTCTAAATCAGCAGCCGAGTTTATTACGACTTTTTCTTTCTTTCCGCCAGCGAACAGTGTCGTAGCGATAAGAATCAAACAAACAACTGTGAGTAATTTTTTCATAACATTCCTCCGAACCTTTCTAAAATTGCATATAAATTTGTATGCCCGAAAGGTATAACTCTTTGAATAGATTACCATATAGGACTTCATGCGTCAATTCAAAACCGCAAATTTATGCATATTTGTGCAAATTCTTGTATAAAAATGCGCAACAGCACAGAAGGGGATAAGGATGGGGAACGACACCCCGCCGGTCCGAAGGACCTTGCGTGGTTTCTTTCCCCATCAACCCTATTCTTCCGGGACAAAGACATATAATTACCCTTGCGCCTGCAGCTTTTCTACCGTAGACTGGATTTATGGAACATATACAAATAAGGAACGTAATGAAAAAACAAATAACAACATTTTTAATAGCAGTCCTTTTGATTTTTCCTCTGTTTGCACAGGAATTAACTACACCAACGACACTTTATGGCTGTTTTGAATATTTTGATGAAGTTTTTACAGAGGAAGAAAAGACAAAAATAAAAAGCTTTGAGTCTCCGTATTCATTTTGCTCTCAGAATTTCTTTGTCGGGAGAAATGATTACTTAAGCAAAACAGCAGCATACAGAGAAGGAAAACTTAATTTTAGGTGGAAAAACAGGGAGTTATGGTCGAATACAATACCCGAAGGTTATCCTGGTATACATTTTGAGGATTATCCAGATATGATTTATAGAAGCTACTATTATCTGCTCAAATATGGTGATTGCAGGTGGGATTTTATACTAAAAGCATATTCACCTAGTACATATCATAGGGAGTATGAGGACACGGGTATTATAAGAACAATATACCCTGATAACATAGATAATGCAGATTTGCAGAAAACCTATTATTACTCATGTACTTACTATAAAGAGAAGGTATTAGATACAATTTTATTCTTCAAAAACGACTTAAACGAAACTTATATATATTCATTTGCATACAGCTGGCGAAAAATCCCAGAAAAAGACTTTGATTATTTGCTTAACAATCAAACAGACCGTCAAATGCAAGCCTATTTTGATGAATTATTCAAAGACAGCCCCTTTATCGGTGGTTTGTAATAATTCTTGATTATCCGCAGACTCTGTGCTATATTGAAAGAAAGGCACTCGCAGTCTAGCGTCTTGCCTCTATGTTTTGGATTAATCCGCCACACTGGGTTCGAATCACTGTGGCGGATTTTTTTTACTCAATTATATCTCTGCTATCGCGGAGGTAACTAAGTATTTCAAGAATCAGAATAGCGAAATTAATCGCCAACGAAATGATTTCGTAAATCGTCATCTTTTCTTAGCCTCCTTGTCAATTATTCGGAACAGATTGTTCCGTTTGAGTTCGGAGGCAAGACCGCCATTGACTGCGAATGCCACTATTATTATATCATCTTACTACACATAATACAAGTAAAAAAACAGCTAATTCCTCATATATTTTACTATTGCGCCAGTTCAAAAACTGCCGTAGACTGGATGTATAATCGGTTTGGATTTAATTGGAATGAACATAAGGAAATAACGGCATGATAAGAAGAAATAAATTTATAGTCTTTACGATGTTGTTAAGCATACATTTTACAAGCCTGTTCTCCCAAAGTTTAGAAGAAATAGAAAAGGTCTTCCCTAACCTATCTGGAAAAGAGCAGGTCGACACTCTTTTAGAATTGTACACCGACAAACCATCTTTCGGAAGAAGGACACAGTTTGCTAAATTTGTGCATATAATCATAGGAAAACCAGATGCCACTCGTGAATATATATTGGAAAAACTAAAAAACACGAAACCTGTACCATATCAACAATCTCCGTGTGATTTTGAGATACTCATTACGATTCTTGAAGAAGCAAGGGGGAAAATTCAAACTTATCACTTCTTTGAATCAATTGAAGATTATAATAATACTGTGTATGAACTTTATAAAGAAAAAATGGATGAGTACCTTAACGCATACAAAGTTATCGATATTAGGTACACAATGCTTCTAGATTATTTATGCTCTATAGATAATAGTAAAAGACATATAACGACCCTTGAGGATTTGCCTGCTCTTTTAGAGAAATTAACCTCCCAGGGATATGAAGAATTAACTATAAACTCCGATTTAATCAAAAGTCGCAAATACTATTACGATACGTATGGATGGACATTTGAGGATTAGAAAAAACTTTTGTATTGTGAGTTATTTACGTTAGTTTATACTTTTTTTAAAAACACATCACAAAAAGGTGGCAATATCAGAATTTGGACAACGTAAGAAAAGCTATCAGGCCTGTTGTGAGCAGACTCTGTGCTACGTAAGGAAACTACCCCTTGCGCCTGCAGCTTTTCTACCGTAGACTGGATGTATGGCTGTTTTGACAGAATTACACAAAAAAAGGATATTAGTTGATAATGAGTATGTATGTTGTTCTCGGTTTTGCTGTAATTGTTTTTATTCTCTTTTTATGTCGTTACATTATAGAAAATAAAATTATTAAAAAACTTCGCGAAATGAATGGAGGAGTTGAGCATCCTCTTTATAGCAAAGATGGGATAACCATAAATACACACAATGCAGAATACCAGGACTTTTTGATTGACATCGAAGGAGAGGATGATCTGGAATTAAAGCGACTGAAAATTTATAATATAATTTTTTTTAGAATTACAATAGCAGCCATGATAATAACATTTATAATGGCTGCTATTTATTCATGTACAAATAAGTAGGTTTTAACTTGCTTTCCCTCATTTCCTGCCGTAGACTGTAGGCATGGGAAAGGTTGTTCCGCACGGATTCGGACACAGCTCCGGGCTAGGCGTGGCAAGGCATGACGGCAGTTTTCTCTTTGTTTTATTTCCTCTCGCAACTGCGCAAAACGCAGTTGCGCAAGGAAACGTGCAAGTTCTGGTCGGTAAATATGGAATTAGTGAGAGTTCGTACTTCTATAAGTATGAGCTACCTGAATTATATAATAATCCAAATGTAACTTCCATCAACTTTGTCAACGTTGGTAGGTGATGAATATGTTTGAAGAATTGATTCAACCAGTAAAAACATATACAGGATGGGATGAGTCTAAAATCCCAATCCAAAACATTGAAAAAGTTGAAAAACTTTTTGGGGAAAAAACAGCAAAAAAGGTAATAGAACTAAAACAACATTTTTTCGAGTATAAAGTATATAAAAGTCTATATGAAATTGATAAAGAAAATGTTAACTGGATGTTAATGAAGTCTGATGTACAGTCTGCTTTTTTAAAAAAATATCCACAATGTTGTCAAGAATTGATTGAAATTTTTTGGTGGGCATATTCTTTTTTTGTATGGAAAGAAGGAAGAATTTACTGAGATGGAAACATGCAATCGCAAACTGATTTGTCTTTATACTGAGCATGATGTTTAACAGAATTGTTTATTCTAAATTATGAAGACTTAGAACCCATTAAATCATTAGTTTTATCAAATAGGTGAAATATATGACTGACTTGAGAGATGGAGACATATTAATAAACAATATCGAAATATCTATTCATAGTTGTTTATCATTTGTTTTAGAAAAAACAGCAAAATTAACTAAAACAGTTAGGGATATTAATAATTATAAACATTTATTCTGTAATGATGTATAATTTTGAATATATGCGAATTAATTCGATAAGTGATCTAAAAAAAATTCTAACAGAGATAGCTCAAAAAGAAAAGGACGGGAAATTTGTCCAGATACAAAATAAGAATGATTTATTTTGTACAAAAGTAAATTCTAAGAAAATTCTGGATGAAAAGAAATTTCCAGATTTTATACGATACTATTTTAAGGATTTAGAAAACAAAGACACATATTTATTATCTGTAGAAACATATCATGGAATAGGTGGTGAAATAAAAAAACTTGATGAATAATCAATAATTTCAAACATTGCCCCGGTGAGCGATTGGAGCCGCGCCTTTAGGCGTTCGGGAGCGAGTGAAACGAGCGGACGAATGGAGCGCATCGACGCGGAACGGCGGAAAGTGAACTGAACCCATTTTATTGGACATTATTATGCTACCATACTTTGTAGCCGGACTTCAAACGGAGTCCGATAGTCCAAAACACTTGAGTCACGCTCATAATTGAAATAATGAATGTAAGACTCAAGCTGCTCGAAG
>JAFZVC010000028.1 GCA_017618015.1 Spirochaetaceae bacterium
GCCTGAGATAAAGATAAGCGGCGGGGCGGCAGAAAATCCGGGCACGCCTGATGAAGCTGTACCGGATGAAGCTGTGCCGAATGGAAACGGCTGGTATACACAGGAGGTTCTGAGGGTAAAGGCAGAAGACAGCCTGTCGGGTCTGAAGAGCTTTACGGTCAATGGAAAAGAAGAAGGAAACGGAGAAACAAAAGAGCTCACGCAGAACGGAATATATAAAATAGAAGCAACAGACAATGCGGGAAACAAAGCCGGAAACGGAAATGAAGGAGTGACCATAAAGCTTGACAACAGAAAGCCTGACACAGACAGATTTGATATAAGCTTTGAGAAGGAAGAGGGCGAGGGAAAAGAAAGCCGGCTTATAACGAAAATAAAGACAGCCGCAAAGGCGAAGGAAGAGGGCGAAAACTCAGGGCTTGGTGAAATGTACATAAAAAACGTAAAAAGCCCGGAAAACCCGGAGGGCGTGATTCTGGCCGGGGGAAAGCTGGCAGAGGAAAACAGGAAAGAAAAGGAGCTTACAGCCTGGATAGAAAACATAGACCGCACAAAAGCAAACACATATGAGTTTAAGGTAACTGCGAAAGACCTGGCGGGAAACGAGGCTGAAAGAGAATACGGCAGAATAACCCTGCCGCCAGAGATAGAATTAAGGGCCGGAAAGACATATACAGAAGGCGGACAGACGGTAACCGAACTAAAGCTTGGCCGCTACGACGGAAACGAAGAAAGCTATGAAAAGCTGAAGCTGAAGCGCAGAATCTACATAGAAGGGACAGAGATAACGGAAGAAAACTTTACAAAATATTTTGAAGAAGAAGCGCGGGAGACCTGGAGGAATCTTACTTCATGGAAAGCTGTAGAAAAGGAAGAAATAGAAGACGGGATCTATAAGGACCGGATACCAGGCTCAAGCGGGTTCGGCCACAAGGAGACAGGCTATGTAATCAGCTGGGAAGTCAGAGCGGGCACGGAAGACGGAAATGCAGTAAGGGAAGAGAGTGCAGAGTGCAGGACGGTGACGGCAGACAGCAGGGGAAAAGTGAGGATAATGATAGAAGGCCGCGGGGGGCAGCTTGAAGTAGATTTTGAAAGCGGCAAGGCAGCAGGCGGAGAGGGAGAAATAAGGCTTAGCGGGGACGGAGGCATACGGATAGGAGTGTGCATGGAAGACGAAGACTGTGAACCGCAGGAAGTTGAAGTAAGACAGAAGGCAGGAAGCGGAGAAGGAAGCGTTTGCATAACAAAGAGCGGATTCATACAGAGGGGAACGACGGGAAAAGCTAAGTACGAAGGATATGAAAGACGCTACGGTGACGGCGGATGGAACTGGTATGAAAACAGGGAGTATTTATCATACAACAGGGTAATAAGGCTGTATGTAAGGGTAAAAAGCGGGTACAGCGGCAATAAAGCGGTAACGGAAAGCGGGGAGATATATCTGAAGGCAGAGAACAAAGACTCCGGCGGATACATATTAAAGGTATGTGACAAGGCAGAGTACAGTGAAAGGGGCATAACGGCAAATCCGTATCAGAAGATAAGGCTGGAACTGGAAGGAGAGATACAGGATGCGGACTGGGATTACGGGGACGGAACTGAAGAAAGAAGTAAGGTTAAGGTTGAACACAGCTGGAAACAGAAGGAAGGACGGAGCGGAGACACGTCAGAATATGAACTTAAGATAAAGGCAGACGGAAAGAAAGAAGCAGTAATACCTGTACACATAACAGACACGAAGAGTGGAAGACTGTACGGAGATGAAGTATGGCTGGGGCGGCATGAGGTACTTGGGAAGATAGAAATTCCTGAAGGTGTTAAGCTTTTGATTGGAAGCGGAGGCGGCAGGGAAGAACAGGAAATAATCTGCATGGCAGATGAAGAAGAAGGATATTCAGGGTGCATACAGGTTAATGGAGGGGGAAATTTTGCGGCAGACAGCTGGGGCGGAAAGCTTAGGATAGTAAGCGGCATAAATACAAAAGAAGGAATAGCAGAACTGGAAAATAAAGAAAAAACAGGGCGGTTATACTGGAATGGTATAGAAGTTTTGCCTGGAGGAAAATCAGAAGTAAGCGGCATTGAAATAAGCGGAAGCCGTAGGGCAATAGCCGTAGATAAGGACGGTTTTGCCACAATAAAGAAAAGCGTACTCAGAGAAAACATGACGGCTCTACATATTTTCGGAGAATGTAAAGCTGAAGAAACAGAAATCAGGGATAATGAAGAATACGGGATAAAGGAAGAAGAAGGCAGCAGGTGTGAAATAAAGAAGAGTGAAATATACGGCAATACGGTAGACTGGTATGAAAAGGAAAACGGACCGCTTGGCGAAGAAGAGATAAGTGCAAAGGTTGAAGGATAGAAAGAAGATGAATAAAAAAGTAAAGAAAGTGCTGGCAGGAGCACTCATAATACTGGTTTTCAGTGCAGCAGCGGCAGCAGAAAGCGGAAGCTGGGGCGACAGGAATAAAGAAGGAATAAGGGAAGGAGAAGGCAGCAGGCTGTACAATCCTGCGCGTCAGGCTTTTGACGGGGATGAAAGCACATGGTGGCAGGCAGAAGAAGGCGAAAAGGTAATATGGGCAGAGAGCTACTGGGAAGAAGAAAAGGACATAAGCGGGGCAGAAATAAAGGCAGAACTTGGGGAAGACAGCAGGCTTTGCTTGTACTATGAAAAGGATGGAAGCTGGAATCCTTTCGAAAACGGAATAATAAAGGGGCCACTGGAAGGAAGGGTTCGGACAGAGTTTACGAAGGAGGAAAGAAAAACAAAAAGAATCCTTGTAACGCTTGAAGGAAGTCAGATCAGTCAGGACAGGATATATGAAATAAAGGCTGAGGAAAAAAGAAGGAGCGGCAGCTGGGGAAAGATAGAACCGGAAAGCTACAGTTTCAACCAGAAGGAATACATAAACATAAAGCCGTCGAGGCTGTGGGACGGACATGTAAAGGAATGCTGGTATGAACCGTTATGGTATGTACCTTATGAAATCCAGCAGTCAAAGGAATACAAAAGCGGAATCTTTGCTCCATATAACGGAAATCCTCCGAAGGAAGGAGAAATAATCTGGGAGCTGGACGGAAGTTACAGGATAGACTTAATAAAGGCCTATTTTGAAGCGGGAGGCAGGAGCATAGCGTTTGAATTCTGGGACGGAAAGAAGTGGACAAAAAAGAAGGAGTTCAGGAACACAAACCAGACAGGGTGGAACCGGCTTGAAAACATCAGTACAGAAACACAGCGCATAAGGATAAGCTTTCCGTCAGGCTGGGAGGGCGCAAGGTTCATAAGCCAGATAGAGATATGGGGTGAGGGAGAAAAGAAAAACAGTACGCAGGGCATACTTTTTGCAGAGGACAGAGAAAAAACAGAATACAAGGCGGTTCTGGAAGGAGAGCGGGAGGACCTTGAGATAGAAGTCATAACAGAAGGCAGTGGAGAAGAAGGCTGTCTTTTATATGTAAACGGCAGTGAATACAAAAAGCAGGAAGCACAGTTCAAAAGTGAAAACGAACAGGTATACAGGATAAAGGTACGGGAAGATGACCTCAGACAGGGATATCAGAAAATAAGTGTAAAGACTTACGGCAAGGCCCTTAAGTTTCTTGCAGAAAGAAAAGACAGCAGCAAAGACGGCCGGGTACAGCTTGCAGGTTCTTACGGCGACAGATATACAGGGCGCCTTACAGAAAACTGCAGAAAAGAATATGAAAAGACAATAAAACTGGACAGAAAGTATGAATTAGAAAAGGTTTATATATACACGAAAGACGGGCGAGGGCTCAGGTTTACCCGGGACAAAAGAAGCGGAAACTACAGGGAGCTGGAACCGGAGGGAAACGGCATATGGAGTGCTGTTTTGGGCGGAAAGGAAAGCCGGGAACTTCATGTAATATCAGACAGTGAGTTTGAGATAGATGAAGCGGAAATATATGCAAGTCCTGTGGAAGACGCAGAATGTGCGGTAGAGATCTGGAACGGTGAAAAAGGTTGGCAGAAAAACTCATGCATTACAGGCTGGAAAGGAAGCCGGGAATCGCAGGTAATAATAGACGGAAAGCTTTATCCAAGGCAGGAAGGCTGTCTTTTCTGGCTGCCGGTAAAAGAAGCGGGAGCGGGCTATCTTGAAACAAAGCTGCACACGGTCAGCTGCACTGAAGGAAAAGTCAAAGGCGAAAAGAAATACAGGGTAAATCCTACAGACGAAACACAGGAGCTTCTTGAAAAGCTGAAGGAAGAGCCGCTTGTCTTGAGCATAGACATGCCGTACGGAAACCTTTACACGCAGAGTGAACGGATAAAGCTGAGCGGAAGATACGGAAACGGATACGATGTGAGCGTATATGCAGGTGGCAGTGAAGCAGAAAGCGGGAAGGGAAGGTATAGTGCAGAGGTAAGCCTTAGCGAAGGAGAAAACCTCATAAGAATAGAAGCCCAGGACAAAACAGGAAGAAGTGCCGAAAAGACAGTAAGGATATACAAAGACAGCACGAAGCCTGAAATAAGGATAATAAGGCCGCAGGAAGGAGAATACATAAACCTTCGGAAAGTGGAATTTGAAACAGAGGGAAATGAAGAAGGTTTATGGTGGCAGTTTAATGACGGAGAATGGGAAAGCGGAAACGGAAAGGTAAAATACAGGGATTTTTATCCTGAAGACGGTTTTTATACATACAGGGTAAGGGCCCAGGACAGAAGCGGAAATGTAAGTGATGAAAAGAGCGTAAGCTTCTGCAAGGATGAGAGCGGGCCTGAGGGATTTGAAATTAAGCTGAATGTTTCCGGCTGGACAAACAATACGCAGCCGGAGGCGGTATTCAGGGCAAGCGATGCAGTAAGCGGAACAGATCACTATGAATACAGGATAGATGAGGGTGAATGGAAAGTCTGTGAAAGTCCGCTTACATTAGAAAGTCTTGAAGACGGCAGAAGGATTTTAAGCATCCGCGCCTATGACAGGGCGGGAAATTTCTGCGAAGAAACGGCCGGAATATACATAGACACTTCAAATCCTCCCGTGCCCGGCCGTGCAAGACCTGTGGCAGGCGAAAAGCAGAATGTAATAAAGTGGATTGGAGAAGATGACAACTCGAGCGTAAACGGAAAGATAGTAGAAAAGGAAGGCGGAAGAAGCTACAGGATAGAGCGGAGTCCTGCGTGGGAAGGCGGAACAAAGCTTCTGGAAAACTACGGGTACGGAGAACTCAGGTTTGAAGACCGAGAGGTAAAGGAAGGGTCAGAGTATGCATACCGCATGTGGTCTGTAGACCGGGCCGGAAACGAAAGTGAAAAGACCGGGTGGAAGAGTGTTGTAACAGGGCTTGCCAGTTCGCAAATCGAAAAAGACGGCCAGACTGTCATAGAATATGACGGCATGACGGTAACGCTTCCAGAGGGGGCAGTGGGAGAAGACATCATAAGTATACAGATCCAGAAACTGCAGGACAAAGACATAGAAGAGCAGCCTGTGGAGGTGAGCATCGGAAGCTTTTATATGATCAGTGCAGTAAGGCAGAAGGGAGAAGAAACCTATGTAACCGAACATGCCGACCTGAAAAAGCCAGCCGTAATTGAAGTAAGCTACAATCCTTCGCTGCTGCCGGAAGGCTATACGGAAAGTGATGCAGCAGCCTTTTATTATGATGACATATGGGGCATGTGGCTGCAGATGCCCGAGACTTACATAAACACAAAAGAGCATACAGTGCTGTTCAGGACGGAACATTTTTCCGAGTTTAACGTACAGGCAACAAAGAAAGCAGTTCTCAGTGAAGCACAGCTTCGTGAAGGAGCATATAAGCTCAAGAGCGAAAAGACCGGGCCTTCAGAAGTGAGGGTGTCGGGAGAAGACGGAGGAGTTTCATACGAGTTTACAGAATACATAATGCCCGGAAAAGCAGACATGAGCCTTCCTGTGCAGAGGGTATATTCTACGGCAAAGGCCTATGAAGACACTAGCATGCTCGCAGATAAGGAAACCACTAAGAAGATAAAGATAGACGGAGAGGGGGTCTGGAGCATAGCCTGGGGCTGGAAGATCAACATGCCGTACATGAAGGTAAACGCAGACACTATTGTAATATACGGAACGCAGGGCCAGTGCTTTACTACAGGCCAGGCAAAGCCTGCACCATTTGAGTCGGATAAGAACCAGAAAGATTATGATACGGTCATGTTCCTGGAATGCCATGAATACAGCGATACCATAGCAGAGCTTCATTTCAAGAGCTATGAAAAACAGAATTACTTTAAGACATCGACCTCTACCCGCTACAACTTCAAGGAAGCAGTGCTTCATCAGAATGACGGAAAGAAAATATATTATGACGAAAACGGAAGGGTAACGTCCATAAGAGACTGCAGCGGAACAAACCGGATAAAGTTTTCATACAAGGCTTCTTACATAGAAGTAACAGACACCCTTGGAAACAGCATAAAGTTTCATAAAACCTCAGACTTGATCAGCCGCATTGAAATACAGACAGACAAAGGCACAAAAAACATAGAATATGAAAGACCGCATATTCAGCTGCCAGGAATAATGCAGCTGTCAGGAATAACGCTTCCTTTTGACATCCTTACAAAAGCAACAGACCTTGCAGGGCGCACCTGGACTTACGGCTATGAAGTGCAGAAGCTTAAAACAAGCAGCGTGCTGAAAGATCCGTCTTCAGGCTACGCTCAGAGTCCTGCAAAGGAATATAGTGTACCGGCTCTAAGCAGCATAGAAGGAAAAGGAACCGGTTTTACAAAGATAAAGTATTCAATCCAAACCGGCCTTACCTATGTTGATACGGTAACATCCGATTCGAAAAGCTACACCTTCATCATAGAGCAGGATAAGTTTTATGCAGTAAAAAAGACCGAAGGGCTTTCTTCTGACCTGCCGTTACGCACAACCAAATACACCATCCGTTATGCAGGTCCGCTTGAAAAGCAGTTTTATGTAGCACAAAGCTCAGCCGATGACGGAAACCTAAAGACCGTAACCGAATATGAAGCCGTAACAAAAGGAAGGTTCAGGCTGAGCAATGCACCCGAAGCCATACAGAGTATCTTTTTGAACGTAACACCCGGACAGAACAATAAAACAGGCGAACAGGAAAAAGATACAAAACAGGTGCTCACCTATGCAAAGGCCATAAAGACTTATACAAAGGATGAAACTCTAATACAGTCTGTCACTAACGAAATAAACAGGTATCTCATGCGCATAACAAAAGTTTCAACCGACAAGGGCAGCAAAAACCATGTAACCGATGAATATACCTATATCACTTCTTCCGGAAACATGAGCGAAGAAAGCCATGTCTATGAAACAGCCGGTCACAAAAGCTCCATTGTAATAAAACGTGAGTACAGTGAACCTGTAAATTACAGGACAAATCTTGTTACGAAGATGACAAAAACTGCCTCCGGGTTTGACGGAGAGAAAGAAAGCTCAAATACCGTAACTGAATCTTATGGATATGACAGCTCTGGACTTCTTGTCACAAAAACTACGGCAAAAGGAAGCTGGAACTACAGATATGAAAACGGGGAACTGAAAGAAGTTTTAAGCCCGGAAGAAAGGCTCACACAGTACAGTTATGAATACCCAGACCCGAAAACCTCTGACGTCTATACAATCACGACAACAAGAACAGCAGCAGAGGGCAGCAGCTTTGATACAGATGAGACCATAACAGAAAAAAGGGAGTATGACAGAAAAACAGGAAACCTCAAAAAAGAAACAGATGCAGACGGATATGTAAGTGAGTATGATTATGACGTACTTGGCCGCCTGACTCTATCAATAAAGAATGACGGGCTGTCGGTTGTCACAGTTGTCTATGATGATGAAAACCTTAAGACGAAGGTGACAGACGAACTTGGGTGCGTAACAATCAATCAGTTCGATAACCTTGGGCGTCTTGAAAAGGTTTCTAAAACAGCAGATGACAAAAACATTACAGTGCTTTTAGAATACGACAGCTATGACAGGGTTATAAAGATGAGTGAGCCTTCTTATGAAGATATAACGGATATTTCAAAGGCGGCTTATTCAGCCTATGAATATGACAGTCTTGGACGTATAACAAAGCTGACTGATGCAGATAATCATATTACAGAATATTCATACATCGATTCTCTGAACATGACGCAGATGGACAGGGGTGGCCTTGAAAAGTCAAGGGTTTATAAAGACAATCCTGGAAACATTATAAAGAAAGAAAACTGGATAAAAGACAGCGAATGGGTAGGCAGTGAATCCTGGTTTGACGGAGAGGGAAAAACTTTATGCACGGAGGATGCAGAAGGTAACCGTACTCTTACCGGATACAATAGTCTTGGCCTTGTTCAGACAATAACCTGTCCTGATTCTCTTGTTGAAACAAGAATGTATGATGCAGACGGAATTTTATATGAAATTACGAGAACACAGAACGGGAAAAATCTTTCGAAAGAGGAGTATGAGCTTGACTGTTTTGGAAGGACAGCCTGCAGAAAAAAATTTGTAAACCCTGAAGATGAAAACAGCAAAAAGGTTTCTGAGATTTATGAATACAATAAAAGAGGTTATGTAACGCAAGAAACAATCTGTTATGAAAACGACTCTTCAGATGAACGTAAAGTAAAGAAAGTCTATGACTGGGCCGGAAATGTAACAGAACTCACCGATGGCGAAGGGAATGTCACTTCATATGAATATGACGCCGGGGGCAACCTTGTAAAGCTTACTGACCCGCGGGAAAACAGTGCAGACTATAAGGGTGAGTATTTCATGCAGATGGAATACGACAGCTTCGGAAGGCTTGTAAAGGGCTGGATTCCCCATGCACAAAGACGTTCTGTTTTTGACCCATCAAAAACACCTTCTGATGTTCTCATTGAATACGATGCACAGGGTAATGTGATAAAGCGTACGGATAATACAGGCGATGCATCTGAGGCGTTTGTTACAGAGTATGAATACACAAA
>JAFZVC010000029.1 GCA_017618015.1 Spirochaetaceae bacterium
CGCTTCAGGAAAAAATATTATATTTAATTTTTAAAGAGAGTCTAGAGTTGTAAGCGTTAAAACTTTTGATATAATATTTTTAGATTATAAAAGAAATTTTTAGGCCGGCTGACTTCGTCCGCGACCCGTGAGCGTTAACGACTACGCAATACATATTAGCGGGTCAGTTTTTATCTTCGTCCTGTACACGCCCAACGACGCAGCCAGAAATCATACCGGGTCGCGGACGAAGTCCGCTTCAGGAAAAAGAAAAATCTTTGTCCTGCACACACCCAACGCCGCAGCCAAAAACCATACTGGGTCGCGGACGAAGTCCGCTTCAGGAAAAAGAAAAATCTTTGTCCTGCACACACCCGTCGACGCAGCCAGAAATCATACCGGGTCGCGGACGAAGTCCGCTTCAGGAAAAAATATTATATTTAATTTTATAAAGAGAGCTTAGAGTTGCAAACGTTTAAAAATATGATAAAATAATTTTTGATAATATAAAGAAATTTAGGGCTGCGGACTTCGTCCGCGACCCGTGAGCGTTACCGACTACGTCGCAGTACCAAAGCAGGTCAATTCCTATCATTAATCAAATGTTTAACAGAGGAATTAATAAATATCGATATAAACGACGCGATTTGCCCCATTGGGACATTCCCGGTCAGAGACAAGCTATGACCTATCGTCTTTGGGACAGCATTCCTCAGAGCGAAGTTCGGAGAATCGAGAAAATAGCTTCCACTGTTAAATGGGATATGAAAGATTACACCTTGCGCCGTCTTACGGAAGAGTGTCTTCATCATGGTTACGGCTGCGGCTTGTTAAAATATCCGGAAATAGCAAAAATCGTTTTACAGACTTGGCTAAAATTCGATGGAAAGGCATACGATCTTTATGAATGGGTAATCATGCCCAACCACGTTCATTTACTCTTTCGACCGTATCCCGGTTACTCTCTGCCTGATATTGTCAAAACGTGGAAATCCAATACCAGCCCCATTATTCGCCAGAGCGAAATCTATCGTCAAGTAATCAAAGATTACCCTGACGATTTGAAACAGTCCGTTTGGAATATCGACTTTTTTGACCGCGCAATTCGTTCAAAAGCCCACTTTTCCAATATGACGAAATACATATATAACAATCCTGTCGGGTTAACGTGGAACGGAAGAACCGTAGAAAAACCGGAAGATTGGGCGTTCTCGTCAGCGTCAGATATGTGGAAAGAGTATTTTTAGTTTTATCGGGTTAAATCCAGACTTTGCCCCGCTCATGTCCTGCGCCGCAGCCAAAAATCATACCGGGTCGCGGACGAAGTCCGCCGTATTCTACAACTTCAAAATATTCTTTACCACAAAGAACACATAGAACACAAAGAATCAATCAGCGTCTATGCGTTTTCTTTTGGATCGTTGTTTCTCTCTTTCCTATTCTTCTATAATTCTTTTGATTTACAAAATTCATTCCAATTTTATCAACAGGAGATTTTTTATGAGCAGTCTAATAACGCAGTTTGCGCCGGAGTTTACCGCGCAGGCGATAATGCCGGATAAGTCGTTTGGTACAGTGTCGCTGAAAGATTATCGCGGGAAATACGTCGTTCTGTTTTTTTATCCGCTGGATTTCTCGTTCGTCTGCCCGACAGAACTGCACGGATTTTCAGACGCCATCGCGGATTTCGAGTCGAGAAACGTTCAGGTGTTAGCCTGTTCGACCGACAGCCAGTACTCACATCTGGCGTGGGTCAACGCGCCCCGGGAGAACGGCGGGCTGGGTCAGCTGACGTATCCGCTCATTTCGGACTTCGACAAGGAAATCTCCCGGGCATACGGGATTCTCCTGCCGGGCGGAATGGCTCTACGAGGTCTGTTTTTAATCGACAAAGACGGCATCGTCCGACACGAAACGATTAACGACCTCCCCTTTGGCAGAAACGTCGACGAAGAACTCCGCATGGTCGACGCGCTTCAGTTTTACGAACAGTACGGCGAAGTCTGCCCCGTGAACTGGAAACGCGGCGACGGGGGAATAAAGACGGCGTAGGGGAACGGGGGGATAGTCGTAAAAGGTTTCTGGGGAGCGGACATTGTCCGCGTAATCAAAGGTTGTTTGTTGGCGGGTAATACCCGCCCCCCGGAAAGTTTTCTGGGAAGCGGACATTGTCCGCGTATTCAAAGGTTGTTTGTTTAGGCGGGTAATACCCGCCCCCCGGAAAGGTTCTTCAGTATACATTTAATCGCTCTTGCATAAACTGCCAAAATCGCCTATAATATGAATATAAAGTCCATCGTTTGCGTTGTGTAAACGATGGTTTCTTCGTTTGTTTTCTTCTTTATTTACAACGTAGAATTATGATTAACC
>JAFZVC010000030.1 GCA_017618015.1 Spirochaetaceae bacterium
CGTATTCTAACTGTGCCCTGCCTTCAGTTATAAAGAAGAGAACGCCGTGATTTTGCAAACAAACAACACCCGATGGCACGGTGCCAATATTCTCCATCACGACCAACTCATCGCTATCACCTATCCTATAAGTGTCGCCCCCCCTGCGGGGCTTTAAATCCTGTATATTCATGATGCCGACATTTCTATGATGTTCTTTTTCGTTTGTTTTTGAATGCAAAATTAAACATTAATATCCAATTTTTACTGTTCGATTTATCACTAATTCTGCTCTGTATCATAAAATCACCCCCAAAAGACAGAAAAAGGTAATAAATGAAGAAATAAAGAGCATTGACCAAATGGCAGGTATGTTATTAAGTAATAAAACGTTTCTATCGAAGATGTCAACGACCTGTCCCTGTGGCACACGTCCTGCCAACTTCACCTTGGTTCCCAGTTCACGGGATTCGGAAGGACCTCCCGCAGGGCCTGTGATAAAGCGTGCCATACAATCTCAGTTTGTCGATGGCAAAAATACAGATTTTTTTTGGAATAGCAAAACAAAAAAGGAAAGAAACGACAAAGAATCGAGAAAAATTACGGATATATTTTTTTTAGGGGATTCTGCGATAATTTCGCAGAAAAGTTGTATCTTTGCACCGTAGAACTAATTAAATGTTAGGATTATGGATGCAACAACAACAATCAAGGTACCGGTAAACGTGCCGAAGTCTTACAGCATAGACCTGCTGAGAGAACAACTCGCTGCCTATGCCAAGCAGCTTATTGCATCGGCAAAGCCCGCTGCAAAGGCAAAGCGCCGTTATCGCCACGAAGCCCTGTGCGGCATCTTCAACTCTGATGCCACAGAGGAGCAGCTTATCGAGGATTATCTTCAGGAGAAATATAAGCTATGAAAGTTTTCCTCGACACAAACATCTTTCTCGAGTACTTCGAGCAGAGACGTGAATATCAGGCTGTGGACAAACTGCTGAGTGCTGTTGAGGACGGCAAGCTGAAGGCGGTTGTTTCTGTCGGTTGCGTTTATACACTGGCCTACCTTATTCGTGTAGAGCTGAAGCGTCAGGGCATCCATCGTCCCGAGCAGACACTGCGTCTGCGCTCTACGCTCAACACTGTGATGTCGATGGTTACAGCCGTTGGGTTGAGCCATAAAGGATTGTTGCAGGGCATCAACGACTTGGGCTTCGACGATGTGGAGGACAGCTTCCAGTATCAGTGCGCCATTCAGAATAAGTGCGATGCGCTCGTCTCCATCAATCTGAAGGACTACGGCAACGCTGATACCGCGAAGATGGAAATCCTTTCGCCAACAGAATTCGTAGAGAAGTTCTTGTAGCTTTCTCCGCACATTCCCCCCGAAAAAAGAAACTCACAGGGGACGGTTCTCAGTGAGTCCACAAACTTTTAGAACTCACTTAACAACGGGCTGCACCCTTTTTCAAACATCCGGGGACGGTTCTTTTTTGTTTGACAACAAACTCGCGCTAATGAGTCAAACAAAAAAGAACCGTCCCC
>JAFZVC010000031.1 GCA_017618015.1 Spirochaetaceae bacterium
CTTATCCTTGATTCTGCGGATAATCGTGCGATATGTATCGTCCAGCTGCTTACGGCTTTTTACCACCAGCACGACCTCGGCTTCCTTTATCGCCTGTTCCGCTGTTTCGTCATCCATGTTACCGGCGTTGAAACCAGGGGTATCAATGATTTCAAAGCGTCCCATGAGAGAATAACTGCTGTTTTTATGCGTTGTGGAAATGCCGCCGCCCCGCAGTCCTGTCTCGGCTTTGTTCTGCTTCAGAATACAGTTGATCAAAGTAGATTTTCCTATTTGAAATTCCCCGACGACGGCGACTTTGAGCACGCCGTCGATGTCGGGATTTACAGAAGGGACAAGGCTCATAATTCGGCTGTCGCCCTCTTTTCGAATTCCTGGATTTTCTTTCTCAGAGGCTCGATCTCAGTCGTACGTATTCTGTTGTTTTCAGCCGCGATGCGATCCTTTTCTTCCTGGGATTTCCCAGCCTCGATCTGCGCTGGAATGTAACGCTCTTCGTTGAAATCAGCAGCAATCTTTTCAAGGGATTCTTTGATATTATTCGCAAGATCCACCTGAATTTCAGAAAAGAAATCTTCGTAAGGTTTGGCGAACTCGTTTCTTCTTTCATAAGAATTAAAGAAATCAAGCATATTTTTCAAAATATCAGGGTAGAGCTTGTCAAATGTTTTGCGCACCTTTTCCTCACGTTTACGTTGCACTTCTCCTTCACTTCTTGTGTTATCATAAATAGCTTTACCTAACCATCCCGCTATTGCCAAAATCACTCCTGCCGCTCCGAACAAGAACACAGCAATCATTTCTGAAAGCTTAACCAATATTAAGGATCCTATGAGATCGAACAAAACAGAACCAAGACCATATCTCTTTTTTTCGGCTAGTTTTGAAAGATCGGTATCCGCAGCAAAGACCTTGTCAGATATATTAGCACTTACAAATTCCATGATTTTTGCATCGTCAAGAGCTGTAAAATCGAGCTTTTGCAGAAGGATATTTGAGTCCATTTTACGATCCCGCCATAAAGTCTGTATGTCGTTACAGAAATTTTCGACCTGATGCTTCATGTTCCGGAAGGTTCCGTCATTGGAGTTTTTCCATTTCTCCACAGCTTTTATTGTAGCTTCCTTATATATTTCTGCAAAGCATGGAGTCATCATCTCCTTAATTTGTTTAGCAAACTTATCCTTATCGAATTCATAATCTTTTCTGACAATTTTTATTGCCAGTAAATAAGCGACATTGGCTGCAAACTCTTTTGTAAGCTCGTCGCCTTCAAATAGAAGCTGAACCATTTCATTTGCAATCTGCCGGGCATAAACCCTTTTGTCAGCCACAAACGGAGACCTTTTCAACCTCTTGTTGATCTCAGCAATAAAGTCATCAAGCTCCTTCTTGGCTTCGTCAAGCTTTGCAAGCGCCTCGTCTTCATGCTGCTTTGCCGCAGTTTCTATTGCCTCAAGGTCGCCTTCATACTGCAAAAGCGCACCGGCGGCACGCTTCGAACCGTTGTCGATGAGGATGCTTTTGGCCTTCTTTTCTATGACGTCATGTTCAAGACGGCCGAGAATGTCGTCAAGGTAACTCTCCTTCCTGACTTCCGCAACGGAATCTTCGTCAAGCAGGGATATGTCTTCAAGATTCTCAAGTTCCGTGTTTCCTCCGAGCCTGTTTACCATTTTGACCCACATTTTCTTAGGATCAGGTTCGGTTCCTGCTTTAGGCTTGGCATCGACAATCATGCACTCCTTATCCTTTTCGGAGAATTTTTCCGGGTGTTCAAGTATCAGCCTTCCTTGCGCTGCAAGAAATGCAAGACGCGCATTGTACGGGAAGAGTTCTACGGAATATCCGGCATTCTGCAGCGTCTGCTTCGTTACCGGCATGACTTCATTTATCTTCTGCTCGTGCGGCCCCTTGAGGTTGCATGTCGCATTGATTTTGTCCTTCATTCCCATGCTGTTTATCGTCTTGATGATCTTAAGATCCTTTTCGCCTATCTGCTTTTCTCCGTTGATGAGATACCAGATGCCGTCGGAAGCATGTATTGTCTTCATTGCCACATTGGTGTCGTATGCGTTTGCAAAAAGTCCAGGACAGTCGGTTATACGGCATCCAATTCTCTTAAGGTTCTCAGAATGCAGTCTGACAAGGACGGAATCCAAAAATACGAAGGAGATTTCTTCTATATTGAAGGATGCGTCAGCCCCGTCACCCCAACGGATCGCCCAATCTTTAGGAAAAGCGACAAGATTTTGGAACTTGTCTATCGGAAGCACAGTTTTTTGAATCATTTTTTTGTATTCTGGAGTCCCGTAAAACCTGGTTACAAGCGTGGAGATGCGCAGTTGGTCGAGCTCGTCCTCAGAAAATTTCGCCCTGTCCTGTTCCCATTCACGCCAAGTGCCGACAATAGCTTCCTTTGCAAACTGCAAATGTCTGTCGTCTTCAATGTTGAAGAGAGACGCAAAGCTTTCAGGCATATTGCACACATTACGAAAATCATCGTCCTTCATGTCAGGGAACAATGCGCGGAAGTTGCTGTTGTCGGTAAGCTTGACTCCAAGAATACCGTGCATTCCCAAAGCCAGCGCGTATTGAGTCTTGAAAGTGACTTCAGCCCATTCTGAAAGTCCCTCCTTTGTTTCGTTGTCTGCAATATTCTGAGCTGAAATTGCAGCAGCAGAGGTCTTTATTCCGCCGCCGCCGAGTCCGCGCGGAGAGATATCACGCCCGTCGCAAAGAGCGTTGAACGTAGTTGATTTGCCGCCCTGAAATTCGCCGATAAGAGCTATATCAAACGAGTTTTCAAGACATTTTTTTACGGATGCAGCAAGTTCCTGTGCATATTTCTCTGGAATTTTAAGAGTCGAAGTTTCATCGAGAAGCCCAATGAGCTCGTTGCGCTTCTGCTCATACCACTGTGATTTGTTTTTCATCGAAAGCCCTCCTATAAACTAAATTTTAAGAGAACAAAGTGAACCTCTCGCTTCGTTCGTAAGGCGGGTCTTTTCGTCTGGAGTCGGCCTGAGCTCGTTCTCCCACTCCTTTGCAATTACGCTGATTGCCTTTTCAGCGTCCTTAGAGCGGATGAAGGCATCTTCAAAGGTTTCGATGACCGCTGCAAAAATACGAGCGGGACAGAAACTCTGGGCGGAGCTTGCACTCTCTTTAAGCATTTCCGCAATATCTTTTGCCATTATTTCGCTGATTCCAGACTGTTTGAGAAGCCTTATCTTCTTTTCTATCGCAGCACCGGAAAGCGAGGTTGACTTCTTCATTCCGTCGGCATAGTCGTCTGCGGCGCGAAGAAGCTTTTTATTCAGTTCCTTAAGCAGCTCCGGAGCGGCATTGACATCATTGGTAGTCGGCAACTCGTTGGCAAGAAGAAGGCTGGTGGCAGCCTGAAGCATCGGCTCAAGATGGAAGCGGAACTGCAAATCGAACTTGGCGATGCGTCTGAGAGTGTTTGAAAGCGAAGCAAGTGCCTCCTCTTCGTCCGCATATTCGTATCTTGACTCCATTCTTTCGGCAAAATCCATAATCTGCTTTCTTACGCTCTTCAACTCGTCGTTTTCTCTCTCGGGAACAAACGAATTGAGGACATTTTTCATAGAATCCATTATATCGCACAGCATTTTGGCAATTCTTTTTTCAAGATGAAGATCCATTTTCTCCCACTCTTCGCGGAATTTCGTCCTGCATCCGTTGATTACGTCTGCCGGTTGTGAGTGTTTGAGGCGTATTTCATTTGTAATGGCATCATTAAGATCATTTTCGGAGCCATAGCCGCAGCCATTGTTAATCCATTTTTTTACTTCTTCGTGAATTCTATCGACTTCATTTTCCCATTCCATATCAGGTTTTAAGGTTTTCTCCTTCATTATTTCGCGGATTCCCTCAAGAACTTGCGCCAGCTTGTTACGAATGTCGTGGACAAAGTCATAGCCTTGCTTGGAGCCGCCGCATATCTCGCTGCAACCTTTTCTTATGCGGTCGATATCGCTTTTTATGGATTCATGTGCCGCCAAAGCGTTCCTGTTGAGTCCGTCTATAATTGCGTTGTCTATTATCGGAAGGTTTTCCGCAAGGAAATTCAGAATTTCCGGCATAGTGTCGCTTTTTATCGAATCGCGGTTTTTGGCATCGCACGAAACAATCTTAAACGGAC
>JAFZVC010000032.1 GCA_017618015.1 Spirochaetaceae bacterium
CAGAAAAGATTCAGTCATTAGAAGCAAGACTGGCAGCGTTGGAAGCAAAGCTGGGAAAATAAAAATTAGTTACCCGTATAATTAGAATATCTGTAATAAGCAAACCGCGTGTCGGAAAATATTTCCGGCGCGCGGCTTATTTATTGAACGGATGACTATGTATACGTACTCGTATAAATTGCGGTTTACCATAAGGCGAATTCACTACAGTTTTTTGTAGAACAGGGTTGTGAGATTAGCGAGGATAATCCGGACTCAAAAATGCCAATTACATCCTTTTTCCATACAGCCATCTACCGCATAGCAATCGCCACCGGCGATTTTTTTCAGCGCTGCTCCATCCAGTTCCACATCGGCCAGTTCAGTCATATATGCTTCGGCTTCTTCCCTGGTAATGTCAACGCCTTCCGTTTTAGCATATGCAATCAGGTCTTCAGCAGTCTTACACTGCATCGCCTTTTCAATCATTTCGTTTGAGATTTCCTTTTTGTTGATTGGCATAATATTATCCTCCTTGACAAACATTAGCAAGATTTGTTTGAATCTTCACCAGATTTACCACTTAAGCCCCGCCCGATCGTACGCCCGGCGAAGATTGTTGTGTATAACAATATAGCAACGACTATCTTCGTAATTTTCAACGGCAGGGTTGCCTATCTCAGCACTGTTTGACGCCTTCGCAAAAGCCTTCTTCTGATCTTGCGCTGACAGTTTGGGATCAAATGCTGCAGACAACGCGTTTCGCCCCGCATCCTGAAATGCACGCAGAGCCTCGAACTCATCCTCAATCAGATTTTTCGCGAGCCTTTCCGTCAGCGTCTTACAAAGTTCATCGGAGATCCTGAACGGGAAATCCCGCTCGGACTTAATCCGCGCTCGCAGATCCTGCGGCACGGGATAACGATACGTCCCGTGCAGATACGTGCCTTCCGTGAAACCGAACATATCCGCGTCGCGCTTGTCGGTCCGTTTCGTGAACGTAAATACAATAAAGGCCTTCCTCATCAGGCTGCCCGTCGAAACGCTCTTGTGATAGACGCTGTAGCCCATGTAACGGTCGTAGTGGTCATAGACCCAGCCGTCGTCGAGCATATCCTGCTCTGGATGTTCGGAAAATCGGTACTCACGGATCATCATAGTATTGCCGAAGGTGGCGGTAATATTGGCATCCGATTTCCATTTTACCGACGTAATCCTGTACAGTGCGCCGGTCGCTTCCCACTCATACTCTTCTTTGTAAATGAGGAGTTCACGAAACGCGATATCCCACCGATGAAACGGATACGAAACGATCGTTTTGCCGCTCTTTCCGTAATAGACAGTATCCTCGTCTATCGACACGGGCTTCGACCGGTCGCAGATGAAGGCGTACCATTCCTCATATATGCCGGTTTTTCTGCATTCATCGAGAAACTGCTCCTTAGATTTGATCCGGCACTTATCGAGCAGTTCCTGTTCCCGCTTTGCAAAATAAGCTTTCTGTTCTTCTTCGGTCATTTGTTTTTCCTCTACAACTCCCGATTTACTTGTATGATGCAAGTTCAATCAAGTTTCCGTCAGGGTCGCGCAAATAAATACTGCGCATCTTCCCTTTTGCGCCGTTGCGTTCCACAATGTCAGTAACCAGTGAAGCGTTTTTGCTTTTCAGTTCTGACAGCACAGTTTCAATATCGTCTTCAATTTCAAAACACAAGTCAAGGCTGCCCGGCAACGGATGGGCAGCAGCGGGCAAAAAC
>JAFZVC010000033.1 GCA_017618015.1 Spirochaetaceae bacterium
CTCCAATGCTTATTTAATAACCGAAAAACGCAACTTCAACAACGTTTAGTCCTCCCTTTAGTCCTCTGACACCATCCGCGTCATACATTGCGTTCCGTCTCCAAAGTTAATCCGCTCTTCCTCAATAACCAACGGTCTCTTCATAACGCGCGTATTGGTGCTAGACTAAATTTCGGACAGTATTTTTGAGAACAATCCCTGTGTGTAGTATAATTGACACAGGAGGAACAAAATATGTCTACAATTCGTCGTTACACCAAAGATTTTAAGAACGATGCGATTCAATACGTCGAAGCGCATCCGGATATGCCAATGGAACAGGCTGCAGAACATCTCGGTATGCCGAAAGAAACCCTGTATGGCTGGGTAAAAGCTTACCGCAGAAAGCTTCGCGGCAACGAGATTGCACCCAGTGTGCCACTGACGGACGAAGAAAAGGAACTTGCGCGTCTTCGTCGAGAAAATCGAGATCTCCAAGACGCCCTTGAAGTCTTAAAAAAAGCCATCAGCATTCTGAACGACTGACAGAATCAATATATGCAGCTGTCTCTGAATATGTCAGCGAGCATCCGGAACGCCGGATATCTGTTAGCGGAATGCTGAAAATCTTAGGCGTTTCCAAGAGCGGTTACTACAGCTGGCTTAAACATCGTCCGAGCAATCAGGCAATAAGAAAAGCCGAAGTGATGACCGCAATCAAGTCTATCTATGATGAAAGCAAAGGCATTTACGGAGCCCCTAAGATCACCGTAGAACTTCATAAGAAAGGTTTCAATACAGCAGAGCGTACCGTAACCCGCTACATGAAAGAAATGGGAATCCAAGCTTGCTGGGTAAGGCCTTACACAGTAACAACTCATAGCGAAAACTTCTCTGACGAGCTCAAGAATGTGCTTGCAAGGAACTTCTCGCCAAGCAAGCCTAATGCCGTATGGTGCACAGACATCACATATATTCCGACAAGTAGAGGCTTTGCGTATCTGTCCTGCATTATGGATTTATTCTCGAGGCGCATCATAGCCTGGGAACTTGCGCCTACCCTTGAGACCAGATATGTAGTCAATGCTGTTAAAAAAGCTATTCTAACAAGCGGTATGCGCCCCAAGGTCATACATACAGACCGAGGCGTGCAGTATACCTCTGTGTCGTATTGGGACGAAACAAAGGGTGTTTTGAAAAGCTACTCATCCAAGGGAAATCCTTGGGATAACGCGTGCATCGAATCTTTTCACGCACTAATAAAGCGCGAATGGTTGAATCGATTTGTAATACGTAACATCGAACACGCACATCGCTTGGTATTCGAGTACATCGATATGTTTTACAATACCCGGCGCATTCACAGCTTTTGCGGCTATTTATCGCCGTTAGCATATGAAAAGCAATATTACCAGGCGTTGCAGTCTACTAAGAAAGTTGCAGCGTAGAGGACAGGGATTTTTTCAAAAAATACTGTCCGAAATCTTGACAGAGGACCACGCATAAAAGGTGGAAATCCCACACATTAACGAGCAAGATTGAGTTTGTGTAATTTAACAAAAGCGGACAAAATCCCACCCTCATTTTACACTACACCGCCTACTGCGTCAAC
>JAFZVC010000034.1 GCA_017618015.1 Spirochaetaceae bacterium
AGAGGTAATACCCGTTCCCATTCCGAACACGGAAGTCAAGCTCTCTTACGCCGATGATACTGCATTCGCGGGAAAGTAGGTAGCTGCTGGCTTTTTCTTTTAACTCGCAAAGCGCAAACTTTGTCGTGTTAAATCAGTTTTATAAATCACTGTAAATCAATAATTATAATATTAGATAATTTCGGCAATGTCGTAGATGAGGCGTTCAGTTTTCTCCCAGCCGAGGCATGGGTCGGTAATTGATTTTCCGTAAACGCCTTCGCCGATTTTCTGGGCGCCGTCTTCGATGTAGCTTTCAATCATAAAACCTTTGACGAGTTTGTTGACGCGGTCGCTGTGACGGCAGGAATTGAGAACGTCCATAATGATGCGTGGCTGCTCGAATGGATTTTTATTTGAGTTCGAGTGATTTGTATCGATGATGACAGCTGGATTCTTGAGTTCGCGGGCATCGTAAGCATCACAAAGACGTATAAGGTCTTCATAATGGTAGTTTTGCTGATGTGTTCCGTGCTTATCTGTTGAACCACGCAGAATTGCGTGACAATGTTCGTTTCCTTCAGAGTGAACCTCCCAGCCTCGATAGATGAAGGTGTGAGGGTGCTGAGCCGCAAGAATTGCATTCATCATAACTGCATAGTCGCCACTGGTCGGATTTTTCATTCCAACAGGAACTTTGATGCCACTAGCAGTGAGACGGTGCTGCTGATCTTCTACTGAGCGCGCACCGACTGCAACGTAGCCAAGTACATCATCCAGATACTGATAATTTTCCGGATAAAGCATTTCATCTGCAAATATAAACCCGGTTTCTTCTACGGCGCGCATATGCATATGACGGCAGGCTACAATCCCCTTGTAAAGGTCCGGCTTGGCATTCGGATCAGGCTGATGAAGCATTCCCTTGTAACCTTCGCCTGTGGTACGCGGCTTGTTTGTATAAATGCGCGGTACCATCATAATTTTATCTTTTACCTTTTCTTGAACCGGACAAAGACGATTCATATAATCAATTACAGCCTCTTCGTTATCTGCCGAGCATGGGCCTAGAATCAAAAGCAACTTGTTAGAGCGGCCTTCAAAAACTGCACGCAGTTCAGCTCGCTTTTCTTCAACTATTTTTCCAACTTTTCCCGAAAGCGGATACTGTTCCTTAACCTCCGCCGGGATTGCCAGCCTTTTTTCGAATTGCATATTCATAATTAAAACCTTCCTAAAACTTTAAGTTTACTACAGCGATATTCCATTTCAGAAATCATCTGTTTATAGGCTTCGGTGCCGTACTCGCCTTCTGCTTCGATGTAAAAATAATAGCTCCATGCCAAGCTTTTGAGCGGACGGCTATGGATTACGCTCATGTTATAGCCGAATTCCCCAAGCTTGTTCAAAACCTTTACAAGGGCTCCGGCCTCATTCTTTACGGCAAACATCAGAATAAAGGTGTTATTATCTGAACCAGTTTCAACACGCTCACCTTCTTTACGAGAAAGAATTGCAAAGCGGGTAGAGTTGTCCTGATGCCCATTAATGTCAGACTCCAGAATTTCCAGTCCATACAAGGTCGCAGTGTCTGCACTCGCAATCGCAGCGACGCTTACATCCCCAAGTTCTGCAACCATTTTTGCCGCCCGCGCTGTATTCACCGCCGGCTCCATAACATACCCGTGACCTGCAATATAATCTCCGCACTGTTCGAGAGCCTGCGGATGACTCACAACCTTCCGTACTCCATCCAGACGAGCGCCCTTTACCCCGAGCAGGTTTTGCAAAACGTTGAGCGTATACACGCCGTTCACAAACAGTGAGCCCTGAAACATCAAATCTGTTACCTGTCCAACCTCGCCGGCATAAGAATTCTCTATTGGAAGAACGGCATACTCGCATTTTCCTTTCTCCACCGCTTCATAAGCCGATCGAAAATCTCCATAAGACTGCAGTTCCTGCCCGGGGAAAATCCTCCGTGCCGCGATGTGAGCAAATGCGCCTTCTATGCCACTGTATGCTATTTTCAATTTTACCTCCTGAGTAAGGCCGCCCGGTAGGCGGCCGGTGATAGATAGAAAAGCGATAAAAAAAA
>JAFZVC010000035.1 GCA_017618015.1 Spirochaetaceae bacterium
TAAACGGGTCGGAGGTTCCTGTCGTTGACATTGTAGTCGGCGGGTCGCCTTGTCAGGACTTAAGCGTTGCGGGCAAGCGTAAGGGCTTAGACGGCGAGCGGTCGGGTCTTTTTATGGAACAGATCAGAATAATAAAGGAAATGAGGCAGAACTATGAGCGAGAACTTAAAGCAAGGGGAGCAAATTACAATCGACGAGATATTAAGCCCAGGTTCATGGTCTGGGAAAACGTACCCGGAGCCTTTAGTTCAAACAACGGCGAAGACTTCCGCGCCGTCCTTGAGGAAACCGCGAGAATTGCCGACGGTGACGCCTCAATTCCTCGACCTGAGGACGGACTTCCCTGGTCTTGTTCCGGGTTCATCTTGGCAGACGGGTGGAGTATTGCCTGGCGCGTTCACGACGCTCAATTTTGGGGAGTTCCCCAGCGTCGTCGTAGAATCGCGCTTGTCGCAGATTTTGGAGGACAGTCCGCCCCCCCCGCTACTGTTTGAGCGCGAAAGCGTGCCAGGGGATTCTGAACAGGGCGAAAAAGAGAAACAAGGAAATTCCCGAAATTCTGAGGACGGCGTTAGAACAGTCAGTTTTCAGGAGCGAGCGGGCAAACCTGGGGGGGGTAAAGGACTGTTGTGCGCAGATGAACGAACAGGAGCCTTGTCGACCCTCAATATACAAGGAATCGCGACAAGCTCAAACGGTAGTATTGGAGGGTAACGGCTCCCGTCCCTCGCATAACGGGGACGGATATAGCGAAAGCGACGTCAGCCCGACGTTAAACTCTACGGAAGTTCATGCGGTTGCTTTTAGCCAGGACGCTTATGATAGTTACAGCGAGAACGACGCAAGCGCGACGATAAAGCAAACTGGCGGAGTTTACGGGGGGGGCAGCGAGTGCTTAGTAATACAGTAGGCGCACTGTGTGCAAGAGATTACAAAGGTGTAGGCAATCAGTTTTTAGACGAAAACAAAATAATTATTGATTATGGAAACGGTTAATTATGATTTTAATGTCGATCGGGGGGGTGTACCGTCTGGGGTGATTCTGTTTCAGGAACACTAATATCGAGTTTTTCGTCAGTAGGCAACACTCAGGACAACCTTGTAATTATTATTTTGGGTCAGGCAAATGAAGAAAATCGGAATTGATTTATATAACGCAAAAATAACGGGCGACATAAATGCCACCCTGACAGCCACAACAGGCGGCCCCGACACAACGGGGGGCAAGTCTTAATAATAGAGGATTCAGAACAGATGAACGAAAATAACAAAACTTTCGCCTATGACGGCACACAAATATCGCCCACGTTGACCGCTAACAATGCGGACGGGTCGCAACGTATGCCCGACAAAGACAATTTTAACGGCGTTATTTGTGTAGATCAGGGCGGGGGTAAATCACAGAGCGGAATATATGAAGATTTAAGTCCGACCCTGGCGACCACTCACGGCGGAGAGCCTGTTATAAACAATCAAAACGCGGTAGTCCGCCGTCTTACGCCTTTAGAGTGCGAACGTCTTCAGGGATTCCCGGACGGGTGGACGGATATAGGCGAATGGACGGACACAAAAGGCAAAAAGCACAAAACGGCGGACAGTTCAAGATATAAAGCTTTAGGCAATTCCATAGCCTTGCCGTTCTGGGAGTTCTTAGCCGCTCGCATGACTGACTTCTTAAAGTCGGAGGGTATAGATCAGCCCACTATGGCGAGCCTGTTCGACGGAATCGGAGGGTTCCCGCTGGTATACAGCCGACACGGCTGCCGACCTGTGTGGGCCAGCGAGATCGAAGAATTTCCTATCGCGGTGACAAAGATACATTTTTCCGAAAGTGAGGACTGACGACAATGCGAGGAACCTGGAAAGTTAAAGGAATCTTACATATAACAAGCCCGCAACCTTTAGAACATAGAGGTATGCACCCGAAGAATTACGTCGTCAGGTATACCGCTGACAACCTGGGTAAATCGCTATCAATAGCAGACGAAAACAACGGCGTTATGTTTCAGATTCCTTTTGACGGCATATATAACGAGATCATAAAAGGGGGCCGGTAGTGATGATTAAATGCTATATCTGTGGCGCGGTCTTCGAAGACAGCGAAGTCAGAACCCGCGAGGAATACGTCAGTGAGTTCTTTGAAAAGCCTACATTCGTAAGAATACCGTCTTGCCCGGTGTGCGGGTCGGAGGATATAGACGAATATAAGGGCGAAGATCAGGAGGGGGCAGATCAGTGACGAGGATATATAGAAAAGTATACCGGGACGAGGTTAAAGCCCTGGGAACTGACGCCGCCTATTTCCTGGCGGAGCTTAGGGCGACGGCTGCCTTTTGCGAAAAGGACGGGCAGACCGATAAAGAGGGATTTTTTGAAATATCTACGGAAAAGCTCGAAGAAATGACCGGGTTCGAGGTCAGCAAGCAAAAGAGAATTCTTAGAATTTTGAAGTCTTTTGATCTTATCGACAGGAAAGTTATAAATAACGTCAGGCTGATAAAATTGACAGGTGTCGAGGTAGGTCAAATTTGCACTACCTCGGTAGGTCAAAAATGCACCACTGAGGTAGGTCAAATTTGCACTACAAGTGGGTCAAAAATGACCTACCAGGTAGGTCAAAAATGCACTACAAGTGGGTCAAAAATGACCCACCCTAATATAAATAGTGATAAGCCTATGATAAGCACTGTGATAAGTTGTTCAGAAAAAACAACAAAAAACACGTTAAAAATCGAGGCTTTAATCCGTGAATATTTTTTTGAAAAAGGCTACCCGTCGGAGGCTGTTAAGTTCATCAAGTACAACCTGGAAAACTTCGGCGAAGATCATATCACGGCAGACAATTATAAAAAGCTCGCCGATAAGTGGATAAAGGCGAAGACGAACCCAAAAAAGAAAAAGAGGCGGACACCCGGACAGGCGAAGACCGCACGCGAGGCGGCTGAGGCTGCGGGGCTGACGGTCGAGGAATTCTTTAACAGGAAACCCTCAGAACAGGCAGATGAAGACACTAAAGGCATGGCGGAACTTATGGAAATGATCGGCGTCGGAGGTGATTAAGATGGCGGATAAACTGAAATACATAGGGGCGACTGATTTCCTGGGCGAGATAGAAAGCGAATCTTGTTATTACTGGCTTGTTCACCCTTATAGGCAAGACAGTAAAGGGAAGACGTTCGTGGACTTCTCGCGGGTCGTGTCGTTCCCTAAGTGGTCGACGAGGGTAGTAAAGGACGATAGTCCTATCATAGCGGTCGGAGGTGAGTAAATGGAAATCTATGTTTTGTTAGGTGCGTCGCTGGCGTTTAATCTGTTCCAGGCTTTCGTTTTCTTCGCGACTTGTAGGCTGATAAAAACGGATTACGTCAAAAAGAGTTAACGGGGAGGTAATTGAATGGTAAGTGCAAAAGAACAGGCGGCAGCCGCTAAGAATTACCTTAACAGGGGAGTAGGAGCGCATAGATATATAAAAAGCCTGGAGCGTCGTCTAAGCTCGTTCACGTTTGCGAATATAACGAAATACGAGAACGACGGCGCGGGCCGCGTGGAACCCTCTGAGAATGTCACCGAATCCAAAATGATAGAATACTCGGAACTTAAAAGGCTGATAGAGGAAACAACGGCGAAGATCGAAAAGGAAAAGGCGGAAACCCTTAAGACCATCAGCAAAGTTGACAGTAATTTGCAAAAGGCTATTCTGGTCAGCCGTTATATAAATGCGGAATCCTGGGAGCAGACCGCTAAAAGCGTCGACTATTCTGTCGCCCACGTTCAACGTCTTCACGGACAGGCTTTGCTTTCGCTCTATAAGGTACTCGAAGACAATCCCGTCGTGAACTATGAACCCGTGACGGTCGACCCTGTTCCCCTGGGTGATTTTTACAGATATATGAAAGCGCAAGAACGGGGGGCGGTACAATGACATTAAAAGACACTGACAAGATACAAAAGGAAATCGTAGACACTTATTGTAAGGATTGCGAATATCATAACCCGAAATATAACGGCGTAAGGTGTCGGGCCTGTCCCTGGGCTGATATGATCGACTACTTAGAAGACGCTCCCGCCGCTATTCCTGAGGAATATAAGCCGGAGATAGACAAGCTCGTCGCCAGAATCTACGAACTACTTCCCGACTTAGTGGATTCGATAATAAAGTGTTTACCGGGAATAATTGAAAATCTGAACTATTGCAATTCATGTGATATAAAAGACTACTTAAACGGGGAGGGCTGACAGATGAAAGATAAAAAGAACTATATCGACAGCCGTGGCGTTTATCATAACGTCGAGAACTTGACACTTAACGAAATATATCTCAGGGGATTCGACGCGGGACGGGAATACGGCAAAATGATAGGCTATGAACAGGGCAAGGCGGACGCCTTACGCTATGCGATCGACAAAACCAAAAAGTTAGTCGAAAAGACGTCAAAGGTTAACGAACTGACCGCGAGGATTCTGTCGGAGGTGGGCGGAAATGAATGAAAAGTTAAAGCCTTGCCCCTATTGTGGAAATACTGAGGTCTATATCGACAGCGTTCGCGGTTTGTTCTTTGTTAACTGTCCGCGGTATTCGTGTAACAGATACCTGATAGACCTTTACCCTACGGCAGCCGACGCGGCAATTCAGTGGAACAAGATCAGGACAAAGGAAACCCTTAAAGAATTCTTTAAGCGGTTCGAGCGGATTCGTCGGAGGTATGCGAATGTATATAAAAAAGCGTGACAAAGATGATAACAGGCTTATATGGTTAACTTATAACGAGGCGGCCCAGTGTTCTCTTTATAAGTGTCCCCGGTGCGGATTCCATTACAACGGTTTCCAGTTACGCAAAAAGATCAGATTCGGGGAGAATAATACATTTCACTGTTTTGGGTGCAAACAGTTAATCAGATACGAAAGTCGGAGGGTTGACAATGGAAAAGCGTGACGTGGTTTATATCTTAAGAAACGACATAGACGGGAAGACCGACGAGCTTACCTATTCCCTCAGGTCGGTGGCTGAGAACTTCCCCGTTCGGTTTGTCTGGTTTGTGGGCGGCTGCCCTGACGGGTTTAAGCCTGACAAGGCGATCATTCACGATCAGACGGGCGGAAACAAGTGGGAGCGTGCCAGGTCTTCGTTAATAAAGGCGTGCGAATGTAAGGAGATAACAGACGAATTTTATCTCTTTAATGACGACTTTTTTGTTCTTAAGGAACCTAAAGGCGAGTTTATAAACTTCGTTAACGGTACTTTAGGCAAACGGGTGGCTGATATAATCGTAGCGAACAGGGGCGGAACGTCAGCCTATACCCGCGGGCTTGATGATCTGGCGAAAAGGCTGAGGCGTATGCAAAAAGATACTTTAAGTTTTGCCGTTCATATGCCTATATTGATCGAAAAGAAGAAAATGCTCGAACTGTTGAAGTCAAAGAACGAACACCACGCCTTTAGGTCACTCTATGGAAACTATTACGAGATTCCGTATATTTACCATAAAGACGTCAAGATTCACGGCATGGAACAAGTTCCGGGCGACGACTGGGACTATTTAAGCACTACAGAACAGTCGTTCGCGTTTGGCAACGTGGGCGAATGGATTCGAAAAAGGTTCCCGAATCCTTGCAAATATGAGGAGGCAGACAGA
Source organism: Spirochaetaceae bacterium (assembly GCA_017618015.1). GTDB lineage: Bacteria > Spirochaetota > Spirochaetia > Treponematales > Treponemataceae > Treponema_I. Next base: position 5,635 of record JAFZVC010000035.1, read on the forward strand.
TGAAACACAGCGAAGACGATTATATGAGGCTTAAAGCCGAAAACGCAAGACTGACCCGCGAGCTTGAACAGGCTTACGAACAGATAATCAAACTAAAAAGCGGAACACATGAGAAACCGAAGACCGCACGCGAGGCGGCTGAGGCTGCCGACGGTCGGAGGGACAAGCCCCACGAACTATTTACAGAAGACGGCGACGAAGTTTATAACTGATCGGAGGGACATAAATGAGTAGATACTTCACATCAAAAGGCGAGCCTGGCGAACTGATTACTCAGTATTTAAACGCAAGGGACGAGGCTGTTAAATCTATGGACGTCAATAAGTTCAAAGATTTTATTAAAAATCATAGCATGAGGGAAAATATACCGTCTGACGAGGTTCTTGAAATTACTATGAGAAAAATGGCGGTACATATTACAAGCCTTGATATAGACACACGCGTGGACGCTTTCAGATGGTTGTTAGAACGAGGCTATGACTTCTATTTAGATTAAAAATTGCAAAGAAATGATATAAAATGAGATACCATACTGTTCTATAATAGTATTGTCAGAAACCTCGGAAAGAATTGTTTTTGACTTTGTACTACCAACCAGCCCCGCACGTTCCCCCGGCGGGGCTTTGTTATGAGGTGATTATGGTTTCTATTATTGTCCCGTACTATAACGCGGCCCCGTGGCTTGTCCGTTGCTGTCAAAGCCTGACAGATAACGAGGGCGATTTTGAGTTTGTTATGGTCGACGACCACAGCGAAGACGGCAGCGCGAACATAGTTAGAGCTTTCGCGGAACAAGATAACCGTTTTGTGATGTTCGACAATGAACACGGCAAGGGCGTGAGCGGCGCGAGAAATACGGGATTAGATCATATAAGAGGCGACTGGGTGACATTCCTGGACGCTGACGACCGTCTTGCCCCTGAGGCGTTCCGACAATTCTCGGAGGCTACAAGGTCAGGACGTTACAATATATATCAATTCAACCACTTCCGACACTATACGACTGTCGACAAGCTCGTTAGCAAGTATCGGAACCCGGCGGGTCATTATGATGTTATCAGCCCGCCGTTATTGCTTTGCATTGTATGGAACAAACTAATAAAGGCGTCTTTTGTCGAGGGTGTAAGGTTCGATGAAAGCCTACAGTATTGCGAAGATGAAATGTTTGTCTGGAATCTTCTCGTAAAGGACAGGAGCGTTTTTTGCATAGACGGCGAAACGGTTATCCACTACTTCGACAACCCTAACAGCCTGGCGAAGTCGAAGACGGCGGAAAGCCTTTACAAACAGAACGCCGCGCTTGTCGGATTCCTCCGACAGCAGACTGACCCCGTTATCAAGTGCGCTCTTTGTCGTTCAATCTCTACCCACTGGCAAAGTGATACCTACCTCGAAATAATAGGCGAGCGCAGCACGATCGGAGAACAGTATGGAAAAGAATAAAGACGGCTTATATCCTTGCCCCTTTTGCGGTAATACCGATTTAGCTGTCAGCACTTGCCGGGGTGAGGTTAAGTGTAGGTGTGGTGCGAGGTCGCCGTTATTGACGCCCTTTATGAATAAGGGCTTAGGCGAAAAGGATATAATTCGGGCGGCATGGAACCGACGGGCAGACCTATGACCGACAGGCAATTATTTAATTCAAAGCGGTGGCAATCCTTAAGGGCGCAAGTCCTGAGGCGTGACGAATACCTTGACCGCATTATGCTGAGGTACGGCAAAAGAATAAACGCCGATACAGTCCATCATATTTTTCCGCGTGAAGTGTTCCCGGAATATACTTTCGAACCGTGGAACCTGATAAGCCTGTCGTCTGACAGTCATAACAAACTACACGACCGAACAGGTCACTATTTAACGGCGGACGGTCTTAAGCTTTTAAGGTGGACGGCGAGAAAAAATAAAATTGAAATTTCAGATCAACAGTTAAGGAAACTTATCCCCCCCGGTCATTAAGTCTATTTTTCATTTTCGGGATAA
>JAFZVC010000036.1 GCA_017618015.1 Spirochaetaceae bacterium
CTGTCGCTCAGAATAACGGAGAAGCTGCAAAATGAATGATTTACTTAAGATTTTTATAAAATCATGGCTTGTTGATAACGTAATACTTATTCAGTTTCTTGCGCTGTGTCCGTTTATCGGAATGACGTCAGATACTGGAAAAGCCGCCGGAATGGGTGTCGCGACATCGTTCGTAATGGTGCTTGCTACAGCCGTTACTTGGCCGCTTTATAACTTTGTGCTGCAGCCTCTTGGACTTGAGTTCCTTGAGACGCTTGTGTTCATCCTTGTAATTGCGGCTCTCGTTCAGCTTGTTGAGTTCTACCTTAAGAAGTCAGCTCCTGCGCTGTATAGCTCCATGGGTGTCTACCTCGCGCTTATCACGACGAACTGTGCTATTCTTGCGGTAACGCTGAACAGCATCAGCTACGGCTACAATTTCATTGAGTCTATCGTGTATGCGCTCGGAACTGCCTGCGGTTTCCTTATGTCTATGGTTCTTATGTCGGGCATCCGTGCAAGGCTTAAGTCAGCTCCTGTTCCGAATTTCGTAAAAGGAACTCCGATCCTTTTTGTGTCGGCAGGGCTTCTTTCACTTGCTTTCGGCGGATTCGCCGGGCTTATAAAATAGGTGGGATTTGAATATGAATACTATTTTGCTTACGCTCGCTGTTTCTGCTGGAATAGCTTTTGTGCTTGGCTTTTTGCTCGGCTTCTTTAAGAAAATGTTCTATGTGCCGACAGATCCTACTGCGGAGAAAATCCGCGAGTGTCTGCCCGGCGCAAACTGCGGTGGCTGCGGATATCCGGGCTGTGACGGCTTTGCGGCTGCTTGTGCGGCTGGCAAAGCTCCTGCCGACGGCTGTTCTGCTGGCGGCGCGGAAGTTGCCAAGAAAGTTGGTGCTGTTTTAGGCGTTGAAGTTTCCCCTGTGAAGTACGCAGCTGTTCTTGCATGCCGCGGAAGCAAGGAACACGCCCAGATGAAGGGCTTTTACAACGGCGTAAAAACTTGCGCCGCCGCAAAGACGCTTGGAATTAACGGTACCAAAATGTGCTCATGGGGTTGCGTTGGCTTTGGCGACTGCGTTGAGGCTTGTAATTTCAATGCTATAAAGATTGGCGAAGACGGTCTTCCTCATGTAGACTATGAGCTTTGTACAGGTTGTGGTGCGTGCGCAAGAGCGTGCCCGCAGCAGCTTATACAGAAAGTTCCTGCAGAGCGCAAAGGCTCAATTGCTCTTTGTTCTAACAGGAATCCTAATAAAACTGTAATTCTTAAGCAGTGCAAGGCTGGCTGTATTAAATGCGGCAAGTGCGAGCGCACATGCAAGCAGGGCGCAATAAAGCTTGTGGGTGGAATTCCCGCAGTCGATTACACAAAATGCATTTCATGCGGAGAGTGTGTAACTGGATGCCCGACAAAAGTGTTAACTTTGCAACAGAATATTGTCAGCCTTTAATTCGTGCGACAGCGGAAGCAGGCGCACGTAAACACTGACGGAGGTTTCTATGAAAAAACTGCCGCAGGCTTTGTTGTGCCTGTTGCTTTGCTGTTCTATATACGCATATAATCCGTCTTCTGGCGGAGAACTTTTCTATTTGCTCGGTACGCCGTCGCTTCTTTCTGACGGCATGTCTGCTGCAGGCGGCGCGCTTACCGATGTTACTGCCGCCAACATTGCCGTTAACCCGGCTCTTACAGCGGACGAAGAGCGTTTTACGCTTGATGCCGGCTACACGGCTCTTATAGGCGGCATCGGTGACGGTTCGCGTTTCGGTTCCGCCTTTCATCTGGGAGCGGTTTATCCTACAAAATACGGTGTGCTTTCCGGCAGCTTGCAGGGACTCTTTTCGTTTTCGGACGGGCTTGATCTTGGTGGCAGCGGAACGGCGCGCATAGGCTTTTCCAAAGAAGTAGACAAATGGCTTCTTGGCGCGGACTTGGCTTTTACAGGCGGTTCAGCTTTCTCTTTCTTCGGTGATATCGGTGCGGTTTATAAAATCGGCATGATCAGCTTTTTGCCGTTCATGCACAATATCCGCTTCGGTTTTGCATTTACGGAGCTTGGACTTCCTTTTGAATACAACTCAAAGTCCGCGCTCAACCCCGCCGTCGGAGATGTCGCGTTCCCCGGCATGATAACGCCGCGGCTCGCCTTCTCAGGTATGTTCCTTGATTTCGATGCCGTACAGGCAGGGCTTTCTTTGGATTTAGCATTCCCGACTTTCCAGAACGTCATCTTTTCATCGGGAATCCAGTTTTTTATCAAAGATATTGTACGCCTCCGCGTAAGCTGGGATTTTAACTTGCGCGAGTGCCTTGCCGGAACGGCTTCATATCTGCCAACATTTGCTTTGTCTGTCACGATACCTGTTACGTCAGGTCGTGATTCTTTCCTTACACGGCAAGGCTGGCAGCAGAGCGACGTTATTCCTGCAGCAGCGTTCCGTACTCTGCCCGGTGAAGTTGTGGCAGTTTCTGCCGGCGTTACGGCACGGCTTGGCATCCGTGACGAAAGACCGCCTGTTATAAAGCTTTTTGAAGAACAGCCTGATCGTCCTGCGTTCTTGTCGCCTAACAATGACGGTATTATGGACGAGCTTGTGATACCGCTTTCAATACAGGACAGCGGGTTTGTAACGGAATGGAGCCTTGTCATAAAAGACGAGCACGACATAATTGTGCGGACTATCGGGAATAAAGAGAACCGGTCAGATGCCGCCACTTTCGGTGTGTTCTGGGATGCACTCACCACGCCAAAAGAAGGGGTGGAAGTTCCTGAATCTGTTACTTGGAACGGTGTTCTTGATTCCGGAGAGACGGCTCCTGACGGCATATACACTTATTACGTAACAGCTTCCGATGACAACAGGAATCGGTCTACGTCCGAAATAAACTATATCGAAATTGATAATACGGCTCCTACGGTGACGCTGATTCCGCCGGAAGAAGAGGATATGACTTTTGGCGTTGGCGACAAATCCTCTATCACGATAAAGCAAAGCGGCTCTGTGGAAAAGCTTTGGAAAGCTTCAATTTCTGATGCGAGCGGAAAAGTCGTCCGTGAATGGACATGGAAAAACGCCGCGCCGAAAGACATCGTTTGGGACGGAAAAACATCACTTGGGCTTGCTGTTCCGTCCGGCGTTTACTCGTACAGCATTTCATCAGCTGATGACGCGGGAAATACATCCGGCGTAAATCAGATAAATAATATTATTTATGACGCTGTTCCGCGTTCAATCAACTTGAGGATAGAAGGCAGCCCGTTCTCGCCGAACGGAGACGGCTTCCGTGATACGCTTGAAATAACGCCTGTCGTGCTTAATCCTAACGGACTTGTGCAGTGGACAATCACTGCGGAAAACTCGTCCGGTGATATCGTGCGTACTTGGAAAGGCGGTTCTGTTCCGCCAAAGCCATTTGAGTTCGACGGAAGGGACACCAACGGTTCTGTGCTTGAAGACGGTACTTACAGGCTTAAATATACGGCTTCGTTCTCGAACGGACAGCAGTCTGAAATCTACAAAAACTGTACGATTAAGAACAAAGCGGCTACGGTGAGCGTAATCCGCGACAATCCGGTTTTCTCGCCGGACGGTGACGGAATCCTTGAGACGGTTACGATAACTCAGAATGTTGAAGGAATTGACAACCTTGTATGGGTAGGACAGATTCTTGATTCTTCCGGTCAGGCTGTAAGAGAATATTCTTGGGAAGGAAAGCCCGCAAAAACAGTAATGTGGGATGGAACCGCATCAGACGGAACGATAAAAGACGGCACGTACAAGTACAGGCTTTATGCAGTTGATTCAGCGGGCAATGAAGCATCGGCTGAGACACAGACATTCGAGCTTGATACAGGCACAACCGAACTTCTTCTTTCTGTTGATACACATGCATTCTCTCCGAACGGTGACGGCATAAAAGATACGGTTACGTTCGTTCCGCAAATAAAAACTTCCGGTAAAATAACGGAATACAAGCTTACAGTGATGGATTCTGCGGGAAAGAATGTCCGCGTGTTCACTGAAAAGAACAATATGCCGGCGACCGTTGTTTGGAACGGCGTTTCTGACAGCGGCATTATGTGTCCGGACGGCGAGTACAAAGCGTCGTTGTTCACAAAAGCGCAGAACGGTCATGAAAGCTTTGTTGAAACAAGGTCTTTCGTTCTCGACAAGCTTTTCCCGGAACTTGCAGTAGACGTTCCTTATACGCTTTTCTCGCCTGACGGTGACGGCAAAAAAGACGTTTTCAAAGTGAATGTGACGAAAGCTTCTGAGGAAGAAAAATGGACGGCTTCTCTTGCGGATGCAGAGGGAAGGATTGTTCGTATGTTCAACTGGGAAGGCCGCCCGTCTCCGTTTAGTTGGAATGGATTTGACAGCTCGGATAATATCGTTGATGACGGAGTGTACGAGCTTACAATCAGTTCTGAAGACGAAGCAGGAAACCGTTGCGAGGTGAAAATCCCCGGAATAACTGTTGATACGTCACCTGTAAAAGCATTCCTGACTGCAGAAAGCAGCGCGATTTCGCCAAACGGTGACGGCCTTAAGGATATTCAGCTTTTCAAAGTGAGACTCGATCCTGCAGAAGGCGTTGAAAGCTGGAGTTTCGCAATTAAGGACGAAGATAATAGGACGGTACGAAGCTGGTCAACGGCTGACAGCGCGTCTGTTCCGGCTGAAATCCGCTGGAACGGCACTGCCGTGGACGGTTCCGTGTGCGAAGGCTCGTTCTATGGCGAGCTTGTAGTGACTTTCGCAAAGGGAAATGTCGTTTCCGAAAAGACAGGCTCTTTCTTCAGCTCCGTAACGCCGCCTCTGCTCATGGTAAAGACAGCGCCGAAGCTTTTCAGCCCGGACAACGACGGCATTAACGACGATCTTTATATACTGCTTTCAGCTTCAGCTTCCGTTCCGCTTAAGGAATGGTCGTTTGAAATTGACGATCCGAACAACGGCAACGTTTTCTGGAAGACATCCGGAAAAACGTCGATTACGGAGCGCATGATTTGGGATGGCCGCAGCAATTCCGGCGAGCTTGTTCAGTCAGCGGTTGATTATCCGTTCCTGTTCAAAGTTACCGACGAGCTTGATATGACGAGCGAAGTTTCGGGCTTTATCTCCGTCGATGTGCTTGTAATACTTGACGGTGATGTCCTTAAAATGCAGATTCCGTCGATTATCTTCCGCAGCAACGAAGCTGATTTTATCGGCAAGGACGTTGACAGCATAAACGGACTTTCATCCGAGCAGATAGATAACAACATCCGCGTTCTTAAGCGCGTTGCCGAGATTCTTGATAAGTTCAAGGATTACAACGTAACGATTGAAGGCCATGCGAACAACATAACCGGAACCGAAGCCGAGGAGACAACCGACAGCGAAGAGTACGGACGCGCTCTTGTTCCGCTTTCAAAAGAACGCGCGGAGTTTGTTAAGCAAAAGCTTGTTGAGTTCGGAGTCAGTGAAGCCCGGCTTTCAACGACAGGCAAGGGCGGACGAAAGCCGATCGTTTCGCGCGAAGATACAGAGAACTGGTGGAAAAACCGCCGCGTAGAGTTCATTTTGAATAAGTAGGCTTTTTATATGCAGGGTGTTGTTTTAGGCGGTAGTAAGAATCTTTTCGATGTAGAATGCGAGGACGGTATAACACGGCTTTGCTCCATTAAGGGAAAGAAGCTTGATGTGGGCGGAAAATACTATAATCCGCTTGCGCCGGGCGACTGCGTTTCCATTGAGCCGGACGAAAAAACGGAAGGCCAGGGACAGATAATAAAGCTTTTGCCACGCCGGAACGAGTATGGACGCTGGAACGTGAAGGGCAGGGAGCCTCAGCTTCTCGCCGCGAACGTTGACCTTATCCTGTGCATTACGACACCGGACGAGCCGCCTTTCAGACCACGCTTTGTAGACAGGGTGCTTGCTCAGGCTGAATGTGCCGGAATAACGCCGGTTATCGTCTGCAATAAGTGCGACTTGGACGCGGCGGACGACCCCGATTTTGATTTCCGTCTTACCGATTGGGAAAACATAGGATACAAGGTGCTCAGAGTTTCTGCCGCGACCGGCGAAGGGCTTGATGAGCTTGCTGCCACGATTGAAGGAAAACTTTGTGTGCTTACGGGGCAGTCCGGCGTTGGAAAGTCGAGTTTGATTAACAGACTAGACCCGTCTTTGAACCTTAAGACAGGCGAATTGTCCGACAAATACGGACGCGGAACACATACGACGACGCGCGGAAACCTGTTGCATATAAAACTGGAAGAATCGTTCGCCGGAAAAAAGGATGCGGTCGCTTCGATAATCGATACGCCCGGTGTAAGGCGTTTTGTGCTGAACGATATTGCGCCGTGCGATCTTGCGCTTTATTTCAGGGAGATGAAGCCGCTTTTGGGGAAATGCAGCTTTGGTATGTCTTGCACGCACACGCACGAAGCCGGATGCAAGATATTGGAAGGTGTGTATGCCGGCGCAATAAGCGAAGAACGATATGAAAGCTGGCAGCGCATTTGTGATGAGCTTTCCACAGGGAGTTGGGAAGACTGATTAAGTGTCGCATATAGAATTGGACACTTTGCGAATTATACATTTTTTATGGACACAAACACATTAGAATTACTAGATTATTTCCGTATCCGGGATACAGTCGCCGGATACTGTATGAGTGAAGAGGGCTCAGCTGCCCTTAAAGAACGTCTCCCATCCGTTGATGCGGAGATTATAGAGAAGAACAAGACAGAAGGCCGCGAGTGGCTTTCGTATATCTCATCGTCGGAGGCGCAGGCACTTTCGGGTTGGCCGGCGGTAAAGCCGCTTTTCAAAAAGCTTGGCGTTGAAGGGCTTGTTCTTGAACTGGAAGAAGTTTATGCGCTGTGGCGTTTTTGCAAATGCTCCGCTCAGACCAAACAGGCGCTTACGCCGGTAGAAGGTGTTAAGCGCAAAGTTGAAACGCCAGCGCTCTCAGCAATTGCGGCTGAAATACCCGCTCTTTTTGCGCCAGAAAACGACATATCGCGCATAATAGACGAGTCGGGTCAGATGCGCGACTTGCCGGAACTCCGCGCTATCAGAAGCAGCATCCAGAAACTTCATGGCGAGATAAACGCGTTGATCCGCTCGTTCACTTCGAGCAGCGACTACAAGGATGTTCTTCAGTCCGATGTGCCGGTTTTGCGCTCCGACAGGCAGGTTCTTGCCGTAAAAGCGAGCCAGAAAAACCGCATAAAAGGTATTATCCACGAGGTTTCGCAAACTGGACAGACTGTGTTTATCGAGCCGGATGCTGTTGTTCAAAAAAACAATGCGCTTGTTCAGGAAGAATTCCGGCTTTCGCAGGAAGTACGAAGAATCCTTAAATCGCTTACATTTGAGCTTGGTCAGTACCGTGCCGATTTTGAAAAAGCGCACGAACTGATGATACGCCTTGATTGCGCTTACGGCGCGGCTAGATGGGGCGTTGAGACTGACGGAATCTTCGCGGCTTCTCTGACGCAAACGTGCGCACCTGATGCGGAAGCCGCCGAGACGGCTCCAAGTGCGACCTCGCGCTCGAAATCGACATTCTCTTCCCCGGTGCTCGTAAAAGCCCGCCACCCTCTCTTGGGCACTCGCGCGGTTCCTATCACCGTGGAGTTCAGCCGTGACGCTAACGGCGGACGCGGACATCGTGTACTCATAATAACAGGCCCGAACACCGGCGGAAAAACCGTCACTCTTAAGACGGTCGCGCTTTTCTGCTTGCTGAACCAGAGCGGCTTTCCCGTTCCTGCAGCGGAAGGAACCGCGCTTCCCGTATTCACTGACGTTTTCGCTGATATCGGCGACGAGCAGTCTCTTGACGAGTCTCTCTCGACATTTTCCGGTCACATGAAGAATATCGCGCGCATCCTTGATAACGCTGACGAAAACACGCTCGTGCTTCTTGACGAGCTTGGAAGCGGAACTGATCCGCAAGAAGGCGGCGCGATAGCGATGGCGGTCCTTGACGAGCTTATAAAACGCGACAGTTTCGTTCTTGTAACGACACACCACGGAATTCTTAAAAACTACGGTTACACACATCCGTCTTGTACGAACGCGAGCGTTGAGTTTGACACAACGACACTCGCGCCGACATACCGCATTCTTATGGGCATTCCTGGTGAAAGCCATGCGCTCGACATCGCGCGGCGGAACGGCATTCCGTCAGCTATTATGGACGCGGCGCAGGCTTATATCTCGAATAATCAGGCGGATATTTCCGCGCTTATAAAAGGACTTAACGAAAAGCACACGGAGCTTGCTCGCCTTGAAAAAGAGTTCCGCAGCAAGGAAAGGCGTATAAGCGACAAATGGCGGCGTGTAGATTTGAAAGAGCTGCGCCTGCGCCAGGACGAGATGAACCTTCGTGAGCAGGGTTACCGCCGGAGCGTTGAGTTTCTTGACGAGAACCGCCGCATGCTGGAAAACCTTGTCCGCGAGCTTCGTGAAGGCGAGATTACGCGCGAAAAGACGCTTAAAGTTAAAGAAACGATAGCAAACCTTTCCGAAGCGGTTGATGCTGAGCGTGCCGCGATACGAAAAGAGCAGGATGCCATAGAGGAGTTCAGGCGCAAAGTCGTCCAGAACGAGCTTGAGGCAGAGGAAAAAGAAGTTTCTGGCGAGGCATCCGCGCTTAACGCCAAAGAAAAGCGGATTCGAAAGCAAGCCGGGCTTACCGATGATGATCTTTCGGCGCAAAAATCCCCGACAGCAAAGAAAGAACCTGACTTTGCGCCGGGCATTGACGTGCTTCTTAAGGGCGGACGGCAGACGGGCGTTATCGTTTCGAAAGCGAAAAAAGGCAGCTGGGTCGTTCAGGTTGGAAGCCTTCGTCTCACTGTGGCGGAAAAGGATCTTTCTGTCGCACCGAAGCAGAGCAAACCTGTCGTTTCTGTGGAAGTCGCGCCGGACGACCGCGTGTACGGAGCAAACAACGCTTTGGGTGCCGCCGTACATAAAGAGATTTCCGCTGACGGCAGAGTATCGTTCGGAAAGACTTCCGCCGAGCGCCCGAAGTTTGAGCTTCGCCTGCTTGGTATGCGTTACGAGGAAGCTATTAAGACGCTTGAGCATCAGCTTGATTTGTGCGCCATAAATAACTTTAAGGAGTTCTCTGTCATTCACGGCAAGGGCACCGGTATTTTGCAGGAAGCGGTTTGGAAGTATCTTTCGGGCTGCTCGGCGGTGAAAGAGTATCACTTCGCGAAGCCAGAAGACGGCGGCACCGGAAAAACATACGTAACACTCTTATAGACCGCGTTAGGGATTGGAGCACCTTTAGTTCCGGCGGGTTTTCCGCCGGAATGAGCCGCGGTAGACGGCGAAGTGCGTAAATGAACTGAACCCATTTTATTGGACATTATTATGCTACCATACTTTGTAGCCGGACTTCAAACGGAGTCCGATAGTCCAAAACACTTGAGTCACGCTCATAATTGAAATAATGAATGTAAGACTCAAGCTGCTCGAAGAA
>JAFZVC010000037.1 GCA_017618015.1 Spirochaetaceae bacterium
AGTGAAGCAGCCCATTCTTCCTCTGCGTTGATTTGTTCAAGAATAGGTTTCAGATTTTTTATGTCCCGGTCGTGTTTCGAGCCGAAAATAAAGGTCATTATTGCGTCTAACATGCATATAATGTAATAAGATTCAGCGATTTAGGCAAGGTTTTTGACGCTATTGTGCATTTTTGCATCCGTTATAAAAAATTTGACAACAATAAAGTTATAGTATAGAATCATCTTAATAAAATAATTTTAGGAGGCTTTCGCTAAATGGCAAAAGTTGAACTGAAAGGCATTGGTAAAGTCTACGATGGTAACGTTCGCGCTGTAGATAACGCTAACATCACTGTAGAAGACCAGGAATTCGTAGTATTCGTAGGACCGTCTGGATGCGGTAAATCTACGACCCTTCGTATGATCGCCGGTTTGGAAGACATCACAGAAGGTGAACTTTATATCGACGGTGAACTCATGAATGACGTTCCACCGAAAGATCGTAACATTGCAATGGTTTTCCAGAACTATGCTCTGTATCCGCATATGTCAGTATATGACAACATGGCGTTCGGTCTTAAGATTCGTAAAGTTGACAAGGCAGAAATTGAGCGCCGCGTTAACGAAGCTGCTCGTATCCTTGATATCGAGAAGCTCCTTGACCGCAAGCCAAAGGCTCTTTCTGGTGGACAGAGACAGCGTGTTGCAGTAGGACGCGCTATCGTTCGTAACCCGAAAGTATTCCTTTTCGACGAGCCGTTGTCAAACCTCGATGCTAAGCTCCGTGTTCAGATGCGTGCTGAGATTTCAGACCTTCACCACAGACTTAAGGCAACAATGATTTACGTTACTCATGACCAGATCGAAGCTATGACAATGTCAGACAAGATCGTTGTTATGAAAGACGGAAAGATTCAGCAGATTGGTTCACCAATGTATCTGTACAACCACCCGATCAACAAGTTTGTTGCGGGCTTCATCGGATCACCGCCAATGAACTTCCTTTCTGTAAAGATTTTGGACAAGGGTGGCAAGATTATTGCTGATGAAGGTTCTTTCGAGATTGTTCCTAACGAGGAGCAGGCTAAGACTCTTAAGAACTACGTTGGTAAGGAAGTTTGGTTCGGTATTCGTCCTGAGGACATGGAATACGCAAAGACTCCTGCAACAGAGAACAATATGCAGATGAAGATTTCTGTTATTGAGCCTCTTGGTGCAGAGACAAACCTTTTCTTGCAGTCAAAGACACAGCAGGTTGTTGTTCGCACATCACCTGACTATAAGTTCTCTCTTGGCGACACAACAAACTTTGTTCCGAACATGGAAAAAGCTAAGTTCTTCGACAAAGACACAGAACTTAACATCTGTGAGACAGTAAAGAACGACTGGTCCTAGTAGATAGGATTAGCTAATAAAAGCGGCGGATTTTCGAATCTGCCGCTTTTTTTTTGTCTTTTATTCGCTTTCGCACACACTGCGCTAGCGAGAGTAATGACACAAACAAGTAGACTAAAATCTTTGCGCCTTGCCGCCGCTACACTTCCTGGAACGTGACCGAAAGCTCCGGGATATTGATATTCCCCGCTTTGAGCATCACTTCCTCATTCAGTTCCGGCATTTTCCGCGGCGTAATAAGTGTTTCCTGCGCCAGCTCCGGAATAAGAAAAACAGCCTGCTTTCCGCGAATCTCGACCGCAACGCCTTTTCCCGTCCAATCAGGGTGCTGCTTTAGGTAGACAAGAGTCCAGTGCATATTCGACTCGCGCTCCGCTTTTGAAGCATTACCCGACGCCGCATCACCCGCACTTATGCGCTCAAGCATCGTATCTTTATCAAGAAGCTCGCGTCCGTCTAGAAAAGCCCGGAGCTGTATATGCGCAATAAGGTCGCTGTATCTGCGAAGAGGGCTTGTAACCTGACTGTACATTCCGAGCCCAAGCCCTGCATGCTGTGACGGCGTTACGCCAACTGAGCGGCTTCTCATACAGCGGCGGAGCCTGTACTGTCCTGCAAGCCCTTCTGGAATATCTTTCGGGATGTCGGGCTTATCTTGGCTTACGAACGGAAACGGAATACCGTTTTTAAAAGCAAACTTTGCCGCCGCTTCACCTGCAAGAAGCATCATCTCGCGTATCATTCCTGAGGCGAGCGGCTTTTCTGAAGGCGTTATTGAGACTTCCTGTTCGTTGAGCGAAATATGGACTTCAGGCAGCTCTATGGAAACTGCGCCAGAAGCCGTGCGTCTTTTAAAGTTACGATCAGCTATTTCAAAAAGCGGTGCAAGTTCAGGTGTTTCGCGACGCTCGTCAGCCTGCTCGTAAGTAAGACGCTCTACATGAACGAGTGTCTTTATAACTGCAGAATCTGTTATCGCGCCGTTTTCATCAAGACGAAGCCTGAAAGAAAGAGCCTTAGATTTTTTTCCGGTTGGCTTTCCGTCTTTGTACTCGCACAGACCAAGCGCATAATCCTCCAAAGACTCTTCCGAAAGCATACGCGCGGCTCCTTCCGGTATATAGAGCGTACTTCCTCTGTTTCGTGCCGTAATGTCGATTTTAGAGTCTGGCGTTACAGTCGAAGCCGGATCCGCGATATGTACCCAAAGATACGTTCCGTCATAAGAAATCGCATCATCGGGGTCTGTGCTCCAGGCATTATCTATTGCCCATGCTGTGCAAGAAAGCTCCGTACGCTCCTCGTTTTCCGGCGGGTGGGGAAGATGCTCCGTCGCTGACTGCATGGAAAGTCCGCGTCTTGACGGGTGCGGGTTTTTGAAAACAGTCCAAATCCCTGTATCAAGAAGAAGCTTATGGGCTTTCTCTGGTGCTTCCTTGAAACCAGCTTCTTTCATAAGCTTTGATTTATCTGTCTGTCCAAGTGCGAGAGCTTCAACTTCCTGCATGTACTTGGCATCGCTGGGTAAATCGAGTTTCTTTTCTTTTAGCCGAGCGATAAACGCCGCTCTAATATCCGCCTCATGCTCTTTTTCGTAAAGCTTCTGTTTAAGCGCGGAAATCTCATCTTCCGTGCGCGGTACGAACATCAGCGGCTCTCCGTCTGTTTTCTCCGCAAAATGAGTGTGTGCAGAAAGTTTCTTGTAAAAAGCCCATGAAGAATCGGCGGTGAAACTTCCAATCGAAAGCTCAGCAAGATCCTTTACGGAAATTGGCTCAGAAGCCGTTGCGTCGTCTGATACAAGCAGTTCCCACGCTTCTATAAGCTTAGCGCCCATTTCTTCGGCGACAGCCGCGTTGTCAGCTGCCGTCAGAACCGCTTCCAGCGAAGAAATCGGTCCCTCGTGAAGAAGGATTATATCTTTATCGCGTACTTTTTGTGTGCAGTACTGTGCTTTTTTTCCAGTCGGAGTCGCAGGAGCAGTGCAGAACTCAATCGTATATTTTTCTCCAGTTTCTGTGACGACAGCTGGTTGTTTTTTATATAAGACAAGGGATTTACTGTTTATCATTCTTAAAATATAAAATAAAAGGTACTATCTATCAAGGGTCAGAATTAGAGGGACGGTGAAGACGGACAACGAAAGAGACGAGATTATTTATACCGACATGACGCATGGTTCATTATACCGCTCCAAACAGGTTGGCAATTTCTTCGTTGTCTTCGTCGAAATCCTTTGGATAAATGAATTTGCCTTTTGCACTTCCAAACTGGCGTTTTTTGGGGCTTGGGTCAGGTATCTGTTCTTGTGCATGATGCTTGCGCTGTAAAAGTTTTGCGAGATATTCCATAATAGAAAGCTGTTCTGCAAAAGAAAGAAGTTCGAGCTGATTTTCAAAATTCTTAAGTTCCATCGCTGACATTGGAGGCCTCCTATCAATAGTAAAAATTTATTTGTAAACATTATAACATATTTTTTTGATTTTGTGCGAACAGTAAAATAAATTAATTTTGTTGGGAGGAAAAAAACTTGGTGAATGCTTATACAAAAGTATTTATCTTATTTGTCAACAGAAAGCCTTAATCTTCGAACCATTTCCTTTACAAACGCTATATCTTCACTTGGAAGATGATTTACATCTTTAATTAATTCAATTACATCGGGAGTTATATTATCAGGAACAGACGAGTTTTTTCCTGTTACAAGATATTCAACACTTACACCAAGCTCCTTAGCAATTTTCACGGCAGTTTCTGCTGTTGGTTCTGTATGTTTCTCTGCTAATTAATGATCAATAGCTCTCTTGGAAATACCAGTTTTGTCAGCAAGTTCTTTAACTTTTATATCTTGATATTTTAATTCATCTTTTAGATTTTCACGGAAGCCCATGAGGATAGAATACCTGATAAAGGAAATATTTATTGACAATTGCCTGAAACGGGTATTTAATATTTTTATACCTTAACAAGAGAAGTAAGGATTACTTTGCCTTGTTTGGGCAAAAAAATCGTATTGGAGGATTTTATGAAAAAACCTTTAATTATAGCATTATTATTAATACTATCTTTTGCTTATATAAATGCTGATGAGCATTTATTGTTTTCAGGTAAATGCGGTGAATACAATAGTGTTTGGAAAAATTTGAATGAGAAAGATTATGCTATAAAATATGATGATAAAGATAATGTTTTTTATTTCAGAACTGCAGATTGGATTAATAATGCTTGGATTTATTTAACATGGGAAGATGTCGCGAAACTGAGAAAAAATTTAGAAAAATATTTTGAATGGGAAAAGATAGCAATTGAAAATAAGGTAACTATAGAAAAAAAATTGCCTGATGCAACAATTACGACAAAAGTTACTTGGAAATTTGGAGATGATTGGTATTCAGCAAGAAATTTTGTGATGTCGTTTACTTTCTTTTCACAAACTGAAACGAGACATCAATTGGTTTTAACAACTTCAAAAGCCACAGGTTCAAATCAGTTTGTGACATATCAAATAGACGGTTACTATTTTGATAAAAATCAAGTTCAACAACTATATGATGCATTAAACGAGGAAATATTAAAAAAACAAATTTCAGAAATTAAAAAAAATAAAGACAAAGAATCTCTTTTTAATTAGTCTTCTAGGTGGATCAACCACGCCTTTTTCCTTAAATGACATTCTTGTTTATTCGGGATAGGGATTGGAGGGGCTGCGAAGCAGGACTCCGCAAGCGACCTAAGGAGCGCGGAGTCTGGAGCCGCGGTAGACAGCGTAACCCCGGAAAGCCCGACGACAGTTTACTGCCGGATCCCTATGTTCGGTCTTAATCTCCTGAACTAAACATATTTGTCATTTTACAAACAAACTGCAAAACATGCGCAGTTTTTCCCTGAATAAGTAAAAAAATCCATTGCACAAACTCGCGTTTTTCTATATTCTTTTTCCAGCTTTTGGCTATACATACATCATCGTTTTGGGGGATTGCTATGGTTGTAATGAAATTTGGCGGTTCTTCGGTTGCCAATGCGGAGCGCATCCAGCATGTGGCGACAATTATTCAGGCTTATGCAGAGAAAAGACCTCTCGTGGTTCTTTCTGCTATGGGTGACACGACAGACCATCTGCTTGAAGCGGCAGATATGGCTGTTAACGGAAAAGTAGATATTTCCGGTGTTGAGGCTCTTCACTATAAAACAGTTGAAGAACTTGGAATTGACAAGGCGATGGTGGAAGACCTCCTTGATGAGCTTAAGACGCTTCTTACCGGCATTTCGATGCTCAGGGAGCTTACTAAACGTACACGCGACTATCTCGTATCTTTCGGCGAGCGGCTTTCTGTCCGTATATCTTCCGCATATCTCAATAAAATTGGCGTAAAGGCAAAGTTCTATGATGCTTGGGACGCTGGTATTTTCTCGGACTCGAACTTTATGTCTGCGGAGCTTCTTGATTCCGTATGGCAGACAATTCCGAAGGCCCTTGAAGCATATAAAAGCGGAAAGAGCGATGAAATCCCAGTTGTGACAGGCTTTATCGCAAAGGACGCGAACGGCTATATAACGACACTTGGAAGGGGAGGCAGCGATCTTACTGCGACAATGCTTGGCGCTGCTCTTGGCGCAGACGAGATTCAGACATGGAAAGACGTTGACGGTATTCTTACGACAGATCCGCGCATCGTTAAAGAGGCTCGTTCTGTGCCGGAAGTAACGTATGAAGAGGCTTCTGAGCTTGCTTATTTTGGCGCACAGGTTCTTCATCCGCGCTCAATGGTTCCTTGCCGCAAGACAGGAACGCCTGTTCGCGTTAAAAACTCGTACAATATCCAGTCGCCTGGCTCTATTATCGTTGAAAAACATTCATCAAAGCCGTCGCCAGTACGCGCAATTACAGCAGTAAAGGGCGTAACGCTCATCGATATCGTTTCAACTCGTATGCTTGGAGCTGCTGGTTATTTGGCGCATATTTTCAATCAGTTCCTTAAGTGGGATGTCAGTGTTGATGTCGTTGCTACAAGTGAGGTTTCTGTTTCTCTTACGGTTAAGACAAAGCAGAACCTCGACGGACTTATTGCTGATATAAGCCGTGTTGCTGATGTTAAGGCAAAGTCAGGCAAGGCGATTGTTACGATAATCTGCGATGTTGAGCGTTCAAGTGCGATTCTTGCTGCTGGTTTTGCCGCACTCGCAAAGGAAAATATAAACGTTCAGATGATAAGCCAGGGCGCTTCTAAAGTTAATTTCAGCATGATCTGCGATGAGTCAGAGAGCAACAGAGTCGTTCAGGTGCTTCATCAGGCACTTTTTGGTGAAAAAGAAGGAGATGAACTGAAATGAAGATAGCTATCGTCGGTTTTGGTAAGATGGGACACATGATAAAGGGCATCGCTGAAAAACGCGGTAACCATGTTGTCCTAACGGCAGATCCGTATGCAGAGGATGCAATCATTAAGACTGGAAACGCTTCCGATGTTGCAGAGGCAATTAAAAAATCGGATGTGGATGGTATCATCGAGTTTACGAATCCTGATGTTGTGCTTACGAATATTAAGACTTTCCTTCCTCTTGGAATTCCGCTCGTTGTAGGAACTACAGGATGGATGACTCATCTGCCGGAAGTAAAAGCTCTTGCATCTGAATGCAATGGTTCTTTGTTCTATGCGGCTAATTTCTCCGTAGGTGTTAACCTTTTCTACAAGATTGTAAAAGAGGCTGCTTCTCTTATATCAAACTACGATGAATACGACTGCGCAGTTTGGGAAGCTCATCACAACACGAAAGTTGACAGCCCGTCCGGAACCGCGCTTGAAATAGCCCGCCGCATAATGGCAGAAATGCCTTCAAAAACAGAAATTGTCTCCGGCAATTTCCAGGGCAAACCGGCGAAAAACCAGATTCAGGTTGCGTCTACGCGTGTAGGCTGTGTCCCGGGAACTCATACGGTGTTCTTTGATTCAGCCGCAGATACGATAGAGCTTACTCATACAGCAAGAAGCCGCGAAGGTCTTGCTCTTGGCGCGGTTCGTGCTTGTGAGTGGCTTTCTTCAGGCATTTACAGCGGAAAGCTTTCAAAAGGTTCCGTTTACACGATGGAAGACTTGTTGGGCGGTAAATAAAGATGAGTGCCTGTTCCCGCATTATACTTAAACCAAGAGAAGATGAAGAGATAAGACAAGGTTTTCCTTGGGTTTTCGACAATGAGATTGCATACGTAAAGAACGGTACTACAACAGAGCAGTATGCCGAATGTACTGTTCCCGATGGAGAAGTTGTCGAGGTTCTTTCAAAATCCGGGCAGTATTTGGGAACAGGTATAATAAATAAAAAGTCGAAAATTGTCGTTCGCATTCTGACAAGAGAGCGTGGCGAAGTTTTTGACGAAGCTTTTTTCAAAAAACGCATAGAAGATGCTCTTTCAATACGGTTCGCGTATTATGGCAAGCACGATTCATACCGCCTTGTTTTTGACGAGGCAGATTTTTTGCCCGGTCTTACTGTGGAGCGCTATTGTGATGTGGAGGGAAGGGTTTTCCTTGTCGTTCAGTTTCTTGCGCTTTGCACGGAAGTTTACAGGGAAATAATTCTTAAAGTTCTTACTGATGTATGTCATCCTTTCGGAATTTATGAGCGGAGCGATGCTTCCGTGCGCGAAAAAGAAGGCTTGGAAGAAAAATCGGGCTGGATTGGCGCGGAGCATGACCCTGTTATCCGCATAAAAGAAAATGGGATTATCCTTCAGGTCGATTTAGAGAAAGGGCAGAAGACAGGATATTTCCTCGACCAGAAATTCAACCGCCGTTGTGCCGCGATGTTTGCGAAAGGTAAGCGTGTTCTTGATACATTCACGCATACGGGAGCATTCGCGCTCAATTGTGCAGCGGCTGGAGCTTCCGAAGTTACTGCAGTCGATATTTCAGAAGATGCCGTTGAGAACGTAAAGGCAAACATCGCTTTGAACGGTATGGACAAAAAAGTCACCGCAGTTTGTGCCGACGTTTTTGATGTCCTTCGTTCATACGAGGCGGAAAAACGCACTTTCGACATGATAATTCTTGATCCGCCGGCTTTCACAAAAAGCGCGAAGCAGGTTCAAAAGGCTTATGGCGGTTATAAGGAGATAAACCTCCGCGCCATGAAGATCCTTGAAAAAGGCGGAATCCTCATTACATGCTCGTGCTCACACTTTTTTGATTACAACACGTTTTACAGCATGATTCAGAATGCCGCGAACGATGCCCACAGAACTGTGCAGATTCTTGAGAAACGGGGCGCGGGACCGGATCATCCCGTTCTTGCCGGTTATCCAAAGTCGGAGTATTTGAAATGTGCAGTTCTTCGTGTTCTGTAAGTTATAACTGCATCGTCGTTCTTGGCCCCACAGCCGTTGGAAAAACGGCTCTCGCCGTTCGTCTGGCAGACGCGCTCGACGGCGAAATAATCTCCGCTGATTCAAGGCAAGTTTACCGCGGACTCGACATCGGAAGCGGCAAAGACATTTGCGAATACACACTTCATAACCCGGAGCGCACCGTTCCGTATCACTTAATCGATGTTGTCTCTCTGCCAGACGAATACTCGGTTTTCAACTACCAAAAAGGCTTTTATTCTGTTTTCCCGGAGATTCTTTCGCGTGGAAAGCTTCCAGTAGTATGCGGCGGAACAGGCATGTATCTTGATGCCATCGTCCGCGGCTACAGCTTTGTCGATGTGCCGTGCAACGCAAAGCTTAGGACGAGCCTCGTCGGAAAAACCGATGCGGAGCTTGCGGAAATCCTTATAAAACTGAAAGGCGACAAACTTCATAACACAACGGACTTACTGGAACACCACAGGTTGCTCCGCGCCATAGAGATTGAAACTTTCATGCAGGAACACGGCAAAGTTTCGGGATCAACAGCCTCTGCTGCTGACGTGCTTGATTTTGATGCGACTTCTGCTTCCGTTCCTGCCCGCCCGGACATACGGCCTTTTATAATCGGAACGACATTCCCACGGGATATGCTCAGAGCTGGTATAAACAGGCGCATGACATCACGCTTTAAGGAAGGAATGATTGCCGAAGTTGAGCGGATTCATAACGGCGGCATTGAGTGGGAGCGCTTGGAACGGCTGGGACTTGAGTACAAGCTAATAGCGTGGTATTTGCAGGGGAAACTCGGCTCAGAGGAAGAACTTTACGAAAAGCTCCGCATCTCAATCGGGCAGTTCGCAAAACGGCAGGAAACATGGTTCCGCCGCATGGAAAAGACAGGCGTCAAAATAAACTGGCTTCCATGCTCAGGAAGCGACTACGACGTTTCTATCGAAGGTCGGTTTGAGATGAGCATGGAAATGCTCCGTGCGGCAGGTTTTGACGGAACTTCTACACATGCCTAAAAGCTTATGAAAGACACTCTTCTTAAATACTTCCAAAAAAAGTCGCTGTATAGTCCGGAAGACTGTACAGAAGTGCGGAATCAGTTGAACGCTCGGCTTCAGATACTTTTTGGCGTTTGTTCCGCGCCGCAAGTCGCCGTCGTCATCCCTGTGAAAAACGAATATCCCGGAATAAAAGACACGCTCGCGTCGCTTTCCGCGTCAGCTGGGAGCCTTTATCGCGCGGCTGACAGCTTAGCGCATGACACTAACTCCCGGGCGACGCTTCATGTCGTGTGTGTCGTCAATAGCCGCGAAAATGACGACGGCGACGTAAAGCAAAACAACGTACAAATGCTCTCGTCTTTGTCCGCGTGTTCTTACGAGAACCTTTTCGTATCTGTGATTGACAAAACTTCGCCAGGGAATGAGCTTTCAGAAAAAGAAGGAGTAGGGCTTGCCCGTAAAATCGGGATGGACTACGCTCTTGCTTGCGGCGCGGAAGTGATAGCCTGCATGGACGCAGATACTCTAGTCGCAGAGAACTATGCCGAGGAGCTTTTCCGCTTTGCCCAGAATCACGGTAAGCGTTCTTTCGCGCTTGTTCCATTCCGCCACCAAAAAGCTTCTACGGAAAAACTACAGCAAGCAATAGATACATATGAAAACTATATGATGCTTCACTCCAAAAAGCTTCGGGAAACTGGAACTCCTTATTGGGCGCCTATTCTTGGACCTTCTTTAGTGTGTACTGCCGAAGGGTACGTGTCTTGCGGCGGAATGAACAAGCGCGTCAGCGGCGAGGATTTCTATTTTTTACAGTCGCTGGTTAAAATAGAAATATCATCGGGCTGCGCACAGTCATGCACAGCATCGAATCGTACAATCGACTACTCGCCGCTTTTCCTGAACACAGAAGTATACCCATCCGCGCGGATATCAGACCGTGTGCTTTTCGGCACTGGACCAAAACTCCGGGAGCTCACTGAAACAATTTCTGAAAAGTCAAAAATAGAATGTCCGATTTATCCAGACCGATGTTATGAGGCTATTAAAGAGTTCATAGAAAAAAAAGAATCCTGCCAGAACGAACTAGCAGGATTTATGAACAAAGAAAACTTTTTATCTGTTTGGAACAAAATCTGTGCAAATAATCCGTCAAATCCCGAAAGTAGGGAAATCGCATTTCACATCTGGTTTGACGGACTTAAGATAATCCGCGCAATCCACGCAGTACAAGCAGTTTTGTAAAGCGCAGCGAGACGCCAGATGAAACGCCTGACAAGGCAAGCTTATGCGTTAACGGCAAGCTTCTCCACAGACTCGATCTTGCTGATGTAGCCTGTGCGGAGACATGTATCGAACAATTCCTGACTCATAAAATCAGTTGTAATATCATCGTAACCATCCATATCTCTTACAATCTTGACTACATATCCATCATCAAGTTTTTTAACAATCTGCATATAGTCTTTTGTTTCTCCATATCCTTTCAGTGCATAGCATTCCATAATGTGAACCTCCTTCTGTCGGAATTGGATAATTTAAAAGCAAACCCAAATAGTTTTTCACTTTTCAAGCTGCCACAACCTTATTTTCGGAGTTTTTGTTTTTCTGTTTAGCGATTTTTAAACGAAGGTTTTTTCATAAACTTTTCTAACCGTTTTCCGATACTCAAAACAGGGGAGTCAGAGGCTTCTTAGAAAAACAGGGGCATGAATATATGAATAGTCTTGAGATGTTAAACAGTATATTAGAGCAGCAGAGATCGCAGCTTGACCTTATTCTTGCGGAACAGAAAAAAATCCGTAAGGACGTTACGACACGTAACTGGGAAGATTTAGAGGCTCATATCGTGACCTTGAATTATCTTTCGCAGCAGTTCTCCGTATTGGAAGAAAAGCGTGCGAATGCATATACAGAAGCAAAGAAAGATGCCGGAGATAAGGACGTTCTGTTAGGAAATCCTCTTTTCCATATGGTTCATCAAAAACTTGCTGCGTCAAGAATAGAGAATGACGCGCTTAACAATTATATTTCGGTTACGCGTAGTTTCTTGCAGAGCGTATACGATAACGTCGTTCCGCAAAGAAGAAATACGCTTTATTCAAACAAAGGCAATCTTATTCACTCAAAACCAGAGTCATTGCTTTTGAACACACTTTCGTAAGTGTTTTTATGTTTTGTTCGGCGAGATTATAAGGAGGATATATGGCTAGTACATTTGCAGGTATAGAGATGGGAAAAAGAAGCCTTATGACGCACAGTCAGGCTATCAATACTGCAGGACACAATATATCGAATGCCGATACTGAAGGATATTCCCGTCAGCGCGTACAGCTCAGACAATACGATCCTCTTTACAGACCAGATTTGGAAAGAGCCGAAGTCGCCGGTCAGATAGGGCAGGGTGTTACTGCAGAAAGCATTAAACGCGTCCGTGACGAAATGCTAGATGGTCGCATCGTAGCACAGGCGAACCAGGAATCTTACTGGGAGACACGCGAAAGCTACTATGCCATGCTTGAGGCTGTTTATAATGAACCAGCAGACATTTCCGTACGCACAAATATGGATAAATTCTGGGAATCATGGCAGGAACTTTCACTTTATCCGGAAACAAAGGCTGCAAGACAGGCTGTTGTAACACGCGGAGAAACATTGGCAGAATCAATCCGCCAGCGTCATACAAGCCTTGCCGGTATTGGAACGCTTTTGAACAGCGATATTGAGGCTACAGTTACTCAGGTAAACGGATACACACAGCGCATAGCCGAGCTCAATACAGAAATTGAGAAGTCAGAGGCGATGGGCGATAACCCGAACGACCTTTACGACCAGCGTGACCTTCTTGTTGAAAAACTTTCTCAGCTTGTAAATATCACACGCGACACACGCGACAACGATGAGTTTATGATTCACCTTGACGGACGTATTCTTGTTCAGGGCGGTATTGCGCGCCAGCTCGATATTGAACCGATGATCGACAACAACGGATACAGCCGCGTTGTTTGGACAGATACAAAGAATAAGGCAGAGATTTCTGGCGGTAAGCTTGGTGCTTTAATCGAACTTCGCGATGTAGATGTCCGCCATGAGCTTCAGAGCCTTAACACAATGACAATGAACTTTATGGACCTTGTGAACGATATCCACCGTAATGCAGTCGGCGCGAATAACGTTACGGGCCTTGATTTCTTCGTTGAGCAGCCGTTCGTTACAAATGCTCTCGGTAACTACGACAGAAACGGTGATGGCGTTGAAGATTCTTCATACATCTTCCGCATTACAGGAACAAATACACTGAAACCACAGGATCAGATTGGTATTGAAGGTACAATGCGTATCGCTGGAAAAGACGGAACAATCGATATTCCGTACTATGCCGCAGATACTGTTGAAACAGTAATAAACAGAATTAACGATTCAGACGGTGAAGTTAAGGCTTACCTCGACAGAAACAACAACCTCGTGCTTAAGGGAACAACAGCACAGGATGAGGATAATCCTGATTTTGTAATCCGTCATTTGGAAGACAACGGTTATTTCCTTACAGGTTATGCCGGCGTTCTTTCAGCAACCGGAAGTGCAGGTGCGTTCGACTTTAACCAAACGAATGCAGTATCGAAGCTTGCCGGCGCTCAGTATACAGTTTCTCCGGTGCTTAACCCAGCTGGCTACATGGAAGTCAATTCAGCAATCAGAACTGATGTTCTTTCTGTAGCGGCGGCGAAAAAGGGAAGCACCGGCATCGCAGAGCCAGGTGACTCGTCCGCGGCGGTAGAGATTGCCGCTCTTCGTAACACCCAGGTTATGATAGACAGAGCAAGCACTTTTGACGATTATTTTGCTGACGCAGTTACGAATGTCGGTCTTAAAGGTGAGCAGGCAGAGCTTAACTATCAGAGTCAGACAGCTATAATGGACGACCTCCGCGGACTTCGCGACTCGATCTCTGGCGTTAACATGGATGAAGAGCTCGCAGATATTATAAAGTTCCAGCACGGTTATAACGCCGCTGCTAAAATCGTAACAGTTATGGATGAACTAATAAGTACTGTACTTAAACTTGGTCCAGCATGATAGATGGTGAAGGAGTAGAAGAGTATGAGAAGAATTAGTACGAACATGGGTACGAATGAGCTTCAAAGAAATATGAGGAAGCAGGAGTACCGTCTTAATAAACTTAATAATCAGCTTGGAAACCAGCAGCGTATTCAGAATCTTCGCGACGACCCTATCGCGGCTGGTCATCTTGTGCGCTATCAGTCTTATGTATCACGCATTAACCAGTTCACAAAAAACGCACAGACGCTTACTGACAAACTTACAGTAGCAGAAGGATATATCGATCAGTCTGTTCAGATTCTTCAGAGAGTCCGTGAAATGGCTGTTCAGGGCGCAAACGGTATTTATTCGCAAGAAGACCTTAAGAACATGGCTGTAGAAGTAGACGAGCTTCTTAAAGAACTTGTTCAGAACGGAAATGCTGTAAACTCTGAAGGAAGCGCTATTTTCGGCGGAACGAGCACAAACAGAACGGCTTTTGACGTTATATCTGGTCCTGTTGACGGATCATCTGTTTCTTATATAACAGAAGTACATTACAACGGAAGCATTGACGGAAATAAGTTCGAGGTTGATGAGAATGCTTATATCGACTTTGTTCCGGCTGGCAATCGTATTTTCTGGGCAGAAAATCAGCAGCTTTATTCCGAGCGTGACGCAACAGGCTACAGAGTTGCTAATGACAGCGTAATCTCTATTGACGGTAAAGAAATAAAGATAAACGCCGGAGACAACGTATACTCAATCATCGCGAAGATAAATAATTCCGATGTAGCGATAAAGGCTTCTATCGACCCGCTTACGAACGGACTTAACCTTTCTACAACAGATGCACACCAGCTTTGGCTCCGTGACGAAAGCGGCTCTGTCCTTAACGACCTGGGTATAATCAAGGATGCTACACAAAGACCGCCATACAATCTTGCAACTTCAACAAAAGTTTCAGGCGGTTCAGTATTCGACGCAGTTATCGCGCTTCGTAATGCAATGCTTGCAGGCGATACGGAGACAATCGGGGGAAAAGCACTTGGCGCAATTGATCAGGGGCTTGATAACCTTATAACAAGACTTGCGGAAACTGGAGCACAGTACGAGCGCGCACAGCAGAACATCACGAGAAACGAAAAAACTGCGCTCGATACGACATCTCGTATTTCACGCGAAGGCGACGTTGATTTCTCACAGGCTGTAACAGATCTTAAGCTTCTTGAATATGTTCAGAAAGCGACGTTCAGTACAGCTTCAAAATTATATTCAACATCATTACTTGATTATATGAGGTAAAATAATGAAACAGCATATTAACATGCCACAAGGACTATTAGGATTCGAGGAATATAAGGATTTTGAACTTTCAGAGTCTGAATACAGGCCCTTTATGGTCATGCAGTCAGTTCAGGATGCGAACCTTTCGTTCTTCCTTATAGATCCGTTCTTATTCCGTCCTGATTATGAAATGGATATTGATGATGCTACTCTTCTTAAAATAGGAATTGAAAACCCAAGCGATGTAATCGTACTTGCTATTGTTACAATTCCATCTGATGGAAGTTCAGTCACAGCAAATTTGCAGGGACCAGTTATTATCAACAAGCAGAACGGAAAAGCAATGCAAGTAGCACTTGGCGACAGCAGATGGGCTACAAAACACGATATTCTTGCTGAATTGAAGAAGAATAATCCGGAGGGCGTATGCTAATATTATCCCGGAAAATCAACGAAAAAATTTGTATTGGAAACAATATAACACTTACGATAATGGAAGTGCGCGGCGATCAGGTAAAGGTCGGAATTGACGCACCAAAAGACGTTAAAGTTTTCAGGCAGGAAGTGTTCAACGCTATCCAGTCAGAAAACAAGGCTGCGGCTTCGACTGCAAAAGCGGACCTTTCCGCTCTGTCGAACTTGCTCAAAAAATAAATGCTTTATTCAGGGTCGCGTTCTGCGGCCCTTTTTTCTTCTGCTTCTGATGGACGGATATAGACAGGACCGTCATAATCCTGCATTGGAGCTTTCTTTTCCAAATACATTTTATTCGCAATTTCAAGCAGCTGCTGACCAGCATCAATGTAAAAAGAACGGAGTGTCGTAACTTTTAATTCTGGGCATGCCGCTATAAGACATTCTGCAAAGTATTCCGCGTCAGGACCAGCGGCAAGGATTTCCTCTTCTTTATCGAGCCAGGAAGCTATCGTTTCGATAGTCGCGTCCGCGGCCGGCGTATTCTCTTTTCCGTTACGGTAAACTGCGGCGTAAAAGCGGTTTTTCTTTGCGTCGATAACTGGAACAACTGCGCCTTTCCATTGCGCAAAAGGGTAAGCAAGCGCTTCAAGCGTCGGAACTGCATAAATTGGGGTTTCGTTGGCTAGCTGTAAAGCTTTTAGCGCGGCATACGAAAGACGCAGTCCTGTGAATGAACCGGGTCCTTCGCAAAGAGCTGTAAACTCCAGGTCGGACGCGGAAAGAGAAGCCAACGTCAATACATGCTCAATACTAGGTAAAAGCTGCTCTGACTGGTGCATTCCGATATCGAGAGCCAGGCGAACCGTTTTATCTTCATTACGTACTGTAAATGTTATGCAATTTGAGGAACTGTCTATTGCAAGAGCTTTCATTTTTTTATTCCTTGAATTTTGAAGCATCGGCAATAAAATCTGAATCGTTCCAGTTTTCAATCGTAATACGTCTGGAGCCGTCCTGCTGTGCTTCAAGTTTTATAATAATCGTAGAGGAGGGCAATTCCTCCATTATTTTCTCACTCCACTCAATTACGGAAATACCTTTGCCATAGATCATATCATCTGTTCCAAGGTTTATAAAATCTTCAGTGGAATCAAGACGATATACATCCATGTGATAAAGAGGCATTTTGCCTTCATATTCACTGATAAGCGTAAAAGTAGGGCTTGTTACAGTTTCTGTAATGCCAAGTGCGGCTGCTATTCCTTTTGTGATTGTTGTTTTTCCGGCTGCAAGTGTTCCTTGCATGGCAAGTACAGAACCGGGCTTAAGATGCTTTCCAATGATTGTACCCAGCTCTATTGTTTCTTCTGCGGATTGTGTATGTAGGTATATCAGGGTAGTAATCCTTCTGAATCTTTACTAAGGATTATTTCTTTGAGCGATTTTGTCAACGGAAGAAGAGGATAGTCGATATTATCCAAGAATGTTATATCGATGTCTTTCGTACCTAATGGTGAAAGTTCAATTGTAAACTCAACAGGGGTCTGCATTGTTTTCAAAGGAAGTTCCAGAACAGCATCAGCTTGAAAAGTACGGCGATAGTAGATGTAGCCTTCATCTCTGTGAACATTCTTCAGCTCAAGTACTTTCATATTTATAGGTTACTCCAAAGTAAAAAAACAGTCAACGGAAAGATTTATCAAAATCTCTAAAAAGTTAACTTTGAGAATAGGACAGTTCATTTTTTATACTCATATACGCGCGCGAAGATTTTATTTCTTGTCTTATTTGTAATACGTACGAACAAGATATGGAGAACATACTGACGTCTGTCTGTTATTGGCGTTGTGTTTACGATTAAGCCTATCACGGAATCAGGCTGTTCACCGTCAATTTTGATTTCAGCATAAATGTACTGCTTCTCGCGTATGTTCATGCTTGTCATAATGCTGCAGCCGCCAGCGGAAAGTTCCAAAAGCTGTCCATTATACTTGCGTTCCATAGGAGTGTAGGTAAGGTCAGCTTTTGATTTTGGACCGCCAGTCGTTATTTTTACGGCAGAAAAAACGCATGGAATGTTCATGTTTACGCGCTTGAACTGTCTTCTCTGGTAGCTCTGCATATTATTGCAGTGTGAAGTTACCATTTCGCCGTTGCCTGTCGTGTCCTGATAGCGGATAATGCGGACATCGGAAAGATATGCGCTGCCGTTTTTTGTCTGATACAACAGCGATATTTTAGAAAGCGCCGGCGGCTTTATCGGGTTACCGAAAATATCTTTTGGAATAGAAAGAATAAGCTCGCTTTTTGTGTTGCCAAGTATTGTCGCTTCAAATTGCTCTTTTGTATCAGAGAAATAGAAAATTGAGTCACCGACAGGAATGGATGCGGTACTCGTCATGTTGGAAAGTGTTTTCCTGGAATTGTCTACTTTCTGCTTTATGGAAAAAAGCAATGCGAGTTCGTTTTGTATTGTTTCGTCTTTTTTATTTGTCTGACCGTTTATCTCGTTGAATTTTGAAATAAAAAACTGATCAGAAGGCACATCAAAATGGAATGTGTATTCAAGATTAGGGATTTTCTGTGTCGTACACATTTTTTTTAGGAATGCGAATTCTTCATGGTTAAATTCGTAGGTTTTCGTTATTCTGTAAAGGATTGCGCTGTTTGTTATCAGTTTTGCACTCTGCGAAGAATAATCTGAACCTTTGGTATAATCGTCATGAACCTTTTTAATTACGAAAAGGATAAGCAGAAGAAATACAGCCAGTGCTATAAGAAGAAATGTCGTAAGCGGGGAGATTTGTAATGGAAGCGAGTCAAATGCGTAATTCATCTTAGAACCCGGCTATATCAGATATATATGCCTCCAATCTTGGTTTAAGCTCGTATTCTGCAAGGTCACCTGTAAGAACAGTGTCTTTGTTTTTAAGTGAATCCTCAAAATCCGTGAGAATAGGCGAGAAATCTTTAAGGAAATCTGCCAGTGACTTTTCTGCAATTTTCTTGCCTTCAAATTTAGCTGGGAACAATGAAGAAAGAGTTGCGAGATGGCAAAGAATATCGAAGGATTCTGCGAATCTGTTGATTATATCATAGCTCTTTTTGTCGTCATTCTGCTGCATAAGCACAGGAAGCTCTTCAAGCTCTGTGCAGAGCGGCTCAAAATCATTAGCAAGCTCTTTGAGTGACATTATTATTCCGTCAGCACATACAGATTTTACGGAAATAGAATCATTATCATCTATTGCTCTGCTAGAAAGAGATTCTATCTCTTCTGCAGTTATTTTTTTGCCGTTCAGCTCAATTTCTATTATGGTCGAATCGTTCTTTTCAAACTGCTCTTCAAGTGCGTTCAGTATATCGCCTGTTGTTTTTTCATTCTCAAGTGTGAATGCAAGTGGCTGTCCGTTTATTTCAATTTTCATGTCTGTTTATCTCCTGTTGTTACTGAACTGATCATTAAAGTTTGTAATGGATGTTGACTGTGACTCAAGCGTACTGAGCGTCGATTCCATATTACCATATTTCCGTTTATATTCGGCTTCTTTTTTATCAAGCTGATCCTCAAGTTTTTTAATTGAAGTTTGTGTTGATGAAATTCTCGTATCAAGCGTAGAAATCTTTGTAGAAAGAATTCCGCCGGTTTGTACGTATGCCTGAAGGTTTTTATCGAGCAAATATGCTATTCCAGAATCGATAACCTTGTCATCATCGGTGTCATATCCAAAAAGAGACTTTATCTGGTCAATGTTATCCGTGAGAGCTGAATCAAGTTTTTTCTCGTCAATCTCAAGATAGCCACGGAGTCTTGATGCGTTATATGTTCCGGAAGATGCGCCTGTGGAAATGCCGATTTGAGCAAGCATCGAAATATCATTGCCTTCGATAACGTAGTTGTTCGTTATAATGCGCTGAAGGCTGTTTTTCTCGGTCGAAAGGGTAGTGTCGCCTGTGAACATTCCAAGCTTTTGCTCGTATTCTTCTGTTTCTTCTGTAGTAAGATATTCAAGCTCGGAGATGATTTCTGGCTTATTCTGCGTAAGGACATTGAACTCCGTCAATAGCTGATTATAATATCCGACCAGCTTGATAAGAGCGTCCTTTGCTGCTTCCGTGTCCGATTTAATAGTTATGGAAACTGGTTTGTCAGAAGCTTCGTGCAAGTTCAGCGTTACATTTGGGACGATATCGTCTATTTTATTTGTGCTGCGGGTCATGTTTATACCCTCGTACTGAAGCTTCGCGTCTCCTGCAATTGATACGGGGTTAACTGGCTCATAGTCGCCTGTGCTGTTTGCGTCAGAAAGGATTGGTGTCGTTATTGTAACTGTCTTTTCTGTGTTTCTGTTGCGAATTATTATCGACTCAACGCCGTCATACATCGAAGGGTCAATTGTGTACTTAATCTTCGTGTTTTCAGAAAGCACAGGCTCCAGCGCGACTTCGCCAGAAGGTGTCTTTATATACACTATAGCGCTGCTTTCTACCGGGTCAATGTAATCGTCCGATTCAAATTCTGGTGAAAGCCCTATTTCTGAATCATCGTTATAAATGATTATTCCTTTGTACTGAATGCGTGAAGGGTCAGGCATAACAGGAGCAGAAACAGCTGGTTTTTGTACCGTAGGCGGTTCTGCTGTTGTTGTGAGCGTAAGTTCAAAAGTTATGCGTTTATTGTCTCCGCCAATTTCTGGTACTGGAACTTGAAAACCTGTTACAGGCGGTGCTTTTATTATGCCGTCAGCAGACTTAACCGCCGAAAAGATAAAATCCGGAATGCTCTTAAGCTCGGATGTCGTTCTTCCAAGAACGACCTGACGCGACACCGCTGATTTCTGTATCATACCGATACGAACTGCGTAATCCAGGGCGGCATCTTCGAACTGAAGCCTGTTCTCTGCGCCGGAGATAAGCGATTCTATAAGAAGTGACTGTTTTGTGCCTGAAACACCGATTATTGATGATTTAACTATACCGTTGCTGCGTCGGTTAAGGGCTGCAGAAAAGTCAGAAAGCTTTCCGCCTTTCCAATTAAAAGAAACTTTTTTTTCGTTTACGGTGAATGTGTATGTGCCTTCTGGAACTTCTGAATTCTTTTCAATCTCACCGGAAAGAAAACGGTCTGCGGATGCAACCTGCATGACTTTAATCTTGAAGGTTTCAAGTGAGGCGTCTCTTGCTGGTTCTGCTGTTATTGAATATTCGTCGGAAGATTCCGAAAGTTTGGAGCTGAACGGATTGTCAAAAGAATACAAAGACCTCGCGCTCTCTCTGAGCGCGCTCATACGGCGGTTTACATCACGCCATGCGGATTGCTCCTGCTTGTATTTCTCTAGTTTGTCCTGTTCCCGAGTAAGAGGTACTCTCTCGACTTCCATAAGCTTTTGTATGGTTTCGTTAGTACCATATTTGTTGCTTACTCCGGGAATTGAAATATCAGCCATTAATCACATTTTGCATCCGCAGTGTTCAGATTGTTTCGTCGAAAAGCAAACCGATCGTCTGTTTTATCCGAACCTGAAGCTGCTGTATTTCTGCGGATGGAATCTCCTTAATTACCTTATCGGTAGAAGGGTCAATCACCTTGACAACAACCTCGCCCAGTTCTTCGTTTACTTTGAATCCTATTTTCCGACCCATTACATTTGTAATGTTCTGAAGTTTCGCGACAGTATCCTGAACTTCCGCAAGCTCTTTTTTAATGTCTCTTGCGGCTTCTTCCATACCTTCGTTGATATCAACTTGTGGTTTGACTTTTTTTGCAGGAATTGATGCAGAATTTTGAGAAATGATGTGCTGGCCGTCCCTGACCATTGCCTGCCCTGAAATACCGGTAGTAATCATGGGCATCCTCCTTGGATGATTATGCAGTTGTTAAATGCTTAAAAAACTTTTTCTAGAACAATAGTCCAGCGAAAGTTTTTTAGCACACTAAGCTATTAATAAATCAGGAAGAGGGCAGTAAAAGGGGCGCTCCTTTTACTGCTTTTCCCGAACCCGCTAAAAAGATGACATCCAGACTTCTCTTTAACGGTTAATGTGTATATCGCATTAGCTAATCAGGCTAAGAATATTCTGTGCTGAAGTATTTGCCTGAGCCAGCATTGCAGTACCAGACTGTGTGAGAATCTGGTTCTTTGTATAATCAACGATTGCAGAAGCCATATCAGTATCGCGGATAAGAGACTCAGAAGCCTGAAGGTTTTCAGCAGCTGTGCCAATTCCCTGTGAGGCGAGCTCAAAGCGGTTCTGATAAGCACCGAGGTCTGCGCGCTGAGCGTTAACTCTCTTGAGTGCTTCATCAATTGTTGTTATAGCTACGTTAGCTGTATCAGGTGAAGAAACAGAAATAACTTCCTCTTCTGCCTGGCCGCCCGTAAGACCAAGAGCCTGTGCGGACATTGTGCCTACGTATACACGTACATTCTGGTCAACGTTTGCTCCAATCTGGAACTGCATGATAGCACCAGAAACAGAATCTTTGGCGAATGAACCTGTAAGCATGTTCATGCCGTTGAACTGTGCCTGTGAAGCAATGCGGTCAACTTCAGCTACAAGCTGTGAAACTTCAACCTGAATCTGCATACGATCGCTTTCTGTATAGATACCGTTAGCGGCCTGTACTGAAAGTTCGCGGATGCGCTGTAAAATATCAGTTGTCTCCTGCAGATAGCCTTCTGTAGCCTGAATGAACGAAACACCATTGTTGATGTTTTTCTGTGCCTGATTCAGACCGCGGATCTGGCTGCGCATCTTTTCAGATACGGCAAGACCTGAAGCATCATCGCCGGCTTTGTTAATTTTCTGACCAGAACTGAGTTTTTCCATGTTGCTCTGAAGCTGGCTGTGTGTTACACCCAGATTGCGGTTAGCAAACATAGCACTCAAATTGTGATTAATAACCATAATAGTACCCTCCATGAAAGGAAAACAGAACAATCCATGTTCTGTTCACTGTCATACATACGAAGACTGCGTGAAGTTATGCGCCTCTTGCATGCAGTTTCAGACTTCATACGACAGGAAAGGCTGCTGTACCCTTATTACAGTAGCTTTTTCTGTCGGGTATGTACCCATGAAAGGTGTTTTCAAAGATCAATTTTTTGAGTCTTCTGAAAAGACTCGGTGTTAAAAACCGGACTGCATAAATACCGATTATTTACACAGTCCGATTATACTCCACTATTGCAGCAAAGACAAGACATTTTGTGCGCTTGCGTTAGACTGTGCGAGCATTGCTGTTCCAGCCTGCGTAAGTACAGAATTCTTTGTATAGTCTACAATTGTGCTTGCCATATCAGTATCGCGAATTCTTGATTCTGATGCTGTAAGGTTTTCTGCCGCAATGTTGATACCCTGAACTGCTACTTCCAGACGGTTCTGGTATGCACCAAGGTCTGCTCTCTGCTTGTTGATTTTTTTCAGAGCTTCGTCAAGTGTGTTGATAGACATGTTTGCTGAGTCTGGATCTGCGATAGACATCATCGTTTCGCCACCAACCTCGCGAAGACCAAGAGCACTTGCTGTCATTGTTCCAATGAACATGTTCATTCTCTGGTCAACGTTTGCGCCTACGTGCAGCCACATTGAAGCTGAATAAGAATCGCCGTTCTGATCAAGGGCGAAACGTCCTGTAAGCATGTTCATGCCGTTGAACTGGGCTTGAGATGCTATGCGGTCAACTTCAGCAACGAGCTGAGATACTTCAACCTGAATCTGCATGCGGTCTTCTTCCGTATAGATACCGTTTGATGCCTGTACAGCAAGCTCGCGAATGCGCTGAACAATGTCAGTTGTTTCCTGCAGATAGCCTTCTGTCGTCTGGATAAAACTGATACCGTTTTCTGCGTTTTTTGAAGCCTGGTTCAGACCGCGGATCTGGCTGCGGAGTTTTTCGGATACAGCGAGACCGGAAGCGTCATCACCGGCTCTGTTGATACGGAGTCCTGATGAGAGCTTGCTCATGTCCTTGGATAAACCGCTGTTGTTTACGCCAAGAACCCTGTTTGCATTGATTGCAGACATGTTGTGGTTGATTATCATATATTTTCCTCCATGGAATGTAAAAAGGTCAGGCAGCATCCTTGCCGCCTGGTGGCGTGTCCGTTTTACCCGATTGTTTATAAGGCTACATCCGCGAAAAACACACACGCAAGGGATAATTCCGATTAGGGTATTATTCCTCACATTCATTATCGGAGGGGTTATCATGAATCATTAGTGAAATTTTTAAAAAAATTTTTAAAAAATGATATAATGAGACATGGATTTTAAATGTGTTTTTTGCGGTGGTGATAGAGGAATATCTTTTTCGGTTAAAGAAAAGAATTATTACAGGTGTTCGGAATGTGACGGAGTTTTTATGGCTCCGAAGTCGCGCCTTTCCCCGGAAAAACAAAAAGAACGTTACTTAAAGCATAACAACACGCTTGAAAACGAAGGATATGTGTCTTTTTTGGAAAGCTTTATAAAGCCTGTACTGTCGTTTGTTCAAGCAAACTGCGACGAATGTGGCGGTATAACGCGCATATTGGATTATGGCTCTGGTCCGGAGCCTGTTCTTGTGGAGCTTCTAAAAAACTACCGTAATAAAGGCATTCTGTCGCGCGACTGCGAGATACGTGGCTGGGATCCGTTTTTTGCATCGGACACACCGCTTTTTGAAGGCGGCGCGGATCTCGTGACATGTTTGGAGGTCGCGGAGCATTTCGAGTCGCCCGATGAAGACTTTTCAAAACTTTCGTCCAGCGTCAAAGACGGAGGCTTTTTAGCCGTCGGAACGATGCTTTTGCCGCAGGGTGGGGAAGAATCTTTCAAAAACTGGTGGTACCGCTCCGATGCAACGCACGTTTCATTTTATTCGGAAGAAGCTTTGCGCCGTGTAGCCGCAAAAAACGGGCTTGTATGGGTTACAGCTCTAAATGACAGAACGTTTTTGTTCCGCAGGCTTAAGCAATATCATTAACTTAGGAGCTTTATTCAAAGTGTGTAACCAACACCCTGCATCTGCCACAAGTTCAGCCCTACGGACTTCAATAGTGGCAATGCAGGAAATGTTGGCTACACACTTTTGAGAGCAAGCATATTATGAGAATGACATTGCCAGATATAAACCAAAAAGGAAAGTTGCCGCCGTTCTCTAAAAGCTTTCTAAAAGAGCCCGGATTTTTGCGGCGGCTTTTCCCCTGTGCGAAATGCGGTTTTTCTCTTCTTCAGTGAGCTCTGCAATGGTTTTGCCAAATTCAGGCAGATAGACGATAGGGTCGTATCCAAAGCCGCCTTTTCCTGTCGCATGTTCTATATCTTTTACAAGCTGGCCTTCTATCGTTTCCTGAGCGGAAATAAACCTGTCTTTCCCAAGGTATAAAACCATTGCGCAAACAAAACGGCACGTAAGAGCTGCGTCTGGATCTAATCCTTGCTTTCGGGCTGCATCCCATGCTTCTTCAAGCAAAAGCGTGTTTTTCTCAAGCTGCGTGCAGTCTTTAGATCCGGGTTCGGCATCTTTTCCCGCGTATCTTGCCGAGAATATCCCTGGCTTTCCATCCAGTATGTCTACACAAATCCCCGAATCATCGGCGATGACCGGAGTTTTTGTTATGCGCCAAAGAGCTTCAGCTTTTATAAGGCTGTTGGCTATAAAACTGTTACCGTTCTCATCAGGATCGAACGAAATGCCTATGTCAGAAGGAATACAAATCTCATGCGGAGAAAAAAGCTCCGACAATTCCTTTTTTTTATGCTGGTTTCCTGTCGCTACGAAAATCTTCATATCAGAATAATATAAATTCGTAGGGCTTTTTGCTACCCCTTCTTTTTTTTCTGCGGAAAAGACGAAAAGCCTTCTATGAATTTTTGAAGCCTGCGGATTTGGTCGCCGGATATTCCGAGGATTCTTGCAACTTCAGAATTGGTCGGTGTAATTGTGCGTATGGATTTAATCTTTTCCATTTGTTTCTTCCAGGTTTCATTTTGAAAACGCTTCGAATTTTCGATTATCTCGTAGAGATTTGATTTTTTCTCGACTGTTTCGAGCAAGAACATGGATCTCTTCTTTAGGATATATGATTTATTCTGAAGTTCCTTATGATGATGGTACGACTTTTTCCTTTTATATAAAGTTCCGCGAAGTTTAAGGAACATATCAAGGATTTTATCTTCGTTTATTCCTGTCACGTTATGAAGCTTGCTTATATGTTCCGATGTTATGAAATGCTCCGATTTTAATGCAAGCATCATGATTTTCGTTGCGTCAGGCATTTTAGGAAGGCATGAAGTAAGATAGATTCTTACATTCTCCGGAATTGTGTTCCTATCAAGCTGTTTAAGATTCTCACCATATTCAATATCTTCTTCGGCCGCGCACATCGAACATTCCTCGGCGGCATATTCTTCATACGCCTTGTTTTCTGCCATATTCTGGAAATATGATTTATAAAGCGATCTTCGGATTGGTTGCATAGAGAACACAAGATATGTTCTGAACAAACTTTTTGACGGATCATAAGTTTCGATAATATGTTCGAGCTTTGTATAAACGCGAAGGATAAACTCGCTTTTACAATCCTCTGGCATGTTTCCCATGTAAAAATAACGCGGGTTTTTGAAAATGATTTCCATCACTTTATCAGCTGCTTGTTTTAGCGTGATGTCACCATTCCTGTACTTTTTTACTGTCTCTTCAAGAGCTTCCATTTATGACGTTCTCCTTATTGTTTTTTCCTGCGATAAACAGGTACGAACAATAAGCAGATTTCGTGCCAAAAAAATGGAAATTGTTTAAATGCTTTTTGTAATTAATTATATGATAAAACGTTACGAGACAGGAGAATGGTGCGTTATTTAAAAAACTTTTAAAAACATTTAAAAAAGCATTTAAAAAAAGGCTTAGAAAAGTTTTGAGAACTCGTCGATTACTTGCTTCATTAGAGGAACAGGAGTTCCTTCGGTCAATGCGCCGGCTGCATTTTTGTGACCGCCACCGCCGAAAACAGAAGCTACCGCGCTAACGTCAATGTCATTGCGTGACCTGAAGCCGAGCGTACATGTTTGCTCCGACTCTTCGCGAATGAAAACGACAGCCTGCACGGACGCGCAAGAAAGCAGCAGCTGATAAAGACTGTCTGAATCGCGTCCTTCCTGACCGTAGCGGCGCGTGTCCTCTATGTTTTCTATCGTTATGACAAGCTTGCCATTAAAGTATGTTTCTGCTTTTGAAAGCAATACTCCGAGCAGTTTGCGTGTGGAGTAGGGTTTCCCGCCCGTTATGTCGTCATAAGTTGTACGCGGATTCGCGCCGCAGTCTACAAGACGAGAGGCGGCTTCAAAAGTTTCTTTTCCAGTTTCGTCAAGAAAGCGGAAAAAGCCTGTATCCGTCGCAAGACCAAAGAATAGGATTTCGGCGGTGGATTTGTCAGGCTTCCCGATAATATTCTCAAATAGCTGCTGAACGATACATGCGGCAGCCGGCGCATTCGGATCGATTATCGAATTGTTAGGGTCTGCGTCAGCAGTCTTGTGGTGGTCTATTATAAACGTATCGAGAGAAGAAAGCCTTTCGTCTATATCGCCTAACCTTGGTAATTCTGAGCAATCTGTCATAATGAGCGCTGTCTTTTTCGTTCCGAACAAAGCGTTCTTCAGTTTTGTTTTGAATTTTCTTTCGTATTTTTTAAGCTCTGTCCGCTTAAAAGGTCCTGCGTTGACTGTATAAGCCTTTTTATCGAGGCGTTTTACAAGCTCCGCAAGTCCTAATGTCGAAGCGATGCAGTCTCCGTCCGGCTCTTTATGCCCGGCTATTATGAATGATTCGTGTGAGTCAAGAAATTTTTTGAATCTTTCTGTTTCTGCTTGAGTAATAATATGCATTCTTTTTCCTTAATCAGTTTATAGTCAGAAGTTTTTTCTGCGGAATTTCAAGCGGACATTTTTTGAACATACTGCCTGAAATTATCGGTTTCCCGTCTTTTATGTAAATATCGATTTCAGTTCTAAAACCATATTTGTCAAAGTAAATGCCAGGTTCTACCGAAAAACAGCTGTATTCAAGCAGCTTCCGCTTATCCGGGAATTCTGTCGAATCGAGGTTGACTCCAGAACCATGGCAGCTTGTGTCTATTCCGTGCCCAGTCCTGTGTTTAACAGCGTCAATATATCCTGCTTCAGTAATTACTGCCCTGACTTTCGCATCAAGCTCTGCGCCTGTGATTTGTGCGGAATCGCCTTTTTCAATCGTTGCTTTTACGACATCGCGCGCTTTACAGACTGTATCAAAAAGTGCGGCAACTTCCGCGGACGGTTTGTCATCATAAACGCCGACCCACGAAATATCAGCGTAGATGCTGTCATGAACATCTTTTTCCTTTGCCCAAATATCAAGCTGAATTACGTCGCCCTTTTTCGCAACTGCGCTTGTTTCGCCTGCTTCGGGCACTTCGTAGTGCGGGTTTCCGCTGTTGCATCCAAAAGCAACGATTGGCGGATGATCTGTCTCAAGGTTGAATCGGTTGAATTCAGAAAGAATAAAATCGCAAACAGCTCGTTCTGTGAGCTCCTTTCCTGATTTATAGAAGTCTGAAATGAAATTCCAAGTTTCGTATACAGTTAGATAGAGAAGGGAAGCCGCTCTTTCATGCGACAAGATTCTTTCGTCTGAGAGAATGCCCTTGCTTCGTTGTATTAAAGTCGCCGCGCTGCAAGTTTTTATTCCGAGCCTTGAAAGAAGCGATATAAAACCACCGTCAACAG
This sequence comes from Spirochaetaceae bacterium, assembly GCA_017618015.1. GTDB lineage: Bacteria > Spirochaetota > Spirochaetia > Treponematales > Treponemataceae > Treponema_I. Next base: position 28,227 of record JAFZVC010000037.1, read on the forward strand.
TTGAAATAACTGGAATATCCTCGTCGCAAAGCATTGCGTATGGTTTTGTTTTGTCCAACACGCTGCAGAGCGCATCTATAAGAGTTTTCTGTGAGTTGTAAACGATAACTTCACTTCCTGGAAGAGAGTCAAGATTTCGTTTTTCTATTGCATGTACGATTTTTGTATATGTTCCATCACCGTTGACTATATAAACCCAACGCCTTGTGGAGACAGTAGAAATGTCAAGAGATAGCAGTGTGTCTGTAAGGGTGTCCCGGTGGGAGAAATTTGTAAAAATCCACCCACCGATACCGTTTGACCTGTACTCGTCTGCAACCGCTTTTGATACAGATTCAAAAATGCTCACGGTTAAGACCTAAAGCCCTGCCGCAACTTTTTTAGGATCGATTACATCCGGGGCTTTCTGTGTGCCGTATGCAACTCCCCATACGTTATCAGCTCTGTTTGAAGGAACGTTCACATAGATGGAGAAAAATTCGCCGTTGCTGAACCAAAGGGTGATATAAGGATTAACGTTTCCTATAATGCTTCTGAATTTACCCTTTCTTTCAGGTGAACCTTGTCTGAACCATTCTTTTGGAACTGAAGTCTGGCCGATATCAAGGCCGTTCTTTCTATATGTGACGATATAATACTCTGGATGGTCGTATATTTTCAGAATAGGTACATTGACGTATGATGTTGTACCTGGATCAAATTTCTTTTCTGTGAATGCGAATGAAACGCATACCAGTAATAAAATAGCAATTAAACAAAACTTCTTCATCGTATATCTCCTTGGCATTGTGTACAATCTTCAATACAAATTCAAGTATAAACCGCATCGGCTCCTTTTACAACTGAAATATTATCAGTTACGGTAATATTTCACGAAATAAAAGGCATCTGCATGTGAAATCCAACAAACAGAAAAGGCTGTACAGTAATCTGTACAGCCTTTTGTTTAGCGGCAGTGGGATTTGAACCTACGACCGACCGGATATGAGCCGGGTACTCTACCTACTGAGTTATGCCGCCGTAACGCTGTATAAACTATCAGAAAGCGGAAAAAGAGTCAAGTACAAAGAGAGAAGCATGCAGGGCTTCCGCATTATAAGTTTTATACGGAAGCCTTGTGGGTGCATTTAGCAACTAAGAAAATTATATCAGCTATTAGAAACTTGCGTATGGCGAGCGGGAACGATTAACGGAGAACTGCTCCGGGGATTATCGCCGCCGCCGTTTGAACAAGTTCTTCTGCTTCTTTTTGTGTGTAAGGGGAAATGTCGTTGTAATGCGGATCGATGCAGTTGTCGTTTCTGAACTGAGCGAACTGCCAAGAAGCGTCTTTCGGCAGAATGCTTGCCATATCCTTGATGTCCTCTGCAGAAACGAGCGGCGGCACAAGGACCGTCCTGAACTCACGCATGTCCGGCGGCAAACTCGCGACCAAAGACGCAGATTTCATTATTCTTTCTGCCAAAGTTTGGATTACAGGGCTGCCTGCTAATTGCGGTAAAAGAAGACCTGTTTTCTTTAATGAGGTTTTAATGTCCATCGCGACGAAATCGGGTTTAAGCTCTGGTGTGCTTAAAAGCCGCTCAAGTTTTTCAGGGTTTGTTCCGTTTGTGTCGATTTTTATACGATAACCACGAGATCTGGCTTCTTTAATGAGGATTTCTAAATGTGGGGAAATAAGAGCTTCGCCGCCGGACAGTACAAAGCCGGTCAGAACGTTCTTCCGTTTTTCAAGATGGTCTACTATTTCCTGCACGGTGGAAATGCCGTCTATCGCATCTATGCCTTTTAACACTAGCTCAGTATTGTAGCAATAAGGACAGCGAAGATTGCAACCGTGCAGAAAAACTGTAGAAGCTACATGACCTGGAAAGTCAACGAGGCTGGTTTTTACAAGCACACCGGCTTTTTGAGAGCCGGCAGCTTCGTTGTTGTTCATGCTGATACAGGAAGTGCAGCTGTTTTTAAGATGGTCTTAAGCTCTTTTACGCTGTGTGCTCTTGCTGTTTCTGCTCCGTTCTCGTCATAGAAAATGACTGTAGGGGCTGCAAAAACACCAAGTTCAGCGGCTCTTGCAAGACCTTCCTCTGAATCTACGTCGATATTAACGCCGTTCATTTCAACGCCTGCCATATAATCCTTTACAGGCGGACAGTTAGGGCATGTCTTGCGTGTGAAAAGTTCATAGCTTACGGCAGCTGCGTTTGAAACTGCAGTTTTAGCGCATTCAGCCTGTGCTACTGTTGTTGCTTCTGACGGGATTCTATTTTCTGTGTTGTCATAGACAAACAGTTTTCTGTGGTTGTATTCATCCCTCTTGCCTTTGTTCCAGTTACGTACAGAACGATAGTATCCTACGATACGTGCATATACTTCTGTTTCTGTTCCCTTTACATTTGCAAGAGCTTCTTTTGTGCGGGCGATATCTGCCTCAACATCTGCAAGTGTACGTGCTGTTTTTACCATAAAATCCTCCCATTTCTTATAGTAATAGCCAGTTTTAAAAGTCTCTCACTTTTTTACAGCCATACTATATAAAGTGTTTTGTTACGGGTCACTTATATAATCGGCATGTGTGTATAATAACTTTACTGTATATAGTGTATTTAGTCAAGAAAAAATAACTATAAAACACTATATACAGCGTGATTAAGCATCTGCGAGAAGAGCCTCTTTTTCGGCTTCAAGCTCGGCAAGCTGCTTCTTAAGCTTCTGTTCTGCTTCTGCCTTGCATTTCGGACATTCAAAATGCTCTCCGTTAAGGTATCCGTGAATATGACATACGGAATATGTCGGAGAGATTGTGAAGAACGGAATCCTGTAGGTAGATGCAATCGTTCTTACCAAGTCGCGGCATGTCTGCCAGTCTTTCACGGCCTCGCCCATGAACACATGGAACATCGTTCCACCGGTGTACTTGGTCTGAAGCGCTTCCTGATGATCAAGGGCTTCGAATACGTCTGCCGTATAGTCAACCGGAAGCTGTGAGGAGTTCGTGTAGAACGGCTCGTCCGTGCCTGATGTTATAATATCAGGATACTGCTCTTTGTCGTGTCGCGCAAGTCTGTATGACGTACTTTCTGCAGGAGTTGCTTCCAAATTGAAAAGTTCGCCTGTAAGTTCCTGGTAGTCGGCAAGTCTGTTCCTCATGTGGGTAAGGACTTTTTCTGCAAAAGCCTTTCCTTCTGGGGTGCTTATGTCTTTTCCGATGAAGTTAAGACAGCATTCGTTCATACCGCAAAGACCAATCGTGTTGAAGTGGTTGTCGAGCTTTGAAAGATACCGTCTTGTGTACGGGAAAAGTCCGCCATCAAGCAGGCGCTGAATAACCTTTCTCTTTGTGCAGAGACTTTCTTTTGCAAGATCCATCAGGTAGTTCAGGCGTGCGAAGAACTGCTGCTCGTTCTTTGTAAGGTAGCCAATCTGTGGCAGGTTGATTGTAACAACACCGAGAGAGCCTGTGAACTCGTCTGCACCGAAAAGACCACCGCCCCTTCTGCGGAGTTCGCGCTTGTCGAGCTGCAGACGGCAGCACATTGAGCGAACGTCGTTCGGGTTAAGATCTGAGTTAACGAAGTTCTGGAAGTTAGGTGTTCCGTACTGCGCTGTCATCTCAAAAAGAAGCTTTGCGTTCTCGTTGTCCCAGTCAAAGTTCTTTGTGATGTTGTATGTAGGGATAGGATAGGCGAATCCGCGTCCGGCAGCATCGCCTTCGATCATAAGCTGGATGAATACCCTGTTTATGATGTCCATTTCCTTCTGGCAGTCGCCGTATGTGAAGTCCATTTCCTTTCCACCAACGATGGCAGGCTTTTCTTTAAGGTCGTCCGGGCATACCCAGTCGAGCGTGATGTTCGTGAAAGGAGCCTGTGAACCCCAGCGGCTCGGTGTGTTTACGCCGAAAATAAAGCTCTGGATACACTGGCGCACTTCTTTTTCTGTAAGATTGTCTTTCTTGATGAAAGGCGCGAGGTATGTGTCGAACGAGCTGAACGCCTGCGCTCCTGCCCATTCGTTCTGCATTATTCCCAAAAAGTTAACGATTTGGTTTACGAGCGTCGAAAGGTGTGTCGCAGGCGTAGACGTGATTTTGTCCGGCACGCCGCCCAGACCTTCTGCGATGAGCTGGCGGATAGACCAGCCGGCGCAGTAGCCTGAGAACATGGAGAGGTCATGGATATGGAACGCTGCTGTTTTATGGGCTTCGGCTATTTCCTTGGAGTAGATGTTTCTAAGCCAGTAGTTCGCCGTAATCGTGCCGGAGTTATGAAGTATAAGTCCTCCGAGCGAGAAGTTTACGTTAGCGTTCTCATTGACGCGCCAGTCGGACTGGTTCAGGTAGCCGTCCATCGTAGCATTGATGTCGAGCATAAGCTTCTTTGCGTCACGGATAGCCTCGTGCTTTGCCCTGTAAAGGATATATGCCTTTGCAACGGCAACCTCGTGGTTTTCGATGAGGACGGTTTCTACAATATCCTGAATCTCTTCAATGGCAGGAATTGAATGTTCGTGTCTTCCTGCCATAAGGAGTCTCAGCCGCTCCTCAACCGCATCCGTAAGCATTTCTGCCTTGTCCGGGTTGTTGCGCTTTTCTACAGCTTCGATTGCTTTTCCGATGGCTGTAAAAATCTTGTTACGGTCATAATCACTTATTTCCCCCGACCGTTTTACTACATGCCTGATGAACATGGTCTGCGTGTCTTCTTTCTTGTTTCCCAGAAAGCTTCTCCATTCTGGAAAATCAGATTGCCCACTCATTACTGCCCCCCCAGTTTATTTACTTCATTTATGAACTCATTTAAGTTTTCGAAATGACGGTATACAGAAGCGAAGCGTATGTATGCGACTTTATCAACAGTATGAAGTTTCTCCAGGACAAGGTTTCCCAATGCCTCCGTCGAAATTTCACGGCTGTCTTTGGCTTCCTTTATTGCCTCATCTTCAATTTCGCTGACAAGACTATCTATAGCGAACGCTGATATAGGTCGTTTTTCAAGCGCCCTTTCTATACCTTTTTCCAGCTTTTGTCTGTCAAAAGGCTGCCTACGACCGTCTTTCTTTACGACCATAAAGGGTTTTTCCTCAATATGCTCGTAACTCGTAAAACGGTACCCGCAAGAAAGACATTCGCGTCTGCGGCGTATACTCTCTCCATTAGCCATCGTTCTTGACTCAAGAACTTTGTCTTCTAGACTGCCGCAATAAGGACAACGCATGTATAACCCCGTTTCTTATATCTAGTGTCATATTCGTGATGATTTAATTCTACAACACTATATGTATATGTGCAAGGGTAATTTTTTTTGGAAAAATTGTGATTTTTCTGTGGAAAAATGTGTTAAAACTATATTCAACAAACAGAAACAAAAAAAGCAAAAAAAAGTTGAAAAAATAAAAAAAATCATTAGTAGAGAAAAATAATAAATTAGAGGAATTAGACAAAAGAGTAACAAAGCGCATAAAACGGTTAATTTAGTGAAACCAAGTTTTAGAACGATGTTGGCTTAAGTTTTTTCCGTATGAAAAATGCGATGTATGTCAAGGCGACGAAGATTGCCGCCGTAATAGGCAGCCAGTCTCCGAGCATTGCGTAGACAGTCATTTCCCGCTCATATATCGGAATTGAAACTTGGCCTGAATCCCTTGCGAATAACGGCAGGCTCCACAATATGCGCCCGCTGGGGTCAACTACGGCTGTCATTCCGGAGTTCGTGCAGCGGACGAGCGTTGTCCTGTATTCTAGTGCCCTGTAAGAGGCGATGACAAAATGCTGATATTCAGCGGAATCAGTCTTTGACCAGGAATCATTCGTCAAATTGATAAACACTTCGCTTCCTGCCTGGAAAAGCTTTTTGCAAACTTCTGGAAATGCATCCTCAAAGCATATAGGCGCGGAAAACGAAACAGTTCCGCCGGCTTTTATCGGAATAGTGAATATTGTGTATCTGGTTCCTGGAATCCAGCCACTGGAAAATCCCGCTATCTTCTGCATGAAATTACGCATCCACTCCCTGTCACTGTACGGAACGTACTCTGCGAACGGGACAAGCTGTATTTTGCTGTAGTAATCTGCTTCTGTTGCGTCAGGATTCAAAAGAACAGCTGAATTTGCGAACTGAAGTTTTTCTATACTAACGGTATACGGCGCTCCGAAAAGGAACGGAATACCAGTTTTCCGTATTTCAGGCAGAAGCGGCGATTTTTCAGGGAAAAACTCAAGAAGAGTATATGTATCTGGCAAAAGATAAGTAAGGATTGATTCGCTCCAAACGACTAAGTCGGCTTTGTCTTTCGACTCTTTGGCGGCTTTCCGCGTAAGGTCTATTGCTATTTCTACGCTCTTCGAGTTGTCTGTTACCCAAGAGTCAACGTTATGCTGTACAAGAATGGTGTCCATCGTTTTTACAGGGGTGCGTTCTTTGCCGACTTCGTAAAAACCATAGCATACGGAACAGCAGAAAAGGATTATACAAGCAGCCGCTGTATAAGCGTACGATCTTGCGTATGGAACGGCAAAAGCCCCTGTTCCGCGGGAATATCTTGCTAAAAGATAAATGCCTTCGCCGCAGACGGCAGAGAACATTGAGAAAAGGAAAGATATTCCCCATGTTCCCGTGAGCGATACAATCTGAGTAAGGAAATGCCACTTGTAAGCTGTCATTATAAGGGTGCCCCAAGGATAGGCGAGGAATCCTATTGACTTGAACCATTCGTGGAATGTCCACACGGACGTGAAGAGCAGAATCCGGAGTACGGACGCGAACGGCCTAAGTCCGGCAGCTTCTTTGAGTACATTCGCTTTTTTGTTCGAGAAAAAGAACGGAATATAAAGAATTTGCCCAAAGACAAAACCTGCGACGAAGTAGGCTGCGGCGGAGGCTCCAAGCGTGAATATCGCGTAGTCGCCGAAGTTTGCAAGCCAGAAGCTTGATAAAATGTGGACAAGCCCGAAAACTAACGAGACACGGAAACCTGCGGTTTTGAACGACTTTGCCTGAGACAGCGATATATAAAGGGGAACGAGCGAAATCAGTCCGGCAAACGGAAAGCCGAAAGAGAAAACTTCATTAGATATTCCGGCAGCCAAAAGGAACGCCGAAAGCAGTGGATAAAAAAAAGCTTGTAAAAATCGAATCATTATATTATCATCATAGTTGAATTTGTTACGAATAATCAATGGCTTTATCATTTTAATCCGGGTGGGGAAAATTAAAAATGGAACAATTGATAGACGCTCATCTGGCTGAGTATGAAACCCGTCCGGATATAATTCTGGAGGCACCGGGGCGTTTTCATCTTGTCGGTGATCATTCATGGTACTTTAAGGATAAAACCCTTTCCATGGCAGTCAATCTGCCTGTCCGCATCGCAATTTCTGTTCGCGATGACGGCTTAGTAAAATTCTATTTTCACCAGCTCAAAGAACGCAAAAAGGCGAACGTATCATCTATGAAATTCCGCAAGGAAGACAGATGGGCGAACGCAATCAAGGCAATAATCTATTCGTACGAAGAATTCGGTTTACACTGCAAGGGCATGAACATAACGATATGGTCAGAAATCCTTCCGACCACAGGATTCGGTATAACGACAGCCCTTAAGACCGTTTCTGCCGTAGCCATGAAGGAACTTTTCCACCCGGAATGTGATGATTCTAAGATTCTTAAAATAATCGAACTTGGTAACAGACAGTTCCTTGGTACAGGAAATTTCATAGCAGATATTTATACTGATTTATTCTCCAAGGAAGGGCACTGCGTTTTAACGGATCATGCAAAAAGCAGCTATTCGCTTGTTCCTTTCCCATTCGATGACTATGCCATTATTCTCACTGATGCTAGAGTTCCGCGTATCACCGTGTGGAACGAGGATTTGGTCCGGACTCCGGAGAATTTCCTTTTGCTTGCTGAATTAAAAGTAAGAAAAAACGGCCACTGGGTATATGAAGAATCTGAGATAGAGATAAATGATATCCTTTCCGGGGTTAACGAGGATACTCGTCGGCGGCTTTTGTGCATAATGAAAGAACATAAGAATGTTCTTGATGCTGCAGAAGGGCTTAACAGCGGTAATTTCCAGCTTTTCGCGCGGGCAATCAACAGGTCGCACGAGGCGATGAGGGATATGTTCAATATATCATGCCCGGAGATAGACTGGCTTGTTAAAAGAGTTTTGGAATTTGATCCAAGCTCATCTGCCAGAAATCCGACATCCTGCTCAAGAATAACAGGAAAAGGATTCGGACGCTGTTCATACTCAATTATAAAGAAAAGTGATGTGGAAACTTATGTACAGCGTCTTTCTGAATATGAAAGGATTTTCGGCTTCCATCCCGCTTATTACGAGGTGAAGCCTTGCGACGGAGTTCATGTGGTGGAGTCTTTCAGTAAATGAAGCTGCTTATTACGAATGATGACGGAATTAACAGTGAGGGAATAAGTGTTCTGGCTTCTGTTCTTGTAGCCGCTGGACATAAGGTTTATGTCGTTGCCCCGGATAAGAACAGGTCTGCTGTTTCTCACAGCTTTACGCTGAGGGATGCCGTAATAATAGGCAAACCTGTGGAGAAAGACGGAGTAACGTGGTATTCATGCTCCGGAACACCGTCGGACTGCGTTCATGTGGTACTTGCGGGGCTTTTGGGATTTTTGCCCGATGCTGTGCTTTCCGGCATAAACAAAGGCGAGAATCTAGGAACCGACCTTGTTTTTTCCGGCACTGCCGCCGCTGCTCGTCATTCATCAATGGAAGATATTCCCGGAATTGCGGTCAGCCTTGGCTCTCCGAACGGCACATGGAACTTCCTTCCGCTCGCTGAATTTGTCCGGGATAACTTAGATATGCTTGTTTCTTTGTGTGGCAGAAACATATTCGTGAACGTAAATGCTCACGATACGGAGCCGTACAAAGGATGGCGGCAGACAGTGCCGGCAGAGCGAATTTACAATGACCGGATGGAGTTCTATAATGCTCCTGACGGCAATATATACGCTTTCAAAATATTTGGAAAGGTCGGTTCCGTTACGGTTGATGATGCCGATGCGGAGATTGTTAGGAAAGGTTTCGTCTCTGTGAGCAGAATTCACAGCCAGCCGCAGTTTGTTCCAGACGGAGAATTATAAATGACGGAGATTTTCAAAGAGGGCATACGTTTATATAACGCAAAGAATTATGAAGAAGCTCTTGATGCATTCCTCTCTCAGCCGGATTCAACGGAAAACCCGGCTCTTGAGGTTGCGTATTATGTCGGGCTTTCGTATGCACAACTAAATAAATACGATGATGCGCTCCTTTATTTGGAGCAAGTCGTTACTGGTGGGGCTGACCCGAAGCGCGTCAATCAGTGCAGGCTCGCCCTTGCCGTCATTTACAGTAAGACAGAAAGAACTTCTCTTGCAGATTTTGAGCTGAAAAAGCTTCTTGAAAGCGGGTATCAAACTTCAGATGTTTATTCAGTTATGGCTTATGAAGCTTGGGTTCGTAAGGAAGAAGAAAACTCAGTGCAGTATTACGAGAAGGCTCTGGAAATTAACCCGGAAAGCTCAACCGCGCTTAACGGCCTTGGATATGTGCTTGCGTGCATGAACCGCGACCTTACGAAAGCTCTTTTCTGCTGCAAGCGCGCCGTCGATAAAAACCCGGATTCACCGGCGTTCCTTGATTCTCTCGGTTGGGTATATTATAAGCTGGGGCTTATGGCAGAAGCACGTTCGTTCGTTAAGCGCGCCTACGACAAAGCGCCGTCAAATCCAGAGATTTCAGAGCATTATACGATCGTTTCGACCGAAACGCACGGTCCGGGCGGAAAAGAAAAAGCATCCTCACAGGGCGGTAAAAAATGAAAAAAAGATTTCACAGTGTAGCAGTTGTTTTTGTCGCCGTGGCTATGGCTTTTTTTACGGTAAGTTCGCTTAGCGCACAGAGCGCGGCTGACAGAGGTTTTGCCGAAGAACGGTTCCGTCGTGGCGTACAGGCGTTTTACAGAGGCGCCTTTAATGATGCTGTTCTTCAATTTGAGGACGCACTTACATACATGCCTGACGAAAACCGCATACTCGAATGGCTCGGTAAAGCTTATTACAGGGCTGGAATGGAAGATGCCGCGCTCCAGGAGTGGAATTATGCCGCCCGGAACGGTTACGGCGGACAGTTGCTCCAGAATATAATAGAAATTGTAAGCGTAAGGCGTATTTTTACTGGCGACTATGGCGAGGACGGCAGGTTCGTCGAATCTGGCAGCTTCCCTGCGGTTGAAGGAAACGTATTGCACTACAGTCAGCCTGTTGCCATTCTGCCGAATACGGACGGCTCTTTTTGGGTTTCTGCGTACGGCTCGAATGAACTTATAAGAGTTAATGTAAACGGTTTCGTTGTAGAAAGGAAAAAAGGTCCGCTCAACGGATTCGACAGGCCTTTCGACTTATTGCGCCTTACGAACGGAAACATCGTTGTTTCGGAGTTCGCCGGGGACAGGCTTACGTTTGTTACAGCTGATGGTGACTTTATAAAATCTTTCGGTTCAAAGGGACGCGGCGACGGTCAGCTTTTAGGACCACAATATCTTGCGCAGGATTCAAACGGAAATATTTTCGTCACAGATTACGGAAACCGGCGCGTCGCAGTCTTTAGCGAGGACGGTGACTTCCTTTTCAATTTTGGTGAATTCAAATCGCCAACCGGTATAGCTGTGTATGCTGACAGCGTGTACATAGCTGACAGCTACTATGGCTGTATTTATACATACGATCTTTCCGGAAACTACGAGGGTGTTTTCGTACCGGATGAGACATTCGAAAACCCAGAAGCCATGCGACTTTACAAAGACGGACTTCTCGTTTGCGACAGCTCCAAACTTTATTCGGTGAGCATAGCGACAGGCGCGCCGGTTCTTGTCGCCGATACAGGAAACGGTCCTTCTCACATTACATGCGCGGAAGAAGACGCTAACGGAAACATAATCGCCGCTGATTTTAAGGCTAATGAGCTTTATGTTCTTGCAAGAATGCCGGAGCTTATTGGCGGTCTTTATGTGGAGATAAGCCGCGTCAATGCGGACAATTTCCCGAATGTAGACCTTGAAGTGCGCGTAGAAAATCGCAGGCGGCAGCCTGTCGTCGGATTAACCGATATAAACTTCTTCATCACAGAGGATAAATATGCGGTTACGGGGCAAAAGCTTACAGGTAGCGCGGATCTTAACGATAACTGCGATGTGACCGTTGTTATAGACCGCTCCACGCGCATGAAAACACACGAGGCTGACGTACAGTATGCTGTTCGGGAAATTGCCGCAGCTATGGGTGGAAAAGGAACAATGCGTATCGTTTGCTCTGGAAACATTCCGACGTCAGAGATAATTGCCAATCCGAACGAACTGCTCAATTTCACGATGAAGCAGATAAAAACAGAGTATTCAGATGTATGTTCTACGGACCTTGCCATCCGTCTTGCTGCTAATGACCTTGTCAACGGTGAGCATAAACGGGCTATCGTCTTTATATCAGATGGTTCTGTGACAAACGGTGCGTTCTCGAACTACACTCTGGCTGACCTTTCTGCGTATCTGAACAACAACGGAATATCGTTCGCTCTCGTAAGCACCGTACAGCAAGCTTCTTCTGCAGAGATAAGCTACATCACAGAAAATACAGGCGGCTCATCATATTATCTTTACCGCAGCGAAGGAATCTCTTCGATCGTAAAAGATTTCCTTGCGATCCCGACCGGTATTTATACGCTTACGTATACGTCGGGTATGGCTACTGATTTTGGAAGAAGTTATCTTCCTGTTGAGCTTGAGATATATCTTCTTAACAGATCGGGAAGGGCAGAGACTGGCTATTTCGCGCCACTTGAATAACGCTTTTACGGTTTCTTTATAAAATTCCGTGCTTTTCGTACATGAAGTGAAGAATCTTTCTTCTGCATGGAGTATAGCGCTTTTTCCACAGCTTTTTTCTTGTTCTCGCCAAAATCGAAAAGCTCTCCTTGCGCATCATCAATGCCGTCTTCTAAGTTTTGAACAGCAATCCCCAAAAGCCGAATACCGCGCGTAGCATCATGTTTTTTTCGTAAAAGAGCGCATGCTTTTTCAAACAAGTCATCGGATGTGGAAACGTTCCTTGGGTATGTTCCGCTTACCGTAACGGTTGAAAAGTCATCATAGCGGATTTTGACCTGCACAGTCTTTCCGTTGCAGTTTTCTTTCAGAAGCCTGAAAAAAACATCGTATGAAAGCTCAAGAAGCTCCGTTTCGATTATATATAAATCAGTCAAATCGAATGGGAATGTTTGTTCTGCGCTTATTGAGCGGCTTTTAGCTTCTGTGGAAAAATTCTCGGTGTCTATTCCTCTTACGGCGTTATAAAGGAATTCCCCTGTATGATTGCCAAAAAGAGAGGACAGCGCGGTAACAGAAGCTTTGTGTATATCGGCAATCGTAAAATAGCCGTAGGAATTAAGACGCTGACGTGTTTTGGAGCCGGCTCCCCAAAGCTTGTCCAACGGCAGTGAGAGCATAAAAGCTTCCTCGTCGCCTTCTTTTACGTGGAAAAAGCCGTCAGGCTTAGAAATTCCGGAAGCGATTTTTGCGATATATTTATTGGAGGCAAGCCCAGCGGAGACAGTGAGACCGGTTTCTTCGCGGACGCGTTTTTTTATCAGCATGGCGGTATTTTCCGGTGGTCCGAAAAGTTTTTCAGTGCCTGTAAGGTCAATAAAAGCTTCGTCAACTGACATTTGCTGTACATCCGGTGAGAATTCCCTGAAAATAGACATAACTTTATATGACATTTCATGGTAGCGTTTCATTCTGCCATGAAGGAAAATGCCGCTGGGACAAAGCTGGAACGCTTTTGATGTCGGCATGGCGGAATGTACGCCGTATTTTCTGGCTTCGTATGAGCATGTGGAGACTACGCTTCTTCTGTCACCTGGCAAACCGCCGACAATTACAGGCTTGCCTCTGTATTCAGGGTGATCAAGCTGCTCCACTGAAGCGAAGAATGCATCAAGATCGACATGAAGAAACGCGTTGCTCATTGTTTTTTACCGTTGTCCGCCTGCGTTAAGAACGACGGTCTTTGTTTCATGCATAAGTTCTTTATCGGTGTGCATATATGCGCTAACCGTAAAGGTTACCGTTTCTGCAGGCGGTACTGACCCAGATATTACGAAAGGCATAGGCGGGTTTTCATCAAGCTGGAAAACAGTACTTCCGTCAGAGGATGAATACTCATATGGGAAGTTTGCGTAATAGAATGGCATGGTCGCATCAGAATTAGCTGAAATATCATATCTTATGACAGGATAGGAAGATGAAATGACAAGTTCAAAATCGGCTCTGTCGTTTTTCACCTCTTTTCGTATTGTCGTAAGAAGAGTATCCGTCGTTTCTTTTATGACAGTCTTCTGTTCCAAAGGTTCCGGCTCCATCAGCCTTGTGGCGACTGTTCCTATAACTATTACAAGAATAGTTACGCTGACGACCCTTATTGACTCTACGATTATCCTCTTTTTGCGTCCCGGCATTCTTCCCGGAATACCTGTACTTACGGCAATTCGTACAATCATGAAAGTGAACGGCAAAAGCAATGTCGCATACAGCGTGTTAAGCCCTAGCGATGCGTTCAAAATCCTAAGAAGAGCGTCTTTCTGAATGTATGAAAGGGCGGATACGATATAAAGCACTACAGGAGCTGAAAGCAGAACCGTAAAAACAATAAGCAGTGAAGTTTTTTTTGTCATGCGCGATATGTATGCTATGAAACATGCCATTGCGAACTGTACGAGCAAGGACAAATCTATCGCGGAGAAAATGTAGATATTCAAAAAGCATGTAAGCGTTAAAAGATATCCGTAAATAAAGTCGGTGACTGGGATTTTTATTACGTGGCGTAAAAGAGAGAATATGCGGAAAAAACAGCAGGTGATAATAATTTTATATATTATCATGAATACGGGATGCTGTTCCCAATTCGCACCGGTTTTAAGAGCAGTGAATTGACCCGCATAGAAAAGCAATATGAATATAACAAGGATGATAGGAACAAGAAGCCAGTACTTAAAGAATTCCGATTTATGCTGTTCCCTCTTTTTTCCGAACAAAAATGAAAGTCCGCACAAAAAGAAAAGAATTATTGCCGTCATTATGACAAGAATAATTGTACTGACCATCTCCGGGATGACGATATGCTGTATTCCTATACGGATAAAAGAATAATTTATGTTTCTGTCAAGCTCAGTATTCAAATATTCGTCAAGGAGCGTTTCTACGAAAGTGGCGAGCGTCGAGCTTTTTATTTCCGGGGAAATGTCAAGCTGAAGCGCAGGGCAGCCTTCGTTAAGGCAAACAGAGAGCTTCTTGGAATACTCGGTGACGTTCAGTCTGTATAGAGAAAGAAACCGGTTTTTAACGGAAAAAGAAATGCCTTCAGTCTGCAAAGAATTGATGATGTTCTTGAAAAAGCTGTATGGCGTAAGTTTTCCGTCTGCGCCGGGAACAATAACGCAGTCATCGCCGGAAAGCGAATTGTCAGTGGAAAGGATAAGTACCGCTGTATCTGCCGGAAACTGAAGAGACGATATGTATGTGCGGATTCCGGCAGGCATGTCGGTCGCAATTTCTTCAGGCAGATACGATGTGTCGTTAACGGTTATAGCAATTTCGGCGTAATTTGAGAGGTCTTCTATAAGCCCTATGTGGTTAAAGGCGAATGTCGGATCTACTATTATGGAGAGCGTACTGTTCGGGTTAGATGACCTGATTATTACGTTATATGGAAATTGCGTTGAATTTGAGCTTTTTAGTGCCTGCCGGGAAGGTGCGTAACCATCTGATCGGAGCCTGTTATATATTTGCGAATGGAATGATACGGATGGAGAATATGTCTCGCCAAAGAGAAGTACAGCTGAAAAAAGGAGAATGAATAGTATCAGTAGGGCTTTTTTTAAATATCCATACATACGTAAAGTATAAAATATATTATCCATAGCCGTCAAGATATTTATCTTACAGAAAAAGACGATACGATTGTCTCAGCACCGCATGAAGCTTCTATGCTGTACGAACCCCGCTCGATAGGGACGGAAACGATAAAAGGCCGCTCCAAATCAGTTTCAAGTATATTTGAGCCGTCTGATATTATAAGATGCATCGTGTTTTCTGTTCCGCCGGAGAATTCTATTGAAAGATTCTGCCGACTGTACATCGATGTTGCCTGATCGTGGAAGAAAACGCTTCCTTTTTTCGGCGAAACGAGCGTGAATGGCGATGTTGTGCCGTCTATCGTTCCGGCACGCGTTTTCATAAGAAACCAGCGCTCATATTCAGCCGGGTATTTTACGCCCGCGTCAGTGTGCCAGTCGCACAAGTCATCCGCCGTCGCGCTTACGGCAGGAACATATTCAAGAAGCGAAGTAGGGCATAAGTCTCCTGCCTGTTTCCCGGAAAGTGAACAGATTCGTACTTTATGAAACTGCTCCGGTTCGCTGAACGGAATGTCGTAAGAACCTTGAAGAAGGCATAGGATGTCTTTCGCGACGGCGGCAGGAATGGAGCTTCCTGTTTTGCCTACGACCGTTTCACCGGTGAAGTTTCCCATCCATACGCCTACGGTGTAAAGCGGAGTTGCTGCAAGCGCGGTGATGTTCTGATACTGGTTTGCCGTTCCTGTTTTGAATATAGAGGCGAATGGTGTTTGAAAGACTGTTGCGTAACCAAAGCCTGTCGCCCTTGAATTCGCGTCAGAAAGGATGCTGCATATAATACGTGACGCGTCTTTTGAGTAAACGGACCGCGCTTGGGCTTTGTGCTTTTCTGACTGTTCTTTGCCGTATGAAGGCTGTATATACACACCGTCGCGTGGGAAAACGCTGAAAGCCGATGTAAGTTCATAAATACTTACAGCCGCGTTTCCAAGTGCCAAACCAAGCCCCGGATCTGCGTTTTTAAGAGAGTCAAAATCCATTTCCCCAAGTTTCGATAAATATGTTTTTATTCCAAGCTTGTTAAGAAGATATACAGCTGGTACGTTAAGGCTTGAAGCGAGCGCTGTACGGAACCGGACCGGACCGTTGAAGCGGTTGTTGAAATTCTGAGGGATGTATAGTTCCTCAAAGCCAAAATCTGTCGGGATATCGGGCAGTATGTCTGACGGTAAATATCCATTGTCTAGCGCGAGCGCGTAAAGAAGGGGCTTCATGCTAGAACCAGGCTGATTAGGGACTGTGACGCCGTCAATCTGGCCCTGGTTTGATTCGTCATTAAAGCCGCTGCTTCCCACCCACGAAAGAATTTCTGCTGTCTGTGTGTTCAGGACAAGCACCGCGCCGTTCGTTATGCGGTTTTCGGCATATTTCTTGACAGATGTTGTAAGAAGATTCTCCGTATATTCCTGAAGCTGCAACGAAGCAGAGAGCGTAATATCTTTCTTGCCTGTAAACTCATCAGGATAGGTTGATGTAAGGAATTGTATGTAGTGCGGCATGTAGAACGGATACTGATATTGCTTTGCATTTCGCGCGGCTTCAAGAATGTCTGCTTCGGTGATATCGCTATTATCAGTGTTTGCGTCGCGGTTGTTTGGCTCAACATCGAAGACTTCCATAACGGCTCTAGTGCAGTTTTCTGGATCAGTCAGCGGGTTATACGATGAAGGACGGCGCGGTATTACGGCAAGACAGCGTATTTGCGCTTCTGTAAGCTCGTTAAGTTCCGATGCGAAAAAAGTTTTTGCCGCAGAAGTGACGCCCTCCGTGTTGAAACCGAACGGAACATTGTTCAGGTAAAGTTCCAGAATCTCATCTTTTGAGAACCGGCATTCGAGGCGGAGCGCATTGATCGCTTCTTTTACCTTCGCGGCAAAGTTCCGTTCTTTTGCCGGAGTAATTATGCGCGCCAGCTGCATGGTTATTGTGGAAGCCCCGCTTACTATGCGGTTGTCGGACACGTTTTGAAAAAACGCGCGTATAATGGCGGCTATGTCGATGCCGTAATGGTCATAAAAGCGTTTGTCTTCTGCGGTTAAAAAGCTTTCCACAACTTTTGGCGGAATCTGTTCTAGTGGCGTATATTCGCGCCTAAGACCGTCCTCCAGTGGAAGAAGCTGTACGAGCATCCCGTCCTTATCGTAAATACGCGTGCTGTAGCGCCGCTGCAAAAACTTGTCTGCATCGGGATAAGGCGAGAACTTAAGGACAAAGTAAAGAATGATTCCAAGAGACACTGCGACCGCAAGCAGTATAAGCAAGGCGGTCACATGTTTCTTTTTACGAGATTTTGTCTTAACAGCGTTATCTGTCATTTTATTGTGTACAGAAGTCCTTCTGTGCGTCCCAATACTTCAGGCTCATACATACATTCTGCCGTTACTGGCGGAGTAGGGAATACACCCTTTCTTACAGCCCTGAACTTGAATGTAGTAGAGGTATGTCCCTTGGAGAATGAATCCCAGAAGTACTGGATTTCGTTGTCGTATATAGCGCTGTGGTTGTAGTAACGCCAGTCATATCTGTCGTCGTCTGGGTTTTCATTACCCATTGCCGTTGTTATGAACGTTGCGTCAAGAATCTCTGCTCCCGACGGAACAGGCGCGCGAAGGGCGATGAACGTCCTGTCTCTTGGAGACGAGACAGTGAGCTTTGCCCTGTATATACGTCCGCTTTCAAGCTCAACGACAGAAGATGAGGAGCTTGCAGGCTTTATCTCTTCGCCAGTCGCATCATCATAGATTATGTAAGATATGCCTATACCTTCGTCGCGTGCAGCAAGACTCTCGTAGGGCAAAGCGTATGTGAGGCTTGCCGTGTAGTAGAGAGAGCCTGTTCCTGAGCGCGAGAAAGTGAGCGGAAGCGTAATACCTGATTTAAGCCCTTTGAAAATGTCGTCGCTGAATTCAATAACCTTTTTGAACGGTTTGGCGGCAGCGCCTTCAAAATTAGTTTTTGCAAGCTGGGTGCTTCCAAGTCCTGTTGCGGCTGTTATATCAACGTTATCGAGGTTCGTGCTCTTTATGACGGTATAGAACGCGTCAAGAACAGATGCGGTCGTGGACGTGTTGCTCCAGTATCCTGCTTTCTGGTTGTTGAGCAACGTGAAGATAAGCCTTGAAATCATCTTATCAGACGGATCCATAATCGAATAGAACTTAACAAGCAATGCAAGCTGCTCGTCTTTTGTTCCAGCATACGGCTCGAACCAGTCGTCCATTTCTGGATACGTTATGTCTGCGCCTTGTGTGCCAGGACGGATGAACGCGCGTGTCCGCTCGAAGCATTCTTTCGTTATCGATGAATTTGATCCGTAAAGATTGTATGACGCAAGTCCTACGTAGACAAGGTTTGATATCGGTGTCTGGCTGTCTTCTATAAGAGCCCTTAGATTCGATTCTTTGACAGATTTGTCGCCAGATATCGCAAGCACGTAGTAAATATATGCCTTGTCATGATTTGAGATGTAATAGTAATTATATCCACCGAGCGATACGTTGTTAAGGAAGTTTTTAAGTGCCTTGAGCAGAGCGGACTTGTCTATGGCTATTTCAGCTTTGGTGTAGCCGCGTTCTGAAGCAAGCTGGATGATATGAGCTATGCGTGCCGAAACGAACGGGTTTCCTCTTGTGGAATCCGGCCAGTAGCCGAAAGAACCGTTGCTAAGCTGGCAGTCTGCCCAAGACTTGAAGAACGATTTTACGCAGCTCCTTATGTCCGTAATCTTTTCGTCCATGTCCATGCTGAACATGTCGATATAATCCTCGAACAGAACGAGAGGAAGAACCTTTGCGGACTGCTGTTCAAGGCATCCGTATGGATAAGCGAATACGTAGTTAACCGCACTTCCGAGCGTTCCAAGCCTTGTCGCGTCCAGGGTGATCGATATGGAGCCTTTTCCGTCCTCAGCGAACGAAGGTATAATAACGGTTTCCTCAGCGTTCTCCTCGTCCTCCGCGACAACGCCCGTCGTACTGAATGTTTCATAAATGTACGGCTTTTCTATGACTATAGGGCATACAAGCCTTTCATTAAGAACGCCGGGGCAAGTTGTCCTGAATACAGCGTTTACAGTTCCTGCATCAGTTGCGGCAGCGTCAAAGTAAACGGCTATCGTGCTTCCGGCTCCAACAGTAACTTTATGCTTGCTTACGCCGTCGACGAACGCGGAGCCAGCTTTTACAGCGACTCCGTTTTCGGAAGAAGCGTCAGGCTCGGTGAAGCTAAGAGAAACTTCCATTTCGTGCGGAACGCCGTCAAGGTTCGTAAGAATTACGCCCATTTCAGCCGTGTCGCGTACACGGAGCCTTCTTGGCATTACCTGCTGTACGTTTATCGGGTTTTTAACGGCGAATTCATCTTCCTGAAGCGCAAGAAGCTCGCCTTCCACACCAAAAGCCGTAAGACGGTATGTTGTGAGCGTGTCGGGCAGTTTGAACTTGCATACGACCTTTCCGTCTTTGTCAGTTACGAGTGACGGTTCGAAAACAGCCGTCGGGTTGAAGTCCTTGCGTTCCTCAATCTTGTCGTCGCCACTGCTGTCCGAATCTCCACCAGCGAGATTCTTCGTCTCGTAAGTAACAGGATCCATAAGATATGAGCGGTCGTCGCCGCCTTTTACGCAGAGCGGGAAGTTCGATTCATTGTAATAGAACGAAATAGGATCTGGAACGTGATAATTTATAAGGTCAAGAACGCCCCTGTCTACAGCCATAAGCGTTATTTCCGCATTGGCAAGCGGTTTTCCGCCCTTTGTGGCTGTTATCGTGACTGTTGCTTCTTCGCCAGGGCGATAAGCATCGCTTCCTGTGTCGATTGTAAGCGAGAATGCTTTTACATACGGATTTACGTAAATCGGTGTTACGCCGAAGTAACCCTGAGGCTTGTCGACGTCTTTTTCGCCGTATTCGTGGTGAGGAGCTTCAGTTCTTACGGAGTAGGAGCTTATTGAAAGATAGAATACAGGCACGTAGTTTCTTGCGACAGGAATATCGAGTACCTGGATGCTGCTGTCAAAATGGCGTACTTCTTCAGTGAAAATACCCTCGCGCTCAGTCGTGATGAGGTAGTCGCCCGATGGAAGCGGACTTTCAAGCAGAACATGGGCTGTGTCACCAGGATTATACTGCGACTGGTCTGGTGTAAGCTTCATTGAAGCTGTTGAACCGCTGTACCACCAGCTGTTTACTGAGCCTGTTACAAAGAATGTGTAATCGGTTATTACGCTTCTGCCGTTGCTGTCTTTTGTCTCTATGCGGAGCGTATGATATCCGGCTTTCTTAGGTGTTATGTTTATCGTTCCTTCTGCTTCGAGTTTTACCTGTGAAGAAGAATCGACAACTTCTTCTTTTTCATAGCGGGAATAAACATTTCCTGCGATTCCCTGCTGCTTTACAAGGTTCCATTCAGTCCTTATGAGGCTGATTTCAAGAACGGCATCGTCTCCAGCAAGCGAAAGAAGTGTGTTTTTCACGTTATCTCTGCCAGAGACGGCTGTTCCGTCCGGGAATGCCAGCTTGTACTTAAATGTCTGTGTCTCGTTTGTTCTTGCGAACGCTGATGATGAAGCCTGCTTTGAAAGACCAGCGTAGAACGAAGCGGGGTGAACTATAGCAGCGCCTGCTGTTGCTATCTGCTGATTTGAGGCGTCCGTTACGCTTGCGGAAACTCTGTAGCGGTAAGGCGCGCCTTTAAGGTTTTCGCCACCCGTTTTACACGAAAGCTCTGCTTTTCCCTCCGCGTCAAGGGAACCGTTGCTGTCATCAATATAAGTCCTGTTTTCGGACGTGTCAGACGGACCAAAACGGAAGTCTTTGAATTCCGGCTCGTCAGAAGTGAAGTACCACGGTTCTCTGAACCAGTTTGCTTCGTAGGACGCGGAGGAAAGCGCGCCGCCTGCGAGATACGATGCTGAAAGAGAAGCCGGGATATTGTCGCCGGAAATAACAGGGGTAGAAGGCATTTCGAGCGCAGTCTGGAACTTAAGCCGCTCAAAATATGCGATCTTAACCTCTATATATGGGTCGTAGTAAGACTGTTTGTTGGAGCCTTCACGAGTGTAGCGTATCTTGTATGTACCCGGCTCCAAATCTTCCGGAAGCGTGAACGAGCCGTAGAAGCCGCCGGACTCTGATGTCGTGCCTGTCTGCGTGTCGTATATTTCGGCGTTCCACCAGTATGAGTCTTCAAGAACGAGAGTATAGTTTCCGGTGTACGGCGTATAAGAGCCAGCTTGTCTGTCTCTGTCGATGCCGCGGAATGTTACGGTCTCACCAGGCTTGTACAAGCCGCGGTCACAGAACATGAACGTCTTTTGTTGTGGCGTTAATGCAGATGCTATGTCCGAAGTGTAATAAACACCGTCTCTCCACGGGCTGTGGCTTTCCGGGAAGAACGTAACGGCATCGTCAGCCGTTGTTACGTAAATTGCCGGAGTGTTATCTCTTGAGTAATCTCTGTTGTCGAAGAACTTGATAGCCTCTGTTGTGTCGTATTCAAGGACTGCAAGACCGTTTTTGTCAGATACGGCTTTCGCGAAATACATGCCGTTTTCTATTTTCTGAAGAGAAGCGTTCGTAATTCCGTTGTATAGATAAACAGTCGCGCCTTCAACAGGCTTGCCGTCCGAAAGCTTTGATACAAGGACAGCTGTTTTATTCACACCCATTCTGGCTGTAACACCAAGGTTAGTAACCTGTATCGTCGTTGAATTAGTGGTTTTGTATATAGAACTGCTATAGTTAGATTTTGTGTTTACAAGCGCTTCAAATCGGATTGAGCCTTTCCCGTTCGTAAGATAAGGATCAAGAAGAACTTCTTCAAAAAGACGCTTGTTTCTTGGCTCTGTCTTAAGATCAACGGCACCTTCCGTTCCGGCTGGTATTGATATTGAATTGTATCCCCTGTATGCATCAAGAGGAGTGTCGGTTTTTACGACCTTGTAACGGGAGTCTGCCGCAATATTCTGATACTCGAAAAGCATTTTGTGCGGGAACTGCGCTTCAAGAATCTGGATTCCTGAATTCTGGAACTGAACGTAGCTGCTCGCATCTGGAACTGAAATTCTGATTTTGTTTATTTCGCCGAGTTTTCTGCCATACATGTCTTCCAAACCAGTGTTAAGAAGGATGGTGTAAGAATCGCCAAAAGTTACCGGAAGACCGTATACAGTGATGTAGCTACCCGAAATGTCGATGTTGTCCTTTGTAATCGGCATGTACGGTTGTGTGGAGATATTCGCAAGAACTGTGTCGGCCTTGACCGGATGCGACATATAAATATTTACAGGATTTGTGTATTTGCCGTATGTCGTTCCTTTGTAATAGTCTTTATAACGGAAGTGAGAAAGTGATTTGTATTGAAAGATTTCCGGTTTTTTTGTACCACCGTTGACTGTCAGCTGTACTGTCGTTTCAAACGGAATGTCTGATGTTATATGATACGTAACCGTGTCAGGCAGAGACTGTGTTACTGTGAACTCTGCCTTTTTATAGCCTATGGTTATAAGCGAAATCTCTTTGACTTCTTCAGCGGAAATATCGTAATTGAACTGTACTCTTAACTCTTTTGCCGCTTCAGGCGGAACATCGTTAACAGAAACATATTCTTTGTTCTTTATGCTCCATTCGTAACCGGGCTGGGACCACTCTATCTCAAGCGGCGCAGCCTCCGTTGAGAATTCTGTAGTGCCGGTGAGCGTCTTTCCGCTGACCGAGCGCATAGCCGGGTTCAGTTTTATTGTATAAACTTGGCGAGGATTACAGTTTTCTGTCGCATCAAAGCTTAAAAGGCTTGTTCCGTACCAGCGGAAAACACCTTTAAGCGGTGGCTCTATCTCCATGTATGGAGAGACTGATGACTGTTCGCTCAAAGCGGCGAGCGGAACAATTGGCTCTGAAAAGAGCACGTAAAAAGATGGGCGCTTTACATCAGATGGAATTGTACCCTGCGGGCCCCAGTCTTCGACGGAGAATGATCCTAAGTTGCTTCCAGTCTGCATATTGACTGGAATTGATGAACCAACGGATGTCGTCTTTTTTTCGGAATAGTCAGTCTTATATTCTGTTATCGCGCGAAGTCCGGGAATTACAGACTGAGAGCCTTGTCCCTGCTTGCTTGCGGCATTAGAAGTCTGGGCTGTTTTGTTGATGACAGCGGCTTCAGACTCTGGAAGATACGGAGTGTAGTCAAGCGTGAAAAAATTATCAGGATTTATGAATTTATCCTGCATGTAAGAATCGGGGATTGTTTCTTTCTTTTCTGTGACCGTTTCCTGCGTATTTAAGGTAGCATTTGTTTCAACTTTGTTTTCTTCAAGTGTAGCGTTTGAGGCATTGCTTTCAGGTTCCTGCTTTGAGCAACAGGTGAATAAAGTCACTATAAGCAGTATAACAGATACGCGAAAGAGAAACGATTGCTGTCTTGACTTCATTTGTATAACTCCTTTTGAGGTATTAACTGACTGTGATTGTTTACGAGATCATGCTTTGAATAAGTCCGCTTCCTGCGGTGACATCCGTTTTGAGTCGTTTTCCTATTATATCATGAAAAAACTCAGGTGACATCCCCGGTGTAAGAATTTTTTCTGTTCTTAGTACGGATATATCTTTTTTCCGGATACGCTGTCCGGCTTTCATATCACCCATTACGTGTATTGATCGGTTCGTCCTGGTATAGTTTTGTTCCTCTGACGGGGCAAGTTTTTTCTCGCCGTCGCCCATGATTGCTTCAATCGTATCTTCACCGAACATATCGTACAGTTCCGCGATAACCATATCGTGGTCAAGCTGCTCTAACTCACGGACTTTGGTTGTCATCAATGAGAACTGATCCGGTGTCAATGCCACAGGGTCGTCAAGGCCGTCCGTCTCTTTGCTGAGCGTTATATGCTTTTCTATGATGCGCCCGCCTGCCGCGACTGAAATGAGCGGAACAAGAAGAGGGTCGAGCGAATGATCGCTTACGCCCGTCTGTATGCCGAGCTTTTTTGAAAGCGTTGATATAAGCGAAAGATTGTATTCTGTTTCTGGAGCGGGGTAGCATGTTATACAGTGCAAAAGCGATACAGGCGGCAGCCGGTGCTTGCCTGTGGATGAATAAAGCGGTTTCAGTATTTTGAGCGCTTTTTCTATGTCGGTCATGAGCGAGACCCCGGACGAAAGAACGACGGGTATGCGTCTGCTGAAAAGACATGTCTCAAGCCTAGCAAGCTCTTTCAGCATAGGGTAGTGGTTAAGCTCAGGGGACGCGATTTTTATTAAATCGGGCTTGAGAGCATAAAGTCTTCTAAGGCTTTTTATGCCGAACGGCGAGCAGCCAAAATCGAGCCCTTTCTGCTTTGTGTATCTTTGTACACTGAGATAAAAAGATATTGGCTGCTCAAGTGATTTGAAGCGCTCGTAAAGGCTTATGGAACCTGTAGGAAGCTGAACATATCCTGTTTTTGGATGAAGAATCTCGTCGGCATAAATCCATTGGAATTTAGCGCAATCTGCGCCTGCATTTTTAGCGGCGTCAATCAGCTCGTATGCTTTTTCAAGGGAGCCACCATGCGAAGTGCCAATTTCGGCTATTATGTATGTACTGGCTTGATCGGGCATACAAATATTTTAGAACTTAATTGTAAATAAAACAAGAGAAGTATACCTCGCATTTGTTGCGGTTTTTTGCATTTATTTGGTAATTGACACGTTTTTTTTGTTTATGTTATTATTAACCGTTATATATCCAATGTATTTAAACGCAGCGAATAATGCTGTTATATAAGGAGTTCCAATGTCTGGACACAGTAAATGGGCGACTATTAAACACGCCAAGGGTGCAGCTGATGCAAAGCGCGGTCAGCTTTTTACGAAGTTTATCAAGGAAATTTCTATTGCTGCCCGTATGGGTGGTGGCGATCCTAATGCGAACCCACGCCTTAGGACAGCTATTCTTAAGGCACGTGCATCAAACATGCCTAAGGATAATATCGAGCGCGCTATTAAGAAAGGTACCGGTGAGCTTGGAAACGCGGTATTCGAAGAGAAAACTTACGAGGGATACGGACCTGCAGGTGTTGCTATCCTTGTAGAAGTTCTTACGGACAACAACAACCGTGCTGCTGCAAATATCCGCAACATCTTCTCTAAGACAGGCGGAAATCTTGGTGCAACAGGTTCTGTATCTTATATGTTCGCAAGAAAAGGTGTTATCGAGTATGATGCCGAAGCTGTTAGCGAAGACGAGATTATGGACGCTGGTCTTGAGGCTGGTGCAGAAGATATCGTAAACGAGGACGGAGTTATTACAGTAACAACTGATCCTAACGATTTCGCAACTGTTCTTGAGGCTCTTCAGGCTAAGGGATATGAGTCAGTTTCTGCCGAGGTTTCGATGGTTCCTGATACATACTCAGCACTCGACAATGAGCAGGCTGCAAAGCTCCAGAAGCTTATCGATCGTCTCGAAGAAGATGATGACGTTCAGAACGTTTACCACAACGGTGAGTTCCCGGAAGGATTCGAGGGCTAATCGTTTTTAACGAAAACTAACCATACTGTTTTCCTTATCCCCTGATGTTCATTCGTCAGGGGATTTTTTTTGCTAGTGGCAAATAATCTCCTTTTACTGTATATTAACGTTATGCAGCAACAAAACGGCGTTTTGCGCGTCCTTGGAATTGATCCCGGTCTGGCATCTACCGGATGGGGAATCGTTGATTTTTATCAGAACCGCTTCAAAATTGTAGCCTACGGAGTTATAGAGACAAGCGCAGACGCTCCTCGTGGAGAGCGTCTTTCTGCAATTTATTCAAGAATCACAAATATACTGATGGAATATCATCCGGCGGAAGCTGGCATGGAAACTCTTTATTTCGCCAAGAACGTTACGAGCGCGATGGCTGTAGCGGAAGCTAGGGGAGTCGTAACTCTCTGCCTTTCACAGAATTGTGTGCTGCTTGGCGAATATACGCCTATCGTGATAAAGCAGTCTGTCTCTGGGTGCGCGACAGCCGACAAAAAACTTGTTCAGAATTTTGTGAAAATGCTTTTGGGAATGGAAGATATCCCAAAGCCAGATCATGCGGCTGACGCGCTTGCGGCGGCGATAACGCACATAAACATAAGGCGCGTTTAGCCGCCAATACCATAAGCTTTCAATCTCAGTGCTCTCGCCAACATTCTGCAATAGCCACAAGTTCAGCACTTCGTGCTTCAATAGTGTCTATTTCAGAATGTTGTCTACGCACTGAAAAAACGCATAATTAATAGCACCTAAGTTAATGGCATTGGCGTAGCCTCGTCATGTTTATTGCATCAGCTCATAGTCCAATTTCTTGTCAGATTTAGATATAACTATCTTTTCAAGCTCAAGGCCGCTCTGAACGAAATGGAGTTTCATCACAGAATACTTCGTCGCAAGTACCATTTCATTTGGCTTTTCCACAGTCTCTTTTTCCGCGCCGTTCCATGTGATGCTTGTTATTGAAAGCCCGTTGATTGTTATTCCGACAGGGATCTGTGCAGCTGGGGCAACGCCCGCCGCCGCTTTTCCATAGAAACTGAAGTTGTAGATGCCTGTTCCTTTTGATGCGTCGAGTGTGAAAACATATGACGAACCTTTAGCCGTGTCTATTCCATCCGTGGAAAGTGTAAGACCGTCTCCAATAACGTGACATTCTATATCGTCAGGATTTGTTATGGCGTCATTCGCTTTCCTGTTGATGATTTCAACCGTGTCGTCCGTTCCAAGAAGACGCTTCTTTGCGTGTGTGCCTTCAAGGAAGCTGATTATGTTCGCGACGTTCCGCAAAAGCTCATCGCGTTCAAGAGCACCTTGTTTCAAAGACGAAATCGTGTTATCACCGTGCAGGTTTCTTGCGCCGTCGGGTGTTGTCATGTACACGTCGTTTTGAGCGCGCGCCATCTGCGCAAAGTCGGTTTTTCCGGGGCCTTCTCCTTCGCTGTTTATTTGTGCCCACCAGTCGGTCATTACAAAGCCTTTGAAGCCCCATTCGTTACGGAGTATGCGTGTCACAAGGTCGAAGTTTCCTGCTGCCCACATTGAGTTTGTGCTTCCGTAAGAAGTCATTATTACGTCTGCGCCCGACTTTACGGCAATTTCAAAGCCTTTGAGGTAGATTTCGCGGAGCGCGCGCTCACTTACTGTAACGTCAAGACCGAGCCTGTTTGTCTCCTGGTTGTTGCAGCAGAAGTGTTTCATTGCGCCAGAAACACCGGCATTGTGAAGCCCCTTTACGGTTGCGGCTGCCATAACACCTGTAACGTATGGATCTTCCGAAAAATACTCGAAATTGCGGCCATTAAGCGGATAGCGTCTTATGTTCATTCCGGGGCCAAGAAGGATATCAACTTTGTTGTAGAGCATTTCCCAGCCGGTAAGCGTGTAAAGCTCTGTAACAAGCTCCGGGTTGAACGTACAAGCCTGCAGCGTTCCATTCGGAAGACTGAATGCCTCTGCTCCTGAGTCGAGCCGCATGCCTGAAGGACCGTCAGAACAGCAGCCGCACGGAATACCAAGTTTCGCAAGGTGAGGGGATACTCCACCAAAAGCAGCGGCTGTTCCTGGCGTTACTTTGGGGCTTCCCATGCCTTCACCGCGGATTATGCAGGCGAGGTCGTCGTCTGTAAGCTGCTTTAAGACGGAAGAAAGCTTGTCTCCTTTTTCAAGAAGCTTTTTAACGTCTTCGTGGACTTTAGCGAGGTTTTCTTTTCTATGAATATTCTGGTATGGCGCGGAAGGCTCCACTTTCTCCCGCACGAACGCGATTCCTGTTTCAGAAGCTTTGTCCTCAACTGCTTTAAGGCGGTTAAGCGGTTTCACGGGCGCGAACGATTTTGAAAGCCGCTTCGTGACGACCGTTGCGTCCAAAGTAAACTCTGCAGCTTTTTGAACGCTGCGCACGTCTGTTCCGGTGAAAATAGTGTACAATCCGCTTTCCAAAACAAAGCAGCTTTCGTTTCCTGTCTCACCCGTGTCGTCAAACGAAGCGAGCGTTCGGGTGTCTATTGAAAAAGTCAGTTCCTGCGATTCGCCGGGTGCCAGAAGCCGTGTTTTTTGGAACGCAACAAGCGTTCGTGCGGGCTTTCCGAGCTTACCTTGCGGCAAAGCGGCGTATATCTGCACTGTTTCCTTTCCGGTAGCGTTTCCTGTGTTTTTAACTGTTGCTGTGAACGTAATTACTGGCGGCTCTTTGAAACTCGCGGCTTCGGCTGAAAACTCTGCGTTACTTGTTTCCACACTGAAAGTAGTGTATGAAAGACCGTATCCAAACGGATAAAGAACTTTGTCTTTCGCTACTGTCTCAAAATATCTGTAGCCAACGTAAATATCTTCTTCATATGATACATGCTCTGGGTTTCCGTAATTCGGGTATGCCGGATAATCTTCCAGAGCGCGTGCGATTGTGTCTGTAAGCTTTCCAGATGGCGAAACTTTTCCTATAAGAACGTCTGCTGTTCCAAGCCCACCAACCTGACCGCCCTGCCATACATAAAGAAGTGTATCAACGCCGTATTCTTTGACAAAACTCATGTCTATCACGTTTCCGACGTTAAGAATTACGACTGTCTCTTTGAACTTATCTTTTACACGCTTCAAGATTGAAAGCTCGTCTTTTGTCAACTTCCACGAGCCTTCTTCTGGCGCAATGTCGCGGTCCTCTCCGGCTGTCCGTCCGAAAATCACCAGCGCCACCTCGTTCCGCGCCGCCGCTTGCTCAATCACGCTGTCATCGACGGGCATCTCTTTCTGAGAGTCTGGTTCTCCGCCCCAGCCCATGCCTATTTCGTAGGGATTTTCTTTTCCCCATTCTTCGTAAAGATTTTTTACTGTGCTGTCAATTTTTACAGCGGCGGACTTCCTTAATCCGTCTGTAATTCCGATAACTTCGGATACGTTGACCATTCCGCCGGAGCCTGTTCCGCTTTTGTAGTAATTAAGTTGTGCGCGTCCAAAAATCGCGATTTTTGCGTCTTTTTTAAGCGGCAGAATGCTTTTTTTGTTTTCAAGAAGAACGCATCCTTCCGATACGACTTCCCTAGATTTTTCTATATATTTATTCCAGTCAAGTATGTGTTTCATGTGTAAATACATATCATACCATAGACAGTGAAAGCAATACCGCGAGACTAAGCATGCAAAAAAAATAAAAAAAAATTGCGTGATACTATTTACAGAAACAAAATAATATGATATACAGTTTCTATGCACAGAAACATTTTTATGTTGGAGGAAATTAAAATGAAAAAAATTCTTGGAATCTCATTGATTTTGTTACTTTGCTTTACTGGAATATTTGCTGGCGGAAAAAAAGAAGATCAGAAAACCGTGAGAATTGGAATCGCGAAGATTGTTCAGCATGCCGCACTCGATGCTGTTGAACAGGGTGTAATGGACGCTGTTGAGGCAGCTGGTTTCCAAGCAGTGTTTGACTGCCAGAATGCAAACGGTGACGTTAATACGGCAAATCAGATTGCTTCTCAGTTCAGAGACGAGGGCGTTGATGTAGCAGTTGGAATCGCTACTCCAATTGCAATTGCTCTTGCAAACACGATGAAGAGCACGCCAATCGTTTTTGGTGCTGTAACTGATCCTGTTGGAGCAGGCCTTGTTAAAGTTCTTGAGCATGGCGATGCAAATGTGACAGGAATGTCAGACGCGCTTCCTTCAAAAGACCACATCAAGCTTTTTAAGGAACTTGCTGGAATCAAAACTCTTGGTTACATCTACACTTCAAACGAGGACAACTCTTTGTCAGCACTGGAGCTCGTAAAAGAAGGCTGTAAAGAAGCCGGTTTGGAACTTGTAATCCAGGCAATCTCAACTTCATCAGAGGTTAAGCAGGCTGCAGAAGCTATCGTAGACCGCTGTGATGGTATTTATCTTACAACAGATAACACGGTTTTCTCCGCGCTTCCTAGCTTGGTTTCAGTTTTCAATAAGGCAAACAAACCTGTTTTCTCAGGTGACGTTACAGGTGCTATGGAAGGCGGATGCTTCATGGCTTCTGGATTCAACTATTACAAAGCCGGATACGCTACAGGCGAAATTGTAGTTGATATCCTTAATGGAAAGAAACCTTCAGAAATCCCTGTAAGATTTATGACAAAGCCGGAAGAATCTGATCTTCTTTTCGATTTGGATGTTGCAAAAGCTTGTGGAATAACAATCCCGGAATCTTACCTTAACCAAGCTTCTTATCTTTTTAAGAACGGAAAACTTATTCAAAAATAAATCTTTTACCGATGTCCGCATCGGATTTAAAAAAAACGGCAGGCGGAACTATATTGTTCCGTCTTGCCGTACTTTTGTTTGTTATAGGAATTAACTATGATAGAAACGATTCTGATTGAAGGTCTTATTTACAGCATAATGGTTTTAGGCTTGTTCATAAGTTACCGCACTTTGAATTTCTGTGATATGACTGTGGACGGCGCGTTCCCAATGGGCGGATGCATTCTCGCAGCTTGCCTTACGCACGGGCTTTCTCCTGTCTGCGGAATAACGCTCGCTTTTGTCGGAGGATGTCTTGCCGGACTCTGTACGACTATGCTGTACACGAAGCTCCGTGTGCCTGATTTGCTCGCCGGTATCCTTATGATGACGATGCTTTATTCTATTAACTTAAGAATAATGTCAAACCGTGCCAATGTTTCTTTTTTGCGCGTTTCTACAACCTTTTCCAAAATCATTGAATTCACTGAATCTCATTTCGGCTCAATCCCCGGCGAAACCGGAATCCTTTTGTTTTTGGTTCTATTCATCGTAATTTTCAAGCTTATCCTTGATTTGTTCTTCCACACAGATTTAGGTCTTACAATGGGTGCGCTCGGCTCGAACCAGCAGATGGTTATTTCACAGGGTGTAAATACGCAGATTGTAAGAGGAATCGGAGTTTGTGTGGGTGACGGTCTTGCAGCACTTTCCGGTGCTTTTGCCAGCATGTACAACGGTTTCGCCGATGTTGGAAGCGGAACGGGCGTTATCGTAAGCGGCCTTGCTTCTCTGATGCTCGGTGAGTTTATTATCCGCTCGAACAAAATCGGTTTGCAGACTCTCCGTGTGATAATCGGCTCTATAATTTACCGCGGTTTGATGCTGCTTGCACGTCGCTACGGTTACGTTATCAATCTTACAGCAAACGATTTGAAGCTCATTACAGGACTTTTGATTATCGTCTGTCTGATTGTGGCTAACATAAAAGAGGGCGGAAAATTCACGAAGCATTTAAAACGTCCGGCGAAAAACGGTGCGGAGATTGTAAAATGATAGAACTCAAAGATATTGGAATAACTTTTCATGCTGGAACACCAGATGAGAACACTGCGTTAAAAAACATTAATCTTAAGATTAATCAAGGCGATTTTATAACGGTTATCGGTTCGAACGGAGCTGGAAAATCGACTTTGTACAACATAATAGCTGGTACTTTGACACCTACAGTTGGCCATATCTATCTTGATGAAAAGAAAGAAGATGGCACAGAGGCGCAAAAAGAAATAACGAACGATGCAGAATACAAGCGTGCATCATATATCGGGCGTATTTTCCAGAATCCGCTTCTTGGAACTGCAGGAAAAATGTCGCTCGAAGACAATATGATTATCTGCAGCAAGAAGGGATGGCACGGTTTACGAATCAGCCTGAACAAAAAGAAACGCGAGGAATTCAAAGAGCAACTGAAACAGCTTAACATGGGGCTTGAGGAGCGTCTTAACGACAACGTCGAGCTTCTTTCAGGCGGTCAGCGTCAGGCTCTAACGCTTCTGATGGCAGTTCTTTCCAAGCCGGCACTCCTTCTTTTGGACGAGCATACCGCCGCGCTTGACCCTTCGAACGCCGCGCTGATTATGGAGCTTACAAAGAAGTTCGCCAAGGAATACAACCTTACTGTAATGATGATTACGCACAATATGCAGCAGGCTCTTGATTACGGTAACCGTATTCTGATGATGGACGGTGGTGAGATAATCATGGATATAAGCGGCGAGGAAAAACAACGCCTGACGCTTGAAGATTTAGCGGCGAATTTCCGCAAAATTAAAAAACAGTCGCTCACAAACGACAATATTGTTTTGCAATAAGCATAAAAAATGCCGCTTAGAAAAGCTGTTTTCCAAGCGGCATTTTTTTCCAAAATTAAACTCCCCTAAATCTCCATGTTCATTACATGGCGAACTTCTTTAAGTGTCTCCACTGCAATTGCACGGGCTTTTTCCGCGCCTGTGAGAAGTACATTCCGAATGTAGTCTGGAGAAGCTTCAAGCCGCTTTCTTTCTTCTCTTAAAGGGCGAAGCTTTTCGTTAAGGCTTTCGGTGAGCATGCTCTTAAGCATTCCGCCACCGTTATCACCGATTTTCTCAGCAATTGCTACAGGCTCTTCACCTGTACAAAGAGAAATAAGCATAAGAAGGTTAGAAACTTCCGGTCTGTTAACAGGATCGAACGTGATGTGTCTGTCTGCATCGGTCTTTGCTTTCTTGATCAGCTTAGCCGTCTCATCTTCTGTCGCAGAAAGCATAATCGCGTTTCCACGGCTCTTACTCATCTTCTGGCTGCCGTCAAGTCCAAGAATCATAGGCGTTTTGCTAAGAAGCGCCTGTGGCTCCGGGAAAACAGGTTCTTTTCCCATATCTATACAGAACTTTTTATTGAAACGGCTTGCAATCGTGCGTGTCATCTCAAGGTGAGGAAGCTGGTCTTTTCCGACAGGAACGACGTTTCCCTTGCAGAAAAGAATATCGCATGCCTGATGAACTGGATATGTGTACATTCCGGCATTAACATTTTTAAGTCCGGCGCTTTCAATTTCTTCTTTTACAGTCGGGTTGCGGCTAAGCTCAGCATTGCTTACAAGCGTAAGGAACGGCAGCATAAGCTGGTTACATTCAGGAACATAGCTGTGCGGATAGATAATTACATCCTGTTCCTCTGGATTAATTCCTGCAGCAATATAATCAATTACAAGCTGCTTTGTATTCTCGCTTATTTTATCAAAAGCATCGTGGTCTGTAAGAACTTGATAGTCAGCTATAAGAATCATTGTAGGAGCGCCGAGTTTTGAAAGGCGGACGCGGTTCTGGAGCGAGCCGAAATAGTGTCCGATATGAAGGCGGCCTGTAGGTCTGTCACCTGTAAGAACCCTGTATTTCTTTGGGTTAACAAGAATATCTTCCTCGATTTTTTTGCTGCGCTCAACGGCAGCCTCGTAAGTTTTTGATGATATTTCTGATTCTGACATATATCAATCTCCTCTGGTTTTATGTATAATACAGGAATGAAAGCATTGCTTCAATAGTATTCTGATTGAGAGTTGAAAATGAAAAAAAAAGTTTTAGTCCTGCTTTTTATTTTGGCTTTTGCATCGCATGCAATAGCTGAAAGCCTTTATACGCTTCGATCTGAGCATTTTGAGTTCATTTATCCGGAAGAAAGTGAAGATACTGCAATCATCCTTTATGAGAATGCGGAAGCCCTTTATGAAAAAGCTACGTCGCTTCTTCAAGCCGATTTAGATCTTTTTTTTCCTGTCTACATAACCCCGAATACGCAGCAGCTGAATGCATATTTTACGGCTGCTCCGTATAACCGCATCGTCTTTTATGACACTCCTGCCGATTCTTTCAGTCTTGCGGTTTTTTCGAATACAAAACTGCTCGTTTTTTATCATGAGCTTGTCCATGGGCTTACCATGAACATGAAAAACGGCTTTTGGAACTTTTTGTCTACACTTTTCGGAGATGTCTATTCGCCTTCGTATCTTTACACTTCAACGCTTTCGTTTTTGGAAGGCGCGACAGTTTCTTTCGAGAGCATGGACGGGGAAGGGCGGCTTAACAACGGAGACAGCCTTGCATACATTGTTCAGGCGAAATTAGAAGATGTTTTTCCCAGCTGGAAAGATGCATCGGGGCCGAGGGATGTTTTCCCGAAAACACAATATGCGTACATTTTTGGTGGTGCGTTCAACAGCTATATCCAGAAAAAATACGGTATGGAAAAGTATTCGGAGCTTTGGAAGCTTTGTGGAAGCGGCGGAGGATGGAATCCGTTCATAGACGGCTCATTCAAAAAAGTTTATGGCATTTCACTTGAAGAAGAGTGGAACGCTTTCGCTGAAACGATTCCTGTTCCTGTTCTTGCGGATGATGTTGATATCTCCACTGTCGCAGAGAAACCTTCCTTTCATTCGGCAATGGCTTTCAGGAACGGGGCGGAAAAAGGAATAGCTTTCCTTGAAAACAGCTCTTTTATCCGATATGCGCCGATTGATTCTGATACTGGACTGCCTGGCGAAGTTCGTACGCTTCTTCTTGGAGACGGATATGTTTCGGACATGTCGTTTACCGATGACGGCAGATATCTGCTGATAAACGGAATTGGCACTAATCTTGCAAATACATACAGCTTAAAGATATATGATATGGAGCAGGATGAGTATGTGGCGAAAGAAGTATACCCGCTTTCTTATGCGTGTATAGCGGATTTCGCTGGATACGGAAAGTTCGTTGTCGGAGTGGCGGTGCGTTCCGGCCGGGCGTATCTTGAAATCCGTGACTTTAATGAAGTTTTGGCGCAAGGCAATGATGCAGCTGTGCTTTATTCCGCAAAATTTCCAGTTCTGCGGGAAGTATACGGTTTGTGCGCCGCCGGAGGAAAAGTCTGGTCGCTTGAGAAAGAAAACGGCTTATGGAGCGTTGTCGCCTATGAGTTCTGTGTTGAAGATAACCGCTGTTCCTTGGAGCGTCAAAAATCTTATGCTTTCCCATATGGAATAGTTCCGTCATCATTCACATACGGCGGCACGAACGGGGAAACGCACACTTTTTACTTTGCCGTTGCGGGAAAAGGGCTTTCTGCAGGCTTTGAGGAAGAGCCCGGCACATTATCGCGCCTTCTCGTTATGGAAATACCCATGTCGCCGGATAGTTCTTTTGCCACCGCCGAACCGCATGTGCCCGCTGAAGCAACCTGTGCGCGCGTTTCCATTGCCAAAGGTGATGTCTCCGGCGGCGTACACAGACCATTCTACGACGCATCGACAGACACGCTTTATTTTATCGCGCGCAAAGCAGAGTCAATCGACGTGTCTTTCTGCCACGGAATCCCCGGCGGATTATTTGAGTTAAACCCAATATACGACAAGTTTGTCGAAAATCCGCAGGAAACCGACAATCCGCAGGAAATTTCTGAGCCGGAGCCTGAGAAACCTACGTTCCTTACTGAAAGGGGTTCCTATAATCCGCTCCGCTACGTTTTCAAGGGTGCCTTCATCCCTGCCGGAATGGATTTGACGACAGATTATGCATATCTTCTCGGTGCAACCTGGATGCTCGTTGATCCTACAGAAAACTTCAAAGCTTTAATTTCCGGCGGTTGGGATTATTTTAACGGAAAGGTCGGAGCCAGTATCAGAACGTGGGGTGGTCCGTCTTTCCTTTCTTATGAATTATCGTTCCTTTCGGAATGGAGCCGTTTTGGTTTCAAATCGCTCCGCGGAAAATGCGTTCTTTCTGGGGCAATCCCAGTAAATACACGCCGGCAGGAAATTCAGTATGCTGACAAATTTATATATGAGTATGATAACGATTGCCACGACTTCACGAACAAGGCGGGTATTGCTTATGCCTCTGACTTTAAGACCGGAAAAGGTTATTTCGATAAATTATCATTTACGGCTGGCGCGACATTCGTTACAGAAAGCTTTATCAATAGCAGTTCGACGTATGAAATACGTAATAACCTCGGTTTATTCGTGAATGGCGGTATTGGAGGTTTCCTTCCGATCACTGTAAACGCATCTTTAATACCGGACTCAAAACACTTTTTGGATCTTTCCGCAGAAGCTGTTCTTCTTTCATTCGAGATTCAAAAAGGCATTCCTTTATTGCCGCTATACGCAAACAGATTTACTTTGACAGGCGGTTATAGAGCGAATTGGAAAGATTCTCCGCGTAACATGATGATTCTTGATTTTCCAGATTTGATATCGGACCTTTCTTCTTTTAACGTAAAGCATGGCGTAACATGCGGCTTAAATTTTACTCTTTCTCCGATTATGAGTCTTATGTACAGCTTCCAATTCAAGTTTGGCGCTGATTTTACGTGGTATTTCGGAAATGAACAGGATAACAAGCTTTATGACCTTGTTTTGTGTGGTGTGTTTACATTCTGAGAATTCACTTGTATACTATAATTATTGTTAATATGCGGGGTGGGATGTGAGCGCTGCAAAAACGATCGGAAAAACAATAGTTCTGTTAATTCTCATAGTGATAATGATTCTTGCGGGTCTTCTTTGGTTTGATCATCTAGGTGTAATCGAGATGAGAGACACGTTTGATTGGTTTTATAAACTGATTGGGCTTACGCCGCAGACATCGGTAACTGTCGAAAACCCAGAGAATATCGATCTTGCGGATCTTGGAAACGACCGCATAAAAAAGATAATCGAAGAATACGAAATACGCTCTCAAGAACTTGATAAGCGCGAGGAAAACATCGTGACGCGTGAAGCTCAGAATGAGCAGATGGCGCAGGAACTTGATGACCGCCGCATCGCCCTTGAGGAAAGCGAAAAAACATTCAATAACGAGCGAAAAAGAGCCGAAGATAGAGATGCGAATATCAGGACAAGAGCAGAATATTTGAGCAGTATGCCTCCGAAGAGTGCGGTAGATATTCTTCTTGCAATGGACGATCAGGATTTTATCGATACAATCCGTATGGTTGACAAAATTGCGGCTGAATCCGGTTCCGATTCGAACGTATCATACTGGCTTACGCTTATGCCTCCTGAACGGGTAGCAGAAATAACCCGCAAAATGGAAGCAAAACCGCAAAGCATAAATTAAAAATTCTGCGTTCTTTCCGATGTTTGCATCGGAGGTATTATGCCTATAACGGCACTGGATATTCTTCCGGCCCGCACCGAAGTCAGTTCTCTTTCTGGCTTCGATCCAGGTGGTAAGGCTCAAGGAACGAGCGCCGGTAAGAATGACGGTCCTTCTTTCAGCGAAATGCTGGAAAAGGCCGGACAGAAAGATACCACGGATGGAAAAGTAAATAGCGGGGAAAACGCAAAGGACAGAACTTCTGCCACTGAAAACGCTCCTGTTAAAGAAGCTCGCGAAGCTTCTGATGAAAACAAGGAAACCCCGGTATTAGAAAATCAGGAAAATCATGTAGAACGTACTCTCCCAGAAAATGCGGCTGCCTCAGCGGATGAATTGTCTGCTTATGGTATAGACGCAGAGTATTCTGCAAATGCCTTGGAAGAAGGTTTGCTTGCAGAGCAGGATAATACTGCTCTTGATCTTGCTGCGAACATGAAGCTTTCAGAAGGTGATGAATCATCTGAAAAACTGTTAGCCCAAGCTGCGGCAGCCACGGAAAGCCAAGCTGCGTCTCAGGAGCTTCCTGAAAATGGCGTTCTGGAAAATGTGTCAGAAAATGACGCGTCTAGAATGATGGCTCTCAAGAACGGTGCAGAAGAGGCTGTAAAGAATACAGCAAAAGAAACCGTCAGCTTGGAAGTCGCTTCAGAGTCTGGTTCTGCAGAAAGCCTTTCTGAAGAAAACCTTGATACAAAGAAAGAGAAAAAATCACGGTTTTCTGAATACGACACACTTCTTGCAATGCTCTCAAAACAAAGCGAAAAAGCAGCTTCTGCACAAGAAACATTGTCTTCATCAGAAGATATGGTTTCAGTTGCTGCAAAGCTTAATGCTTCC
This sequence comes from Spirochaetaceae bacterium, assembly GCA_017618015.1. Taxonomy (GTDB): domain Bacteria; phylum Spirochaetota; class Spirochaetia; order Treponematales; family Treponemataceae; genus Treponema_I. The sequence goes on from JAFZVC010000037.1 coordinate 65,951, forward strand.
GCTCCTGCAAACGAGAAAATTCAGATTGTCGATCTTCGTACAGAACAGGAACCATCTGACAAATCACAAAAGCAGGGCTTTTCAAAGCAAGTTACGTTCGACGCAAAGGGTAACGCTGAAATTTCACTTTCGCTTGCGTCAGCTGATAAAACTGCTTTGTCTGAGGGTGGTGTACAGAACGGAGCGGAAGGTCTTTCAAAAGCCGATTTTGCCTCTATGCTCTCAAAAGAACTTGAGACATCAGCCGGCGAGCTTGTAAAGACAGGCTCTATTGTCTTACAGAATAACGGAAAAGGTTCAATTAACTTAATTCTGCATCCGGAGCAGCTTGGAAACGTTAAGATAAAACTTGAACTTTCCGACAATCAAGTATCAGGAAAAATCGTCGTCGCAAGTCGTGAGGCTTATGATGCCTTTAAGGAGAATATCTCCGCTATAAAAGAGGCATTCTCAGCCAGCGGTTTTGAGACTGGCGGTTTTGAACTTGCATGGGGTGGTTCTGGTAACGGTGGTAGTCAGAATCAGCAGGAAGAAAGGCAGTTCGCACAGGATCAGATTGTGAACAGAAACGGCATGAAATATGTCGATTCAATGCCGGATGTTCTTCCTGATGAATATGCAGGTTCTGGAATGGTAAATCTCGTCGCTTAAACGGCGTTGTGGTTGCTAGAGGGGTTGTCAATGACAATTGATACAAAACTGAGCGCAGAAGATATGGTTGCTGTCAATAATGCAGTCAACCTTCAGAATGCGAAAAACACTGCGGAAAATGGACGTACCGTAAGTCAGGAATTGGGCAAGGATGATTTTTTAAAGCTTCTTATTACACAGCTTTCCAATCAGGATCCAACTAATCCTATGGAGAATACGGAGTTTATTGCGCAGATGGCTCAGTTTTCGTCACTTGAGCAGATGACAAACATGAGCACAAGCTTCACAAGAATGGCGAACATGCTTTTCTCTTCAGAAGCTACAAACACAATTGGCCGTACCGTAGAGCTGAATGTAAACGGAGAAATGCAGACAGGTATCGTAGAAGCTGCGACCAGAGGCGAAAATCCTATGGTTCAGGTTAACGGTTCATTGTACAGCATGGATTACATTACAAAAGTTTACGCAGACTAAAGGGGAAAAAGAACTATGATGAGATCACTTTATGCTGGTGTTTCCGGCATGCAGAACCACCAGACAAGAATGGACGTTATTGGAAACAACGTTTCTAACGTAAATACAACAGGTTTTAAAAGAGGTCGTGTTAATTTTCAGGACATGATCTCACAGCAGCTTTCTGGCGCAGCAAAGCCAAACGAAGAGAAGGGCGGTGTAAACCCGAAAGAAGTTGGTCTTGGAATGTCAGTTGCTTCCATCGACACGATTTTTAATCAGGGAAACCTTCAGTCAACAGGTGTTGCGACAGATATCGCCATTCAGGGTAACGGATTCTTCATTCTGAAGAGCGGTGACGAAACATTCTATTCAAGAGCCGGTACATTCGGTGTTGATGAGAACGGAACACTCGTAAATCCTGCAAACGGACTTCGTGTTCAGGGCTGGATGGCTCGCGAGCTTAACGGCGAAATGGTTCTCAATACTGCCGGTACACCTGAAGACCTTGTTATCCCAATTGGACAGAAAGATCCTGCTAAAGCTACGACAAACGTAGATTTCGCTTGTAACCTTAACAAGAATACGCCTATCATCAGAGAGGGCGCTTCTGACAGCGATATCGCAAAAGCTACATGGGGAACAGAGACAAAGATTTACGACAGCTTCGGAAACGAGCATCTTCTTTCAGTTTCTTTCACACGTATCCCAGAGACAGATAACCAGTGGCGCGCAACTGTAACAGTTGACCCAGAGAACAATTTTGAGACTGAAACACGTATCGGTCTTGGAACGACAGATGGCAAACAGAACTATTTCGACGTAACGTTCGACAACTTGGGAAGACTCCAGAGCGTCGTTGATTCTGCGACACAGCTTTCCAACGAAGAAGGCGAGATTCAGCTTCAGTGCACATTCACTGTTCCAGGTGCAAATCCGAATGTAAATGAGAACGGTGAGCTTGTCGCTGCAAGACAGACAATGAACATCAACCTCGGAACAATCGGATCAATGAAGAACACAATTACACAGTCTGCTTCCGCAAGCTCAACAAAGGCTTTCTATCAGGACGGCTACAAGATGGGTTATCTTGATAACTTCAAGATTGATGCAAGCGGTATCATCACTGGTGTTTATTCAAACGGTACAACAAGAACAATCGGACAGATTGGTATGGCAAGCTTTACAAACCAGGGCGGTCTTGAAAAAGCCGGTGACAACACATATGTAGCTTCTAACAACTCTGGTCTTGCAAACATCAGTACATCAGGCGTTGCAGGAAAAGGTTCACTGCTCGCTGGTGCTCTTGAAATGTCAAACGTTGACCTTACAGAGCAGATGACTGATATGATTGTTACACAGAGAGGCTTCCAGGCCAACTCAAAGACAATCCAGACATCAGATACGCTGCTTGAGACAGTATTAAGCTTAAAGCGCTAATCTAATACTCAATGAATAATGGGTTGACCTGAAAAAGGTCAGCCCATTTCTTTTTAAACAGAGAATGAAATGGCAGAAAACAAGAATTCTCTTCCACTTTATTGAATTATACGATAAAATATATAACGTTACTTATATTTAATTATTGAATTGAGGATTAATAACGATGAAAGAATTTTTGCCGTATGATCAAGTTCGTAATAATTCACTTAAAATGGCACATCGTATTTTAAAGGACGGGTTCATTCCCGACGTAATTTATGTTTCGCTTCGTGGTGGTGCTTATGTTGCGAATGTTGTAAGTGAGTATTTTAAGATTGCCCGCAAGGATGTTCATCCTGTTCTTTATGCGGCAGTTGTAGCCCGTTCATACACGGACATCCGTGAGCGCGACAGAGTAATGATTGACGGATGGACATATTCTCCAGAACATTTGCGCCCAGGAGATAAAATCCTTCTTGTAGATGATATTTTCGATACAGGCAAGACGATTAATTATCTTGTGGAAGTTCTTTTGGAAAAAGGAATTCCGCGCAAGGATATTAAAGTTGCCGTACATGATTACAAATACTTCACACAAAAAGAAGAGCAGCTTCCTATTCAGCCCGATTATTGGTGCCGTAAGTTCGTGATTACAAAACCAGAAGAGGACAGATGGATTCACTATATGAGCCATGAGCTTATAGGACTGTCACAAGAAGAGCTTGAGGAATATTATTATAAACAGGATCCTGAGCTTAGAGAAGTTTTTCAGGATTTGTTCAAAGATAAACAGTAATATAAAGAATTGGAGTTGAGAGATGCGGATGAAAAAAACAGTTGGTTTAATGTTTCTTTTTTTGTTGGAATTGTGCTGTGTTCTATCCGTTTTTTCCCAAACAAAGATAATCAGTCCTGTTGAGGGTAATTGGCTGAACCCGCAGCCCATAATCCTCGAAAAACAGCCGGACACCGAAGTTTATTATTCGCTTTCAGGAACCGACCCGCTGAAATCGGGATTCGCATATGACGGTCCCGTTGCGCTTTCAGGGTACGGCGACTTCAATCTTACAATCGCAACAGTCCAAAAAGACGGTAAGTATTATATACAGAACGTCAGCTGGAATGTCTCCGGAAGGGGCCGCCCGAATTATATCCCGATTTCTGACGGTGAGTCTTATGTAAACTTTACGGAAACCACGAAAATAAGTATCCCGGACACAGTTTACTGGGCTGCGGGTGAAATAGCGACAACCGTTCCTGATACAGCGGAAATGCAGCAAGGCGGCGTCATTTCTATGGACGGAGGCTGTTCAATCGACAGGTTCCTTCCGCTTTATCTTAAGACTTCGGCAGGATATTTCCGCTATATCCTTAAAATCAACTCTAACGCAGACTATCTTCTTGCAAAGCCAATCGCCGAACAGGAAGGAATTGAGTTTGCTTCATGGAACTACATCCGTTTCCTTAATGGCCGTAACGTAATTTACTCTTTGGACGGAGGCCCGTGGATCCAGACAAAAGATCCAGTTCTTATCGACCGTACAAAAGGCCACACCGTCGCTTGGAAACATCTTACGGCTGTATATCCGTATGAGACAGAAACATCTATACCAACTGAACCGGACATCTTTTATATCCCTGCTAAACCTGCTTTTACAGGTTTACCGGAGGACGGTCTGACAAACTCTTCTGTTGTCGCATCTCCTGATAACTCTGATTATATCCTTGAATACACATTGCAGGACGGACGTTCCGTTTATCTCCGCTCTTTCTACGCGGACACCATAACAGGTGATATATGCGAATTCGCTCCTGAATTCACAGTTTACTACCGCGGTATTAAACAAGGAAAACTCTCGTTTTCAGTATCTATAGACAAGCGCGCGCCGGCGATGCCGGAAATCGTCACGATGGAATCATCCGGTTTCGCGCGTAGCCATATCGCGTTCAATTTTAGAAGCAACAATAAAGTATTCTATGCAGTTTCTGAACCATTGAAAGCCGCAGACGGCTTTGACCTGGCTGATGTTAAGAACGGGCTTTATACGAATACTATGCCAAATGAATTCATCCCGCTCGAAACAAACGACGAGATTGTAATTCTTCACGCATTGGATGATGCTGCGGCTCTTTACACTGTTTACGCATACTCAAAGGACGAAGCTGGTAATCGCAGCGGCATATCACAGTTCTCTACCGTCATTGATTCCGTAAATTATTACATCGTTTCTGATGCAGTGCGTAAACTTTCAGACAAATACGATGATTCTTATCCGAAGGGCTCAAAGAATAATCCGATGTCGTCTGTAGAAGAAGCTTTGGAGACAGGTCAGCGTTATGGAATGCCAAAGTTGTATATTGAAGGCGTCTTTAAGGATTTGCCTGAGCTTCTTTTCTACAAAAACAGCGTAATAACAGGAACAGGGGAAACCCGCCTTATATTGGGCAGTGACTCTGATATCGTTGTCCGCGATTGTTCACTTATAGTAAAAGGTTGCAGCATTGAAAAGACTGTTCCTTACACAGGAAGCGTATTCCAGAAAAACCTTGTAAGAATTTCTGGCGGCTCATTCTATGCTGAAAACAGCGAGTTCTTCTGCTCGTTCGATAACAGCGGTACAGGCATTACGATTGATAACGGAACACTTTCTCTTGTTTCATGCGGTCTTACGATGAAAGCATCATCGTACTCGGCGCTGTTAAGTTCAGCAATCTCTGATGTGACGCTAAGAAATGTCCGTGGTGTTTCAACGGCAAAAACAGCCGTCGGTATAAGTGCTGCAGGCGGCACGGTAAGCATGGACAATTCACAGTTTACAGTAAACGGTTCGTTCGGACGTGGCGCAGAATTCACGAATTTGGGCTGGTCAATGACAAATTGCTCATTCATCTCTAAAAATGCTATCTCTGCTACGACGGCTGTTTGGACAGACTCAAAATCCGTTAAGGCTGTAGAAAACAACAATACATTCAGCGGCTTTTCATCACTTATGATGAAAGCTTTGCGATAATCGGTAAAATATGGTGGAGGTCAAAATGAAACGTAACAAAAAGATTTTCATAACGATGGTGCTTGTACTTGCTTTTATAATGTGTACACCAATTTCTTCGCAGGAAAGCACGGCTTCCGCCAAGCTCACGATGGATGATTTTATCCAAACAGCTTCTTTGTGGGATAACGCGATAGATAATGATGAGTATCAGTTCTATATTGAAAAAATCATTTATATGACGACTACCGAAGTAGAGCAGAAATATTATCCGTATATTCTTTCTGAAATGTTTTTTTACAGATATTTCGCACCGATAAGCAGTTCCATGCCTGTTTTCAGCGAGCTTGATAAAAAAGCTGACGAGCTTATCGAAACTTTCCTTGCTTTCGAGAAAAACTCGCCGGAAACATATATCGCGCATAAACTTTTCGAGGTTATTGGCGAGTTTTACGGTAACAGAGAATCTTTGCCGTCTGCGGAAAATCAAGTTTATAAAAAGACAGCAGTGCTTCCAGACGCAACAACAGAGCGTAAAAAGCTTCTTAGTGCAATCGGTGACGCAGAGGCTATGTACGCCCGTTTTTCAAAGCTTCTTGCAAGCCAGACAGGCAATGTAGAGCTTCGTTTTTCTGGCGAAGCGTATACTAGAACAAAGAACAATCCGGCTCTTGTGTATGTAATTGAGAATGAACCAACATTCGCACTTCTTAAGGATGCTTTCGAAAAATCAGACACAATGCCGGATATCGCAGCACTCAATGATTTTGCATCACTTTATTATGCTTTCGTTGATGAAATAAAAGCTTCAAAAGAATTATTCGCAAAATGGGGAGTTCCTGTTAACTCTGTACTTCCAGAAGATTTAAGTACTTTGCTTATGATATATGACGCCGATCCGTTCCTGCTTACATGCCTTGAAAGCAGCGTAATGGAAAAGACGGAAAAAATAGTCTCTTATCTTTCTTCTTGCAGCGATTTGTATATAAACAGGATAAACAAACTGGCAAATACAACCGGAAAGTAATGTGAAGAAAAATCACAGCGGATTTGTCGGTCTCTTAATTTTCCTCGCGCTGATAGCCATGTTGACTTTCGTATACATGGTGGGAACGTTTTCGCATTTTAACAACCTCGTTGACTCAATAATAAACGGTATCGCAGGTCTTTTCGGAAAGCAAATCGAAAAAGAAGTCGTTACAGAAGATGAAGCTGAACATTTCGATGAATTGATAATAACTGATATTGAAGATTATCCTGATATTGATATTACGCAAAAAAATCCTGTCTTTTGCGGAAAATATACAGGGAACACTGACATTTTAAGTATAAGCCAACCTAATGCGTCTTTATTCAAAGTAACCGGTTTTGATGTAAAAACTAAACATTTTTCATATTCATCAGGATGGAAATATATATCTGAGCCCGTGATGTTCAGTAAATATCTCGCGATTTTTACAGGTGAGCCTGAGCTTCAGATATTCGACATAACTTCAAATCTTATCTATAGCTGTGTTGTACCTGTGTATCCCGATAAAATAGTTCATTTTGATGCTGACATTATTGTTTTCAGCGGAAGAGACGGAAACACTTATTATTTTGATTTGAACGGAAAAACAGTGAAAAATAATGAAAATGAAAAGACAATAAAGACACCAAAAGAGATGTTTAATCCAGATTCGAAATGTACAGCCGCAATCAAATCCAGGCTCGATATGTGGACGGATAAGAAACTCGATGTCTTGCCTGCAGTATCATTTTTCCCGACAGAGACTGATTCTGGAACGACAGCTTTATATGACAGTTCTACGGGGCTTTCTATCTATGCATTCTCACCGTCTGAGCAGGGAAAGTATAAAATCGGTTTTGCTGAAGAAAACGGCACATGGAGTGATTGCCACGCCTTTGTTTTTGTCTTTTTGCAGGACGGAGAGATGCTATCAATGAGTTTTGAATATTACGCCGATAAGCCACAGGTAGAAGTCAGCCTTTCTGATAATGAGCTTTATTATATTGTCTGTGGCAATATGGACGGTGTTGAAATATCAGAGAATACTGTGATAGCGGTAAAAGGTCTGTGATGAAAAAAGAGAAGTTTTCAGGCAATGTAGAAGAGTGGTGTAAGTCATTCGGTGAAGACGTTCTTATATGCGGTATAGATGAAGCCGGGCGTGGTCCTCTAGCCGGACCTGTTACTGCGGCTGCCGTAATACTTCCAAAAGATTTTCCGGTTGAAAAACTGGACGATTCAAAAAAGCTTTCCGAAAAAAAACGATCCGAGCTTGAATTATTGATCAAAGAAAAAGCTCTTTTTTGGGGCATTGGCGAAGCCTCACACTTAGAAATCGATGAGCTTAATATCCTTTCTGCAACGCTTCTTGCTATGAAACGCGCGTTTTTAGCGATGCTCGAAAAAGACGAATCTTCTGTTAAACGTAATGTCGCCGCTATTGTAGACGGTATCTTCTGTCCGGAGATTTCCGTGCCTGTAATTGCCGTTCCAAAGGCAGACGCCAAGTTCCCGTGCGTAATGGCAGCTTCGATTCTTGCGAAAACGGAGCGTGATCGTATTATGATGAAGTACGCGGAGCTTTATCCAGAATATGGCTATGAAAAGCACAAAGGATACCCGACCGCGGCTCATAGGGAAATCTGCAAAAAAATAGGCCCTTCGCCAATACAGCGAAAGACCTTTTCCATTTAGTGCGTTATTGATTTTATTCAGCGTCTTTTCTTTTAGAAACGACGTGAACACGACCTGTACGTTTTACGTTGTTTGTGCTTTTCTTAGGTTCAGCTGGCTGTTCATCATCATCTTTTCTTGATCTGTAAACACGCTTTTTCTCGCCGATACCATTTTTGGCAGAAGCTTCCTTTTTTTCAAGGCGTTTCTTTTGTTTTTCTTTGCGGTCTTTCTCTATAAAAGAAAGAGATTCGTCCATGCCTTTGAAGAAGTTCTGCATGTCTTCTGCAAATATTACAATTGCATGCCTGTCAAAATCTTCGCCATTTTTGCTCTTGCTTTCGACAACCTGAAGAAATACGTCACCGGTACGGTTTTCCTTTACATTAAAAAAATAAGTTCTGTTGTCAAGAACTACCTGAGTCGTAAACAGTTCACCGCGAATACCCATAATTCCTTCCTTAGTTATTAATAAAGCGATATGAAAACCTTAACATATTTTGCGGTCTTTTGCAAGAGAGTCAGCTTCGGCTATCATTTTGCTATGCCATTCAAGAAGAGAGGCTTCATCTTTTGGCTTGTTTCCTTTAACGTCGCACATAACACGGAAAACTGGTTCTGTACCGCTGCCACGCATCCAAATGTATGCTACTGATTTTCCGGCTTCGTCCTTGAAAAGAATTTTCAAACCGCCTTTCTTTGAAATAGAGTAGTCTTTTATATCATCAGTCTGTTTCGTTCCGTTATTCGAGATAGCTGTATACGAACTAATGCCGTACTTTTCTTTAAGCTCCTGCTTTTTTGCTTCCCATTCGCTTTCAAAAACTTTCTGATATGCTTTTTTAAGTTCTGCATGGTCAGTTGTTTTTATGTGAAGCACGGCTCTTGGCTCGGAAACTCCGGTCGTTGTATATTCTGGCAGCGTAGCCATAACGTCCGTAAGAGTGAAGTCATCCTTGTAACAGGATTCCTGACCTGAGCGCGCGCACCATTCATGGAACAAGCCTTTTTTCGTTGTTCCGTCAGGGTTTACTGAATCGCGGAGTACAAGAAGTTTTATAAGCGCGAAAATACTGTTAAGCGGGTCACGTACTGCTGCCGGGTGAGTTATGTTGCCTCCGTTTGAGCCTTCGCCCAAAATGCGGACTTCATAGCCTTCAGAGCGGAGTTCCCTCGCTTTGTTTACGACGTTTGCTTCGCCAACTTCTGCACGCCCGACTTTCGCCCCGAATGCGGCGGCAATCTCTTCTATACGCATAGAGGTTGGGTCGTTGACTGCGACGGCGAGCTTTGTATTCTCACCAGTTTTACCTGTATATGCAAGATATGCCAGCTCAGACATAACGGAAACAGCGAAAACTTCCTGTGCTTTAAGGACTTCTGCTTTGTTTGTCTTTTCGTTCCAAAAAACAATGTTTCCACGGTCGCCGTCGCAGTCCGGCATATAACCAAGAATGCATTCAGGGTGAGCTGTGTGAAGGGCTTCCATCTCTTTTGCGCAGTAAACAAGGTTTTCCGGCTCCGGGATAATTGCGTGTGCAATGTGTCCAGGCTTGTTGTTGAGTGTGAAAAAGCCTATTCCTGTATCAGCAAAAAAGGCTTTGTCTATAGAAACTGTCCTAGCACTTCCGTTCATGTCGCATACGATCGCAAGCGGTTTTTTCTTTGTGTTTTCTGTTATCTCCGCAAAAAGCTCGTTCTGCTTCTTTTCGTCAGTAGAGCCTGAAATAACTTCGCGAGTGAAAGCGGTGTATGTTTCGAGCGTCTTTTCTTTTACGGACGATGCGTTTGCAAGTACTGCCTCAAATGCTTCTTTGAAGCAAGAATTTGCGGCTTGGGAAGCTTTTTGCGGAGCATCTTTGTCGGCGCAAAAAGCGCGGAACGCGTCAGCAAGAATCGCTGCTTCTGAGCCGGGAATTACGCCGCCATCATTCTTTCCGAACTTTATTCCGTTATGTCCGATAGGGTTATGACTCGCGGAAATATAAACAAATCCGTCAACTTTGTGCGAGTACGACATAATCTCAGGCGCGGCGATAATTCCGGGGAATTCAACTTCAAAGCCTTTTGCAACAAGGACTTTAATAATTTCGCGTGCAATAAGCGGACCTGTTGGTCGCGCATCAATTCCGACGACTATTCTTTTTGCGCCGGAGCGAGCCATGTAATCACCATAAACAATGGCAATTGCCTGTGAAATTGTTGTATGCGCCGCGTCAATGAGCGGAGTGGCGTCTTCTTCATCACCAGAGTCGGCGAATACACAACGCCAGCCTGATGCGGAGAGAATCATCTTAGAAACTGCTTCTTGTAAATCTGAAAATAATGTGTTTTCCATAGTGGAGGTGGGGGGAGTTGAACCCCCGTCCGAGCGTGCGTACCAGGAACGTCTACAAGTTTAGTAATGCGAGGTGGTTGTCGGGAGCCGGTAGCAGCATTACAAGCGTCGTCTCCGTATTCCGGTAAAAGTCCCTGATGTGTACCGGACACCGCATCAGGCAAGCTCTGATTAGCGTCAGGATTTCAATCCGCGCAGAGCGGAGCAGACTGAATCCTGCGAATTACGCAGCGAGTGCGTATTCTTCGTAGTTGTCTTCTTCTTTTTTGGCAACTATAGTTTTTGTCTGTTCAGAGGACAGGCAACCTCACTTGCAGTTCAAGATCTCAACACGTCCGTCGAAACCGGTGCACCCCCTAAGATAAAAATCAATGATATGAATATACTTAAGTTTGAGATGAAAAACAAGTATTTATATCTTCTGAATCTGCTTTGTGTTTATATATTTTTGCCGTATCAGTATAAAGCGGACGAGGAATACGACTCCTATAAACATCATGACGCATGCTACGCAATCAATAAAAAAGTGAATTGGTGAGCCGATAAGCTCTTTTTTGAAAAGGATTGAGCTTACAATAGCCAAGATGATACCTACGGCAAGAAGGAACGATAAAGCAAAAGACTTGCTTTTCTTGCGGTTGATTCTGTCTACGTTAAGCTCATCGCCGGATGTGAAGAACGATACGATTTTTCTTATAATCCGTGTGAAAAAGCCAGGATTCCGAAGCTTTTCTAGCGCAGCATAACCAGCGAGGAGTTCTTCATCCGAGAAATCGTAACGCTGTGTGTTTTCCTCAAGCTCCATCTCAAGCTGAGAAATCTTATCCTGTGCGCTTTCAAGAATATTAACCTGAATTGTAGTCCAACCAAGCTGTTTCGCCGCTTCCAGTCTTCTCTGACCGGCGATAAGCTCGTATTTGCTGTTGAGCGTTATAGGATTCATAAGGCCATATCGCTTAAGGCTGTCTTTTAAGGCTTCCAAATCGCCTAAATCCTTGCGTATGCGCTTTTTGACTTTTATATCATCTATACTAATAAGCATTTTTGTCATTCTCCTTGAAAAAAGCGGAATGTCTCAAAATCATTAATCTAATAAATAATTATATTTCAGTTCCCGCTCGTTTTCAATATCTGGAACAAGACTTGGGTCAGCATAATAATTCGATTTCTCGGAAGAAAGTGATGTATCGAAAGAATCCTGCGTATAAAGTCCCAATGATGAAAGGTCTTTTACATTTTTGTAGCTGTCAAGGAACGAAAGATCAACGTTCAGATACGGTGAACTGACATTGTTATAGCCTTTGTTTCCAGCCTGAAGCCGTTCGTCTTTAAGCCTTGAGACGCTCATTTCTTTTGCTTCTGCCATGTGAGTATGAAGCTCACAGAGCGTTGTCGGTTCGGTTCCTTCAAGGAAATAGAACGTCCGCAAGTGAGAACCGCAAGCTTCCGTAGGCAAAAGACCGGAGACTGAACAAACCTGTGCTTCAACTATGCCTGTTTGTGGCTTAAAGAAAGACTTATACGGAAGTCCGTCATTAGCAACATGCATAAAGTCGCCCCATGCATGACCGGCAAGCGTTGATCCTGTCATTTCAAGTCCGAGCGTCTTTCCTTTTTGGTCGAAACCGAACCAGAAAGCTGAAGTGTAATACGGAGTGAAACCGACGGTCCATGCATCAGCCCAGTTCTGAGTCGTTCCTGTCTTTCCGCCCGCCGGCAAATTGAAATAATCGCCGTTTGAATTCTTATATCTGAACTTATATGTGTTGTAGAAGTAACCGGAACCTTTTGCAAGTGTACCGACCGTTACAGTGTTCTGGAGCAGGCTTGTCATAATAAAGGCTGTCTGTGGCGTTATAACCTGTATTGCGTCACCTTTTTTCTGCTGTGCCTCGCGTATCTCGCGCTCAGGATTGATAACGACCGTTCCTTTCCTGTTCTCAACAGTTCGTATAGCCATTGGCGTGACTTCTTTTCCCTGGTTTGCGAAAATAGCGAATGCGCGTGCCATCTGAATCGGCTGAACTGTACATACACCAAGACCAATCGGGTAAACAGGAATAAGCTTTCTTTCCTCAAGCTCGCTGTCCGGTATTCCGAGCAGTGCCTGAGCGCGCTTGATTGCCGCGTCAAAACCGACTCCGTTAAGAACTTTCATAGAAGGCACGTTCATGGATGTTGCAAGCGCGTACCAAAGCTGTACAGAACCTTCCCAAGTTCCCTTGAAGTTTTCTATGTAGTATTCCGAACCGTCTTCTGTATAGAACATGATCGGCATGTCGTATATTTGTGTAGCGGCTGTAAATTTGCGTGAATCAATCGCGGCAGAGTAATAAAGAGGCTTGAAACTACTACCTGGCTGCAATGTAGCTTGGGTCGCACGGATAAACTCGTTGCTGCCTTTATCGTAGACGCTTCCGCCCACGAGCGCGTTAATATATCCAGTGCTGTTCTCTAAGGAAATCATCGTTCCTTCGATAGTATCTTTGCTCGTCGTTTCGTTCTGCGCCGCGCTCGCTTTGTTTGTAATACCCATCTTAAGCGTCTCAAGACCGTTCATAAGAGCCATTACGTCAAGAATCGGGTTGATTTTCGTCTTATATTCAACTTTGGCTTCTGTCTCGCGCCGCTGCTCGGACGTTTTTATCTCTGGTATGTTGAATACAAGAGAAATAAGCTCGGTCATCGGAATATAGATATTTATTGCACTCTGGCGTTTTTTCTCGTAGTTTGTCTGATACGTTTCGTTCGCATAGTTGATGTACTTCGTCATTATCTGCTGGGCTGCTTCCTGATGACGTAAGTTGAGAGTCGTGTTTACGGTGAAGCCGTCTGTGTATACGTTCATCGTTCCGTAGAGCATCGTGTTAAGCTCGCGCAGAACATATTCACTGAACCACGGCGCGGCATCCTCGCGCAAAGAGTATGCGGAAGCGTTCGTGCGTATATAGTCGAAGTTTGTCCAGAAATCTTCGAAAGACTCGTCAGCAGCTTCTGCTGTCAGATAACCGGATTCTACCATCTGGTTAAGAACGTCACGCTGTCTTTCCTGCGCTCTGTTCGGATAGTCGAACGGGTTGTAATAAGCAGGATTAGAAAGCTGGATAACGAGAATAGCAGATTCTGCAGGTGTAAGCTTCGAAGCATCGTGGCCAAAATAGTATTTCGACGCTGCGTTGATACCGTATGTACCACCGCCTAAGTAAACTTTGTTCAGGTATAGTTCCAGAATTTCGTTTTTAGAAAAACGACGCTCCATCTGGATTGCCCACCAAAGTTCTTTCAGCTTTCTGCTGTAGGAAATATCCGTTCTGTCGCAGTAAAGAGTTCCCGCTATCTGCTGTGTAAGGGTACTACCACCACCGAGTGTTTTTCCGGTGATTTTTCCGATTACAGCTCGCATGATAGAGCGAAGGCTGAATCCTCTGTGCTCAAAGAATATCTTGTCTTCACGCGTTATAAGAGCATCTATTACATGCTGCGGAATGTCGATTATGTCGATCATCTCGCGTTTTTCGTCAGCAGAGAATTCTGTTATAAGCTCGCCGTTTATATCCAGAAGTTTAGTCGGCAGGGAAGGGTTGAACTCAGTAAAGTTTTCTGTGTTCATTGTATTTATAGTTTGTGCTACAAGCGCACCGAGCGCGGCTCCAAAAATGAGTGCGAACGGGATAGCCAAAAAGAAAAGGACGTAGGTACGCTTTCTTATTTTTTCCATTCTGTAAGCTTAAGAAAAAGAATCTCTGCTGTCAAGTCCTGATGTTAAGGGCAAAAAAAAAGGCCGACTCTGCAGCCGGCCATGCCCATCAGGCAGTCGGCCATACAATGGGTGGGAGGGGATTTGTCTGGCCGACATTTATTTTATCGACTGCTGATAATGATTTCTTTAGTTATTTTTGGTTTGTATTTAAAATGAATGTAAAAAAAGTGTGAAAACTAAACTTTGTTTTTTAGGGAAGATAGTCCGCAGGGTTCTTGTTTTTATCGTTTTGGCGGATTTCAAAGTGAAGATGCGGACCTGTAGAAAGTCCTGTCGTTCCCACATATCCAATAATCGTGCCAGAATGAACATATCCCTCAGTAAGCTCGAATTTTGAAAGATGTGCATACACGCTCTGTAAGTTATTTTCGTGCTGTATTATGATGAAGTTTCCGTAGGTACTGTCGTTGCTTGCAGAAATAATCTCTCCGGATTTGCAGGCATAAACCGGTGTTCCTAATGGTGCTGCAAGGTCGATGCCTTTGTGGAAAAGCATATTCCCGGAAATAGGGCTTTCACGCATTCCGTAAGCGGACGTTAGGACTCCTTCTGGAAGAGGGGAACCCATGCGTGAGTCAAAGAAAAAAGCTCTTTCCGTCGGAGTAAGCCTCTCCGACTGGATAAAGTAGTATTTGCGCCCATCTAAAACGATAGCTGGCAGCTCTTTGTAGTCTGGAAAGCGGATTTGGACAAGTTTCTCTATGATTGAAGCAGGCGAATCCGTTACGAAAAGACCTGCTGCGGTTGGGATGTAAAGCATTGTGCCGGCTATTGAGCTTTCTGGTGAAGTAAAGCCGTTTAAAAGAGCGAGCGTTTCCACAGGAATGTTGCAACGGGCTGAGACTGTTATGAGTGTGTCCTTTTCTGCTGCGGTGTACGTATATATATGAGGAATAACCTTTATTCCCCGAACTTCGTCCATGTACGTTTTTTCCAAGTCTTCCATAAAACTGCGGAAAAGCGTGTTTCGTGACGATAAAGCTGGGATTTCCTTGTCCTCTGCGAAAACGGATGTAAAAACAAGCAGCAGAAAAGAAAAAAACAGAAGCGGTTTCGCAATCAGACGGAGTGGTTTTATCATTTTATTCTGTGGCTGAGATATACGGAAAGAGAGCCTGTGAATCCGAAAAGAACGACGGATGATATCAGGAAAATGATTCCTGTGACTCTTTTTTCTGCAAAAACATTGTTTACTGCGATAATTATCAGGATGAGCGAAAGAATAATTCGGATAGTTAAAGAAAGAAGTTTGAATATATATGTTTTCCGCGCTTTTTTGTCTGCAGCGCCTCTAATTCCGGAACGTATTTTACGCGCCACGGCATAAACTACAAGAAGAATAAACATGCACAGGACGACAGTAGTAAATCCGTCTGGATGATTCTGAGCGATATACCAAACTGGCCAGACGAAAGCGAAACAAAGACCGGCGCATGCAGCCAGACAGACGGCTATGATACCTATCGTTTTGAAAATACCTGTAAAACCTAAAAAAACTTGCTTAATCATGTTTATGGATTGTGATATAAAAAGGCTGTCCGCGGAAAGCAAAGTCTCCTTGGACAGCCATTTCAAAGTTATGCTTCTACAATAGCTCCTGTAGGACATGCAGCTGCACATGTACCACAACTTACGCATACATCTGGATTGACTTCGCGTTTTCCATTGTTCTCGCTGATTGCTCCAACTGGGCATTCGCCTTCACAAGCACCACAGTTTACGCAAGCATCTGAAATTTTGTAAGCCATATCAAATACCTCTTTCTGTTTATTATGGGAAAAATCCCTGTAAATAAAATATCATAGAATCATATCAAAAACAAGAGAAATAATTTTCAAATTATGTTGAAGTGTGATATTATAGATTTAAGGCAAAACTGCAATATACGCCATACATGGCGCACCGTTGCACGGAGGCTCTAATTAAGGAGGAAAATATGACAAAAAAAGCTTTGGCAGGAATGATAGACCATACGAATCTTAAGGCATTCGCAACTACAAAAGATATAGAAAACTTATGCAAAGAGGCAGCAAAAAATAAGTTTGCATCTGTTTGCGTCAATTCAATTTGGGTAAGGAAAGCAGCTGAGCTTCTTGCGGGCACAGGTGTTAAAGTTTGTACTGTTGTTGGTTTCCCGCTTGGTGCATGTTCTCACAGAACAAAAGCTTATGAGGCAAGCGCGGCTATTCAGGACGGAGCTTCAGAAATCGATATGGTTATCGACATCGGTGCTGTGAAAGACGGTCGTTGGGATGACGTAAAACAAGATATTGCTGATGTTGTAGGGTCTGTAAAAAGAAACGCCAAAAGAGCGGAGCGGGAATGCATCGTAAAAGTTATTCTTGAGACTTGCTATCTTACAAATGAAGAGATTGAAAAAGCTTGCCGCGTCTGTGTAAAAGCAAAGGCTAATTTTGTAAAGACTTCTACAGGTTTTGGTTCAGGTGGCGCAACTGTTGAAGCCGTAAAACTTATGCGCGAGACAGTTGGAAAAGGAATTGGCGTAAAAGCTGCTGGTGGCATCCGCGACAAAGAAACTGCTATGGCGATGATAGAAGCCGGCGCAAATAGAATTGGCTGTTCGAACGGCGTCGCTCTTGTAAAAGACTAGGCAGTCTTTTGATGATGCTTGACCGAAGTATGTTATGTTAGTAAAGTAATAGTATGTTTGACGTAAAAGACACTGAATTTTTCGAGCTTGAGGAAACAAGTTTTGATACTGTCCTCGCTACAGATATAACTTTTAACGGCAAGATAAAATTCACCAAGCCGTTTATGATAAAAGGAAAAGTTTTTGGAAGCATCGAAGCTACAGGAGATCTTGTTATAGACGAGAATGCTGTGGTAAAAGCTGATATTTCAGCAGGAAGAGTGCTTGTAAAAGGCGGGCTTGAAGGCAATGTAAACGCTGAAAAGCTTGTTTTCGTAACAGCATCCGGTTCTGTTTTGGGAGACATCATGGCTCCTCAAGTTATATTGGAACCAGGCAGCCGTTTCACCGGTAAATGTACTATGAGATAGGAATGCAGGGGAAGCTGATGAAAAAAACTGTTTCTGTTTTATTGTTTTGTTTGTTGATTACCGCATTGTTTTCCCAGACAGCGAAAAAAGACGCCTATACGCTGTGGAAAAATGGAAGCTATGCAGAAGCAATCGAAATATGCCTTGGCGAGATAAATGACAAACCCGATAATCTTGATTCTTATGTTGTTCTTTCTTGGAGCCTTATAGACAATGGACAGTATAAGGAAGCTGAGTATTGGAGCACAAAAGGCAGGACTGTTTCCAGATACGATCCGCGTCTTGTTGAAGTGCTCGCAGAGGCGCAGTTTTATCTTGGCAACAACGAGAAATCACTAGAAACTTTCCAGGAATATATCTCTTTAGCTACATCAAGTTCTGATCGTTTTGGCCTTGCCTATTATTTTATGGGCGAAATATACGTTAGACAAGCTAAATACAATCATGCTGATATAGCATTCTCCCAGGCAGTTATGATGAAACCGGAGCGCGATTACTGGTGGACGCGCTTAGGCTATGCGCGGGAAATGGCAGGTGAGTATAAGTCCGCCGCCAATGCTTATGATCAGGCTCTGACCCTTAATCCTGGCAGAAGTGAAGCAAAAACAGGACGGACTCGTGTCCTGCAGCATTTGCAGTAATGGATTCAGTCTTTAATACCGTTCATTTCGAGACTCTCGGTTGCAAGTTGAACCAGATAGAGTCAGAGGCGGCGGCAAAAGCGTTTTCGGACTGCGGCTTCGCGGTCGATGTTTCGCCATGTACCGCAGCTTCTAATCAAAACAATAGCGTTTTTCTCTGCATAATAAACACTTGTACAGTCACTGCAAAAGCGGAACAAAAAGCAAGACGCCTTATCCGGCTTCTTTTGGAAAAATATCCGCTAGCCGCAGTCCTTGTCACAGGCTGCTATGCCGAAGTCGAACCAGAGGAAATACTCGCTATCAACAGCCGGATTGCCGTTCTTAAAGGCACCCAAAAAGAATATCTTTCAAAAATTCCGTCGATAATTGCAGATGCAGCACCCATTCAACCCGCAAATAGCGAAGATTTCGCGGGTTACTTAAGAAATCTTATAAAAGAAATCCCAGCTGCGGAGCTTAAAAAAGCATCGTTTTCGCTTGCTACAGACACTTTCCTAAGCCATTCACGCGCTTCTATAAAGATACAGGACGGATGCAGCTCTTCTTGCGCGTATTGCCGCATCCATATTGCGCGCGGAAAATCTGTCTCTCTGCCAGCATCGGAAGTGTTAAAACGCGTATTAAACCTTGAAAAAGCGGGGCAGAGCGAAGTCGTCATTACAGGCGTGAACTTGTCGCAGTATTTTTCGAATGAAGACGGTGTAGTAATGCGCTTCCCGGAACTTATGAAGTTCCTTCTGGACAATACGGAAAAAATTTCATTCCGTATTTCAAGCCTTTATCCTGATATTGTGACCGAAGAGTTTTGTAAAATCCTTTCGGACAACCGCATCCGCCCTCATTTTCACCTTTCTGTACAATCGGGAAGCGACAAAATACTAAAAAGCATGAAACGTCCGTATACTGCCGCTGATGTAATAGAAGCTTCCCATAAGCTGCGCGCAATAAAGCCTGACTGCTTCCTCGCCGCCGATATAATTACAGGCTTTCCTGGCGAAACAGAAGAAGATTTTTCTCTGTCTATGGAGCTTTGCCGTGAGTGCGGCTTTTCATGGGTTCATGTTTTTCCATTTTCAGCGCGGCCTGGAACTGAAGCTTACAAAATGCGACCCCAAGTTCCACAATCTGTCTCTGGTGAGCGGGCACGAAAACTTACTTCGTTCGCAATAAACCAGAAAAAGCTTTTCCTGGAAAATCTGGTAGGTAAGCAGTTCAGGGCAATAATTGAGAAAAAAAGGATTAATGAAGTTCGGGCAGTCAGTGAAAACTTCATTCATTTACGGATCATCGCTGATAAAGCACATGATTTTATAAGTCTTGGAGGCAAGGAAGTTACCGTAAAAATTGTACGTATTCTTCCTGTCCGGTCCCAAACAGAAAGTGTAGAGGCAGAAGCTGTTGTTGTATAAGAATTTACCTCTAATAAATCCAAAAACTCCAAACTATAAGGATAAATATCCGTTTTTTACATTTTTTTTAACATTTTTTTTTCAAAATGGTGTTGTTTTTATTTTTTTGCGTGTTACACTTAATAGTGAATGAAATTTTCTGTAATATGGAGTTTCCATGTTATGGAAAGTATCTGTATGGTAAAATAACGTGAACCTTTTAAGGAGGATATCATGAAGATGAACAAAATTGCATTCGCTGTAATCGCGGCGTTGTGCGCATTCACATTTTTTTCTTGCGATCTGCTGATGAACCCGATTCTGCCAGAGTCAATTCTTAAGTATGCCCCGGAGCCGGGTGAACTTGATGAAGTTCCTACGGAAGACCTTGCGAACGCCGCCAGCGACATAAGCGTTGTAGCTGATCCTGACGCTGCAAAGGCAATTATCGAGGCGCTCGGTAAGAAACCTCCAGAAGAGATTGAGGCTTTGACCGATGAGCAGAAATCTGCAATTCTTGCTCTTACGACATCGGCTATACTTCCTGTAAACACACTGCTTGGTACTGTTTATGACCTAGTAAGCGGTGAAGTAAGCCACATCGTACTTGATGTTCCTGTCAACAGGGACACAAACGGAAGCGGTGAGGAAGAAGACCAGATTCTTCAGGTAATGAAGAGCGTCGTAAGCAAAATTGCTTATGTTGATACAACAGTAGCGGAAAACATTCTTCTTGATTGGGTAAAAGATAATGATGATCCAATTGCAGATAGAGAAGTTCCGAACATTCTGTTCTCAACGCTTTCTATTGCGATTTCCGCATGTAAATCTAACCTTGATTTCGAGAATGATACAATTCCGGAATCAGCAGCAGATGCTCTTGAAGATCTTGCTGGTTTCTTTGAAAATGGCGGTAACGCAGAAAGTGTTGCACATGAAGTACTTTCTGCTCTGTCAAAAGGTGGTGTAGTAGATGAGCGTGCTGAGGCTGCGCTTGGTAATGCCCTTGAAATTATTAGACGTCTGAGCCTGAAAGATATAACTATGGACAACATCACAAGCTATATCGGCTTTGGTGCGTAATAGGAGAGAGTTGAAATGAAACTTAAGAAATTAGCTCTTATAGCTATTTTTATTGCCGCGGTATCTCTTGTTACCGCACAGACAACAGTAGTTGTTGACGAGCCAGGAATGATAGACGTTCGTTCACTCGGTATGGGTGGTACTCATATCGTAGATACGAACGACTTCTACACATTGCTGAAGAACCCAGCCGGTCTTGCTTTTACAGGAAAGAAAAACATGATTTCCGTAATCGCAGTTAATGTCGGCGGACCTTTGGACAAAGTACCTGGTATCATCGATGACCTTAATATGGGTAAGCAGGTTGAGGATATTATTCCTGCCATCGTAGCTGACGGTATGAACGTAAACCTTAACTTAGGACTTGATGGTCCTATCTGCTTCGGAAAAATCTCTGAGACAGGTTTTGGCTGGGGATTCTTCGAGACAGTAAACGTTGACGCGAACATTCCGTCAATCACACTTGCTAAGCTTACGGCAAAAGTTGAGATGGGCTTTGTAATGGGCTTCGGATTCAAGTTTGATCTTGGAGCTGGAACATCTGTTTCTGTCGGCGCTTCTGGAGAAGCTTTCGCACAGATTCCTCGCATTGCAATGCAGGACAGCCTTACGAACATTCTTGCCAGTGTTCAGGAAGGAACTGAAAATCTTCCGTTCACTTCTGCAATTGGTTTGAGCTGTGACGTAGGTGCTCAGGTTCGCTTGCTTAACTTCATCGATGCAGCAATCGTATGGGAAGACATCTTCTCACCGTATTTTACAAAGACAACAACACTTGGCGAAGTAGAACAGGATCCATCTGTACTGTACTCTGACTTCGGTAATCCTACTTTCCAGGCAATGAACTTCAGGGTTGGAGCTGGTGTGAATGTATTCCCGAACGGAGCACTCGGTGGTCTTATTTCATCTCTTAAAGTACAGCTTGATATTAAAGACTTCGGTCTTTTCTTCAGACACTTCATCGACAAAGAACTCAGCGCGCTCGAAAGAAGCCCGTGGCTGAACTTCAGTGCCGGTGTTGAGGCTGGACTTATGAGTTTCATCTATGCCCGCCTTGGTTACAGTGACGGATTCCTGTCACTCGGTGCAAGTGTAAAACTTGGCGCACTCAATCTTGATGCAGCCATTTACACAAGAGAGCTTGGTAGAACACCAGGTGCAAACAATCAGCTTAACGTAGCTGTTTCATTAGGCCTGTTCTACTAAATCATATAACCTGGCATAAAAAGCCAGTCAATAAAGCTGCCTTGGAAAACTGGGGCAGCTTTTTTTTGTCCGCAATGCGGAAGCCCTGAAACACCATATAAAATATATTGATAAAGATATAAAAAAAATATATAATCTGTACATGAACCTAGTTGTAATGATTATTCAGTTAATTGGTAACTTGGGTTTCTTGCTGTACGGTATGAAACTCATGAGTGATGGTATTCAGAAGAGTACGGGCGAAAAACTGCAGCGGGCACTGAGTGTCATTACCGAAAACAGGTTCATGGGACTTATCACCGGTCTTCTTATAACGATGATAATCCAGTCTTCCGGTGCGACGACTGTAATGGTCGTTACGTTCGTAAATGCCGGAATGATGACCTTAACCCAGTCTGCAAGCGTAATTTTCGGCGCAAATATTGGAACAACAATAACTGCCTGGATAGTTTCAATTTTCGGATTCAACTTCAATATCTCTGATTTTGCAATCCCTGTCTTTGGATTTGGTTTTTTCCTTGCGAAACTTATAAAGAAAAGCGGTTTTAAAGGAGTTGGCGATACCTTAATGGGTTTCGGACTCCTTTTTTTTGGTCTGAGCGGTCTTTCATCTCTCTTCAGTCCTGATCAGATGGGTTGGCTGTTTACATTCGGCGACCACGGCATTCTTTCGCTCATAATCGGCTTTTTCGTCGGCATCGCTATTACGGCAATCCTTCATTCTTCCAGTGCATTTTCAGCCATCGTCATAACGATGGCATACAACGGACTTGTCTCTTGGGAACTTGCCGCCGCAATGACACTTGGAAGCAATATAGGCTCGACTATCGACGCCGTTCTTGCCTCGCTCGGCTCTTCCTCAGATGCGAAGCGCGCCGCCTTTATCCACGTTTTCTTCAATATCGCTGGAACCTTATTCGCGATCTTATTCTTCAAACAGTTCTTAAAACTTGTTGTATTCCTGACACCAGGCGGGGCGGAATCAAATATTGCCATTCGTATCTCAATGATGCATACGGTTTTCAAAGTGCTTTCTACGGCACTCATGCTTCCGTTCGTCAAACAGATAGTCAAACTTTCCAAGAAGGTCTTAAAAGACAAGCCGGGCGACGAACAAAAAGTTTTCCACATGGATTTTACGGAAAGCAGCTTTGGAAAGGACAATATTGCAGCGCATATAATCCGCGCGGAAAAAGCTATAAAGGATATGGCAGATCACGTTACGGCGATGTTCGATCATATTCAGCTTGGTTTTATGAAGCGTGACATCTCTTTTGAAGAAGAGCATCTTGAGCAGCTTGTTGGCGAGGAAGATTTTGCAGACCAGATGCATGAACAGATTACCCGCTATATATTGCATATAGAACGCCTGCCTGTGACGGATAAACAGCTCGATAATCTTTCTATTATGATTCAAGTAGTTGATGATTTAGAGAGTATGTCTGATGACTGCCTGAGCATCGGTATGCTTATAAAGAAAAGTGTTGACAAGAACATGACGTTTGAAGAATCGGATATGGAACGCCTTGTCCCGTATTTGGAACTCGTAAGACAATTCCTTCAGTTCATACATATAAACATAAACAAGCATCTTAATGCAGATAAGCTTTCAATGGCACAGGAACTTGAAGATCAGATAGACGCATACAGAAAGAACCTTAAGAAAGTCGCACGAAAGCGGTTGGAGAAGGGCGCTGACGTTAAATCTGAGCTTCTGTACATCGACTTTGTACGGAATATCGAGAAAATCGGTGACAGGGCATTCAGTATTTCAGAGGCTCTTAGCCAGACACACTGACATGTATTCTGCAGCTTTGGCTGTGTTCCCACGCAGACATAAAAAAAGACCGTGTCTAAAAATGACCGGTCTTTGTAAATTGAGCTATGTTGGATTCGAACCAACGACCCACGCCTTAAAAGGGCGTTGCTCTACCTACTGAGCTAATAGCCCAACTCTTTCGAGTCATCCAAGCAAGAAGCACTTGCCGAATGTTCCACTAATATACTTGCAAAAATAAAAAATGTCAAGATAACAAAGCTCTATCAAAGCAAGAATTTGTGTGATGGAGAAATTTGACAAATATAGGATTTTTGGTGTAGTATGAATGTATTATTGGAGAGCTGTTCAGATTTGGACAAAATTAAATCTCCATATACTTGCAGATAAGGAGTGTCTGTTTATGAAAAAAGCTGTTATGATTGCTGCACTTGTTGTTATTGGAACAGCGAGCATTTTTGCATTCGGTATTGGTGCTCAGGGTGGTACTAACTTGAACGGCGGTGGTGGTAACGCTGCGCTTACATTCAAGCTTGATAACCTTCCTTGGGTTTTTGCTGTGGATGGCTATTTTGGCAATAACCGTGTATCAGTTGGTGCAACAGCTGATATGTGGGTTGGCACTGGCACAATTTCCAAAACACCGATCGGCTATTTCTGGGGCTGGGGTGTTGCAGCTAACATCGCTCTTGGTGATCCTCTTGGATTAGGAATCGCTGCTAGAGTACTTGGTGGCTTGAATTTTATGCTTTTGGATAACTTCCTTGAGCTTTATCTTCAGGTAGCATGGCAGCCAGGATTCTCTGTACTTCCTACATTCAATTTCCAGCTGTGGAATTTCCCAGTAGCTGGTGGATTCCGCTTCTGGTTTAAGTAATTTGGCTTAATATGGCGGATTACAAAGAGCGTCTTGGTTAATTACCAGACGCTCTTTTTTTCAAGTTCAGTTACTTTTAGACACTATTTTTTTGTTTCCGAACCACAACCCAAGGCTAAAAAGCCATGTAATTAAATAGATAGCAGGCATAACAAACCAGATATTTGAAAGCTTCCCTCCAAGAAAACCATACAAGTCGTATTGGAATGTAGGCTTTCCGTTTTCCAGATGAAGAAGCACGTTTGTGGTATAGTAAATGGAATAGATAAACATAGGTAATATGCCTATCAGTGTGTGCGAAAAGCGTAGTTGCTTTTCTACAGGCTCAAAGAAAATAAAAGACACTATGCACAGAACAGGAATTAAGAAATGAAGGAAAAGGTTGCTGTTCTTAAAAAGCGCGAAAAAGCCTCTGTCTGAAACTGGAGCAAGGAAGCATACTGTAACCATCATTGTCAGCGTTACGCCAGTCGTTGCGGCAAGCTTAAGAAACGAAAGCCAGCGTGGCAGTGTGTTTTTTTTCTGGCGCACTGAATAAACCAAATAAACAAGAGCGACTATTCCTGCAAGAATATTAGAATCCACCGTGAAATACCGGAAAGCGGCAAGGTTAGATGCGGAGAACTCCCACGTTGTATTATCCATAAATTGAAAACCCACTATTGTGCTGATTATTGAAAAAAGTGTAAGCACAAAAATACCGCAGTTAAAAACGGTTGCAGCTATAAATCTGTTTTTCATCTGATTATCTCCTGACTTAAGTTATCATAGTTTTGGATATCATACAACGACACATTGATATGCTTACTTTACACTTTTTTGTTTTATTGCTATATTTAAAATAGTGAGGTAAGTATGATTTTTCCATTAGAGGAACTTGTTAAGTTTAAAGATAATATCTACGAGATTACTACTGCTGCAAGCCGTCGTGCTTATCAGCTTTCAATGGTTAAAGACCCAATAATTGAGAAAAATGACGGAAAAGTTGTGTCCACAGCGGCACGCCAGCTTTTCACTCACGAAGTTGAGTACAGAATCGAACAGTAGAATTCTTACGATGTATCCTTTTGATAAAACGGGAGTGCAGTCCGGAGAAAAGACGGAAGGCATTCCCGTTCTTGTTATTACGGCACCTACAGCCACTGGCAAAACTGAGCTTTTGGAAACTCTTTTTGCCGACAACTCTTCGTCACCTTTGGCAGGAAAGGCGGAGATAATAAGCGCCGATTCAATGCAGGTCTATAAAGGGCTTGATATTGGAACTGCAAAACCTGACGCGTCTTTCCGCTCGCACCTGCCGCACCACCTTATAGACATATGTTCACCTGATTTCCAGTTCGGGGCCGGCGAATTCGTCAGCGCAGCAGATGCCTTATGCCATGATATTTGGAACCGCCACAAAATACCGGTCGTCTGCGGCGGAACGACATTCTATATAAAAAGCTTTTTATACGGACTACCGCCGACACCGGAATGTAATGCGGTGGTAAGGCATGAGCTTGAACGCCGAATGAAAGAAGAAGGGGCAGAGGTGCTTTGGCAGGAGCTTCGTGGCCTTGATCCAGAAAGCGCCGAGAAAATCCACGTTAACGATGAATACCGTATAAAAAGAGCATTGGAAGTATGTCTTTCAACAGGCAAAAAAAGAAGTGATTTTGAAGTTCCTGAAAAATTGCGGTCGGGTTTTAACTTCTGCATAATCAAGCTGGAGCGGTCGCGCGAAGATTTATACAACCGGATAGACCGCCGTGTTGACCAGATGTTAGATCTTGGGCTTGCTGACGAATTCGCCGGAGTGCGCAGGGCAGGTTATAAAAGCAGTGATCCTGGGATGCAGGCAATTGGTTACCGTGAGTTTTTTATGGAAAGCGACATAGAAAGCGTTAAGGAGCTTATAAAAAAAGACACCCGCCATTATGCAAAAAAGCAGCTGACATTTTTCCGCTCAATGCCTGACGGATTTTCGTTTTCTATGGACAACCCAGAAGAAATAAAGGAAAAAATCGAAGGTTTTTTCAGCGTCAATCTTTAAAATACTTGACGTAACATATATTTTATTAGATAATATACACCAAGTTTCAATAAGGAGTGCTATTGTGCCCTGTGGTAAGAAAAGAAAGCGTCAGAAAATCGCTACACATAAGCGAAAGAAGATGCTCAGACGTAATCGGCATAAGAGTAAGTAAATCTTACGGATTTTTCTATGCTTTGTAATGACCGCATTTTTTGTTTTTATTAACTAAAACTGCGGTCTTTTTTTTGCCCAAAATCCAATTTTATTGGTGCTTTTCTGTTAAATATATAGTATAATTATACTAATTAATATTGTTTGTTCGGAGCTGCGGATTGTTGCTAAATGATATATCCTCTCCTAAAGATATAAAAAATCTCTCCTATGAAGAGCTTGATAATCTAGCTTCTCAGATACGTGAAAGAATAATACAAGTCGTTGGAAGCAATGGCGGACACCTTTCCAGCAATCTTGGAGTGGTGGAGCTTACTATCGCGCTTCACCGTATCTTTGACAGCCCAGATGACGCTCTTATATGGGATGTCAGCCATCAGTCATATACACATAAAATCCTCACAGGAAGAAACGACAAACTTGACACTATCCGCATGAAAGACGGTATTTCAGGTTTTACGAAACGGAGCGAGAGCGTCCACGACTGGTTTGATGCGGGACACGCCTCTACGTCTATATCGTCTGCATTGGGGTTGCTGCAAGGAAGGCAGCTTTTGGATAAGCCCGGAAAAGTCGTTGCTATAATCGGAGATGGAGCTCTTACGGGCGGTATGGCATTTGAGGCGCTTTCTCACGCCGGGCAGATATCAAAGAATCTTATTATCATTCTTAATGACAACAACATGTCGATAAGCAAGAATACGGGTTCTATCTCGAAATATCTCAGTCGTCTTTCAACGACACCAAACTATCAGAAGATTCGATTGAGCATAGACCGTTTCTTTGAGAGACTGCCGTTCTCGTCCAGATTCCTCAGAAAACTTGTTTTCAGACTGAAACGTGGTCTTAAAGGTATATTCTTTCACAATAATCTTTTTGTAGACTTTGGTTTCGAGTACGTAGGTCCTCTGAATGGCCATAACATCGAGGAAATGGAAAAAGTTTTCTCGAAAATAAAAAAGATAAACAGACCTGTCGTTGTTCACGTAATAACTCAGAAGGGAAAGGGATACAGTCCTGCAGAAAATGATCCTACGACGTTCCATGGCATTGGACCATTCTGTATTTCTGACGGAACAGCAGAAAAATACGATAAGCTTAGTTTTACGGAAGTTTTCTCTGAGGAAATAATCGAACTTGGCGCGACAGATGAAAGAATAGCCGCAATTACAGCCGCTATGGTAAAAGGTACGGGCCTTACGAAATTCGCCCACCGATTCCCGGGCAGATTCTTTGATACAGGAATTGCCGAAGAACATGCTGTTACGTTTGCTGGTGGTCTTGCCCGTGCTGGTATGATGCCTGTCGTCGCTATATATTCGACGTTCATGCAGCGGTCCGTTGACCAGCTTATTCACGACATCGCACTTCAGAAAGTTCCGTCAGTCTTCGTACTCGACAGGTCCGGTGCCGTTCCCGATGACGGCGAGACACATCAGGGAATATTCGACATCTCTCTGCTGCGCCCTGTTCCCGGAGTAACTCTTCTTGCACCGGCTTCTGCGGAAGAACTTAAGCTCTTCTTGCGCTGGGGCGTATCGCAGCAGCTCCCTGTTATAATCCGCTATCCAAAAGCTTCTTGTCCCGCAGAGGAAGAAGCTTTCTCTGAGCCAGTTGTATGTGGGCGTGGCGTTCTTATCGAAAATACTTTAAAGAAATGCGGTCAGGAACGGATTAAGCGTCTTTTCGTTTGCACAGGCGGTATTTATCCTGAAGTAAAAGAAGCTGTTGACGTACTTCAAAAGCGTGAAATCCCGGTCGATATCTATAACCTTCGCTTTTTGAAGCCGCTCGACAAACAGTACTTTATAGATATTGCATCTCGTTACGATCATATAGTTTTCGTAGAGGATGGAATACGCATAGGCGGAATAGGAACTTATTTGGAGTCACTTTTACAGCGAAGCCTAGAAGGAAAAAAGACAGCTGTTTGCGGCTTCCCGGATCGTTTCTTGGCTCAGGGAAAGCGCAGCGATATTCTTGAAGAAGCACATCTTTCTCCGTCTCATCTTGCACGAAAAATGCTGTCACTGTAAAATAATACCTATGGTACTTCCTGCGCTCAAACTTGCCGAAAAAGAAATAAAGACAGATTATCCTGCATTTATAATGGGTATAGTGAATGTGTCCGGAAATTCTTTCTGGGAGGGGAGTAACGCTGTGTGCCGCGACACGGACATGGCTGTAGAAACCGCTCTTAAAATGATTGAGGAAGGCGCCAACATCATTGATATTGGCGGGGAGACAACAAAACCGGGCTCACAGTACGTAAGCGCAGAAGAAGAACTTGAGCGTGTTATTCCTGTAGTAAAAAAGCTGCGGAAAAAGACGGATATTCCTGTTTCAATTGATACGAGGAAAGCTGTCGTAATGAAGGCGGCTCTAGAAGAAGGCGCTGATATCCTTAATGATGTTTCTGCGCTGGAAGATGACGCGGATATGGTGAAGCTCGCTGCCGACTGGAAAATCCCGGTTGTCCTTATGCATAAGCGCGGAATCCCGTCAGAAATGCAAAAAAACACCGCTTACGGAAATGTTGTAGAGGAAGTTGCAGCTTATTTGGCGGAAAGAGCCGTATATGCCTGGAAAGCCGGCGTTGAAGCCGATAAAATAATACTGGACTATGGTGCGGGGTTTGGCAAAGATGTCCAGGGTAACATTGAGCTTGTAAAGCATGGTAGTGAAATAGCCGGAAAAGTTTTGGAAAAGCTAAATGCGGAAGGCGCGGACTGTAAGTTTCTTCATGTTCTCGCCGGGCTTTCCAGAAAAAGTTTCATAGGGCAGATAACTGGCAGAGAAACCGGTGAAAGGCTTTATGGAACGATTGCAGCCGACCTTTTTGCCGTGCAGCATGGAGCCTCTATTATCAGGGTGCATGATGTAGCCGCCGCAAAAGATTCTCTTGCTGTTTATAGGAGTGTTGTGTGAACTCGTTCGACAGACTTGAATTGCTATATAATCAGATTCGTCCTGTTATCGATATATGTCTATTGGCATTTGTCATCTACAAGGCATACAACCTTATCGTAAAAACACACGGAATGCAGATTGTAAAAGGACTTCTTGCCTTGGGATTTGCATACACTGTGGCGTTCGTCCTTAACCTTACGACGATGCTCTGGCTCCTCAACACGATTGCACCATGGATTATCGTCTGTTTGGCAATAGTTTTCCAACCTGAACTCCGCAAGATATTTCTTAAGTTAGGCCAGGGCGATTGGTTCAAACTGGGCACAAGGACAAAACACACGTATGTTGATTCCGTCCTTATTGCGGCAGATATGCTTTCAAAGCAAAGACGAGGAATGCTCGTCGTTTTCGTAAGAAAAACAGGCCTTAAGGACATCATAGACACAGGAACGCGTATTAACGCAGACCTTACATCGAGCATTCTTGTAACGATATTTGGCCATGATACGCCGCTTCACGACGGAGCCTGCATCGTACAGAGCGGAAAAATACTTGCAGCTGGCTGCTTTTTACCACTTTCAGAGCAGTATGACATAAAAAAGACTTTCGGAACGCGCCACAGGGCTGCGCTAGGCGTTTCTGAGGAAACAGATGCTATCGTTCTTGTCGTCTCTGAAGAAACAGGTGCAATAAGCCTTGCGTATGATTCAAAGCTTTATTACGACTTGACGATGGAGCAGCTGACAAAGACGCTTGAAGATCAGCTTGAGCTGACAGCCGATTCTTACACAGAGGAGGATCCTGCAAATGATGTTACCTCAAAAGCTTAGCCATTTGCTTGATGATTGGCCTGCGAAAGTTGTATCACTTGTAGCGGCTATCCTCATATATGTGTTCTATCAGATAAATATCCTTGAGACAAAAAATATTGCAATTCCGCTTTCTGTCTACGAGAACGGAAGTGTCCGTGTCGTTTCTATAACGGAAAAAAATGCTCATGTGAAGGTGAAGGGGCGTAAAGAAGATGTCGTGACGCTTGAATCATCAGATTTTGAGACGTACATAGACATAAGTGCGCTCGTTGAGGAAGGCGAATATAAAGTGCCTGTAAAGGTGCAGCTTTCTGAAAACGCAACTATCATGGAAAGCTTGGAAGTTGTCGTAGAGCCTTCCGAAGTTAATGTAACAGTAGCGGAGTACGCATCAGCCTATGTGCCTGTTGAGGCTTCTGTAGCAGGTACGCCTGCGCACGGCTATGAGCTTGGCGACGTTATGGTTGATCCTCCTTCCGTAAAAATATTCGGTCCAAAAGACATCGTACAGACTGTTGATAAGCTTATAACCGAGCCTATTTCTCTTAATGAGCGTTCAGAATCGTTCGTGCTTGAGACAGGCATTGTAAATGACAATCAGATGATTGAGTTCCCGGAGACAAGCCGCGTTTCCGTTTCTGCGGGGCTGTTGCAGTCAACGACTAAAAAAGTTTATACAGATATCCCTGTTGCCGTAATGCAGCCTTCTGAGCCGTATTACGTCGAAAATGCGGAGCTCTATGTAAAAGTAACTTTGCAGGGATCAGTTCTTAATCTCGATGATTATTCAATACCTCGTAATACTTTCTATGTAGATTGTTCATCGCTCACAGAAGAGGGAAAGTATACAATTCCTGTAAGAAACAACAGGGTTCGTAACGGCGAGGTAGTGAGCGTGTATCCGTCTGAGCTTACGATTTACATAAAGAAAGCCGTGGAGGAACATCACGTTGAAGAACCCGCTCCTGTAACTAATGAGCATAACGAAGAGGTGACAACGCAAGAAGAGTTTGTTACGGTTCCGACGGAGCAGGGCGGCACAGAATGATTGTCGGCACCGGTATAGATATTGTTAAAAATACCCGTTTTGAAAAGTGGCTTCAAAATGAAAAGATTCTGGAAAGATTCTTTCATTCAGATGAAATTGAATATGTCAAAAGCAAAAAAGCAACTGGAGCAGAGCACCTTGCCGCCCGGTTCGCAGCAAAAGAGGCATACGTAAAAGCTTTGGGAACAGGATTTGTCGGCATAAATCTTAAGGATATCTGTGTTCAGAATGAGCCTTCTGGCAAACCTGTCTTGAAACTTGAGAGCACAGCGCAGGAAAAACTCGTTGAATCGGGAGCTTCTACAGTTCATTTGTCAATCTCGCATGAAAGGGAGTATACTGTAGCAATGGTTGTTCTTGAAAAAATACAGTAACGGAGGGAAGATAGATGGCATACTACCGTAAATCTTCGGATATGAATAAAAAAGATCCGAATAAAAAGCTTTCAATATCGTTCTATTCTAAGCAAAAAGTCCATTGCCCTGTTTGCAAAAAAGACTTTCCTAAAGAAGAGCTTCTTTCTGGTGGCGGAAGAATGATAGCCGGTCAGCTTACCGATGAGCTCCGGCGTAACTTTGAGCCGTCCGCGAAATACGGTGTAGTATATCCGATGATATATTCAGTAGGAGCATGCCCTAACTGCCATGTCGCTTTCCTTTGGAATGATTTCCCATTATTGCAAGATGAAGCGACGATTTCAAAACTGCTTGATAATGAAGCTGAAAGAAAAAAATCGGTAGAAACTGTATTTCCGCACTATAATCTGACTCGTGAAAAAACACTGCTTGATGGAGCGGCATCGTATTATCTGGCTCTTTTATGCTATGAAAAAATGCCAAAGCAGTTTTCTCCAACTATTAAGAAAGCCCAGATATGTCTACGCCTTGCATGGCTTTGCGGAGATTTGGAAGCATTGTGCCCGGGATATAATTATAATTATCTCCAGCAGCGTTTTTACAGAAAATCATTGTTTTTTTATCAGGAAGCTCTTGAATTCGAAACATCACACGTTGAAAGTATTGCCGGTATTTCGAATTTTGGTCCTGATATCGATAAAAACTACGGATATGATGGCGTTATCTATCTATGCAGCCTTTTGGAGTTTAAATACGGTCAGACAGAAAACATTCAGGAAAGATTGCAGCGTCTGGAACAAAACAAGCGTTCTATAGCAAGAATTTTCGGTCTTGGAAAATCGTCGAAAAACAAGCCTGGTCCTCTTTTGGAGCATTCAAGGCAGCTTTACGATAATATAACGGCTGTATTAAAAGAAGCCAACATCATTGATGACGATGATATGTGATAAATCCTTTTATTTATGAAGACTATATTACTTACAGTTTCTTACGACGGCACAGATTTTTGCGGCTGGCAGCGTCAGGGCGATTGTCTTACTGGTCACGTCCGAACAGTGCAGGAAGAGCTTGAAAAAGTTCTTGCGACTGTGCTCAAAAAAAACGTGACAGCTTGCGGTTCTGGCAGAACCGATTCTGGCGTTCATGCAATGGGGCAGGCTGTTACGTTCGTTTCTCCGATTGACTCAATTCCTGTGGAAAAATACATTCCGGCATTGAACAGCCTTCTTCCGCACGATATCCGCGTGATGAGTGCAAAGCAAGTTCCTGATGATTTTCATGCACGTTTCAGTGCCACAAGCCGCTCATACCGTTACTTCATCTACTGCGGAAAAACTCCTCCAGCAAGCGATATGCGCTTTGTATGGCCTATTTTCAGGTATCCCGATGTAGATAAGCTTAACAGGATGTGCGAATGCTTGCACGGAGAAATTGACTGCACGACTTTTTCTGCGGCAGGGGATATAAGCCCCTCTAAATGCCGCTATTTGGAAAAGGCACGTTTTTTTATGGAAGGAGAGAAGCTTGTGTTCGAAATTGCTGCCAATGCTTTTTTGTGGCGGATGGTACGCTCAATTACAGGCACGCTTATTCAGGCTGAACAGAAAAAGATGGACGATGACTACATTGCGGAGATTCTCGCAGCGAAAAACCGGAAGCTTGCAGGACCTACAGCACCGGCAACTGGCCTTTTTTTGTGGAATGTCTCATTTGATGGGATACGAAGGGGCCCTGCCGCAGCCGAAACTGACGGCTAAAAGATTCTCGTTGTAGTTGTTGATACGCGGATTTCGCAAACGAACTTATTCGTTATAGGAGCGAAATGGGATCCACGTCTATTTCTGTATAAACACCGGTTGGCATTTTATAATCATTTAAAAACTCTTGTACAATTCTTTGAAGCGGATTTATTGATTCAGCTCTTAAAAGAAGCTGTCGTCTGTAGTTGGCTGCTATCATCCCGAGCGGGCATTCCGAAGGGCCTAATATTTCTACGGGTGGCAGAATGTTCATGTGTTTTTCATAGATGCGGTGAAGTATTTCTGTCGCGCTGACAGAAGCGTTTATGGCACATTCTTGGTCAGCAGAACGGAAAACAAGCCTTAAAAGACGCGTGTAAGGCGGAAACCCCGTCATTTGACGGATTTCAAGCTCCTGGTCATAAAAACCTTCTATGTCATTGCGACAAGCGTATGAAACAGCGGGGGTTTCCGGGCTGTATGTCTGGACAAGGACTTTTCCGTCCGGGAAAAAGCGTCCGGCTCTTCCTGCAACCTGCACAATAAGCGAGAATGTTCTTTCTGCCGCCCGGAAATCGGGCATGTGAAGACCTGAATCTGCAAGAATGACCCCAACAAGTTTGAGCCCCGTAAAATTAAGTCCCTTAGCGACCATCTGCGTACCGAGCAGGATATCAGTTTTTCCTGTCCGGAATGCTTCAAGTTTTTCTTGAAGGATACCTTTTTTCGATATTGTGTCAGTATCTATCCTGTCTATTGTGCAGTCAGGAAACTTAGCGCGAACTTCGTTTTCAATAAATTCCGTACCAAAGCCGCTGTATCCTACGTCAAGTGAATTGCATTCTGGACAGGCAGAAGGCGCGGGGACCGACCATCCGCAATAATGGCAGACAAGCCTTCCTAGGTTTTTGTGATATGTCAGTGAAACAGAGCAGTTCTTGCACTTAAGCTCAAAACCGCATGTGTTGCATTTGAAAAAATGCGTGAACCCGCGCCTGTTCAAAAAAAGGATTGTCTGCCTTTTTTGGGCGTGAGTCTCGCGTATCTCATCGGCTAGGCGCGGCGAAATACAGCCTGACATAGAGGAAAGTATCGTAGTATCTGTTTTTTTCTTGTTAAAAGATAATGGATCATTCAGATCGACAACTTCGATATCCGGCTCTTTGCCGCCCGCAAGCCTTTTAGAAAGCGTATGCTTTATGATTGTGCCGTCCTGCATCAGTTTCCATGCTTCTGATGACGGCGTCGCGCTGCCCATTATGACAGGAAAAGATCCTGTTAGTGCTCTTCTCATTGCGACTTGGCGGGCGTGGTACCGGGGCGTATTGTCGGATTTATAGGAGCCATCATGCTCTTCATCGATGATTATAAGTCCTAAATCAGGGACGGGAGCAAACACGGCACTCCGCGCGCCTACGATAACGCGGGCTTCTTTTTTGAGGATACGGCGCCATTCGGCAAGTTTCTGGCTGCCTGTAAGCCCGGAGTGAATGACGGCGGCTGTTTTCCCAAAGCGGGCGGCAACTGCATCGACAACCTGCGATGTTAATGCAATTTCAGGAACGAGATATATTACACCTTTGCCTTGTGAAAGAACTTTTTCTGCCGCGCCAAGAAATACTTCGGTCTTTCCGGAACCTGTTTTACCGTACAAGTAGTGAAACGTATGTTTTGTGGGGGGCTCTGTAACGTCCGCCGCGTTGTCGTCAACCGTTTTCGAGCCAGAAAGAATACCGTCTATTGCTTTTTTTTGTTCATCTGAAAGTTCCTTTGCCGAATATGAAACAGCCTCTTCGTCAAAACCGGAAAGAAGTGGCGCGGATTCTCTTCTTCCTGACGGAATCATCACAGAGAGCGCTTCTCCTTGTGCGCACAAATAATAGCGGGAAATCCATTCAGAAAGCTTTATCTGTTCTTCTGTAAAAACAGGCTCTTTATCAATAATTCTGTCAATTTTCTTCAGTTTATCGGCTTCTACGCTGCAGTTTTTTGGAATTGTGTCAGAAACGGCTACAATAAAGCCTGTCATCTTGCGTCTGCCGAACAGAACAGAAGCCCTTAATCCGGGGACTATGTCATCATCTTCTGATATATATGTGAAAGTGCCGTTTAAAGGAACGTTGAGGACAAGCTCGGCATACTTCATCAGCCGTTTCTCCCAGTCTGCGACGAGGAGTTGAATGAAAGTCCGGTAATTTCTTCCAGGCGTGCGCGGAACTTTTTAAGGTCTTCCCAAGCCGGCCTTTTCATTTCTTCATTACGCAAAAGCGCGCTTGGATGATATGTGGGAAGGAGAGGTATGTCTCTGTACTCAAAAAACTGACCTCTAAGTTTGTTTATTCCCGTTGTTGTATTAAGTATATTCTGTACCGCGATTCTGCCAACTGTAAGAATCATTTTTGGTTTAAGGACGCTTATTTGCGCATCAAGAAAAGAACGGCAAGCCTCCGCCTCATCCGGCATTGGGTCACGGTTGTTCGGCGGGCGGCACTTAACGATATTCGCTATGAAGCAATTCGTGTGTCTTGAAAGATTAATAGCGGCAAGCATTTTATCAAGAAGCTGGCCGGCTTTTCCCACGAAAGGCTCTCCGGAAGCATCTTCGTCTGCACCCGGACCTTCGCCTATTACAAGCACGAGCGGCTTTGGCACACCGATGCCCGGAACTGTGTTCCGCCGTCCTTCGCAAAGACGACAGCGTTTACAAACGGCAATTTTCCGCGCTATGTTTTCCAGAGCATCGGAAGCATCTGCGCCGCTCGAAACTGTATCTTGTAAACTCATATTTTGAGCAACAGTTTCTGTGCCGCCCACCGCAAGACTGTCACCAACTGCATGAGTTTCGGAAAATTCGCCAGAATCAGGGTGCTGTGAAGCTACGGAAACGCCAATAACACACGGTTTTTCAGGCTTACACGAAAAATACGCATCCGAAAGAGAAATAACTGAAGAGATATGTTCTAAATCTTTTTCAGAAATCATTTAGCGGTCACTTTCCTACGGAAGCTATAATTTCCTGAAGCTCCCTTTCGTTTATTTCTTTCTTTTTGTGCGAAAGAACGTAGTTATAAAAGGCGAGATATCTTTCGGTGAAAAGCTCAAGCGTGTACTGTTTTGAAATTTCACGACTTTTTTCGGAGAATTGTTCCTTAAGTTCTTTGTCACTGGCTATTTTAAGAATATATTCCGTTATTTCCTCATCTGTTTTGGCAAGATATCCATTCTCACCAGGATGAATCGTGTCGTAAAAACTTAAGTCATATCTTGCGACAATGGGAAGTCCGGTTATGAGTGACTCCAGAATTGTCATTGAGTGCATTTCTGAAAGAGATGCTGTCATAAACAGGTCTGCTATACTGTAATAGGAATGAAGGCATTTCCATTCAAGGAAACCTGTGAATATGACATTATCTTCTATGCCTTTGTGCTTGACGTTCTCTTTGCAATGCTCCATTGCCGGACCATCGCCGATAAAAAGAAGCTTTATTGCTTTATTCTGGATAACAGCATTTCCCGCTGCGTTAATCAGCTCAAAAATCCTTTTTTCTTCGCCAAGCCTTCCTACAAAAAGACAGACGAAATCATCTTTTTTAATTCCGAGTTTTTCGCGTATCTGGCTTTTCTCTTCGTCTGAAACAGACTGTGAAGAAAACTTTGAAGCGTTCATTGCGTTCGGTATTACGACTGTATTCGCTTTTGGTGAGATTTTACTCTTTAAGTGATTGTATGCTTTAGTAGACACACCGGCGACAGCATAGAAGCGGTTATAGAACAAGCTAGTAAGCTTTCGTATGAAACAAAGCGGTATTATCTTTCCTGCAGGAAGATAGAATCTGTAATAATCATCCCACATCGTATGCATTGTGGCGACTAATGGGATTTTTAGTTTTTTAGCAGCCTGTATACCGGCTATTCCCATCATGAATTCAGTATGACAGTGAATTAACTCTATATTATTCTTCTTAAGGAATTTTAAAACTTTGGGAAGCCACGGGAATCCGAAAAACTGGTCTTTCATTCCCATGCCTGCAGGAACGGCTACAGCTCTGTAAATATATGGTGCTTCTTCCTCTTTTTGTTCATTTTCGACCGTAACGACTACGACATTATGGCCTCTTTCAGAGAGGCTTTCACGAAGTTGCTCAACGACGGTAACTACACCGTTTTTAGAAGGAAGGTAGCAATCTGAAAAAAGAGCTATATTCATGTTTTCTATTTTACAGTATCTACGGATAAAAAGCAACGAACCATGAAGTTTGTGATGTTTCTCTGTTAATTGACACCTGATGTAAATAAAGATATGATTCGTTCGAGGTGTTTTTATGGATTTTCGCCGAAAAAGTCTTTTCGTTGTTATTTTATTACTGCTTTCTGTAAGCTTCATCTTCCCACAGGTCGGAGCAGATGTGAACGATGATTTTTATGAAGATGCAGTTCAGTGGGAAATATCAGGGAAAATCCGAAAACTACCTATGGTTAGACCTTACCCAATTTCCCTTATAAAAGACATTCTTATACAAGTTATGAGCTGCGATGATCATTTTGCAGCAGAGAAGGCGGCGTTTTATTACCGGCAGTTTTTCGCAGACGGCATTGTACGCGTCGGTGCCGATGCAAGCGGAATAATTGCGGTTGGTGATTATGGCGAAAACAATAAGCAGCTTTCTGTTAATCCATTTGTCTACTTGAACGCAGAATTCTTGGAAAAAGGTTCTGTTTCCGTTGGTTTGATGCCTATCCTGACGAACAGCAAAAGAGGAAAGGAAGTCCTTCCTGTGGGCAGAACAACTCGATACGATTATGAATCAGATACATCAAGCATTGGACCAATCAATATCTTTACAAGCACGATGTCGATGGTCGCTTACGGAACTCCTGATGTTTATATTCAAGCGGGTATGGCACGTTCCGATTTTGGAAACTTCTACAATGATGGAATTATTCTGAATGCCGGCGCAAACCAGACTGGTCATATATCATTTACGATAAACAAAGAAACAATCAATTTTTCGATGGGTATGCTTTTGCTTACAGGAACGAACGCTTTGGGAAAAAGTGTACGCCCGCAGAAATATCTGTATTTCCACTCGTTCCGCTATTCACCGATTCCTGAGCTTGACCTGACCTTCTACGAAACAGCAATGACAGGCCCGCGTTTTGATTTTACATATTTGTTCCCTGCCGCTCTTTATATGCCGATTCAGCAGCTTATTGGGTTTTCTTCAGAAAACTTGATGATGGGCTTACAGGTAGGGTATGTTTTGCGCGATTCGCTGCGCTTTACCGGAGATATATGTGTTGATGATATGAACTTTAACGATTTAATTAGGTTCCATTTCGACACGAAAATGAAGTTCGCGGCTCAGCTCGGCTTCCAATATGCTCCGTCCGGGAATAATATGCTGAAAATGCTCAGCCTTGACTACACGATGGTCACGCCTTATATGTACACGCATTCTCAGTACGACAGTAATGACCAATATATCTCTTACGGAACGAACTATCAGAATTACACGACGAACGGAAAACCTCTTGGTATACAGATGATGCCGAACTCCGACAGAGTAAAACTGAGCTTCAAGCTGGAGTTTAACCACAATATGAAGCTTACTGTGGGTGCAGCCATACAAAGGCATACAAACATAAACGAAGCTCTTCCGTTTGAATGCGTCAAACAGTATCTTATGGAAGATGAATCGAATGTTAATACCACTGGAAACATATTCGATTATCCTGATGCTGGAAACGGATATTTTTCGTACTGTCAGCATAATTTCATGTTTCTTAACCAAAGAACAAAGTATGTCTGTATGCAGAACGACATAAAATTCGAATATACATGGGAACTTGGAAAGCGTCATACATTAACGGCGTTTGTTGACTGGCTTTATCAGTACGAAAGAAATGTCGGAATAGATCGGAATATTTATACAGGCGGTCATACTGAAGCTGAGGCTACTGAAGAACTTGCTGAAGAAATGCTTCAAGCTTGGAGAGATTCCCTGACTAATAAAATTTCAAATTTCTTGAGCATTGGTGTAAAATATACATATTGAAATATGAAAAAACGTAAGTTTCTTATTCTTTTCCTGAATACTGGCGGTGGTCATAAAGCTGCCGCAAATGTTCTAAAAACGATGATTGAGGAGCGGTATCCAGGTTCTGAAGCTAAAATCGTGAACGGATTCTCCAAAAAAAGTCGCCTGCCAAAGCTGTTTTTCGTTGACTTTTATCATATTTCAATGAATTTCTTTTCTTCTCTGTACAGTTTTGTATACAGGTTCGGAAACAATTCATTGTTCGTCCGTGTCGCTCACTTGCTTTTGCAGACATATACAATCCCATATATACGGAAAATATTCGCCAAAGAGCAGCCGACGGACATAATAAACCTTCATTTCGCGCTTGAGTCCCCATTGCATTATATGCAACGGGAGCACCCGGAGATAAACACGGTTACGATAGTTCTGGATCCATTCACTGTTCATTCATCCTGGTTTTACGACAAAAAAGGTTCGTATTTTGTCTTTTCAGAGCGGGTTCGGAAATATGCGGTCGAAAAATGCAGGATCCCGCAGGAGAATATAAAAGTCGTTCCGTTCATTTTAAACCAGAAGTTTTTGAGTGCCCCAAAGAACGATGAGCTTGTAACACTCAGACAAAAATACGGGATCGCTCCTGATAAAAAGATTGTCCTTCTTGCAGGCGGAGGCGAGGGGCTGCCAATCGTCATTAAAATAGTAAATGAGTTTATCGCCCGAAAATCAGACTATACAGTTATTGCAGTGTGCGGAAGGAATGTTGCCGCAATGACTTATTTGAATGTCCTTGCAAAATCGAACAAAACTGTTGGTTCCATTGACCTTAAAGTATTCGGTTTCGTCGATTTTATGGACGAGCTTGTAAAAATATGCGACTGCGCCGTTATAAAAGCTGGACCGGCTTCTCTTATGGAATGTTTGGCAGCAAGAAAACCAGTCGTTATCTGTGATTTTATATACGGACAGGAGCTTGGTAACGTTCAGTTTGCCGTTGATAACGGATTCGGAAAGTTCTACAGAAAGCCTTCCCGTATATGTGATGCTGTTGATTATCTTATTTCCGACGAGAAACGCCATAAAGAGATAGAAAATCGCCTTTCAAACATGCCGATCTCATTTGATACAGGAAAAGTCGTAGATACATTGTTTGATCTTGAGAAAGAAGAAAAGTAAAGGATTAATCGCAACGAGGGATTGATGCCCAGCTGACCGCTGCGAATAAAACCGTCGTATTATCTCTTGAATTTTTCCCAGATATGATTACGTGCGCTGAACATTTTTATTTCACGCTTTTCGAACGCTTCCTGAATAAGAGCATCGCAGTCGAGCGCGTTATAAAGTGTCATAGCATCCTCGACACGCGCCCGTAGAACGGGGTGCTCAGGGGAAAACAGAACGCAGCAGTCCTCATACGGCAGAATAGAAATATCGTAAGTGCCGATTTTTTTGGCGACATAGACAATCTCTTCTTTATCCATGCCGACAAGCGGACGTAAAAGCGGAAAATCACAGCAGCTTTCCGTAACTTCCATGTTTTCGAGCGTCTGGCTTGCAACTTGACCAAGGCTTTCGCCTGTAATAAGACAACCGCATTTTATGAACCGTGCGATAAGATTCGCAGTTTTCATCATGCACATGCGCAGAAGCAGCGTGCTGTATGCGTCCGCTTTTATCCCGTTTACGGGCGCGTGCGTGCGCGTAACTTCTTTTATCCGCATCTGGACATCTGTAAACGGAATAATGTTTATGTGTGTTTCAACACCGTAGCGTGAAATTACGCTTGCAAGGTCCTCAACTTTTTTCTGGGCTTCTGCAGACGTGTAAGGATACGCATGAAAATAAGCACACTCAACTTTCATTCCGCGTCGCATCATCTTGTAACCCGCGACAGGCGAATCCAAGCCGCCAGAAAGCAGCAGCAGGCCTTTGCCGCCTGTTCCGACGGGAAGTCCTCTGTGGCCTTTTTTCGGGTTTCCATAAACGTAGCATTTTTCACGCAGCTCAACTCTGATAAAAAGATCTGGGTTGTGAACGTCAACAGCAAGAAGTCCCTGATCAAAAACATCGCCTGCTGCTGCGCAGTTTACTTCATAGGAAGAAAGCGGAAATGACTTATCCGGGCGACGCGTATCGATTTTAAAAGTTTTTGCTCCGGCTTCCTTCGCTTCAAGGCAAAGTTTCATCACCGCTTTTTTTATGCATTCTATATCTTTGTCGCATTTTATTGCTTTTGCCCAGCCTGAAATGCCGATTAAATGCTCCAGCGTGTATTCAACAGCTTCACATGACTCTTCCGGGCATTCTATATACATACGCCCCGATTTAAGCGATACATGCGCCTTTACCGCCTCAAGATAAAGCTGTGCGTTATGTACGAGCCTTTTTTCAAACTCTTTGATATTTGAGCCCTTTAAGGTCAATTCGCCAAGTTGGACGAGGTAAGTTTCAGAGAAAATGATTTTATCTTTGTTTGTCGCTGTTATTTCACTCATAGCCGAATAATAGCGTAAAAATCAGAATTGGGCAACGAACTGCCAGGTAATCTGCTTAAAAGAGTTTGACAAAATTCTAAAAAATGTTAGAATAACTATGCTTCAAAAATAATTGGCATAAAAAAGGATTATAGATGAAAAAAAATAAAATGGAGCCTGATAAAACACTCCCTAATAATATTCCGCTTATGGTTAAGCAGCGGGCAGAGATTTGTCCGGATCTGTGCGCTCAGGCTGTAAAAAATAATGATGGAGCTTTTGTTTTTTATTCATTTTCTGATGTATATAAAGATTTTGTCTCCCTTGCAATCGCGTTCTCTGAGCTTGGTATTAAAAGAAACGATCATGTAGCGCTTTTTTCCGATAACTGCCGCGAATGGCTTCTTACTGACCTTGCTGTTCTTTCGTTAGGAGCTGCGGATGTTCCTCGTGGCTGTGATTCTATGGCTAATGAACTACAGTATATTATCTCTTTTTCTGAATGCAAAGCAGCTGTATTTGAAAACGAGCGTCAGTTTAACAAAGCTGTAGAAAAAAAAGAATCTGCGCCGCTTCTTGAGAAAGCTGTGTTCTTTAACGCGCCATCCGAAGAGACGGTTCAAAAAGCGAATTCATTCGGTATTACGACATACGTTTTCAACGATCTTCTTGAAAAAGGTCGTTCGCTTTATGAAATCCCCGGTAAAAAAGAATTCGTTGAAAAAGAAATGGACGCCACACAGGGCAGTGATATAGCAACAATCCTTTTTACGTCAGGAACGACAGGAACTCCTAAAGGAGTTATGCTGACACATAGAAATTACATGGCACAAATGGAAGTCGTTCATCATATTCTTACTGTAAAACCAGGGGATATGTGGCTCACCGTCCTTCCTGTGTGGCACAGTTTTGAACGATGCCTTGAGTATATGGCGCTCACTCTTAAAAGCGGTATCGCTTATTCAAAGCCGGTTTCCTCTATTATGCTCGCGGATTTTGCGAAAATACGCCCGCAGTGGATGTGCGGTGTACCGCGTCTTTGGGAATCGCTTGCGAAAGGCGTTAAGCGTGCAATGAAAAAAGAAGGCGGTATAAAGTATAAACTTTTCACTTTCTTCATCTCTGCAGGTACAAAATACGCATGGGCAAAAGAACACATAACAGGCTGTGTATGCCGCTTTACAAAACGACCGCGTTTATTAGACTTTATTGTCGGAATCTTGCCGTTTATCGTACTATGGCCTGTTCATGCGCTTGGTGAACTTCTTGTCTATCGCAAAATCCGCGATAAACTTGGCGGACGTATTACTGCGGCAATTTCCGGCGGTGGCGCGCTGCAGTATGAGACTGACTGCTTTTACAGGGCGATCGGATTTAAGCTTCTCGAAGGCTACGGCATAACAGAAGCAGGACCGGTTCTTTCCGTCCGCAATATTTTTAAGCCGCGTCCCGGTTGTGTAG
The DNA here is from genome assembly GCA_017618015.1 of Spirochaetaceae bacterium. Lineage (GTDB taxonomy): Bacteria > Spirochaetota > Spirochaetia > Treponematales > Treponemataceae > Treponema_I. The sequence continues at coordinate 109,267 of JAFZVC010000037.1, forward strand.
GCGAGATATACCCGTCGGCTAAAATAAAAATTGTGGCAGAAAAAAACGGCATGCCTGTTTCTGCTGAATCACTCGCGCCGGGCAAGACAGGACTTGTTCTTGCGAAAGGTGACCAGATTATGAAGGGCTATTTTAAGCAGCCGGAGCTTACCGCCGGAGTCATCGACAATGACGGCTGGCTGAATACAGGCGACCTTGGAAAGCTCACGGTTGACGGAGAAATAAAGATTACAGGCCGCGCAAAAGATACAATTGTTTTGCTGAACGGCGAGAATATCGAACCGCTTGGAATAGAAACAGCACTTTGCGGAAGCCCTTATATCGAAACGGCTGTTGTTTTCGGACAGGACGAAAAATTCCTGGGAGCGCTTATTGTTGGCTCCAAAACAGGCATTATGGCGTATGCGGAAGAAAACAACATTCCGTGCAGTGATTATGAAGAACTTCTTGCAAGACCAGAGATTGAAGACCTCATTCGTAGCGAGATAGACTCGATAATATCAGCTTCAAACGGTTTTAAGCCGTGCGAGCGTATATACAGATTCTTTATACTTGGAAAGTCTTTCGAAATAGGCAGGGAGCTTTCTGCAAAACAAGAATTTATGCGCTATAAGGTAGCAGAACTTTACAAAGACAAAATAGCGGAGATGTTCGAGTAACAGGATTGATGCTTGTGAAACTGTTTGATTATTCCGATAATCGCAGTATGGTATTCCGCAAAAAAACGTCTTTTTTGTTGATGTTCGCTCTTTTCTCTGTTTTCCAGCTTTTTGCCGTCGATAAATGCATCCCGAGTCCCGGAGTGTACGAGAACAGCAACAAGTTCATAATAATCTCGGATGAGAACGAGCCGGACAAAGGCGTTTACAAGCTGTTTTACTCATTCTATTACGATGGCGAATATGCGTTCGAGGAAGATAAAGAGCCTTTTTGCGTCGTAGAAATTGATAACAAGCTTTATACCGATTTTTGGATTCGTTACGATACCGTTATACAATCAGAATCAGAAACAGATTCCGACACGAAATGCGTTTTCTGGCTTCCTGCCGGTAATATGAAAGAAATATCGCTTAATCCGCCGTGCAGAAAGGAGAGCCTTTACGGATACTGCGTTATATACGGCAAAAACAGCGAGATTTCGGAAGTCCTGCGCATTCATTATTGGGTCACGGATACTGAATACAGCGATATTCAGGTTTTCATTCCTCTTGAGGACGGAAAAAGCATTGCAATCCCGGAGTTTACGAAAATAGGTTCCTATAATTACAAATGCATAAACGGACGCAAACCTATTGTCCGTCATGCAGAAAAAGTCGCAGGACTTCCCGACGACGCTGTTTTTGCCACTGACGGGGATGTAATGGCTTCCGGAAAGTATTTCGCAAAAATCTCAGATTCACTAACTCTCGTAAGCGAGATTCAGGCTCACAACAGCATCGTGTATCCGCCAAGGTTCTCTGTTCTGGAAATCCGCGAGCCTTCAATTTACAAAAAACTTGAAGAGATGTCTTTAAAAGAAGAGTTCGAAAAGTTCCCGAAAAAATAATTTGCGCAAAAACATATAAACGTGTTTGTTGATAATGATGAATTGTTGCAAATAGGCTCGAAAAAACAACAAACAAGTATGTAATAATGCTTTTTCTTCGATTTCCTTAACATTTTTTTCAATTTTCCGATACTAAAAGAGTAGAAATGGGTGTATTATATATCTTATTATAGTTATAATAAGATGAAAGTATTATATCGTAGGGGTGGACGATACAATGATTCAGGTCACAAAACTGAATGGTGAAAAATACTGGATAAATCCTCATCAGATAGAAACCATGGAAATGAATCCGGACGTAACGCTTCTTATGCTTTCTGGGAAAAAAGTCGTTGTAAAAGATTCCCCGGAAGAAGTGCTTACACGGATAATTGAATATAGAAAAAAGATTGGCCTTGTTGGAAACGAGCATTGAAGGTGATGGGAGGAAATAGATGGATTTAGCGACAATTATTGGTCTTATCGGCGGTGCTGGCATGATCGTCATGTCTGTTCTTACTTCTGGCGGTAAAATGGGCGATATTATCGATATCCCGTCAGTTTTCATGACGATCGGTGGTTCGTTCATGGCACTGTTGATTTGCGGTCCTTTGAAGAAAACTCTCGGTATATTCGGCGTCATGGGAAAAGCTTTCAAAATACGTGATTACGGTGAGAAGACGCTCGTTCAGAACATGGTTGCGCTTTCAGAAAAAGCAAGACGTGAAGGTATTCTTGCTCTTGAAGAAGGTCTTGAAGACCTTGACGATCCGTTTATGAAAAGCGGTTTGCGCCTCGTAGTCGATGGTACCGACGGTGCCGTTATCCGGTCTATTATGGAAAGTGAGCTTGACCAGCTTGAAGCCCGTCATATGGGAATGATTACAATTATCAACAACTGGGCCGGTTATGGTCCAGGTTTTGGTATGATGGGTACCGTTCTTGGTCTTATTGGTATGTTGAACAACTTGGAAGATAAATCATCTCTTGGTCCTAACATGGCTGTTGCTCTTGTTACGACCCTTTACGGTTCTATGCTTGCTAACTGGCTTATCGGACCTTTTGGTCAGAAGCTGCTTGCCCATCATAATGCCGAAGTTCAGGTTAAAGAAATGATTATCGAAGGTGTTCTTTCGATTCAGGCTGGTGATAACCCGCGTATTCTTGCTATGAAGCTTCTTACATACCTTGATCCAGTTTCAAGGAAAGCAATTGAAGCTGATGTTCTTAAGGACTAATTGAGTATGGCGAAAAAAGAGAAGAAAGAACCACCCAAGCCTTCCAAGGCGTGGATGGACACCTATGGAGACATGATTACTCTTATGCTCTGTTTCTTCGTCATGCTTTATGACCCGTCGGAGACCGATGCTGTGCAGATGGCAGCTCTTACGGCTTCAATTCAGGGCGATCCGACTGCCGGTGGTGGTTCTCTTGCGGCTTCTGGACGATTGGCAGATTTAGGAAACACTGTAAGTAGCCTTCCTGCGTTGGAAAGAGGACGGTTGCTCGGTGTTTCTGAAAAGAAAGCCGTAAGCCTTATCGTACCGGATATTCATACGAATAAAGTAACGGTATCGAGCGATGAGCGCGGGCTTGTAATAACGCTTGCCTCGGATGCGTTTTTCAAAAAGGGTACAGCAGAGCTCAATATAGAAGATACTAGAGAGACGCTTCAGAATCTTGCTGTGTTCTTGAATTCCGATGAATTAGTAGACAGTGATGGAAATAAACGTAAGTTTAGAATAGAAGGACATACGGACCCGTATGAATATCGGGATGGTAATTATTTAAGTAATTGGGAACTTTCAACGGCACGCGCGATAAACGTTCTTCATTATCTTTCAAACTACGGTGCGGACGAAGAAAGGTTCTCTGTAGCTGGATATGCTGACAATCAGGACATGTTTTCGAATGAAACTGAAGAAGGTCAGGCATATAATCGTCGAGTTGATATAATTATCCTAGACGAGGGACACTTTTAATGATACAATGTATGCGGGTGGAAAAAAATAATCCGCATCAGTTTATAAAATGGGAAGTTTCAGGGGTTGAAAAGCTTCTGTTGCAGCCCGTTCTCTGTTGAATTTGCTTTGTGAAGCTTAAAAACGGAGAAAATTAACGAAAGTTCAGGTAGGTAATTATGGCTGATGAAGAAGATTTAGGTCTTGATGACAACATCGAAGATGATGGCGGTAGCTCCAAAAAGAAAGGCGGTGCAGGCGGATTTCTTCCTTCTTTGCTTAAGTGGGTTGCAATTGCTGTAGGTGCTATTATTCTTATAGTCGTTGTGGTTGTTATTACCATGAACATAATGAATAAGAATGGTAACGGCACTGTATCCGTAGTTCCTGCTTCATCCGAATATACCGGAAAACGCGAGGACTTAGACTGGTATTCATCAATCGGTTCAATTCAGGCATCTACTATAGATACGCCTTCTGCAAGCGTTGTTTTCGAAGTAGTTTTGGGTTATAAGAAAGATGATAAAGCTGCTTCTACGGAGATTACAAGACGGCAGATTCAAATAAAGAACTACCTGCGTCAGAATATCTCATCAAAATCAAAGACAGAGCTTAAAGGAAAGAATACTCAGGCTTTGGAAGAAAAGCTTAGTATGGAAATTCGTAACTATATAAACGATAATATATTACAAGATTCCAAAATACGCGATGTGCTGTTCTTGCAGCTGAGCGTAGCGGAGTAAAGGGTCGTACATGAACGAAGTTCTTTCACAGGATGAGATTGACCAACTTCTTATGGCTTTCGGCTCAGGAGAGTCGGATACTGAAGATTTTAGGCAGGTCAAAGACACCCGTAAGATAAAAATATACGATTTCAAGCGTCCTGATAAGTTCTCGAAAGAACAGATACGTACCGTGCAGATGATGCACGAGACTTTCGCGCGTCTTACGACGACAAGCTTGTCCGCACAGCTCCGGAGCCTTGTTCATGTTCAGGTTGCTTCCGTAGACCAGCTTACGTACGAGGAGTTTATCCGTTCAATTCCGACTCCTACAACGTTGGCTGTTATCAATATGGATCCGCTCAAAGGTAATGCCATTCTGGAAATTGACCCTGCAATCACGTTCTCGATGATTGACCGCCTTTTCGGTGGTACAGGACAGGGTACAAAAGTTCAGCGTGACCTTACTGATATTGAGCAGTCTGTTATGGAAGGTATTATCGTCCGTATTCTTGCCAACATGCGTGAGTCATGGACACAGGTAATTGACTTAAGGCCGCGCCTTGGTCAGATTGAAACGAACCCACAGTTCGCCCAGATCGTTCCTCCGAACGAAATGGTCGTTCTTGTAACGCTCGAAACAAAGGTAAGTGATGAAGAAGGAATGATGAACTTCTGTATCCCTTATCTTACTATTGAGCCGATTATTTCAAAGCTGTCAACACAGTTCTGGTTCTCTTCCGTCCGAAGAAGTTCCACAACGCAGTACCTTGGCGTTCTGAAAGAAAAGCTATCCAGCGTCGATATGGACGTTGTTGCAGAAATTGGCTCAATTAATCTTCCTATCCGTGACGTGCTCGCGTTGCGTACAGGAGACATAATAAGGCTCTCTAACGTTCGTGTTGATGATCCGCTTACGTTGAGTGTAGGAAACCAAAAGAAATTCTACTGTCAGCCCGGTGTTATCGGTAAAAGAATGGCAGTACAGATTGTAGATAAAATAATTCCGGAGAATGATTCAAATAATTTTGAAGAATTGTCTGTAGAAGGAGAAGAATCGTATGAGTGATGGCGCCATTTCTCAGGATGAAATAGATGCTCTGTTAGCCGGTGTTGATATGGGCGGATTAGGTTCCACGGGTAGCGTGTCTTCTTCAAGTTCATCTGTGAACGTTGATACCGCACCTCTTGCCGACTTTTTGGCGGAGACAGCGGAGACGCTTAAGAGCAGCCTTGATACGATGACAGGAAGCGCTTTTGAAGTAGGAAAGCCTACTGTTGAAGCTGTAGACAGGGACGGTATTCTTCGCAAAGTTCCTGAAATGGTTGTTTCTGTAATGAACGACTTTACAACGGCTTTGAACGGCGATCACGTATTTATTCTTGCTCCTGAATTTGCTAGTAAGCTTACTGCTCTTATAAATAAAGAGGAAAACCCAGAGCTCGATGATATGGCACTCTCTGTAGTTTCAGAGGTCGTATCTCAGCATACCGGTACAGAAAATACAAAGCTTTCACAGACAGGAAAACTTAACGGTCTTTCTTCTAAACCAGCTGAAGCAACTCACGTTCCAAAAGCAATGGTTCATTTCCAGTCGTCAAAGTTCGCCTTGGCAACTTATCCTGTAAGCGTTGACGGTGCTGCTTTCTCACTTTGGGAAGTTTTTGCGGCAGACGTTGCCAACGGAATCTCCAAAGCCCTTGGCGGCGGACAGGAAGCTTCTACAGGCGGTCTTTCCGCTGAAGAAATGCAGTCTATGATTGGCGGTGCTCCAAATATGGGCGGAGCAGGCATGAACATGGGCGGCGCCATGGGCGGAATGAACATGGGAATGAACGCCGGAGCTATGGGCGGAATGAACATGGGTATGGCTGCTGGAGCCATGGGCGGAATGAACATGGGTATGGGCGGTATGGCTGCTCCTCAGGGCGGTTTCAATGGAATGCCGCAGAACATCCCGAACGTTCAGCCACTTTCTTTCCCGAACCTTCAGTCAGGAATTGGCAGTACGGAACAGCAGAACATCGGTCTTATCATGGACGTTTACATGGAGATCACCGTTGAGCTGGGACGCACTAAAAAGCTTATAAAAGACATCCTTGGTATGGGTGAAGGTACAATCATCGAGCTTGATAAGCTTGCTGGTGAGCCTGTAGATATCCTTGTTAACCATAAACAGATAGCCCGTGGTGAGGTTGTAGTTATCGATGAAAACTTCGGTGTTCGTGTCACTGAGATTCTTTCTCCAATGGAGCGTGTCACCGATTTACATTAAATAAACTTATTAAGGGTGGGGGACATTACGAAACTTTATATAAGAAAGACGATTGCAGTCGTATTATGCATGGCTGCAATCTGTCTTGCGTTTTCTCAAAATACGCAGAATGAAACTGCAAATCCAAAAGAAATTGAAAAAACAATGATTATTGGCAACAATTCCTCCGGTGCCAATACAACTTCTGCTACGACTGACGCTAATGGTCAAACAACTCAAGGCTCAACTGGCGAAAACAGCACGAACAACGAAAATAACGGCTCAAGCGGCTTGTCTACGTGGGATACGGTCGGGCTTTTTGTCCGCATGATTCTTGTGCTAATTCTCGTAATTGCATGTATATACTTTATCGTCTGGCTGTTACGAAGAAGCATGCGTCCTGGCGTGCAAAATGACCCTTACCTTAAAAAGACAGCCTCTATAACGCTTTCGCCCGGAAAAACCGTTCAGGTTGTTACGTTACAGGATAAAGCTTATCTTCTTGGAGTCTCCGATTCATCTATAACCCTTATTAGTGAAATTACTGACAAGGAGCTTATTGATACGATGAACCTGAACGCACCAGCGGCAGGCGGCAAAAAGACCGCAGACTTCGCTTCGCTTCTTTCTTCGCTTACAGGCTCCGCAAAACGGACTGGAGGATTTTTAAAATCAAGACGCCAAAAACTTCGTGGCGAGGATGGTGAACTGTAATGTCAAACTTGAAAAGACGGTTTATATTAATTGTTATCCTCGCCATCGTTTCGTCAGGTGTTATTTTTTCGCAGACGACGTTCCCGCAGGGAAGCACGTCCGGAACAACTACTATGACGAATACGATCAACGACATTGATATACCCGTCATAGACCTTACGATTAAAAATCCAGAAACAAACCAGGAAGTTGCTTTCTCGATACAGCTCATGCTTTTGCTGACTGTTCTGAGCCTTGCGCCGAGCATTCTTATCCTCGTTACTTGTTTCTTGCGTTTCTCAATAGTACTCGACTTTATAAAGCGTGCACTCTCTTTGCAGCAAGTGCCGCCTACAGCCGTCCTTAACGGAATCGCGTTTTTTATGACACTTTTCGTTATGTGGCCGACATTTACATCGATGTACGACAATGCTTTCAAACCTATGGCTGATGGGCAGATAGGGTTGGAAGAAGCATATGAGAATGCAGAAACCCCGCTAAGAATATTTATGTACAAGCAGATGTACAACAACACGGATTACATAGAACTTTTTATGGATATGGGCGGATTAGACAGACCGGCGACACTTGCCGACGTTCCGACTTACGTTCTTGTTCCGGCGTATATTCTTCATGAACTTACAGTAGCGTTTAAAATAGGTATATTGCTATATCTACCGTTCATAATAATAGATATGGTTGTGGCGAGCATTCTCATGTCGATGGGTATGATTATGCTTCCGCCTGTCCAAATCTCAATGCCTTTTAAGCTTATGGTGTTCGTCCTTGTTGATGGCTGGGGTCTTTTGACGCAACAGCTTTTCACATCGATAGTTCCGTAGCGGAAATAGGAGATAATAGAAAAAATGAGTGTCAGTGACTTAGTTAACCTTATTCAGCAGGGAGTCTTTGAGATTCTAAAAGTTACAGCTCCTATCCTTGGCGCAGCCCTTATCGTTGGTCTTATTGTCGCTATTTTTCAGGCTACTACATCAATTCAGGAGCAGACGCTTACTTTTGTTCCTAAGCTTTTCGCAATTCTTGGAGTCCTTGTTCTTTTAGGTGTTTGGATATTGTCTTCAATAGAGCAATACACAATACGCATTTTCGATATGATTCCGAATGTAGCGCGGTGAGTGTGAAGTTTGGGAGGATTGAATGCTGGAAAGGATTGTTGCGACAGCACCTGTTTTCCTTTTGGTTGCGGTAAGATGTTTCGCTCTTATCCGCACCACGCCTCTGCTTTCTTCCAGCGCTGTTCCCGGAGTAGCTAAAGTCGCTCTTGCCGGCTTCGCTGCATATCTTGTCCTTCCATCGGTCGAATCATACGGCTGGAATATTGACGCAAATCATCTTTCTTACATATTTCTTTTGCTTGGAGAAGCTTTAATTGGTGTTATCACTGGCTTCTACATTACGATGATATATGCCGCATTCAGCTCAGCTGGTCAGTTCTTTTCACTTCAAATGGGTTTTAGCGCGGCGGAATCATACGATGCGCTCTCTCAGATTGAGAATCCTCTGATGGGTCAGTACCTTAATCTTGTCGCAATGCTCGTATTCCTTCAGATAAAAGGTTTCCAAACACTTTTTGTCACCGGTGTTACAAAAAGCTTTTCTGCGCTCAATGCAGTTTCTATGATAAGCGGTCGCGAAAGGTTCCTTTCATTTTTGTTGAAAGGACTTACTGAGCTTTTCCTTGATGCAATGATGATATCACTTCCGATGATAGCATCTCTTTTCCTTGTCACGACGAGCATGGGTATTCTTTCAAAAGCAGCCCCGCAGATGAACCTGCTTTCAGAAGGACTTCCTATAACAATATTAGTTACGTTCTTTTTGCTGTCGCAACTTATTCCGGTAATGACGAACTTTTTCGCCGTTCTTTTTGAACGTGGCTTTGAAAAAGTTGCCACGCTGTTCACTTCGTTCATGGCAGGCACATCATGATAGATCTTCAATGGTTTGCCTCCGCAGAGGAAGAAGACAGGACAGAACAACCTTCCGAACATAAACTCCGTAAAGCGAGGGAAGAAGGACGCATACCCAAAAGCCAGGAATTGACAAGCGGACTAGTAATGCTTCTTGTAATACTATGTCTCGTGCTTCTTGGCTCATGGATTTTTTCGGGTTGTATAGATGTTATCGTTTTTTATTTATCGCACTGCACCGATACGGAACTGACAGATCCTGTCGTGGGAAAAGTTTTCCTTCAGTTTTTCCTGAAGACAATAGTTCCTCTTGCTGTTACTGCGCTTATAGCGGCTCTTGCCGGAAACATTATACAGAACAAAGGCTTCATTTTTACGACAAAGACGATTACGCCAAAGTTCAACAAGCTTATCCCGAAATTCGGCGAATACTTTAAAAAAACGCTGTTTTCAATGGAAGGCCTGTTTAACGTAGCAAAGTCTTTGATGAAAGTTGCCGCTGTTTTTATTGCCGCCTGGATAATAATAAAAAATGACCTTCCAACGCTGCTTTCAATGATGAACGTAAACCTTTGGAACGGCATGGTATATCTTGGCGGAATGGTTATAAAGCTTCTTCTTGTGGCGGCTGTAATTTTCCTTGTTGTCGCAATCCCTGACTATTTTGTGCAGCGTCATCAGTTCATGGAATCGATGAAAATGACAAAACAGGAAGTAAAAGAGGAATTCAAGGAGTTAGAGGGAGATCCGCTTGTAAAGGGCAGGCTTAAAAGTTATATACGCGAAATGATGAGCATGAACATGCGCGATAATGTTGCCAAAGCAGACGTTGTTATAACAAACCCTACGCATTATGCCGTGGCGCTTCAGTACGACAGGGATACAATGCCGGCTCCTATGGTGACAGCGAAAGGTGTAGACTCCGTTGCGCAGAGAATTAAGCAAATTGCGCGTGAAAATGATGTAGAAATCGTAGAAAATAAACCTTTAGCGCGTGCACTCTATGCGGAAGTTGAAATTGGTGATATAATACCAGAACAGTATTATCAGGCATTAAGTATTATCTTGATGCGTGTATATAAGATAAAAGCAAAGCGGTTCTGATGAGCTGCTTGAAAAAGTGACGGTCAACTAAAAATGGGTGGGGATCTAAATGGCTGGCAAGTCTCAAAGAAATATTACTGATATTTTCGTAGCGGCGGCGGTTGTCATCGTTATAGCGATGATAATCATACCTCTACCTACGATTCTTCTCGATACATTAATGGCAGTGAACGTACTTGGTTCCGTTCTTGTCCTTCTTCTTGTTATTTTCTCTTCGCGCGCGATAGATTTCTCATCGTTTCCTACCGTTCTTCTTATAATAACCGTGTACGGACTGGGACTTAACGTGTCTTCGACAAGGCATATTCTTGCTGATGGTATGAAATTCGATGGAAAGATGGTCAAAGCGTTTGCAAACTTCGTTGTCGGTTCTTCTGATACGAAAGGTCTTGTCGTAGGTCTCGTTATTTTCATAATTATCATCGCGGTGCAGGCGTTCGTTATCACAAAAGGCGCAACAAGGGTCGCTGAGGTCGCAGCGCGCTTCACGTTGGACGCGATGCCGCAGAAACAGATGGCGGCTGAGCAGGAGTATAATTCTGGCGTAATAACAGAAGAAGAGCTTAAGCAAAAAAAGCTTGATATACAAAGAGAAGCTGATTTCTACGGCAATATGGACGGTGCCTCCAAGTTCGTTTCTGGAAACGTAAAAGTCGGTATTTTTATAACGATAATAAACATCGTTGCTGGTCTTATAATTGGAGTCGGCATTGGAACTGAAGATTTTTCATCAGCAGTAGGTGTATACACCCGCTTTACAATCGGTGACGGTCTTCTTTCTCAGCTCCCATCGCTGCTCATTTCTTTTGCGACAGGTCTTATCGTTACGCGCTCTGCCTCGGAACAAGGGGCTACGCTCGGTACCGATATAAAGAAGCAGTTTTCGCAGTCATCACTCGTTTATTACGTAGGTGGAGCTGTTATGCTGCTTATAGGCGTTCTTCCGGGCTTCCCGTGGTATGTTCTTATCCCTCTTGGAGCCTTCCTCTTTTATATAGGCTGGCGGCTTGGCATGCTCAACAAAAAAGCCGCTACGGCAAAGGCACAGGAAAAAGGAGTTCAAAAAGCGTCTGCAAGCGCATCCCCACAGACTCCTGCTGCCACAAGCCCTATCGCGCCTCTTGATCCGCTTTCTTTGGAGCTCGGTTATGTGCTTATCCCGCTCGTTGACAAAGATAAAGGTGCCGAACTGCTTGAGCGTATTACAAGGATGAGGCAGGAAGCCGCCCTTGACTTAGGACTTGCTGTGCCGAGCATCCGTATCATAGACAATATTAGTCTTGATCCAAGCGAATACAGCTTTAAGATAAAAGGCGTAGAAGTCGGTCGCGGAAAAATCCGCATGGGCTGCTATATGTGTATGAATGCCGGCGGTGTTGTAAAGGAGCTGCAGGGCGACCCGACGCGCGACCCGGCTTTTGGACTTCCTGCCATTTGGGTTCCGGAAAAGCGCCGCGAAGAAGCGGAGCGGGCAGGGTACGCTGTTGTTGACCCACCGACAATAATTGCGACACACCTTACCGAGCTTATAAAGCGCCATGCCTCTGAAATTCTTGGAAGACAGGAAGTCAAAGCTATTCTCGATGCGCTCGAAAAAGATTACCCTGCTGTTATCAAAGAAGCACAGGAAAAATTCTCGCTCGGCGAAATTCAGAAAGTTATGCAGGGCTTGCTTGTCGAGCAAGTTTCTGTACGCAATATGGTCGTTATTTTGGAAACAATGCTCGATTATGCCGACGTTACCAAAAAAACAGATGTTCTTGTCGAACGTGTTCGTGAGGCTTTGGGAAGGCAAATTTGTCTTCAGTATGTGGACACTGACAATAATGATGTTCATACGCTTAAAGTACTTACCGTTGAGCCGAGCTTCCTGACGAAGCTCTTGGAAAGTCGGGTTGAAACGACAACTGGTCCAATAGCGGCGTTGGATCCTGCTTTACAGAGGGAATGGATAGTCGCTCTGTCTGGCACGATAGCGTCAGTAAGAGAAAAAGGCTTTATGCCTGTCATAATGAGTCCGTCAGAAACTCGTCTTCTTGTTAAGAAGAGTGCGGAAAGAGAAATACCGAACCTTGTCGTAATTTCTGTTTCGGAAATTGCAACAGATATTCATGTCGAAATGTTAGGAGAAATAAAAGTTGGAAACTAGAAATTCTAATAATGTTCAGACGGTCATTGAAAGGTCAAGGGATGAGTGTGTGGCGAAAATCAGACAGCTGCACGGAAATCAGTTCAGAGTGCTCAATTGGAAGACGGTAAAGCAGGGCGGCTTTTTGGGCTTGTTCAGCCATTATGCTGTACAGGCTACTTTTGTCGTTGATAACAGCGATTCATATTCACGCTATGGACAGGCTGATCGTTATGGGCAATCAGAACGCTATGGACAGACAGAAAAAAAGGCTGCGCCTCAACCAGAAGATTTTGAGACAGCAAAAAATAAAATATTGCAGAACACGAAGACAAATTCAAACCCGCAGTTTCAAGTAATTCTTGAAGAAGTTAAGAATCTTCGTGATGAGATAAAAAGCGTAAGGCATGATGCTGATAAAGAAGACGAAATAATCATTAAAATCCGCGATATTCTTGAGGACAACGAGTTTTCTCCGCATTATGTGCGCAGCATAATAGACAGAATAAAGAAAGAGTATTCGGCTGCGGAACTTGAAGATATTGAAAACTTTAACGAGGTTCAGGATGCTGTTGTTGACTGGATAGGCGAATCTATCCGCACGACTGTTCCTGAACTTAGAACACGTCCGCATATAATAACGCTTGTTGGTCCCACAGGAGTTGGCAAGACGACGACCGTAGCAAAGCTTGCAGCTATGTACGCGAATCCTGCGATTAACGGCATTGTACAGCATCGTATGAATGTTCGCATGATAACAATCGATAATTTCAGAATCGCGGCTATTCCTCAGATCGAAAAATACGGCGAAATTATGCAAATTCCTGTTGAAACGGTCGATAAACTCGGAGATCTTGAAGAAAAAATCACAAGAATGGATATAAATACCGATGTTATACTTATAGACACAATAGGTTATAGTCCTAAGGATTATGAGAGCATCGGCAGAATGAAAAAAGTTTTGGAGATGCGCGGAACAGGTTCAGAATCTTTCCTTACAGTCATGGCTTCCACGAAAGCCAGTGATTTGCGGGAAATAATGAAGCAATACGAAATTTTTGGCTACGAATCTGTAATAATCACGAAGCTTGACGAGACTGATTGTGTCGGAAACCTTTTAAGTGTCTTGAACGAGAAAAATAAATCGGTTGCTTTTATAACAACCGGTCAAAAAGTTCCGCATGACATTGAAAAAGCAACGGTTTTAAGGCTGCTTATGCAACTAAAAGGTTTCAAAATCAACAGGGAGCATTTAGAAGAGAAGTTCTCTGCAACTGATAACGATGGAGAAGAAGATGGAAGATCAAGCATCTGAATTAAGAGCGATGTTCGGAAAGAGCAATTATAATAACACTTCAACCAGCACTATGCAGCCGCCGCATAAAACGCGTGTAATCGCTGTTACGAGCGGTAAGGGTGGTGTCGGAAAGTCAAATATATCGGTAAACTTGGCAATTGCGTTCGCGCAAACCGGCAAAAAAGTTGTTCTGATTGACGGTGACCTTGGTATGGCGAACGTTAACGTTCTTCTTGGAATAACGCCAAAAGCAAACCTTCTTGATGTTCTGAACAAAAAGAAAAAGATGAGCGACATCATCCTGAACACGGAGCTCGGTATACAGATAATTGCCGGCGCGAACGGCTTCTCCACAATAGCTAACCTTACCGACGAGCAGCGTGATTTTTTTGCGGAAGAGTTTACGACCCTTTCCAGTTTCGATGTAATCATCATAGACACTGGCGCGGGTGTATCAGAAAACGTTCTTCGCTTTATTGAGTCTGCGGACGAAGCATACGTCGTTACAACTCCGGAACCAACAGCCATTACAGATGCATACGGCCTTATAAAAATTATTGCAACTGAGTTTTCTGACTCGAAAATAGTGATGAAACTTATCGTCAATAAGGTTCATTCCGCGGACGAAGGAAAACGCATTGCAGAGCGTATAATAACGATTGTAGCGCAGTTTTTGAACGCGCCAGTGGAATATCTTGGGTTTATCTATGATGATTCGGTAGTGACTTCTTCTGTTCTTAGACAGAAGCCTTTTATGGTGTCACAGCCGTCATCAAAAGCCGCAATGTGTATAAAGCACATTGTCGGACGAATAGATAAGACAACTGTTAAGCCTAGCGGTGGTTTTTCTGCCTTTTTGCGAAAAATTATAGGAAAAAAGTGATTGACCTTATGCTATTTTTGGCTTAAGCTGATTAGTGGGGGATTTGCATGATTAACCTGAAATTCATCGGCATCTTAGCTGTTTTCGGGTTTCTGCTGTCTTTTGTTCTGGGACTATTAGGTGATGTAAGCTTTGGCTTTGTCATCCTAAGAGCGGTTATTTCTGCATTAGTTTCAGGTGGTACAGCGGCACTTGTTTCTTTCGTGTTCCGTAAATTTTTATCAGAGAATGCTGCAGAAACACAAACTGTCAGGTCTTCTGCAACGACGGGTAACCTTGTAGATATCCGCATTGATGAAGAGCCTCTTCCAGACACAGATAATTCTCCCGATTTTTTCGTTTCGCAAGCATATTCAACTGCTTCAAACAGGTTTCCGTACGGTCAGCAGAGTAAAATGACCGCTGAGACCGAAACGGCAGCCGCTCCAAAAGAGCCAGCTGCTGCGGAACAACCAGTTCCAAAAGGAGTTTCAGAAGCTCCTAAAACGGAGAGTCCGGTTATAAAAGCCGGTGCGGTTGCTGACAAGGGCAAACCAGAACCAAAGGTAGAGGCATTCGTTCCTAAGCCGCTGGTTTCTAATGAAAGCCCTAAACCTGAAAAAGCAGAGCCTGCGGCATCTGGAAAACCTTCTGTTGTCGAGGAGCTTGACTCTTTGTCTGAGCTGCCTGACATAGAAAGTATGGTTTCCGATTCTATTGGATCGGGACCAGATGTTATCGAGGACAGTTCGTTTGCTTCCGAAGGCTTGGTATCCGGTATTTCAACATCGGATCTCACTTCCGGAAACGATTCGACTGTGATTGCTGATGCGATTCGAACACTATTGAAACGTGAAGGTTGAAAATGGCAGCTTCCCCTTTTGAACAAAAAACAGAAGAAGAACTTTGGCTCGAATACAAGAAAAAAAAGTCACCTCAGCTTAGGGATGCCTTTATACGACAATATATGCCACTCGTCAAATATGTTGCGGGTAAGGTATCTGTCGGAATGCCAGGAAGCGTGGAGTTCGATGACCTTGTAGGATTCGGTCAGTTCGGACTTCTTGACGCTATCAATAAATACGATCCAGAAAAAAACGTAAAATTCAAAACATATGCCGTTACAAGAATCCGCGGTGCAATACTTGATGAGCTCCGTCAGCTTGACTGGGTTCCACGTTCAGTTCGTCAAAAATCAAGAGAAATTGAAGATGCTATCGTCCGTATAGAGTCAAAATTGGGACGTACCGCAACAGACGATGAAATTGCTGAAGAGCTTGGAATAAGCGTTTCAGAGCTTCAGCAGACAGTTATGAAAGTCTCTGGAACAAGTGTTCTTTCTCTTAATGATGTTTGGTATTCAGGCGATGATTCTGACAAAGTTTCTATAGGTGACAGCATCGAATCACCGTCATCAATGAACCCGGATGTTATCGTTGAGCGCGAGGAAGTTCGCCGCGTCATTATAGAGGCTATAAACGAGCTTCCTGAGAAAGAGAAGATGGTTCTCGTGTTGTATTATCACGAGGATTTAACTTTCAAAGAAATTGGTCAAGTTCTTAACGTAAGCGAATCCCGCATCTCGCAGCTTCATACAAAAGCGAACCTTAGATTGCGGGCAAAACTGACGAATATCCGCAAGGGTATTATATAAGCCGCAGGGATTGCCATGGTCACGCTAGAAAAAATTCGTACGGACCTAGGAAAAACGCTCGAAGAGGATAAAAAACTTCATTATGTAGAAGTTCGTGCGGACACTCTTGAAGAAGCCCTTGATGACGCAGCCCTGCAGCTTAACTGCCGTGTCGTACATCTGGAATATGAAGTTCTGGAAGCCGGTTTTGCCGGTATGTTCGGTCTTATGAAAAAGCCCTGGTTTATAAGGGCGTATCAAAATCCTGAAGAAGCCAAAAAAGCAAGCATCAGAAAAAGCCAGGCTGGCACAGATGCGGATACTATTATCGAGGAAGAGAAGCCTATCGATAAGGACGGCGTCTTCTACGTACATTATTTCTCATCGCAGATTAACCTTAAAGTCGTCATGCCAGTAGGAAAGGGCGTTCCTGTGCAGCTTTCCGAAGTTTTAGGAAGACTCAAGCGTTCAGATACAATCATGATTGAGGACGACCTTGTAAAACAGCTCGTAAAGAACGGCACAGACGGCAAATATGTACCTGTCGGTCAATATCAGCATAATCCTGCGGCAGATGCTCTTCTTACAGTCGAAATCTCGAATGACGAGATGAAAGCTTCCATCAACGTTACGTCACCGGCAATAGGCGGAGCTGAAATCTCCGCAGAGCAGATTGAGCGTGTTCTTCAGACACAGGGCGTTGTCGCTGGTATCAGCAAAGAAAAGATTGAAGAATTTGTCGATATGCCTATTTACGGCGTTCCATGCGTCGTTGCCGAAGCTCTGCAGCCTGTTGACGGAAGAGACGCATACATCGCATACAATTTTGAGACAGATCGTTCTAAACTTAAGCTTAGCGAAACTGAAACAGGTCAGGTTAACTTCAAGGAACTCAACCTTATCCAGAACGTTGTCGAAGGTCAGCCACTCGCACAGAAAATGCTCGCAGAACGCGGCAAGGCGGGAAAGACTATTTTTGGACGTTACCTTGAGGCTAAGAACGGAAAAGATATCCCGATGCCGCTCGGAAAAAATGTTGCCGTTGATACTGATGGCCGCACGATTATAGCTAAAACGAACGGACAAGTTATGCTCATCGGCGATAAAATCTGTGTTGAGCCGATTCTTGAAGTTGACGGAGTATCTCTTAAAACCGGAAACATCAAGTTCCTTGGTACCGTTATCGTCAAGGGTAATGTTGAGGACGGCTTCGAGGTCAGGGCTTCTGGCAATGTCGAAGTTTACGGAGCGGTTGGAAAGAGCGTCATAGAGGCAGACGGAGACGTAATCGTTTCGCTCGGTATTATGGGACGTGATGAAGGTTATGTACGAGCCGGTAAGTCTTTGTGGGCAAAGTTCATTCAGAATACAAAAGTTGACGTTGAAGAATATGTTATCGTAACTGATGGTATCATAAATTCAAACGTTACATGCAATAAGAAAATCCTTCTTCAAGGAAAGCGTGCGTCAATCATCGGTGGTCATCTGTTCGCTACAGAAGAGATTCACACAAAGACGATTGGTAGTAGCGGTGGTGGTAGCGAGACAATCCTCGAAGTCGGTTATGACCCAAGGGCAAAGCAACGGCTTGACGAGCTTCTTGCAAAACAGGATACACTTACGAAAGAGCTTGATGAACTCGATTTGAACATCGAGACTCTTGAAAACATCAAGAAAGTTCGTAGGACGCTTCCGCACGAAAAGGAAGAGACTCTTAAGACTTCTATTGCCCGCAAGAATGAGATTGAGACAGAATCTGCAGAAATGACTGAAGAAATAACGCAGATTCAGCAGCATTTGCGCGAGCTTAAGATTATCGGTAAAGTTTCTGCGTCTGGTACAGTTTATGCCGGCGTTAAGATATACATTCGCGATGTTAAGGAAGAAATCCGCAACGATACAAAGGCGGTTACGTTCTATCTGGAGAACGGATTCGTCCGTCACGGCAAGTATGAGCCGCCGTCAGCCGAAGATATGAAGCGCACGCCGGAAGGATATGCGGGTTGATGAGTGCGGAGGTTTAGATGGCTTTGCACCCTATAGACTTACAAACATTGTACACACAGCTCGAGAATGTCTCCAAAGGTGTTGCTTTTCAGCAGCAAGGTATGCAGCTTAGGGAAGCTGTCCAGCAGGATAATTACGGAAAGCAGATTGCAGAGAAAGAAAAGGCTGTAAAAGAAGCGGCTCAGGAAGAAAGTGAGACAGTCCGTGTAAAAGAGCAGCAGAAAAGGCATCAGAATCAGGAAAATCAATCAGAAGATAAAGAAGAAGATACGGAAGAAAAGCCTGCTGTGACGGAAAATCGTACTACAGTTGATATAAAAGACCCAAGGCTCGGAAGACTCATTGATATTCAGGGCTGATGCATTCAAAAAGATGGTAAAATGGAAGAAGTTTTAGTCGTAATTTCATGTTTTGTAAATGTTATTCTGTGGCTTTTCTTGTTCTTTTATTTTAAAAAGCGTTTTTCCACCGAGGAGTATTTACGCGAAATAGAGGATGAGTTTGAAAGGCTCTGTACCGATATGAACGGCATAACGGACAGGAACATAACTCTCATCGAAAATAAGATTACTACCTTAAAAGAACTTCTGGAAACAGCGGATCAGCACATAAAAGCTGTAAAAAAAGAGCAACGGAAGCAGAAAAAAGAAGAAACAGAGAAGATAAAAGTACAGGAGACAATGACTCCGCCGGACACTTTATATGCTGCTGAGCGGTATATAAGCAATTTGGGTACGGTGAATGTTGTTCCTGCTCCGACTGTGCCGAATAATATTCCACCCGTAACGGAAAAACAGGAGAAGCCTTTAAGGGATAAGGTTCTGGAACTGTGGAAGCTGGATATGGAGCCAGAGCGTATAGCCGCGAAACTTTCTGTTTCACTTACAGAAATCCGTATGATTATAGATATGTTCGGGTGAGTCAAGGCGCGGTCGCTGAGCTTGTAAACAGCCGCACCCAAAAAAAGCTGCACTTCGATAAAGAAGCGCAGCTTTTTTTTGTCAGCTTAAGTTTATCAGATCTTTACGTGAAGGCTGATTGAACCAGCCCAAGACTCATCTGTGAAATCGTAGTTTACTCCAATCGTTGTCTGGAAAATCAGGAAGTCAACACCGACACCGCCGAATACTGAGAATTTAAGGTTCTTGTCTGCAAGGTCATCTATTTCGAAAGTGTCAAAATCTATATCATCTGCATAGCCAGAGGTACCCTCATATGAAATATCCTCGTATGAACCAAATCCGTAGTATGTTCCCTTCTGAGCGATTGCTTTTGCACCGACAAACGGTGTAACAAGAAGAATCTTCTTTGAAAGCTGTGCGGTCGCGCTGTAAATATGTGTTTCATACTCAAGGTGCATGCTCATATAAGGATCGTTGAACAATGCGTTTACATTTGTAGGAATTGCCGGTTCTGAAGTAAGAGTGAAGTCACCAGAGGCGTATGTATAACCAACTCCGAGTGAAAGAGCAGGGCAGATAACGCCGTCCTGCAGAATTGCAAAACGTACGTCAGCACCAAAAACAAAGCTGCTCGGCATATCGATTTTCACGCCGTAGAAATCAGCTTCGTAGTTATCAAGAGCCATTATATGCAAGCCCAAGTCAAAAGGAAGGATTATACCGCCAACGCGGACATCAACAGATGTTGCCGGAATAGGGAAGCTTTCCCATTCTGGAACAGGATCTGTAAATGCATCACCAAAAACAGACATAAAATCAGTTGGTACTAGAACTCCACCGAAGGTAAGACCGCCTCCCAAATGAGGAAGTCCGCTCAACGGAAGAATGTTACCAATATGAGCATCAGCCCAAAGATTCATCTGCGTAGAAGCGCGTGGAATAAAATCCGCGAATGTGTGTGCGAATTCTTCCATTTTAGCATCAAGGTCATCGCTTGTGACAGCCGTAGCCGCCGTAAGTATCATTGTAATTATAAGTACAATCGATATTATTCTTTTCATTATAGAACCTCCATTCTAATGTTTTAGTCATGGAAACGCCGGTTAACTTGAATACATGTTAATCAGCAGTTCCTTATCTCTTACAAATACTATAACACACAACGAGCTCAAAATCAGCACAAATTGAGAAATATTTTTTAAAAGTCTGTTGACAAAAAACAGATGAATATGTATATTAATCACCGTTACGCCGCTGTAGCTCAGTCGGTAGAGTAAAGGACTGAAAATCCTTGTGTCAACAGTTCGATTCTGTTCGGCGGCAACACGACATCCATTCGGATGTCGTTTTTTTTTGCACTTTTAGCACTTGTTTGTGTCGGTATGTTGGAATATACTGTGTATTATGAACTGGATGATACTCACTGATACAAAAGATACAGAAAACATTGCTTCTGTAATGGACTTCCTTAAAGGAAAGAAGACTAAACCTCTGGTATTTGAGATTACAGACAATGCCGAAAGCCGTCTGGATGAATTCTGCAAATCTCTTTTGAAAGCAACTCATTGCATTTTTGTAACTACGGAAAAGACCGTTCTTAAAGACAATCCGTTTCTTCTTTATGCGTCAGGCTTCCTTTCCGGACGTAATATCCCGACATTCGTTCCAAAAGGCCTTAAGACGGACAACAAAATTGTAATGAAAGACTATACGCCTTATGATTCAATAAAGAAACTTGTCGAAAAACTCAAGAAGAATTATCCGTCATATTTAAAAGAAGAAGCCAAAAAGAACGCGCATAAAAAGCTGTTTGACGAAGGCATTCCATTCACGCCGGACAGCTTTTCATTCAATATCGCCAAACAAAATGAAGAAGTTTGCAACCTTTTTGTTGAAGCGGGCATGGACGTCAACTGCCGTGATTCTGCCGGAACTCCTATGATCTGTATAGCAGCAAGAAGTGGACGAGATAATATGATTGAGTGGCTTCTTGAAAAAGGGGCGGACATCAACGCGATCTCCAAGGACAGGGGATATTCCGCTGTCATGGATGCAGTATGGAAATCAAGCCTTGATATTGTTAAGCTTCTTGTTGAAAAGGGAGCAAACCTCAATTTTATAGCTAACGACGGACAGACAGCCCTTATCGTCGCGACAGGTGCTTCTAACCCGCGAATTTGCGAGATTCTCGTTAAAAACGGTGCTGATCCAACGTATAAAGACAGAATGGGAATGTCTTCGCTGGATTATGCAAAGCTTTTCAAAAAGACAGAACTAGCTAAGCTATACGAAGAGTATGTTAAATGATGAACATCGTTTTTGCGGGTGGGGGAACCGGTGGTCACATTTATCCGGGGCTTGCGGTTGTCGATGAACTTAGAAAAAAACTGGACGTAGAAAACGCCGGAAAGTACCGTATTATCTGGATAGGATCGAAAAACAAGCTTGATAAAGATATTGTAGATAAAAGCGGTTCAATCGACAAATTCGTAGGAATTCCTTGCGGTAAGCTCCGTCGTTATTTCTCTTTCAAAAACCTGGTAGATTTTTTTAAGATTGCAGCGGGTTTTATTTCTGCGTTTTTTATTTTGCTAAAATACAAGCCGGTAATGCTTTTTTCAAAGGGCGGTTTTGTCAGTGTGCCCCCCTGTTTCGCTGCGAAAGCGTTACGCATACCGGTATTCACGCATGAATGCGATTTCTCGCCGGGACTTGCGACACGTCTTAATTCCCGTTGTGCCACAAAGATTTTAGTTTCATTTGAAAAAACTAAATCGTTCTTTTCCGGCGCGAAAGCGAACAAGGTCGTCGTTAGCGGAAACCCGGTGCGGCCCGTGTTTTACGAGGCTGACTCGGAAAAAGGCTTGAAGTTCCTCGGGCTTGAGAACAAAGGCGAAGCAGGGGGGCACGAAAAGCCGATTCTGCTTGTACTTGGCGGAAGCCTTGGCGCCGTGCAGATAAATAATCTGATATATGATAATATTGATTGGTTGTGCCAGAACTTCATCGTCGTGCATCAGACCGGCAAAGCTGATATCGATCGCTTTACAGAGCTGAAGTCTTCACATGACGGATATCATCCGTATCCGTTCATTTATGGCGAGATGCCTGATGTAATGGTTGCCGCAGACGTCGTGCTTTCTAGAGCAGGTTCCAACTTTTTGTGGGAATGTTCAGTTACAGGAAGGCCTCTTGTGCTTATCCCGCTTGCTGGAAGCGGAACGCGTGGCGACCAAGTGGAAAATGCTCGTTTTTTCGAGTCTCAGGGAGCGGCAAAAGTTCTTACGGGTGAAGACGTTACGGCGGAAAAACTTAAAACAGTTCTTTCAGAACTGGAAAATGCCGAGATACGGAAAAATCTTTCGGAGAATGTCAGAAAGATGTCACAGGAGTCAAGACCAGCTTTGACAATCGCAAATCTGATGTTCGATGAGATACAGAGAAGAATAGGGCATAATTAGGGGTTACATATGAATCTAGCTTTTATTGATATCTTTTTTATTGTAATACTGATATTTACAGTTATAAACGCGGCTATAAAAGGTTTTATCCATGAGTTTTTCAGCAAAGCTGCGTTTTTCCTTGGTATATTCCTTGCCGCAGTTTTTTATCCAAAGCTCGATGTTTACATGCGCAAAGGAATTAAAATAGAAATCCTTTCTAAGATAGTTTCTTTCCTGCTGATTTTCATTGTTGTTTATATCGTTATGCGGCTCATTCAGCTTATCGTTAAAAAGGCTTTTTCAGGCGAGATTATGTCCGGTCTAGACCATTCTCTCGGTGTGTTCGTCGGTATTGCCGAAGGTTTTGCGATTATCGCGCTTATACTTGGAATCCTTTATATGCAACCATGGTTTGATGTTTCGGATCTGCTTCATAACAGTATATTCCACAAAATGCTCAAGGGAATTTTATCATCTCCCGTGAACGAGATTAAGGAAATCGTATCTAATGTTTGACAATGTGCTTTATCAGCCTGCGTCTGAAATGCTGATAAAAGACATATCCGGCGGAACATTGCCGAATGCCGTTCTCTTTTCGGGACCGGACTCATCCGGTAAGCTTACATGCGCTTTGGAGCTTGCAAGAGTCCTGTCTTGCCGCGCACCTGGCAAAGAAAAGGGTCATTGGCTTTGTACGTGTCCGTCGTGCCTGCGTCATAAAGCTCTTAACACTCCCGATGTGATAATTGCCGGTCCCGGAGACTGTACCCCGGAAATAAAGGCTTCCGGAGAAACACTTCTTAATGCGTCCGTAACAAATGCTTCATGGGCAAAAGCTGCCGTGTATCTTTTTATCAGAAGCGTACGGAAGCTTACACTGCGTTTTTCTCCCGTTTTGTGGGAAGGCGATGACAAAGCGAGCAAAGCCGCTCCGTTTCTTTCGACAATAGAAGAGCTCCTTGAAGAAATTAATCCATTGGAAGATTTGCCGGAGCCTGACAAACTGAAAAAAACAGTGGAAGCTGTTATTAAGCAATGTTCAGGTTTGGAGTCAAGCCTTATGTACGATACAGTCCCTGTAAACCAGATACGCAGGGCAGCGACATGGGCAAGAATGACATCGCCGGAGTCCAAAAAGTGCATTATCCTTGAGAATTCCGATAAAATGCAGGACAGCGTTCGTAACGCATTATTGAAAATCTTGGAAGAACCGCCGGAAGATGCAATTTTTGTTCTTACAACAGCACGACGAGGTGCCATAATTCCGACAATCCTTTCAAGAGTAAGAACATATACATTCGTTGAGCGGACTGCGGTTCAGCAAGCAGAAATTGTTTCCCGCGTCTTTCATTCGGAAAATGGTAAAGGCGGTTCTGAGGCTTCCGTAAACGGATTCCTTTCCAGCTTTCTGCCAGTTTCCTATGATGAAATTAAAAAAGAAGCGGTTGCTTTTTGTAATTCTCTTCTTACCGGGAAACGATTAAACCTCGACGAGATGGTGAAAAGTCTTAATGGGTTTGAGCCGCGCGTTATTCTCAAGCTTTTCTTTGAATTCGTCCTTGATTATCTTGGACACTTTCTTCGCGAGGATGTTGATTCTGAAAAGCTTGCGTCAAGGACAGAAAAATCTGCTGAAATTTTGGAAGCAATACGTACAACATACGACAATATAACGATTTATAATCAATCTGTGGTTTCAGCGTTGGAGGCACTTTATGAAAGGATTCTCTAAGCGTGTTTCACAGATGATAACGAAGCTTCCTGCAGAACAAGTCGCACAGCTTGTGGACTCGCTTTCTGCTGAGAATGAATCTCTTTATTCGATACTTGAGTCGCTTAATACAGGCCTTATTATTTGTGACGAAAACTGGAAGCTTATGCAGGTGAACAAGGCTGCTGAGCGTTATATTCCTCTAAAAATCCGTGGCACTGAATATCGATATAGTGAAGCGGCGGAGTATGTGTGGAAAATCGTAGAAGATGATGATATCGCCGATTTCCTGAAAATGTGCAGTGAGCGTCAAAAATGCAATATCAGCGAGGAATTCACTCTTTCTACGCAATCTGGAAAATCAAGAATTATCAATGTCAGCATACAGCTTCTTGTTCAAAAAAAAGAATATGCTGGAATTATCATAAAAATCGATGATATAACAGAAAAACGGAATCAGGAAGTGCTCCTTCGGCGGATGGAAAGCCTTGCAAGCCTTACGAACCTTGCGGCGAGCGTCGCGCACGAGATAAAAAATCCGCTTGGAAGCATAAGCATACATATACAGCTGATACAAAAGGCACTCGAAAAAGCAAGAAAAACAGACGGAATGCTACCGGATGCGGGATTCACAGACAAGCATCTGGCTGTCGTAAACGAAGAAATTGAGCGTCTTAACCAGATTATCGTTGACTTTTTGTTTGCGGTACGTCCTGTGTCCGCGACCTTGGAGCTTGTTGACGTTAATGAGGAACTTCGCGCTTTTACGTCTTTTGTTCAGCCCGAGCTTGAAAGGAAAAACATAAGTCTTGAGGTACACCTTGCTGAAAAGCCTCCGAGGATTCTTCTGGACACAAAACTTTTCAAACAAGTGCTTATAAACCTTGCGCAAAATGCTATTGCAGCTATGGAAGACGGCGGCAAGCTTCTTGTGACGTCAAAAGTTTCTGGCGACAGGTTCCTCGTGGCGGTCGCGGACACGGGCTGCGGAATGGACGCTGACACAGTGGCAAGGGTTTTTGAGCCATATTTCACGACGAAAGCAAAAGGTACTGGACTAGGCCTTACGATGGTTTATAAAATAATAAAAGAGTTTTCCGGTGATATCGATGTTAAGTCGTTCCCCGGAGAAGGTACTATATTTACAATTTCGCTTCCCATTCCGCAGAAAGAGAAGTTGCTTTTGGAATAACAGGATATTAAGTTATGCAGTTTAATATTTTAATTATAGACGATGAGAAAAATATCCGCGAAGGTCTTGCCGATGCTATGGAGCTTGAGGGCTACAAAGCGTTCGTCGCCGAAGACGGAAAAGCCGGTCTCGCACGGATAGCGAAAGGCGATATCGACCTTGTTATAACCGATTTGCGAATGCCCGGAGTCACCGGCGAGCAGGTTCTTTCCAAAGTAACTGCTGAAAATCCCGGTGTTCCTGTAATCGTTCTTACAGGACACGGCAGCATAGACGCGGCTGTAGACGCAATGCGTAACGGAGCCTACGATTTTCTTACAAAGCCGCTGAACCTTGACCAGCTTACGATGATTGTTAAGCGTGCTCTAGAAGGTAGAATGCTCGCCTTACAGCACAGGCAATTACAAGAAGAGCTTGAAAGCCGGAAATCATTCGAGTCTATAATCGGGAAAAACGCAGAAATGCAGAAGATTTTCCAGATGGTGCGCCGTGTCGCCCCGTCAAAGGCTTCTGTGCTCATAACAGGCGAGAGCGGCGTTGGTAAAGAGCTTATTACAAATGCTATACACAATCTTTCACAGCGGAAAGACAAACCGTTTATAAAAGTTCATTGTGCCGCTCTCTCCGAGTCGCTTCTTGAAAGCGAGCTTTTCGGCCATGAAAAAGGCTCGTTCACGGGCGCCACGGCGCGGAAACGCGGCCGTTTCGAGCTCGCGAACGGTGGCACTATCTTCCTTGATGAAATTGGCGAAATCAATCAGAACGTTCAGATAAAAATTCTTCGTGTCTTACAGGAGCATAAATTCGAGCGGGTAGGCGGCGAAGAAACTATCGAGGTCGATGTCCGCGTAATTGCTGCTACAAACAAAGACTTGGAAAAGGAAATCGCTGCCGGCCGTTTCCGCGAAGACCTTTATTACAGGCTCAACGTCGTTCATATCAACGTCCCGCCGCTTCGCGAGCGCAAAGACGACATTCCTCTTATGGTGAACTCTTTCCTTGCAGAATTCGCAAAAGAAAACGGCAAAGTCATTGAAGGCATTGATTCAAGAGCACGGTCTGCTCTTTACAAATACGACTGGCCCGGAAATATCCGTCAGCTTAGGAACTGCATCGAAAGCGCAGTCGTCATGTGCGAGGGGAAAATTGTCACGCTTGATGACCTTCCGCCTACAATAAGCCAGTCTTCGCAGGAAGACGTGATACAGGTTCCAGTAGGCATCACAATGGATGAGGCAGAGAAAATCATAATTCTGCAGAATCTAGCCGTAAACAAAGGCAACAAAACAAAGACAGCCGACATTCTGGGAATTGGACGGAAAACGTTGCACCGCAAGCTTGACGAATGGAATGAAGCCGGAGAAATTCCTACAGAATAAAAAATACAATTTTCATTCTAATCTCGTAAAACTTTACCTTTTATTGTTAACTCTGACTATTCAATACTTGAAAAATTGTGTACAATAGTTCTATTCGCGAATCCTTTTTTTATCAGCGGGGGCAAAATGAAAATCAAAAAACAGAAGATTGCCGTTCTCCCAGATGGCAAAAAAATTCATCTTTTCACCATAAAAAACAGTGAAATGTCATTTTCTGCAACAGATTACGGCTGTACAATCACAAGTATAGTACTTCCTTCAAAATCGGGAAATAAAGACGACATTGTGCTCGGTTTTCCGTCAATAGAAAGCTACATGCGTAACTGGACCTGCTTTTTCGGCGTATTTGTAGGACGCTTCGCCAATAGAATCGGCGGAACATCTTTCACCCTGAATGGTAAAAAATATACGCTCGACAACAACGACGGCGGCAACACGCTTCACGGCGGTTTCCACGGATACAACAGAATGAAGTGGAAGGCGGAGATCGTCGAGACACAGTCCGGTTCAGGCGTAAGCTTCACCCGCACAAGTCCTGACGGCGAGCAGGGGTTCCCCGGCAACGTTACGCTCGAAGTTCTTTATCTTCTTAACGACAACAATGAGCTTACAATGCGGTATCGTGCTAAAACCGATGCCGACACACCTATAAATCTTACAAACCATTCATATTTTAACCTTAAGGGAGCCGGCAACGGCGATATCCTTGATCAGGAACTTTCAATAAACGCTTCTTCATATCTTGAAGTAGATAATCAGCTTATTCCTACTGGAAAGCTTATCTCTGTCAAAGGAACTCCGTTCGATTTCACAGAGCCTAAAGCAATCGGAAAAGATATCGGAAAAGTTCCGGGTGGATACGACCACTGCTTCTGCCTGAATAAAGACGCAGGAAGACTTACAAAATGCGCTACGGTTCGTGACCCGAATTCAGGAAGAAGCATGACGATTCTTACAAACCAGCCAGGTGTACAGTTCTATGCCGCTAATTCCGTAAACGGCGTATGTGGAAAGAACGGCGACATCTACAACAAGCACAGCGCATTGTGCCTTGAGACACAGCAGTATCCTGACTTCCCGAACAAACCGGATTTCCCGCAGAGTATCCTTCATCCAGGCGAGCAGTTCGAGGCAGTTACGGTACACAGTTTTGCTTGGTAAGGCGAATAGGTACAGCGAAAGACGTAGCATGATTATTACGTCTTAAAATATATATTCGGAGCGGTTTCAGTTATTGAAGCCGCCTCACTACTAGAGGGGTTCTATGGACGTCCAATTACAGGAACTGATCGATAAGATCAAAAAAGATGGTGTTGCAACGGCAGAAACAGCTGCCGCCGCAATTGTTAGTGATGCCGAGAAGAAAGCTGCTGCG
>JAFZVC010000038.1 GCA_017618015.1 Spirochaetaceae bacterium
GCAAGGTTCTGAATATCGGATGGGATAATAATCTTTGTCGCCTGTCCGTCAGCCACTTTCTCAAAAGACTCCAGGCTGCGAAGCTTAAGCACTTTGTCGTCAATCTGCGCGTTCTTTATCATCTCAAGACCGGCTGCCGTAGCTTTCTGCACAGAAAGAATAGCCTGCGCCTCACCTTCTGCCTTGCGGATAGCCGCTTCCTTGGCTGCCTCCGCCTCAAGAATCCGCGCCTCTTTGCTCGCCTCTGCCTCCAAAATAAGTGCGGCTTTCTTTCCTTCTGCTTCCAGAATGGCGGACTGCTTGTGACCTTCAGAAATCAAAATGGCCTCGCGGCGCTCGCGTTCGGCGCGCATCTGCTTTTCCATCGCTTCCTGAATGCTTTCCGGCGGAATGATGTTCTTAACCTCAACGCGGTTTACTTTAATTCCCCAAGGATCTGTCGCCTCGTCAAGAATAGAGCGCATCCGCGTGTTAATGACGTCGCGGCTTGTGAGAGTGCCGTCAAGCTCCAGCTCACCGATGATATTACGGAGTGTCGTCGCCGAAAGGTTCTCGATCGCGTTCATCGGGTTCTCAACGCCGTATGTGTACAGCTTCGGGTCAGTAATCTGAAAATAGATAACAGTATCAATCATCATCGTTACGTTATCTTTTGTAATTACTGGCTGCGGCTTAAAATCGAGCACACGTTCCTTAAGCGAGACCTTGTTCACAACGCGGTCAATGAACGGCAGCTTAACATGAAGCCCCACCTGCCATGTCGTCAAATATCCGCCAAGACGCTCCAGAATATACGCCTGCGACTGCGGCACGATGCGGATGTTCTTAATCACAATAAGAACAACAAACACAATAAGTACGATTATCAAAATCCAAAATTCCATTTTTTTCCTCTCTATAATTGATTTTTAGGTTGCGAACACGCACAAAGCGCGGCGCACCCCATAAATATCACTCTTTGTTTTCTTGTGGCTTTTCCTTGCCGACAACAGCAGTCGCGCCCTCTACACGAATCAAGAAACATTCCTCACCGGCTTTTATCGAAACCGCATCATCAGAACGAGCCGTCCACACAATCCCGTCAATTTTCACCTCGCCTTTCTCAAACTCCGAAATATCTTTCACGACAAGAGCCTTTTTTCCGATAAGCGCATCAACGTTCGTTTTTTCCCTGTTCGCCTTAAGCTTTTTCACAGCGAACGGCCGCGTAAAAATCAGCAGCACGACGGAAATCACAAGGAAAATCACGATTTGAATAACAAACGGAATCGGAAGCAGCGAAAGCGGAATCATCACAAGAGAACCAAGCGCGAACCAAATTGTCGTCAGCCCCGGCAAAATCAGCTCCATTATGGACATAAAAATCGCCATCGCGAGCCAGAACCACGGCAGATGTGCCAAAATGTAATCTAACATACTTAAATTATAGCCCAAGGTTTGGCAGATGTCCAGAAAAGGAAAAAACAAAAGGGCGTTACCGCTCAGGCGGGCAAGCCGCCGTCGCGGTCGCTACGTTCCGGGTTCCGGCTATCGCCTTCATTCGCAGCTCCGGCAATTGCCGGAACTGCGAACTTTCGCCCTTCACATCGCTCCTATGATTTTTGTCAACAGAGAATTACGTTTTTTTATTCTCCAGCCCTCTTGTTCATGAAACTAAAGCTTCTTCAACAAGTTTTGAAACATAAGCTTCAGGAGTTATGAATCGTCTTGGTTCGTAGTCCTGATTATTTCTCAAAAGCGTGTAAAGCAGCTCTCCCATTTTCCTTGCAACCGTGACTATGGATTTTCCTTTCCCAATGCCGCGTGTAAATGCCATATAATTATATTTATCCCTTAAGGCTCCTCCTGATTTGGACCGCGTAGCTGACCACGCCGCCTGTACCAGCAAAGACCTTAAGAGAGAATTTCCCTGCTTCGTTATATGCCCAAGTCTGTTTATCGTACATGACCGGTCAACCTTCGGAACAAAACCTATGAAATTGCTTACCTGATGCGCGTTCTCGAATCTGGTCACATCACCAATATAAGCCACATAAGACAAAGCTGTTATCGGTCCGATTCCGGGCACTGTCATAAGACGCCGGACTTTCTCGTCTTTCTCCGTTTCCTCATTTATTTTCCGGTACAGCACCTCAATCTGTTTCTCCACCAGCACAAGCCTCTCTGCAAGCCTTCCTGCCTCCTCTTCCTCGTATCCGTTGAGGAGAGCAATGATATTCTCCCTGTTCTTAGGCACGCACATGTCTTTCCGTGTGAACTGTGTGTAGCCGTTGTGCTCAAAGATTGCGTGCAGACGGTTGATTTCTTTCGTCCTTAAGGATTTCAGGGAACGGTACTCGCTCAGTAGCTTCCTTCTCGTCCATTCCTCGTCGCTCGGGGGTGCCACAACCGGCATCTCATCTTCCTCATGGCTCCGCAAGAATTTCGCGAGCTTCATCGAATCCTCTTTGTCCGTCTTTCTTGTGCTCATAAAGATAATGGCAAGCCTTCCCGGATTAAGGATTATTACCCGGCAGCCTACTTGTTCCCTGATTGCACGCTCAATCCTGAAAGCGAGGTTGCAGGCTTCCATGGCAACAACGTCGTCTTTTTTCAGTTTCCTGCACAGATTGTCTATCCCTGCAAAATCTGTTTTTCCCCCTGTTCTTGTCGCTCTTCCGTTCTGGGCTATAAGACACATCTCATATGTCCTCTTTCCCAAATCCAGCCCCACTGCGTTTCCTGCCACTTCCATATGTGTCCTCCTTGATATAAAATGAGGACAGGAGAGCAATCCGAGTGCGTTGTACACCGTTCTCCTATTCGCGGTACCGGGGATCCTGCCCCGGGCCGCTCTTTGTTATACGATGGCCGGCTTTGACAAAAACTAACGCCCGGGCTTTTTGCTCCCACTGGGATGGTCTGCCTTCCACCGGCTCTCCAAGTCCGTCAACTTAGAGTACAACTTTTTCTCGAATTACTTAATCGTAACAACTAACGCAGAAGTGACTTTACTTCTAAGAGTACTCCATTCTTGATCAAGGCATTTACTCCAGCGTTTCGTCTTATTAGTCATTTACTCATTCTCCTCTGTCTGTTTATCTGGTTCTTGGACTGGAAATAAATCAATTAAAGTGCCATCGCATTTCGGAAAATTCTTACAAACAATTGGATCAAAATCAAATTCTCTGTATTCAGGTTTCATTCTCAAAACTTTTACGTCCTTGAATAAATAACGCTCAC
>JAFZVC010000039.1 GCA_017618015.1 Spirochaetaceae bacterium
TTTCTGCATCGACGCCTCGGTGAAAAGCGCATTCGAGCGCGGATATAAAGTCTTCATCCCGGCGTACACGAACTCCACGACGGACAACGAATATTTCTCAAAATCGACCGCGTATCATTTCTACAACGATTTCATGTGGCCCAGGCGATACGCCAGCTGCATCAGCTTCGACGAAGCCGTCCGGATGTTAGAGGGGAAGTAAGGGAAGAGGATTTAGCGGAGGGGATGCTGTATGAACTACGCACCGTATGGATTTCCTAAAATAGCAAGACAAAC
This sequence comes from Spirochaetaceae bacterium, assembly GCA_017618015.1. Taxonomy (GTDB): domain Bacteria; phylum Spirochaetota; class Spirochaetia; order Treponematales; family Treponemataceae; genus Treponema_I. Next base: position 277 of record JAFZVC010000039.1, read on the forward strand.
AAAAGAACTTATTTAAACAAAAATTAAGTTAAATTGTTTACAGCTTCCTTAACAAAACTCTGTAATTGCTCATTAGCTTGATTCTTAACTTGTGGTTTTAATAAATTCTCTTTATCAGAGATGCTTAAAGACGGTGTCTTTTTTACATCTCCTTCCCATTCCTTTAGCTTTTTACTTAAATAATCATTGAGATGCTCATCTGTGTTTTTATTAATTCTTGAAACTCTCCCTTTATACAACCTTTCATTTTCTTCATAATATGAATTTAAGAAAGATTCTAATTGAGATTGAGTGCTTTGAATAATATGTTTTTCTATCGTATTTCTATACTTATCATCCAATAACAGATTGAAAATTGGATACTCCATATTACCGACACCTTTTAACGTTTCCGATTTATAGAAAAAAAATGAATTATACAAATCACTATCCTGACGACAAAAGTCCATTACTTCAATCGAAATAATTATTCCTCTATCAGAAGCATACTTTCCTAATCTGAATCCACAATCAATTGATGGACCTATAAAATCCGTTTTAACTATTCTTTCTGATTCTTCATAATAGGTGAAACGCTTATCTATAAAAGGAAATTGTCCAGTCCAAATACATCCCTTTATTTCTGTCTTACCAAGCTTGCTTCCGTTCTTTTTCTTATCTTGTTGATTTTTCCATTCAATCAAAGCTTGTTTAAAAGCTCTTACAATACAAGGTACTTGTCTTTTTTGATTTATACAAATATAAAATAATATTTCATCACCCGCATATTTCCATGGGTTAATAACTATGTCTTTATCAAAACTGCAATCTTTTTGTTTAATTGAACTAGCTGAACCCACTAATAAAGCATTAAAAATTTCTGGAAACTCTTTAAAAAAAGAATAAAAACATTGTGTCCAATCTTGATTATAACCGTCTTGATTATACTTTTTCTTTGTTGAATCAATAATATCTACACTTAGAAATAAATATAACTCAGCTTCATTTGATTGTTCCAAATACATCTTTTTTTACCTTTTTGTTTTGTTTTGTTTTTAGTTCATCAATCCGGAACAAGAGATTACCTAAAGGAATATTGTATTTATCTGAAATTGACAGAATATTCTGCTTATCTGACAATTCTTTCTCTAACAAATCATCCGGTAATAAAAAATTAAGCGCAAAAATATTGGCTTCGATTTCTGCATCATCAATATATGAACTTAAATTTGCTTGTAACTTAACGTTCCCCAACTTAGAATGTAAAAAGTAATGACCAAGTTCATGCGCAATTATTAATGTATCTCGCTTCTCAAGTGTATAATCAGATAAATATATAGTAAACTTAGGATCCTTATCTTGATCTACAAAAATTGACCCACCATCTGGTTTTATTTTTGTATTATCATAAACAATTCTACCTTTCAGTTTTTCAGTTACAAATTCTCTAATGTTATCTTTTCCTGGCTTATACTGTAATTCTTTTGCAAATAAATTTGCTAATCTTTTTATATCTTCTTTACTAAAACCAGTAGCTACGATACTTCGTGTTTCATTCATACGAGACCCCAAAAGAGTTTATCTTATATTTATTTATATTATCATACGATATTATTATCCGTCAAGAATTATTCATATACGTTTAATTGATTTTTAGTCAAGATACACCTAAATAATCGCACATTCAATTTATCCGAATTTACACATTACAGAAATAATTCTCTAATTCATAGAAGTAAAAAACAAAAAATCAAATTGATTTACAATATCTTTATTATGGTTTGATATTTATTCGGGTTTATTAAACACTCATTGACTCGTATATATCCTGTTACACAAGTCATTATCACTTACTCGACATACTCCGTTACTTTTCTCGTTTTGAAATCGTACCATTTTTTGCCTTCAACTGTATTCAGCACAATTCCGTCGTTCTCAAACGATTCTATATTTCCCCAGTAATAATGAGAGACAGTGCGTCGTAAGTTTTTTTCGTCGCTGATTACATCGAAAAGTTTTATTTTGGCATACTCCGTACCATTTTTGAAAACAACGTAAAGCACATATTCCGCATCATAATCAAGTGGAATCAAACCGCCCCAATCATCAAGCACACAGAATTCACCGTTTTCAGAAAGATACGAGTATAGTCCCCATCTTGTAATCCGCCATTTCTCTTCAGGTTCAACATCCGCTGTGGGGTCAACTATTTCGTAGCAAATTGTCTCTTTCTTCGTTGCATCGCAAACGAGCATAAAACGACCATTCGAAAAGAATTTTGTGTAGTTCTGTGGCGGCAACATAGGCTCGTCTGCAAAAGCACAAAAGAGGAAACAAAACAAAACAGGAATTAAAGGAAGTTTTTTCATCATTTCTCCCTAATTATACCCCCGAATTCTCCTTTTGTACTGATTCGCTACTGATTTCTGAATTTTTGTACTGATTTGCCACGCTTTTTTTCGTTTTTGTACTGATTCGCTACTGTTTTTTGTACTGATTCTATACTGTGGGTTTTCTAAAATCGACTTATCAACTGTCTCGAAAAGAGCTGTGGCAAAACTATGATGCCACTGCCGAGGTTTTAAAGGAGAATGATATGAAGAAAACGAGAAGATTTGCCACACTTATATTGTTGATGGCAATAACCACCGCATTGGTTACGGGTTGTAAAAACATCACCGATTATATAGGAGATGGCAACAACGGCGACAACTCCCCCAAAACATACTCCGTTACGGTTGCCACCGGGATTGAGAACGGAACGGTCACAGCTAACAAAATAACTGTTCCTGCTAATGAAACAGTTGTTCTTACAGCAACCCCAAACGATGGTTATCAGCTGACATCTATTAGAGCAACAGTCGGAAACAACGCGATAACAGTGAGCGGAACAGGAACCACAAGAACTTTTACAATGCCATCTGGGGATGTATCTGTAAACGCTACGTTCACAGCGATTGACTATACTATAAATATATCAGACTCAATTTCACACGGAAACGTTACAGCCGACAAAACAACAGCTCACTACGGCGATACAATTACGCTTACAGCAGAACCGGATGCTGGATATCAGTTTTATGAATGGGCTGCAACAGATTCAGCCGGAACTGCCTTAACAATAACAGACGGCTCTTTCACAATGCCGCTGAGTTCCGTTACAGTAACCGCATCATTTTCTCCTATTAATAGTACAATTTCAGTAACGAACGGAATTGCAACCGTTAACGGAAACAGAGCGATAAGCGCAGATGCAGGAACAACTGTCACGGTAACGGCAACGCCACCTACAGGGAAACAGTTTACTAACTGGACAACGACAACTTCCGGATTGACATTTGCAGATGCAACAACATCATCCACAACATTCACAATGCCAGACTGCAGCGTGGACATCACCGCAAACTGCATCGACATCAACTACACAATTTCACAGGCAAGTTCATTCCCACACGGAAGTGTGACATACAACTCAACCGCTACTTACAATTCCACAGTAACGCTTACAATCAGTCCTTCAAGCGGTTACATGCTGGGTGGAATCAGTGTAACAAAAGCCAGCGGCGGAACGATTTCCCTTAGCGGCAGCGGAAATACAAGAACGTTTACAATGCCAGCAGAGAATGTCACCGTATTCGCGACCTTTACGGCGCAATCATACAATATTACAAAAGCGCAAATTTCAAATGGTACACTCAGCGTTAATTCGAGCGCATCATGTGATTCAACAGTTACTGTGACTGCAAACCCAGCATCAGGCTACCAGCTCGGCTCCATAACAGTCAGCAACGGCTCTAGCAGCGTTCCTGTAAGCGGAAGTGGCAATACAAGAACATTCACAATGCCAGCCAACAACGTCACAGTAAGCGCGACATTCAACCCAATCAACTACAACGTAACCGTCAGCTCAATTTCACACGGTAGCGTAACTGCAAGCAAAACCACGAATGCTCATATTGGCGATACAGTCACCCTTACGATTGCCCCGGAAACTGGCTATATTCTCAATTCGATTTCCGCAACCGCAAACGAAGGCTCAGTTTCATTGAGCGGAAACGGCAGCACAAGGCAATTCACAATGCCAGCTGGCAATGTAACGATAAGCGCTAGTTTCACACTGGAAGATTACAGAATTACAAAAACTGGAATGTCAAGCGGAACTGTAAACTTTAGTAATCCGACAGCCCACTATAACGAAACTGTAACGCTTACAATCGTACCTGATAACAGTTTCATTCTTGAAACGATTTCTGTAACCGCAAACGGAAACCCACTTACACTTAACGGAAGCGGCACTGCTAAGGGTAGCACAAGAACATTCACAATGCCTGCAAGCGAAGTATCAATAAGCGCGACTTTCGTAAGAACTCACCTTGGAACAAAAGACAAACCTACTGCTGTTGGCGATATCGTTTTCAATGACGGAACTGCAACACCTTATTCAGCAGGAATGACTTTGACAGAACAGCAAAAAGAGGCAGCAATCGCGATTATTTTTGCAGACAACATCCCGAATGGTTATGTTTTAGGAATGGGTCTAAAGCACGATAAGAGAGCATTATGTAGCAATCAATCAGCAGCATGGGGAAGAAGAAGCGATCTTTTACCCGAATCTGATGGAGAATATAGCAACTATCAGATAAACTGCCTGGATGATTACAACGAAGCTAATTATCCCGCATTCTGGTGGGCAGAACATTATGCTGGAAGTGGAAATCTTTCAAGTGACAACAATTGGGACTGGTTCCTTCCTGTGAAAAATGAGCTTCAAGACGTATACAGACAGAAAGCCCTTATCGATGCAATAAACGATTTACTAGGAAGTACGTATGCAGATCCTATTAGAACCGATTTTGGCTACTGGTCTGGAACGCAGCAATCAACAGCAGGTGATGATTTGGATCATCATGCTTTCATTCTAAGGTTTGCAGATGGTTTATGGGTATCGAACGGGAAAGATGAAAGTGATTATAATGTTATTGCCGTTCGTAGGTTCCATTTTTAACTAAGGGCAGCTCGGAAAACTTGCCTTTCGCGATTTTCCGAGATTGACTAACTAAAAAACCCTCCTTGTCCCGGAGCCCTTCAGAACTCGGCTCCGGGATTTTTTATGCCAGCACCTTGCGTTCCAGGAATGCAACAGTGTCTTCCGCCCAGCTGTACTGGCTCATGAACTCTCCGGCGAACGCTTTTGTGGCTTTGGGTTCACCGGCAAGAAAATCATAATAATCACACTGCACTACTTCGGGATTAATGCGGAAGTTGTTATACTCCGCGACAAAAAAGTTCTGTATCTCAAGCTCGGAGAACGTGTGCTTTACATCAGCAACAAGCTGACGAAGGCTTGCCCCGTAACGCGCGGAATCGGCATTGTCGCCCCAGAGCGCGGCTATAAGCTCTTTTGTCTGCACAGAACTGCCGTTTTTGTATATAAGATAAGCAATAAACTCGGTTGATTTTGAGCGCGAAAACTTCACTATCTTTCTATCAAACAAAAGGGTAAAGTTCCCGAAAGTCTTAGCGACTAAGCTTTTCTTTTGTGTTTTAAGGAGCGCAAGATGCCGCTTTAATTTAAGCCTGCTATAAAATGCGATAGAGAGCATTACTATTAAAACGACCGTAAAATTAAATATACCTATACCGTTCCAGAAAATGAAAAAACCGGGGAACATTGCTATATATGTTGCTAAAATAATAATAAAAAGTGGTAATGTTACTGATAAAACAGAGAGAACAACAAATATTCCACCAATAAACAATAGAATACCGTCAAAGTGATTTTCTTGTATGTAAAAAAATACAGATGCCTCGGACATTGCACAGACAAGAATCGTATAAATCGGAATGTTTTTTAGAATATAGGCTTTTTCACGGGCAACATTTTTGAATTTTTTAGAAAGTATATATGAGATAAAGAAAGCCAAGAGTGTTAAGCCCCTAAATAAGAATCTAACGTGATATTCAGAAGAATTATTCTTGTAATTGAATATCATATAAACAAAAACGGCAAGAATCAAAAAAGTCCAGATGAAACTCCAGAATAAATTGAAAAGACGGTTCGATTCCGCAGAATCCGCCTGATCCAATGGCGAGATGTAATAATACTTATAGTAAAGATCTTTGATTTTTTTCAGAATGGCACGCATGAAAGAGATTATAAAATTATTATCTTGAATTTGTCAAATATGAGATTTTGGACATCTTCTGTTTTATACACACACTATGCGCACACTCTTTTCCGCCCATCTTCCACAAAAAACTAACTTTGTACTGATTTTGTACTGATTTTTCTCAACTTTGTACTGATTTCGTACTATTGATTCCTCGTTTTTGTTCTGATTCTGAACTGTGCGGTAGTTAGAATTGACTTATCAACAAGCCCGAAAGGACTTCTACACCACAATAACGAAGGGGATAGTATAATGAAGAAAACGAGAAGATTTGCCACACTTTTTTTGTGCGCAGTAATTGCAGCCGTATTTCTTACCGGTTGTTCAAACATCGCCGATTTCATCAGAGGAAATGACAACAACGGAAACAATGGGAACAACGGAAACAACTCTCAATCTTATACAATTTCTATAGAAAGGAGCATAACAAATGGAATAGTTTCCAGTAATAAGACATCGGCACGCGCCGGAGAAACTGTCGTCCTTATAGTAACCCCTAGCAATGGCTACGAACTGTCTACTATAACAGCCGCCGTTGACAGCAATTCCGTTACTGTGAACGGAACCGGCAACACAAGAACATTTATAATGCCGGCGAATAACGTAACTGTAAACGCACAGTTCACTCAAATAACTTATTCCATATCAGTAGCAGAAAATATTGCTCACGGTTCCGTGACGGCGGACAAGTCAAGCGCGGCAGAAGGAGAAACCGTTACTCTTACGGCAACACCTGCAAACGGATATCAGTTCAGCGCATGGAATGTCACAGCCGGAGAAAACGAGACAGTAACAGTCACAAGCGGAACTTTTTCAATGCCAGCACATGATGTAACTATTAGCGCGACATTTACGGAATTACCGCCAGCAACATACTCAATTACAATCACAGGCGGAACGGCAACCGTAAACGGAAGCTCAGTAACAAGCGCTACTGCAGGAACAACCATTACTCTCACAGCAGCACCAGCTACCGGATATCAGCTGAGCGCATGGAATGTAACAGCCGGAGAAAATGAAACCGTAACAGTCACAAACGGAACTTTCACGATGCCTGCGCAGAACGTAACGGTAAGCGCAACATTCACCGCTATCGATTATTATGTGTCGATACCAGCAACTTCAAACGGAACAGTAACGGCAAACAAACAAACAGCCCATATCGGAGATACCGTAACGCTTACAATTTCTGCTTCGACCGGCTACCAGCTCGGCTCTGTGACTGTTAACGGCGGCTCTGTAAGTGCAAATGGAACTGGCAACACAAGAACATTCACAATGCCAGCCAGTGATGTAACAGTAAATGCGACATTCACCGCTACCGATTATTCTGTGTCGATACCGACAACTTCAAACGGAACGGTAACGGCAAACAAACAAACAGCCCATATCGGAGATACCGTAACACTTACAATTGTTCCTTCAGACGGCTACAAACTTGATTCAATTTCTGCAACTGGTGCTACAATAAGCGGAACCGGCAATACAAGGACATTTACAATGCCAGCAGCGGCTGTAAATGTAACTGCTAGTTTTATAACAATCAATATTGGAACAAAAGCCAAACCAAATGCAGTTGGCGACATTGTGTTCAATGACGGAACGGCACTTCCAGCGTCTGAGTACCAAACCCGTAACCTTACAAACAGAGAAAAACAGAATGCAATTGCGGTCGTAGCCGTCGTAGCTTCGTTTAATGGTGTACCAGATCACGCTATTACAGTTGGTCTGAAACAAGAATATCTGCCAATCTGCTCAAACACATCACAAGGTTACACAAACACGCAAGTTTTCAGCCATGACGGTGATGCAGGACAGACCCGTGATGACATCTGTTATGGTGATGGTGGAATCACTGATTATACTCAGGCAAATTATCCGGCTATATACTGGGCACAAAATTATACAGGCTTTGGTAATCTTGGAAGTATCAATAACGACTGGTTCATTCCGACTCAACAAGAACTTTTGTATGTTTACGAAGGTAAAGACGCTATCATGGCTGCAATCGATAAGATTGGAAGTCAGTATGCAGACTCTTTTATTCACGAAAACCATACATATTATCATACAGTTACTCAATTCAGTAACAGCGAAACACACATATGTTTAGTTAATTTGGAAGACGGAAATGACAACTACGGACAGTACAAAGATAGCTATGGTCCAGTTCTTGTAATCCGCTACTTCCAGTGTAATTAGTTGAGCAGACTTTCCCGCTCCGCATTTATTCCGTTGTTTTCAGATACGGTGCGGGAAACTTTTTGAATCATAAAATCTTCCTTCGCCCGGAGTTTCAGCAGTGCGACTCCGGGTATTTTTTGGCTAACCAAGCGCCTTCCGTTCCAAAAATGCAGAGACATCTTCCGCCCAGCTGTACTGGCTCATAAACTCGCCTGTAAAATCTTTCACGGCTTGTCTGTCACCAGCCAAAAAATCATAGTAATCACATTTTATAATCTCTGGGTTTATACGGAAATTATTGTATTCGGTGACAAAAAAATTCTGGACTTCCAATTCGGCAAGAGAGTGCTTAACATCTGAAATTAAAAGGCGTAGACTCGCTCCGTACTGCGCTGAATCCGCATAGTCGCCATAAAGCACGGAAATAAGCTCTTTTGTCTGGACCGAGCTTCCGTTTTTGTAGATGAGATAAGCGACAAGCTCCGTTGACTTTGTTCTTGAAAACTTAATCACCTTGTTATCGTACAAAAGCGTAAAATTGCCGAAAGTCTTTGCAACAAGGCTTTTTTTCTGCTTTTTCAGAAGTGTCAGGTACTGCTTTTCCACGCGCCTTTTATAAAGCGAAAAGTAAAACATAATGACAAGTATAAGAATTGCATCCGCCAATCCAGAAACGCCGAATTCTTCGTAAATGCCGGGAGACATAGGGCAAAGTCCGAGCAAAAAAGCAGTCAAAAAAACAAGCGGCGGTATATAAAACATACTTAGAACGACAGAAACAGTAAGGAATAAAGTCAGGACTCCGTTAAACGGATGATTGAAAATATAGAAATTATAGACAGCAGCCCCTATTCCCCAAAACAGACACATATAGAAAGGAATATTCTTATGGATATACGCTTTTTGACGCATCACGCTCTTGACTTTGATAGAAATCAAAAAAGCAAGGATACCCACAATTGAAAATATGCCATAATAAATTAAATGAGATATATAATCGCGAAGATTATTGAAATGAAGCGCAAAAATGCCAACTAAATCACCGATGCCAAAAATAAATAAGACAATGCCTGCAACTTTGCCATGAAGACGGTTCGTTTCCGAAAAATCCGCCAAATCGATAGGTGAAATAGAATAACGAGTACGATACGTATCTATTAGTTTTTTTATAACGCGAATCATGGAGCGATTATAAGATAAATATCTCTAAATTGTCAAATGCACAGTGCGGAATGGCAGAACCTTTTTTTACGCGATAAGCGATTCTTCCTTTTCTGTCGCGCACTCAACAGTAAGCGAGTTTCCGTTTTCCTCGGTCGTCGCGGTCATCGCGGATGCTTCCGGCAAAAGACGCATGAAAAGTTTCGTGATGCTCCTGCGGCTCCAGATAACCGGCACTGGATAAAGCGGATTCGCTTCTTTTTCCGCCATTTTGCTAAGCTGAGGAATGTCTATAAGGCGAAGCTCCTGAAACTCTGATTTTATTCCAAAAGTTCTGTTTTTAGCCTCGATTGCGGCGATAAATGCGGCTGCTGCTTCTGAAACTGGAGTTTCTTCAGTGGCAACGCCCGCCGCGACCGCAAGCTCAGCGAGTTTTGCTTCGGCAGACTTGCCGTATGCTTTAAGAACAACTGGCAGAATAGCGGCATTTGCGACGCCATGCGCGATGTTGTACATTCCGCCAAGCGCGTGAGCCATCGCGTGTACATAACCGACATAAGATACTGTGAAAGCGTAGCCAGCTTCGAACGCAGCCTGGAGCATGTTTCGGCGCGCTAAAAGATTTTTTCCGTCTGCCCAAGCTTTTTCCAAATTGTCAAAAACAAGCTTAACGGCGTTGAGCGCATGGCAGCGCGTCTCTTTTGTGGTTGAGCCACCGATATATGCCTCTACAGCGTGTGTAAGCGCGTCCATACCGGTCGCGGCGGTCACAGAGGGCGGCAGCGTCATGGTAAGAGACGGATCAAGAACCGCATACTTCGGTATAAGCGGGAAGCTTGATATTGCATATTTTTCTTTCTTTTTTTCGTCACGGATAACTGCGGCAAGAGTCGTCTCACTGCCCGTACCGGCTGTCGTCGGGATTGCTATGAGCGGCGGAAGTTTTCTATGAACTTTCAGGATACCGCGGAACGAGCTGATTTTCCGGTTCGGGTAGACAGCGCATATTCCAAGAGCCTTGGCACAGTCCATGACGCTGCCGCCCCCCAACGCTACGATCGAGTCGCAGTAGTTCCACTTATAAATGCGGTAAGCTGTCTTTATGTTCTGGACTGTCGGGTTTGCGTCCGTGCCATAAAACACACAGACTTTGAGACCGGCTTTTTCGAGCAAATTGCGTAGCCTGTCCATAAAACCAAGAAGAAGCATTGATTTGTCGGTCACGATTACGACGCTGCGGCATTCTTCGTTTTTAAGAGTTTCTGGCACGGACTCTATGCTGCCGATGACGCATGGCTTTCTGTACGGCATCAGCGGAATAGCGAGTTTGAACGCTTTTTGGAAAACTCTGCACCATGCTTTTTTGAATATATTATGTGAAGAAGCGATTCTTTCGTTTTTCATAAGGTAGTCTCCTTGTGTTTTGGCGGCGTTTATCGATGTTTTCGTCGCGATTTTGTCGCGCTGTTTGTCAATGTTCGCCATTTAGAATGACAATTTTAATAATTTTGTCATTCTTATATATGTACAGTATTACACTTTTTGTATTTTTGTCAAGCAAAAAAAATCGGGTTCACAAAACCTTTGAAACAGTGTATATTTTTGTATAGTAGTCAGGAGCGCAGATGGCAGAAAAAAAGTTTTCGCTGAACAAAGAGCAGCAGGAGGCTGTCACCACCACAGAAGGATTCGTCCGCATCATAGCCGGCGCAGGTTCCGGCAAGACTCAAGTGCTTTCGCAGCGTTTCGCGTACCTTGTGAACGACATCGGCGTGCCACCGGGAAACATTCTGTGCGTCACGTTCACGAACAAGGCATCCGCGGAGATGAAACAGCGTATCCGTAAGCTCACCGGCGACAACGACACAGGCTATATCTCGACGTTCCACAGTTTTTGCGTCACGGTTTTGCAGGAAGATTCGCACGCGGTTCAGTATCCCAAGAGTTTTTTTGTGCTCGACAACCACGACATTGACGACATGCTGCAGCGCGTTTACCACGAGCGGGGGCTGACTTTGCGCGACATGACGTTCAGCAACGCCCGCGACATGATAGAGATAATAAAGCTTTTTGAGAAACCAGATTACTACAACGACATGATTGGAATGTCGCTTGAGGCTCTTCATCAAAAATATATGGACGCAGACAATGCGAAGGACATCATTTTTTACGGATATCTTTATCAGGAAAAGAAATGCTTCGCGCTCGACTACAACGACCTGCTCAAGTTCACGCTGTATATTTTCAGTCAGAATGAGGAAATACGTCACAAATGGCAGGAACGGCTCGAATACATAATGATAGACGAGTTCCAGGATATCGACACGATTCAGTACGAACTGATGCAGGCTTTGTGCGCGTACCATAACAATCTTTTTGTCGTCGGTGACCCGGACCAGACGATTTACACTTGGCGCGGCGCGAATATCCGCTTTTTGCTCGATTTTGATAAGGTTTTCTCGAATACGAAGACAATCCTGATGAACACGAACTACCGCTCAACGCCGGAAATACTCGACACAGCGAATGCGCTGATCAGCGTGAACAGCATGAGGATGAAAAAATCGCTCGTGCCAACTCTGGTTTCTGGGTCGGCGGTACACTGGCATCATGCAAAGACGACGCAGGAAGAAGCTGAGTGGATAACTGAGCGGATTAATTCGCTTGTGGAGCAAGGCGCGGAATATCGCGACATCACGATTTTATATAGGGCGCATTATATTTCGCGGACGATAGAAGAAGTGCTCGCCGATAAAAAAGTTCCGTTCACGATGTATTCAGGAATTCAGTTTTTCGACCGCGAGGAGATAAAGGACGCGCTCTCGTACTTGCGGATGATTTCAAGCGAGGATGATTTTTCGTTCCGCCGCGTCATAAACAAGCCGCACAGGAACATCGGGAAGACGCGCATTAAGGCGCTTGAAGAATACGCCGAGGAAAACGGATGCAGTTTGTACCGGGCGTTGCAGGCTCTTGTGGAGACAGATGTTTTTGCCGGTACGGGCGCGGCTGATTTTATCGCGCTGATGACGAAGTTCAAGGAGCTTTCAAAAGAGAAGAGCGCATCGGAGCTTTTGGGAAAGATAATCGACGAGTCAGGCTATGAAAGGGCTCTTCGAACCGAGGGAAGCCAGACGAGGCTTGATAATCTGGCAGAACTTAAGCAGTCGGTACACGAATTTGAGATAAGCTGCGGCGAGGAATGCTCTATTGAGTATTATCTTGCGCACGCCGCGCTTATGAGTTCGATGGACACTGCATCGGTGCAGAATGCGGTCAAACTGATGACAGTGCACACCGCAAAAGGACTGGAGTTTCCGCACGTTATTCTTTGTGGCTTCAACGAGTTTATTTTTCCGAGCCGCAAAGTGCAGACAAAGCCTGAGATGGAAGAGGAGCGGCGGCTGGCGTTCGTTGCAATAACTCGCGCAAAACAGTCGCTCGCAATAACGGACGCAGAGGGGCAGAACATCGACGGCTCTTTCCGCTTTCCGTCGCGCTTTTTGTTTGATATACTTAACGCAGGCGGCAAGCTTGAAATATCGAATGCCCCGGAAGCGTCTTTGCGGAAATCGGCAATGGCTTTTATAAGCGCGAGCGAAAAGTCGATGGAAGAAGTCGCGGCGGCTTCGACAATTGCGGTGGGGCAGCGAGTGCATCACGCCATTCAGGGCGACGGTACGGTCGTTGACAAAGACGACACAAAGCGGATGTTCATTATACAGTTCGATACGCTTTCGACACCGCGCCGCATAAGCTATAAGGCAAAACTGGAGGTTCTAGAATGAAAAAAGTTTTATTCGCGATAATTTGCATCGCGGCAATCACAACAATGGCAATCGCACAGTCTCAAGTCGTGCCTGCGGACACAGCTTCTGGAGAGTTGCGCGTCACCAAAATCGGGACCTTCAAATGCGGCAAACAGCCCAAACAAGTGCTTTTCTCTCCGGACGACGCGTATATCGTGATGCCGCTCCTTGACGAGAACGGCTTTGACATCTTCAGCCTCGCCGATAAAAAAGTCATAAAGCGCATTGTGCCACCGAACGGCGACAAGCTCGGCTTTGTTGAAGGCCTTTTTATCCCGGAGAAAAATGCGTTCTTCGTATCGCAGATGACGACCGGCAAGATTTATGAATACACCTACCCCGGCTTTGAGTACCGCCGCGAAATTTCAACAGAAGGAACGTGGTCAAAGTTCATGGTGTGGAGCGGCGAAAAATCGATAATCGCAGTGTCGAACTGGACATCGAACAACATAAGCATCATCGACTACGACACGGGCAAAGTGCTCCGCAAGATAAAGACGAAGCTCGCTCCTCGCGGAATGGTCTTTACAGATGGCGGAAAAAGCATAATCTCGCTTTCTTTTGACAGTGGCGTGATAGAAAAGTTCGATACAGCGACAGGAAACCGCACAGGGGTCATCGAGATTGACAAAGCAGCCATGCGCCACGTCGTCCTTAGCCCTGATGAAAAGACAGCTTACATCAGCGACATGTACCACGCGCAGGTACTTGCTGTAAATTTGGATAAATTTGAGATAACTGACAAAGTAAAGGTTTTTAACAATCCGAACACAATAGATTTGTGGAAAGGACGGTATCTTTTCGTGTCATCACGAGGCCCGAACAATCCGGTCGATTACACGCTCCGAAGCCCAAAAGACGGCATCATAACGGTCATAGACACAAAAGACATGAGCGTCGTGGCGAAGATCCAGGGCGGCAACCAACCGACAGGACTGGACATCTCGAACGGCGGCAAGTACCTGTGTTTCTCGAATTTCCAGGACGAGAACATCGAACTGTACGAGCTGTCGGAGTGATTGCGCAAGGGGGGTGGAGCCACGCCGAAGGCGGAACACCCGGTTCTGCGCGAGTTATGATCGCGCAGAATGCGCCCAATTAATTATTCTTTACAGCTTTCGCTCATCTGCTGATGTTCGCGCAAAAGTTCTGTTGTCAATGTCTGGCTGAAAACCTTGCTATTGCCCGCGATGTTCTCAGCATCTACTGTCTCGCCTTCGTAAAGCACAACAGGGTAATCTTTTATGATATCTGCACGTGCCTTATTAATAATACATTCTGCCATTTCCATAGCAAGCGGATTATAGTTTTTCTTATTAATAACCGCTACCGACTCCGTAAGTGCAAAGTTTCCTTCCGTCGGGTCAACGTAATCGATAGGCAGACCGTTCTTTTTATCCCTTACAGCCTGATGCCTTAAACCAAAACCGACAGCAACCTCACCACTGCGGATTTTCTTGATAGGGCCAGAACCACTAAGTTCCAGATGAGGTCCTGCGTTGTTATAAATTGCTTTAAGAGCGGAAATAGTTCCATCCGTTCCGTAAGAATCAAGAAGAGCCTGAACCATAAGCCATGCTGTCGTGCTTCCCATCGGGTCAACAACACTGACTAAATCCTTGTACTCAGGGTTACCGATGTCTTTTATGCTTGCCGGCTTTTTAAGGTTATGCTCCGCAAGGAGGTTCGTGTTCACGATAACAGCACCCTGAATTGCAAGAAGCGGCGTATAGTATTTAGGAGTCTTTATGACCTGTTTCGGGCTGAACTCCAAATCTTTGAACATTCCGCTCATAGCCTGCGCGCTTTCAATATAGAAGGAGCTCATCGTAATCAAGTCAGCCTCTATATCCGCACCTTCTGCAAAAAGCTTGCCTCCAAGCTCGCTCGTTCCGAACGACTGAAAGATGTACTTTCCCTCATATCCGTTTGAATCAAGAGCCGCTTTTACTGCAACGACAGCTTCGTCATCGGCATTTGAATAAATGATTACCTGCTTTGAATTGTCAGCTTTTTTTGAACAGCTTGTCACCATCATCATGGATGCTGCCAAGACTACAAATAAAACACCACATGTTTTTTTCATGATTAGTTGTCTCCTTTTCGTTGAGTTACAAACCCTTTTATTGCCTTCATAATTAAATTTGTTATGAGTATAAAAAGCGAAAGAATGAATATTTCATTGAACTTTGCAAAATGCTGTAATTCCTGAATTTTTGTTGTTATGACCATAGTTCTGGCACTGGCTAAGAACACGACTGCGCTTACAGTCACAAGTCCGTTTATAAAAAGATAAATAAAGATTTCAAGCAGCGTAGCAAGCGCATTGGGGGTAATAATTCTTACTACAGTTTTTATCCAGCTGTCACCGAGCAAAAGGGCAGTGGTTTCCCAGGAATCGTTCATTTTATCAAGCGCACCCTTCATCATTAAAAACGGTGTCGCAAAAAAGTGAACAAGGTTACAAAGCACGATAATTGCCATTGTATTATGAAGCGGAGTTTTTCTGAACGCCAAAAGGAAAGCGATACCCAGAACCATACCTGGAAGCGCGTTAGAAACCTGCGCCATTGCGGCGATTATTTTGGAAAACACTGGATGAATTTTGCTTCTTGCACTTGCCAACGCCGCTATGTAAACGAAACAAGTCCCGAACAACGCGGTGAAAAGAGCGGCTTCTAGAGAATTCACGAAGACCCTTGTAAGCGCTTTGTCGCCAAATACCGACTCCACATTCTTAAAACTGAAAGTCATGTTATAAGGCCATTCAGCGACGAACGGTACGACGAAAATTACAAGGAACACAAGAAGAACAAAAAGAATTATAATAAATGAGATAGTAGTCCAGATAATATCGTGAACGACATTTCTTTTCATCTCTACTCTTGAAACCTTGTTGTAGCGAACATTGAACCGTTGCAGATAGTTCAGCAAAAGGATACTCAGGACCGATGGAAGCAGCATAAAGAGAGCGATAACGGACCCCTGGTGAAAGTCGGGAAGGCTTCCGAGCATTGTGTTGTAAAGCAGTTCCGCCACAACTGTATAACGTCCGCCGATTGAAGCCGGAATACCGAAATCTGTAAACGAAAGGAAAAAGCTTTGCACGATGGAAACTGCGATTGTTCCCATCAACGGCTGTAAAATTGCAGTATAAAAGCATTTAACGGGAGAATCGCCCATTATACGGCAAACGATAAGGTAACGCTTGTCTATATAACGCATTGTATTCTTTATAAGCGTGAACGAAATAGGAAGCGTATAGATTACATAGCAGAATACAAGACCTTTGAACCCATAGAAATCGAAAAGCTGATGCCCGAACACTCTTGTTATTAGCCCCTGCTTTCCGAATGAATAGATTACAGCAAAACCGTATGTGATTGTGGGGAGAAGCATTGGGAACACGGCGAGCGTTCTGAGGATTCTTTTTAGCCAGGACGGAATGTTCGTAAAAACTTCGGTATATGCAAGGATAAATGCCAGTAATGTAGTGATAATGGAACTTATAAAACTTACTTTTGTGCTGTTCCAAAATGCCTGCGTAAGTTTTCCGTTAGAAAAGACCTTTGAAAAGTTTTCAAAAGAGAAAGAACTGCTCTGACCTGACGCAGTAGTAAACGCGTTCTTAAAAAGCACGAATGCTGGAAATATAATGAACAACGCGAAGAAGATAAGAACAACTGCGAAAACGGTATTCAGCTGCTTGTTTTTTATTTTACTGAGCATTATTCTCTCCGCCGAAAAGCTTAAAAATATTGTTCTTTTTAATTGCCAGCTGCTTGATTATAAAATCGTTCACAAAAGAGGTAGCTGGCTGTTTGATAATCTCTTCGGGCGAGCCATACTGCTCAATCTTACCCTTGTTGATGATAAGAACTTTGTCGCTTATCGTAAGGGCTTCTTCTGGGTCATGAGTAACGATTATCGTTGTCAGTTTGTATTCTTTCGCAATTGTAACTATTTTTTCTTTAATAGACTCTTTTATAACACCGTCAAGGGCAGAAAGTGGCTCATCCAAAAGCAGGATTTTAGGCTTCATAACCATTGTACGAGCAAGTGCTACCCTTTGTTTTTGACCGCCAGAAAGCTGATCGATTTTTTTATCAAGATGCTCACGCAATTCAAGCAAATCAATCAGCGCATCAACTTCCTGCTGGCTGGAAAGTCCGGTTTTGTTTTTCAAGCCGTAGACAATGTTCTTATATGCATTCAGATTCGGGAACAAAGCGTAATCCTGAAAAACAATATTGAAACCTCTGCTTTCCATAGGAGTTTTTGTTATATCATCACCATTGAAAATTATTGAACCGGAATCGGGAGCGATAATTCCGAGAATTAGATTCAAGAGAGTCGTCTTGCCACTACCTGAAGGTCCTAAAATTGAAACAATCTGCGAGTCTTGAATTTCAAGCGAAATGTCATTCAGAACAGTGAAATCATTATAGCCTTTGACAAGATTCTTTATTTCAAGCATCTGTTTTTCCTTTAATAAAAATGTTCAATATCAAAATCTTTTTCAACATCTTAGAACAAAACAGATTATAAATCAAGATATTACGTTCAAATAAATTAGAAAGCCACCTAATTTTGAACAATACATTTTTCAGTCACATATTACATATTCATCATAAAAAGCGTGAATAAATGAAAATCATCCACGATATCAATCTGATTAGTATAATAATAACCCGACTTACATCGCGATGATGTGCTTGAACTTTCCGCTTCGGGCGTTTGCTTCGGGATGTTTGTCGGACAAGCGGATTTCTGCCGTGACTCCGTTTTGCGCCAAGTAATCCGACACAGCTTTCTTTGCTTGCTCGAACGCTTTTGTTTTGTCAGTCGACACAAGACGAAGCTCCAGCTCATCCGGGGCGACCTGAATCAGCTGGAAACGCTGTATTCCGTGAATCTCCTTAAGCAAAGCGTACAACGAAAGCGGTGCAATCTTTACGCCGTTCCCGAAAGTCAGGATATCATCAGTTCTGCCCTCTATCGTAAGCCAGGGGCGGTTGTCGCCACAAGCGCAAGGCTCATCGTGCATCACGATTCTGTCAGTAATCTCGAACCGGATGAAAGGGCACACTTTGTTCGCAAGGTTCGTAAGCAGCACTTTTGAAGACTGAGTTCCGAACGGAACAGGCTGATTGTTCTCATCGACTGCCTCAAGGATAACCCAGTCGTCGTTCACATGGAAATGACGCTCCGTACACTCACAGGCGACCGTGCCGCCCTCAGTACACGAGTAGTTCGTCTGGACATAGCAGCCAAAAACCTTTGAAAGCCGCTCCCTGACAGAATCGCTCAAATGCTCGCCACCAGTCATTATAATCGCAGGCTTCACATGAAGGTTGCCGCTTTCCTGCTCATACGCAAGCAGCTCCAGCGCAGTCGGATAAGAGCCAATCATCGTCGGCTGAAAATCGTTCATCATATCGATGATATCCTGCGTTTTCTTTCGAACGTCGCAAGACTTCATCAAGTTTTTCTTCCACGGCATTTTGCGAAGGTTGTATTTCACGGAGCCGCTCGCAAGATAAAAACCGCCTTCCGCAAAAAGCGCGAGCGTCTTTTTTCCCTGCTTCATGTACGCTTTCATGTCCTGCTTGCGGGCAAAGCTACGAAGCACCCCGATAGCAGACGACACGTTGATTGTCGTATCGTCATAAAGGACGACGCACGGATTTCCCGTTGAGCCGGAAGTCGTGTAGATAAGATATTTTCCGTCGAGCTTTTTCCCGACATTCGAAAGATCAGACATAAAATCATCGACCTTTTTCCGGGTGATGCTTCTGTCGGTCATCCACTCGTCAAAATGTTCCATAAGGGCGATTTTATTCGTCGGCGGTAAATCGGTGAGTGAGAACGAGTCGCCCACGTTTTTGTAAAGCTCCGCATAATAAGGGCTGTTCGCTTTTGCATACGCGACAAGCTCCCGTAGGCGGCGTTTTTGCAGCTCAGCGCGTTCAGTCGCGGTCATTTTCTGCGCTTTCCGCGTCAGCATAATTGCTTTTAAAAGTCCGATTTGTTTCATAGCAATTTTATCCTTCTGTGCCTTAGTGTCTATTATACACCTTTAGCACGCGAGGTCTATTGTATCTTTGTATTAAAACGAAAAGAAAATCGAATAAGCAGCCAAAAACCGATGTCCAAAAGAAAATCCAGAACTCGCCCCAGAAAATTGAGAACGATAGCGGGACGAAACTAAGAATCATACAGATTTCGTGGTAAACTTCTGCCTTGCACATATGATTCAAAAGCATTTCTTTCGTGTTTCCGGCGGGATTAAAATCCTGATCGTTCCATGTTGGCAATTTTGATTTCCACTTTCTTATCATCAGGATTTTGAAGAGTCTCTTTTCAAACGGCTTTTCGGTAAACCACCAACGGTCGTAAGTACAATGTTTTCCGATGATTTTGTAAATGAGATTCGCAAAACTAAACCGTATCGTGAAATGGAAAAACGTCGTGAAGATTGTGATGAGCAAAAAAAGAAGGTCATCATTGGGATGGATTTTCACAACAATGAACAAACAGATAATAAGGAGGATGAAAAGCAGATAGATGATGTTAAGCAAAATCTTTTTATTCTTTGTCATTTAAAACCTTATGATGTCTTATGTAGTATTGTGCGCTCACCCTATGAGCTTTTGGAAGTTTGCGAAGCCCGTTCGGGAAGCGGCTGTTCCGCTTTGTACGCGCGCCCCTGCTGCACGTCATGGTCGGCGAACCAGCGCATCATGTCGTTCCAGACGCGTTTTTTGTCCGCCGTCCACATGGGCGCGATAAGCAAGCGTTTTGCGCCGTCGCCCGTCAGACGGTGGATGACCATATCCGGTGGAAGGGATTCCAGGACGGCGGACAACACACTGAAATATTCGTCTTTTTCCATGCAGCTGAAAAGCCCGCGCTCATAGTCGCGAGCCATATCCGTTCCGAGAAGCACATGAAGAAGCGAGAGCTTTATCCCGTCAGTGCCGGCGCGGGCGCAAAAGCGCGTCGTAGAAAGCATAGTGTCCAGAGTTTCGCCGGGCAGCCCTAAAATAACGTGAGTTACGACATGAATGCGCGAGGACGCGGCTTTTATTCGGCGGACAGCATCGACATAGACATCGTTCGTGAACCCGCGCCGGAAAGCCTCCGCTGATTTTTCATCCGCTGTCTGAAAGCCAAGTTCCAGCTGAACGAACTTTTTCTCTGCAATATCGGCTATGCGGCGAAGGATGTCGTCAGAAAGGCAGTCGGGGCGCGTGGCAATCGCGATGCCCGACACGTTAGGAGCGGAGCATGCCTCAAGGTACTTTGATTCAAGCGCGTCCGGGTCGCCGTAAGTGTTCGTAAAGTTTTGGAAATACGCGATGTATGTGCCGCAAGAAGCAGAACCGCCAGAATCGCGCGAAACGCCATTTTGCGCGCCGTCACCACCGGGACACTTGCTGCCGACAAGACGTTTTGCATCCTCAATCTGCTCGATAATAGAAAGCTTCCGCGAAGAAGCAAAGTCACCAGAGCCGGACGCGCTGCAAAACGTACATCCGCCAGTTCCCTTTGTTCCGTCTCGTGTCGGGCATGTACAACCCGCATCTATCGCAATTTTATACGCCTTGCAGCCGAATATCTTCTTGTAAAACTCAGAAACCGAATAGAAGTGCATTAAGCTTTTGTCGTGCTACGTGTCTTTTTCGCGGATGAACTTGCTTTTTTCGTTGTTCCGCGCTTTTTTCCTGCGCTACTCGCCTTCTCCGCTCCAATTGCGGCGCGTTTCTTATCGCTTTCGTCTTTCACGCCAAGCACAAGCTTATCGTTTTTCGCTTCGGCAACAAGAATGCTTCCTGTCTTGCATTTGCCCTGCAAAATAAGGGTCGCCGTCGCATCCTCAAGCTCGCGCTGGATAAGACGCCTCATCGGACGCGCTCCGAACGCCGGATCATAGCCGTGCTCGATGAAGTATTTTCTTGCGGACGGTTTAAGTGTTATATCAAGCCCTTTTTCGGCGATACGCTTTCTGAACTCGTCTATCTGAAGATCGAGTATCGCGGACACTTCCTTTTCAGAAAGCGCGTTGAAAACAACGACATCATCAATACGGTTAAGAAGCTCAGGGTTCAGGATGCGCTTAAGCTCGTTCATCGCGTCGGCTTTTATCGACTCGTACGACATCACGCCGTTGCCGGAAGCTGAGAATCCCAGGCTGTTTTCGTTAGAAATGCGGCGCACACCGGCGTTACTCGTCATAATGATTACGGTGTTTCTGAAACTGACCGTGTGGCCAAGATTATCGCGAAGCTCGCCCTCTTCCAAAACCTGAAGTAGAAGATTGACAATATCAGGATGAGCTTTCTCTATCTCGTCAAGAAGCACTACGCAGTAAGGCTTTCGGCGCACTTTTTCAGTGAGGACACCGCCCTCCTCATAGCCGACGTAGCCCGGCGGCGCACCAACAAGACGGCTCGCCGTATGCTTTTCCATAAAGTCGCTCATATCAACGCGGATAAGGGCTTCTTCCGTACCGAAAAGGAATGTCGCGAGCGTCTTTGCAAGGAGCGTCTTTCCGACTCCGGTTGGTCCCAAAAAGATGAAAGAGCCTTGCGGCCGCCGATACGACGATACACCTGCCCTAGCCCGCCTTACAGCAGACGCAATGAGCGAAACAGCCTCGTTCTGCGCGATAACTGTCTTGTGTATCTCATCTTCCATGTGAAGGAGCCGCTCGGTTTCCGCCGTATCAAGTTGCTCTGTCGGAATGCCTGTCATTGTGGAAACAACGGTGCATACATCCCTTTGTGTAACTGTATTTTTCTCGGTGATAACGGTGCTTACGCTGTTTTTTTCAAGAGCCTCTGCTTTCATGCGCAAAATGCGGACTTCATCGCGTACTTCCGCGCACCGCTCATAGTTCTGGCTTTGCTCCATAAGCTGCTTTTCTTCAGTAAGCCGCGCAATCTGCTGCTCAAGTTCCGCAAGCTCTGCAGGGCGCTCATCCGCCTCTATCTTTTTCATCGCGCCTGCTTCGTCAAGAAGGTCAATCGCTTTATCAGGCAAAAAGCGTTCCGTTATATAGCGGCGCGCGAACCGCACGAGAAGTTCAAGAACGCCATCGTCATATTTAACGTGATGGAATTCCTCGTATTTCGGTTTAACGCCATAAAGGATTGCAAGCGTATCTTCATCGCTCGGCTCGTTGACCATAACCATCTGGAAGCGGCGCTCAAGCGCGGCATCTTTCTCAAAATACTTGCGGTATTCCTTTATTGTCGTCGCACCGATGCACTGAAGCTCGCCGCGCGCAAGAGCAGGCTTGAGCATGTTGGAAGCGTCCATCGAGCCTTCCGCGCCACCCGCTCCGATGAGCGTATGAAGCTCGTCTATGAAAAGGATTATGTTTTTCTGCTCTGCAATTTCTTTTACGATGCCTTTGATGCGTTCCTCAAACTCACCACGATACTTTGTACCCGCGATTACGAGCGCAAGGTCAAGAACGAGCACGCGTTTGTTTATAAGGCAGCCAGGAACTTGCTCCGAAACGATTCTTTGCGCCAATCCCTCTACTATTGCGGTTTTACCGACACCCGGCTCACCCACGAGAACCGGATTATTCTTATTCCGGCGGCACAATATCTGGATGACGCGCTGTATCTCGCGCTCGCGCCCGATAACGGGATCGCATAGCCCAGAACGAGCGTTTTCTGTAAGGTCACGGCTGAATTCCGTAAGAAGAGAAGCTTTTTGCTTTTGCTTTGAAGATGCATCGCCACCTGGAACCTGTCCGCCACCGCGCTGGTTTCCAGCACCAGCAAGCGAACCCGCTGGAGAATTCGGCAAGGCAGAACTGTCAACAATATCCTGCGCCTTAAAAACCATTTTGCGCGCAACATCGATTGTCACAGGAATTGACTGAAAAAAGCGGGCGGTGACACTGTTCTCTTCACGGATTGCGGCAAGAAGAATATGTTCTGTTCCGATGTAATCGCACCGCATTGAGCGCGACTCAACAGCCGCAACATCAAGAAGTGTGCGTAAACGTCTGCTAGGAATGACTTCAGACGATGAGTTGTTTTTGCCGGCATCCTCCAAGGTGCTCACAGACTGCTCCAGCGTAAGCTGGAACATCAGGATGTTCACATAAAGCTGGTTAAGCGTCTCATAACCAACTCCGTCACATGTCTTTATCATAGCGAGCATAACATGCTCCGGCTGTATCTGGATTCCCTTAAAACGGCGCACTTCCGCAATCGCTGCGGCAGAAAGAAGTTTCTGTGCCCTTGGGGATAAACCTTTTATCATTTTAAGACTCCTAAATGGTATAAAACACAAGCAAAGCCATCATGCAATCAACTGTACTTGCGAAACAGCTTCCTGCAAGATTATGGAACGCAGCCTGTCGGCTTTTTGTACGCTTGTCACGACATCATCTTCAAAAGTCAGTTCTTCCTGACGTGAAAGGAAAATAAGATGAGCCGTCTGAATGCGGTACAGGAGCGAATAAATCTCTCCGTCCGTAAGCCCGCTCAGAATTCCAAGGCAATGGCCCCATTTTATGGCGGAGACAAGCTCTACGCCTTCCCGGAACGAAACATAGCGGCTGTACTTTATTGCGGCGATTGCCCTGTAAACAATATCTTTTGCCATTGTGGGGCTGTCGTTCAAAACGTCTTTCCGTGCGTTGCGCTCTATGTTTATTACGTTGCGAACAGCCTGAACAACGGACGCAATCTGATCTATCTCGCTCATCGGATAGCAGGAGTCCGTGCAAAACCGATACCAAGAGCCAAGCGTCTTTGTAACGCCACCAGGAGCGACAGCATAGCATGCGAATACTTCAAAGCCGCTTTCTACAAGCGTGCGGAAAAGCGAGTCCTGCAGGTTTTTGTGTACAATTGACGGGATATGTACCATGACGGAAATTTTCATTCCTGTTCCGGCATCACGAAGGCGGCTTGTAAAATAGCCGACATCAAGGCTGCCCGCGAAACGTACATACTCCTGCAGTTCTTCGTCCACAAGGCTTACGGCAGAATGTGCCGCAGCAGGGTCAAAGCCCGCTATATACGATGAAAGATGAAGATGGTCATGATAATTTACTGTTCCTGAAATTCTGCCGTCAGAACGCACGATGATGCCTGTTGCGGCATTATCAACCGCGGCGGGCGCCAGAACGCCACGCTCCGCAAGAATCATGCTTCCAAGCTGCTCCAAGTTTTTTACGGAAAGAGTCTGATATGATTCAGCATCATGAGAGCGGGCAAAAGCATCGAACAGGATAGTCCGCACCCTTTCGTCCGAATCATTTTTCATGTATTCAGGAAACGGGAAATCAGTCAGGTTGCGAGCGAGGCGCACTCGTGTTGAAAGAACGACATCGGTGTCCATGCCGTCGTCTGCGAACCAAGAATTCTGTTGTTCTGTACCGGTGATATCAGTCATCCTGCCTGTCCAACTCCCTGAGCCTGTCGCGGTAAACAGCCGCTTTCTCATAATCCTCGCGCGCAACGGACTCGCTAAGGCTGTTCTCTAAAACAGCCCTGTCTTCCAGCTTGGAGCGGAACCCTGATATGCGTTTTGGCAAAGAGCCTGTATATGAAATGCCTTTTTTAGAACCGGCAAGGAGCGCGGTTATCTCTGTAGCAAAGTCTTTGTAGCAATTAGGACATCCTGCTTTTCTGTATTTCCGCAGATCCGCGAGCGACAGTCCGCAAACCCGACAAAGCCGAGCCTCCGGGCGCATAGGGAAAATTTTCCCCAGCGGCACTTCAAGTTTTCCGCCCGCCGCGCTTATTTTTTTCTCAGCGGCACACTCGGCGCATAAATGAAGGGCTCGTGTAGAAGTCGGCGTAACTTCCTGAATAAACATAACAGATTCACGTATTCCACAAATATCACATTTCATAGACTACACCTTGCGCAGGATACTAAGCGGCTTTTCACGACCAGCATGAACAGCCGGAACTATGGAGACAAGCGCCGAGAGTGCGACAGCCAGAGCCGCAATCAAGAACAGCTCCGCAAAAGGCACGTTGACGGGAATCTCCTCCAAATAATACGCCGGGTCTAGCAGATGTACCGGAATGTACTCTGTTCCCTCACTTATAATATATACAAATCTTCCGATTACGTTAACAATATTCTCGCAAAACTTCATTATTTCGTTGATTTTTAGCGCGCACATAACACCGAGCGGGATTCCGAAGAGCGTACCGACCCCACCGGCGGCAGCACCTGTAAGCAGATACGCGGCGGCGATACCCGACGGAGACGCGCCCAAGCTTTTAAGGATAGCCGTTTCTTTACGCCGTTCGAGCACAAGCATGACGAGCGCAGAAGAGATGTTAACGGACGCGACGAGCACGATAAGAACCATTATGAAAACGAGAAGAATCCTTGTTGACGCATAATTGTCGTACTGAGTAGCATTAAGCTCCTTCCATGTGTATATATCGAACTCCGAGGGAAGGAATTTGTATGCATCCGAAACGATTTTTGAAAGCTGGTCGGAAAAAGCGTCTTCCGTCTCAATGCCTATAAAAATCTGCGAGGCGGCGGACGAAAGGAAACTGAAACCAGATTCAAGCGGAATAAACACCCAGAGCGCATCGATTTCCTGATAGCCGCTCGAAACTATACCGCTAACTTTGAAAGATTTCACTTTCGGGGTGACTTTTCCGTTCGCACCCGTTTTTCCTGAAATTATGCGGATTGTGTCGCCTACATTAAGCCCGATTGTCTCCGCGATTTTCTTACCGACAACAGCGCTGTCTTCAGTGGGGAAAGCAGCCGTTCCGTCGACTGTCTCTACATACGTGGAGAATGCGGCGTTTTTCGTGAAGAAGGATTCGTCCACCGCCCTTAAAGCGGCTCCGCTTCTGCCCTTTTTGCCGGCGGCAAGGACGTTACCGCTCCGCTCTATAAAAGCGGCGGTGACGCCCGGTATTTCGCACATACCATCCGCCACTTCGTTGAG
Organism: Spirochaetaceae bacterium; assembly: GCA_017618015.1. Lineage (GTDB taxonomy): Bacteria > Spirochaetota > Spirochaetia > Treponematales > Treponemataceae > Treponema_I. Next base: position 26,541 of record JAFZVC010000039.1, read on the forward strand.
AATACGGAAGTTTTCATCGACACCGCTTATCGTGACGGTCTGCGTCACCTGCATGTGGTAACTTGAAAGCCCGATGAGTCTTCCAGTAATGCCTTCTATCATGCCGTCGGAAACGGTAAGGACAACTACGAGCGGAATAAGGCTAAGGGCGACGCAGGCTATCGCACCGATGAGGCTTTTTCTTGCATTTGATGACGCGTTTTCCTTCGGCTTTACGATTCTGCCGAATAGCATCAGCACTGACGCAGTTTTCATAGCACAGAAAGCTTCCCGTCCTTAATGCAGCACTGAATATCACCGCGGGACGCAAGGTTCATATCATGGGTGACGAGCAAAAGCGTCTTGCTGTATTTGTCAACCATGCTGAAAAGAAGGTCAGAGATAAGGGCTGCGTTTTCCGGGTCAAGGTTTCCCGTAGGCTCGTCGGCAAGAATTAGCGACGGATCATTTATAAGCGCACGCGCTACGGCAGCCCTCTGACGCTCGCCACCGGAAAGCTGCGAAGGAAGATGATCCATACGGTCTTTAAGCCCGACATCGCATAAAAGCTCAGCCGCTCTTTCCTTCGCCTTTTTCTTAGGCATTCCCCTCATATATGCGGGAAGCATTACATTTTCCAGCGCCGAAAAATCCTTCAAAAGATAGTGAAACTGGAAAATCAGTCCCAAAAAGCCGGAACGGTACTCGGTAAGCTCTTTTTCGGAAAGCATTCCGACGTTATAGTTACCGGCAATCACCGTACCAGATGTAATTGTCTCAAGTCCGCCTATTATGTTAAGCAAGGTGCTTTTTCCGCTTCCGCTCGCACCGCAGATAACGGTTTTGCTTCCCTTGCGCACTGTCATATCAAGTCCGTTCAGAATCGTAAGCGGCTTTGAACCGCCGGACAAAAAGGTTTTCTGAAGTTTTTCAATTTTTACGACACAATCTTTCTCTTCACTACTCATCGTGGAGAACCTCCGCTACAGAGAACTTAAGGGCATTGCGGCTTGCGAACCACGATGCCGCAAGAGACGCTACTATACCGAACAGCGTTATGTACGCAACTTCCGAAAAAACAACGACGGCAGGGATCTTCGCATAATACAGGAACACGCTGTTCGACCGAAGCGTAGGCACAACCACCGGGTTAAAAATCATGTAGAAAAAGAGCTGGACTCTATACGCAATCTGAGAGAAAAGGATAAACACATTCCCCATTTTAGCGCATATCGCAAGCCCGACAAAAAGCCCCGGAATCGCGCCGTAAAGCCCCGTAGAAAGCCCCTGCAGAATGAAGACAAGCTGGATTTCCTTTTTCCCCGCACCCATTGCGGAAAGAACGGCTGTCTCCTCGTGATGCTCGTACACCATTCGGCGCATCGAGTTGAATATATTTACGCCTACGACGACAAAAATCAGGAAAGAAAGCGTCATAAGCAAGTTTTTCTCAATTTTATGCGCACCGAAGAAAGATCGGTTGTAGCTGCGCCATGACTCGAAATTGATATCTGGAAGCTTGTTTTTCAAGACGGAGACACACCGCTGGTCATCTTCCGAATCGACAAGCTTAATTCCGTAAAACTGGGCATCCTCAACGCCAAGAAGCTTAGAAGCCGTATCGAGCGACACAAAAATGAAAGACGAATTTATGTCATTGTAGCCGCATGTGAACAAACCGGTTACTTTAAGCTTTCTGTCGCCAGAAAAAAGGTCAGTCTCTTCGCCACCGGAAAGCGCGAGCAAGTTTATCTCATCTCCGGGCCGCACATTAAGCCCGCGTGCAAGCGAACTTCCAAGCACGCACGTCATCTCTTCTTTTATGTCGAAACGCCCGGCGGAAATTGTTATCTGATCAAGGAAGCCCTTGTCCGAGTAGTAAATATACCACGGCACACCGCGGATAAGCGCAGGCCGCTGTCTTCCGTTGTTGCCCACGGAAAGCGTCTGTGCCTCGTACATCGGAATTGCAGAAGAGACTCCCTTCGTTTCTCTTATTGTTTTAAGAAGCTCTTCCTCATCAAGCTCAGAGCGTACATTTTCTTCGGGCACGGCTCGGATATGAAAGGAGCTTATTTCCATTATGCTTCTGATATAACCAGCTTGGAAACCATTCATCACGGATATTATCACGATAAGGACGGCAACTCCCGCCCCAATTCCTAAAGACGCAAGGATTCCGGACGCGGCTGCCCTGCCCCGGCTGTCAACCTTGGCGAATCTTCGGGAAATATAGAAAATCCATGATAATCTGTTTCCTTTTTTCAAAAGGTACTCCTGCGCTGAATTATACCGTTCAGTTTGTAAATCTCTTCTTTCTTTTCGCCGTATACGTACCGCGTCCAAATCTCGTAGTTTCCGAAATAGATGACCGACCAGTATTCCACATCAGATACGTACGCCGTTTTTTCAAGAAGCTCGCCATTTTTGTACACGTAGTAATCCGGCGGAAGATCATTGTCGTTGTATAGATACGCGTACTTATCCTCTGTCGGGTTAGCACCACCAGAAACATGCTTTTCCTCGGAAATGCGTCCTCGTGAATCATATTCCCATGTGACGGTTTCCACGACAGTTTTTCTGGAACCAGTTGTATTATACACGATACGCTTCGTTTCCGCACCGGTTTCCGTATATTGAATTGAAATTTCTTTTGACTGAGAAGGATATTTTTCCGTTCTTGAGGAAGGAATGCGCTTTTCCCCTGTGTATGAATACTCGATTACAGACTCGATTTTTGAGTAGTCGCTGTTCCACCTTGTTTCACGCATAATCCTGTTCTGGCTGTCATACATCCGGAGAGTTATGCCTTCATCCGAGACGACGAAAATGGAGTTAATGTTCGTTGATTCTGCGGAAAAACCGTAGCGTTCCTCCGTCGTTACGAGCGAACGAAGCTGACCGTCCTGACCGCGCAATATGGTGTCGGCAGAAAGGTTTGCGCAAAACCCAAGGCAGACGGCGAAAAAAACAGCCGAAAGGAACCGGAAACGCGCGGTCATAATTAGCCTTCCAAAAACTCGTCCACGTACTTTTCGGGTGAGAAAAGCTCTATATCGTCATATTTCTCGCCGGTGCACACGAAAGCGACAGGAATGCCAAGTTCCCGTCCGAGCGAGACTGCAATGCCGCCTTTCGCTGTCGAGTCATATTTTGTGAGTACGGCTGCATCGACTCCGACAGCCTCGTGAAAGACTTCCGCCTGACGCATGGCGTTCTGTCCTGTCGTCGCGTCAAGCACGATAAGTTTTTTATATGCTCCGGCAGACGCTTTTTGCGCTGCGATTCTGTCTATTTTCTGAAGTTCGCGAACAAGGTTCTCTTTGTTGTGCAGACGACCCGCTGTATCAGCTATAACGAGCCCGCCACCCTTTGCTGCCGCCGCCGAAGCCGCGTCGAAAACAACGGCAGAAGGATCTGCTCCGTGCTGATGAGAGACAACGCGAACGCCAAGCTTTTCGCCGTGGTATGAAAGCTGCTCAATTGCAGCGGCACGGTATGTGTCCGCGGCGGCAAGAACTACGGAGTGGCCTTTGTTTGTGTACCAGCGTGCGAGTTTCGCAGCGGATGTAGTTTTTCCGGCGCCGTTTACGCCAAGGAACATGTACACGGAAACGTCTTCTTTGCGCGGAACAAGCTCCACGGACTTGACGTACGACAGGAGCAGTTCCTTAAGCTCAGCCTTAATTGACTCTTCATCAGAAAGATGCTTTTCGCGGCACAGTTTTTCGAGCGATTCCGCTATTTCGTAAGCCGTTTTCGCACCAATATCGCCTTCAATGAGCGAATCTGTAAGTTCGTCGAAAAAGTCTTCGTTTTTGTTTTTATATAAACCGAACAACTTTGCAAGTTTTTGTGCAAGGCTGGATTTTGCCATTTTATTCCTCCGGAATGATAATTTCGGGCAGAAGTGAATTAGCGGCTTTTACATAACCGCCCAGCCTGATGCCCCAGTTCACGCCGAGCGCAAGAGAAGCACCAAGGGAAATGAAATAGAAAATTCTGTCTTTTTTTACCTCATCCACGATTTCTGCCGTATGAGAACCTGCTTTATAAGCATTCATCGCACTTTCCAATCTTCCGTAAGTTATGAATGTGAAAGGCAGAGACATCAAAAGCAGACCGAATGCAGTATACATATTCCTACGGCTTTTTTCAATTATTACGTTTGGATCAGAATCTTTTACAGCAAGGTTTATATTGTATTCATTGCCGGAAAGACTACCTGGAGCGACATCCGGACGCTGGACGTAGAAAAAGCCGTAGCCGCCCTCATCAGAGCGGATCTCGCCCATAAGAGGAAGTCCGTTGATGTAAACATCCGCGGGTGCTTCCCCGGCGTTAAGAGCGGAGTATGAAATGATTCCACCAGCATCAGGCAGGTTAAGCGTAAGTTTTATGTTCTCGGCCTTTTCAAGGACGACGGTAACCGTAAAAAACGTGTCTTCAGAAAAGTCGTAGAAAAACGTCTTGTCTTTGTAGCCGGGGGCAGAAACTGAAATTTCATGCACTCCCTGCTGATATGTGCGGCGGTTGTCTTCCGTACCGCTGTATGACGCGAGCTTGTTGCCGTCTATACGGATTGATACGGGAACGTCATCGCCTTCTTCAAGCTGCACGTTAACCGCAATTGATACAGGAATCGTATTAACAACAGTGTCCAGTATGCCCGCCGCAATTTCTGACGCGAGCAAGTCCATTTCCTTTATGGTAGCCGCGCTCTCAAAGCTGCCGGCTTTTTCCCCGCCAGGATAAAGCGTAAGTTCTGCTTTAACGTGGATGAAGTCCGCATAGCGTGTAATGCTGCCTGTTATAAGACCGTCAACGCCTGTTACTTTTCCGTTTGACGGCATTTTATAAAGCGATTCGCGGCTTTTTTGCCAAAAAACTACGTTCGCTTCGACAGGATCTGGATAAAAATCGCGGAGCTCATATTCTTCAATATTGTCGATAATTTGGTTCTGAAGGTCTTGTATCTCTCGTTCATACTTCAAAATATCGTTTTTCTTCTGAAAATCCGGCTTTGTACTGAAAACAACCTCGTCGCGGGCTGTGATCTTTTCCTGCATCTGGTTCTGAAGCTTGCGACGCGCCTCCAAAATGGACTTCCGTTTTTTTTCGATAACTTCGGTCGATGTCGTAAGGCGCACCAATCCGTCAGGGATTTCCGCGAGGATAAGGTTCGGGATTACTGTCGAAAACGCTTCATCGCCGTCAAACGCGGAGATTGCAAGAACCCAGTCCGCGCAATTGGCTTGAAAAATAACTGAAAAGACTGTCAGAAAAAGGCAAATCGCCCTGCGTAGTCTCAAACTTCGTCATCTCCGTCATCGCCCATCGGGAGTCCTTTCCATTTTGCAGAAAGGTACGCCTCCAGGAACGGATCGATATTTCCGTCCATAACAGACTGGATATTGCCGACCTCGTACTTCGTACGGTGATCTTTTACCATCGTGTATGGCTGGAACACGTATGAACGTATCTGGTTGCCCCAGGAGATGTCTTTTTTCTCCTGCGCGAACTTTGAGTTTTCTTTTTCTTTTTCCGCCTTGTAATACTCATAAAGCCGGGCTTTGAGCATGCTCATGGCTGTCTGGCGGTTCATAATCTGGCTGCGCTCAGTCTGGCAGGCGACGACAATACCCGTCGGAATATGCGTGAAACGCACGGCGGAATCAGTTTTGTTAACGTGCTGACCGCCCGCGCCTCCTGAACGGTATGTGTCTACGCGCAAATCTTCAGGACGGATTTCGACTTCAATGCTATCATCAAGCACAGGGAAAACATATACAGACGAAAAAGAAGTATGCCGCCGTGCGTTCGCGTCGAACGGACTTATGCGGACAAGACGGTGGATGCCAGCCTCGCACTTAAGATAGCCATATACGTACTCGCCGGAAATCTGCAGCGTAACTGATTTAAGTCCGCCCTCCGCTTCCAGTTCGTCAACCGTCTCCACTTTGTAGCCGCGACGCTCCGCCCACCGCATATACATACGGCAAAGCATCTGCGTCCAGTCACAAGCCTCAGTACCGCCCGCACCCGCGTGAATCGTAAGGAATGCGTCGTTTTTATCAACTTCGTCAGAAAGAAGGTTAAGAATACTCTGCTTTTCGTACTTCGCCTTGGCAGCCTCGTACTCAGAAATCAATTCCGTTTCCAGCTCCGCGTCGCGGCTCTCTTCGGCAAGCTCATACGTCGCCTCTAAGTCGTCCATCGTTTTTATAAGCTCTTTCCACGGCTCAATTCTGTTTTTGAGCATCTTTATTTCCGAAAGAACTTTTTCAGCTTTTTTAGGCTCGTCCCAAAAACCAGCGGCACCTGTCTGAGCCTCTTTTTCAGCGATTTTCTTCTCTATAGTCGCGACGTCAAAGACGCCCCCATACGTTCATAATATCTTCTTTGAGCGTTTCTATAGGCATTTTATAATCTTCAAGCATTATTTTCCTCCAATATTTCTAAAATCTACAAAAGTCCGATTATATATAAAATCTGCGTATTTTCAAACCTGCATTACGCGCATCGTCATATCGGACTTTTCGGCTGAATCTCTTTCTTATTGTCTTCTGTAGGGCGAAGCAGACAGCGTTTCCATTTTTTCCGTGACATTTCTGTTACCGCAAGCATTCCCTGCACCGGATACTGATACATTCGTACCGTGTCGTAATAATCGGTTACCCGGTCGATATCCTTTTTGAGAAGATTGAGCTTTTTGTCTGGCAAAGAAACGTGTTCCCAGCACGCACGCTGCGCCTTGCGGAAACCATATTCCATAAGGACTGCAGTGACTGCTCTGGAAGATTCAACGCTTCCTGGATCTACGATAACAGACACAAACATATAGTAAGCATAAAATAAAGACAATATCTTGTCAAACCGTGATTTTTATCCGATATTTACTATATGAGGCTTTTTAAACCAGCGACATTTATTATTTTGATTTTTTTAACTGTTTTTAATGCGGTTTCCCAGAGCAGCCGCCCTATGGTATCGGACATAGATGCAGAGGCATCAGGCAAGAACATTGTTGTCACATGGACTCTCCCCACAAGAGAAGCGTTCCGAAACATCGATGCGATTCTTGTATACAGAAGCAGACAAGCTTTTTCATCGGGAAGTCAGCTTTCTGAAGATATAAAAATAGCGACACTTGCTGCGAACGTAACATCTTATACAGACACTTCATGCGGTATTTACAGCTGGTACTACGCCGTTACGGCACGTTACAGCGACGGCTCGATGTACGACCTTATCATCCCTACAGTAAACGCAACAGTATATCCGGCAGGCATTTCTTCCACGCAGGAAGTTGAAGAAGCTCCTGTTGTGACTGCAGATATCCAGACTTATACGTCTACCGGCACAATCCGCGAAATGCCGCTTCCATATCTTCACCTTTTCCAGGACGATGAGCCTCTTTCTGGAACAATCGAAGCAGAGTCGCTGGAAGAAGCCGCAAAATTCGGACTTAATTCGATCATACGGCAGAATGTAAAGCCTTACATATTCGCGGAAGACCAGGACGACAATGTTACTGGTGACACATATACGCTTCACAACATAATAGTGTCCTTCTTCATGCGGAATGATTGGGTTTCTTCGGAAGCGGAGCTTAAGAAGTTTTTGCAGACGAACAAAAGCAACTTTATAACGGCACGCGCACAGATTTATACGGGACAGACACTGTTCTTCCAGGGAAAATACAGAGAAGCGTTAAGCTACTTTATGCAGGCAGAAAAAACATACCCGGAGCTCGACGCTATATCAAAGAGATGGATTCAGTATTCACTGGATTACTTTGAGATTCCGTAAACTAGACACGCGGTGCGCCGCGTCTTACGGCATTGCAGCTGGTTCATCGCGCGTCGCGAAACTACGCATACGCGCGGAATGCGGACTTTCTTACCGGATAACCCGCAACATCTTTATAAGCTCAGGCTCACTTGAAACAGCATCCTGTTTAACGACGACTCCGTCCTCTGTTGTGGTTCCGGCCTCGCCGTCGTCCGTACTGCCTGTATCTTCCTCATGGGCAATAAGAAGCACGGTATCGCCGACGTTCATGCGGTCATAGAACCCAACCTGCGTGTAAACGCCTTCCGCAATATCTTCACCGGCATTCGTTATACAAACTGTTCCAAGAATGTTTTTCTGCGCAAATGTAAGCCCAAGCCCAAAGTCAGCAGAGCGGATGCTTTCCGGCTCAAAAACTGTCCAAACCTGATCGTTCGCAACACCGTCCATACGGCCAGCGTCTATAAGAACGTCGGCGCCGCTTCTTGCTATTATCTTAGCGTAGTACGGCATGGCGGCGAGGATTGACTGGCGGAGCTTCTGTACCGCATTTGAAAAACGGCTGTTTCCCGTTCTGTATATAGTCCACTTTCCGGCAGCGTTTCCTGTGCGTCCAGAGTACATATTGCACATAATCGTGATGTCGCGCTCAGTTTCAACAGTCTCAATAAGGCAGAAATAATCGAAACCTTTCTTACGCGCGCGCTGGAACGCCTCTGTAAAGTTTTTTACAGCCGAAGAATCAGCCGTTGCCGTTACAGCAGACGATACTGAAAAAACATCGCCCAGCGTAAGTGAAGTGATTTTGCTCGCGTCACTGTGGATGCCTTCAGAAACAGGATTCTCGTAATAAAGCCCAACCTGCCATCTTGATTTGTCCAGATAGAACGGATCTACGTTCCAGCGCGCGGAAAGCGTATTGTAAAGCAAGGAACGGTATCCCTCTATTATGTCGCTTGTCCGGATATCACCCTCGCCCTGGTTCTGAATAAACTCCAGATGAGAAAGATAAGCTTCCGGGTATCCCGCGGTAAGCATAAGATCCGCGTAAGCACGCCTTGAATCTATGTCCTTTGGATTCAGGCGAAGACAACGCTGGTATTCATAAGCAGCCTGGACCGAAAAATATTTTTCCGCATACTCGCGGGCTTTCTTAAGATGGTAAGCCGCCCACTGAGCACGGCGCGGATCCTCAACGCGCGTATTTGAACAGACAAGAAGCTCAAGCTCGGCGCGCATAATCTCATCATCGGGGTTAATTTCAAGTCCGGTTTCAAGCGCGGTAAACGCCTCTTCCACGCGGTTAAGCGCGGCATACGAAAGCCCGCGCAAATACCACGCATCCTCAGCGTTTCTGTTAAGGCTTATGCGGAACGAGCACAGTTCCAGAACCTCTTCGTATCTTCCTGTCTCATAAAGAATTGACGCAAGAAGTCTATACGCATCGTCATAAACATCATCAAGTTTTATAGCCGTCCGTACGTAATCTTCAGCTATCTCCAAATCGCCCTGCTTTTTCGCAAGATATCCCGCAAGATAGTAAACTTCCGCGTTACCGCTGTAATACTGAAGCGCACGGTTCACGTAATCGCGGGCATTAGTCGTCTTTCCAAGCGAATCAGAGACGAGAGCGAGCGAAAGAAGAACTTTGTAATCTGCCGGCTGGCGTTGCAAAGCCTGAAGGAACTGCTTTTCCGCTCCGGCTACGCGTCCGTCAAGAATCTCAAGCTCCGCCAGTCCAAAACGAGCCTCTACGTTGTTCGGGAACGTCTTAAGAACATCCTCGAACTGCGCTTTCGCTTCCGTAATCATTCCAAGACTTATATAAATGAATCCGCGAAGGTTCTGAAGCTCAGGGCGGTTCCGTATATATTTCGATGCTATATCAAGATATGTAAGTGCAAGCTGATATTCGCCCATCTCGCAGGAACACTGCGAAAGCGCGAAATACGCGTCTCCATAAGACGGATTTATGCGGGTCGCCTCCAAATAGCATTCGACCGCCTCGTACCAGTTTTTAAGCTGCTGCTGCTCCTGTCCTGCTTTGTAGCACGACTGCGCCGTAACACCGGACGAGCTTTGTGAAGTCGCGCAGAACGCTCCGGCTGCAAAAAAGAGAAACAGGCACAAAAACGCGACGCTTCTAAAAGCTTTACTCACTGTCTTCTTTCCTCTTTATAACTTTTATCTGGTTAACGCGGTGCCCTTCCATATCCTGCACCACAAAATCATAGTTTTCCCATGACTGTTTTTCGAATTTCGCCGGAATTTTACCGAAAAGGTCGAAAACGAAACCGCCGAGCGTGTCAAATTCCTCGTTCGGGAAAGAAGAACCAAGCTTTTCATTAAGATCGTCAAGGTTCACACGCGCGTCACAAAGCCAAATTCCGTCGCCGACAGAAAGGATATCTTCCTGCTCGTTGTCGAACTCATCCTGAATGTCGCCTACAATCTCTTCTATGATGTCTTCCATGCAGACAATGCCCGAAACTCCGCCGTACTCGTCTATCGCAATAGCGATATGTATGTGGCGGCGGCGGAATTCACGCAGCAGGGTATCTATTTTCTTAGTTTCCGGCACAAAGAACGGTTTTCTGATGATTTTCGACAAATCAACTGCTTCGTGGCGCGAAAACGTCATTATCAAGTCTTTTACGTACAGAACGCCGATAACGTTATCAATCGATTCGCTGTAGATAGGAAAGCGGGAATGACCGCTTTCTGCGATTATTTCCAAAAGCTCGTCTTCGGAAACGTCTGCGGATATAAAATCAACGTCGATGCGCGGGATCATGATTTCCTTAACGGAAGTCTCGGACAAATCCTCAACGCCGCGAATCATATCCTGCTTTTCTTCTTTCGCAACATCCTCTTCAGCACGGTTCACACCGGCAGAGTGAGGCTCCTCCTCTTTCTTTTTTTTCAACAATCTACTAAAAAAACTCATATCAAATCCTATTATCTAGGCGGGACACGGCCTTTGTTCCGCTACGAGCAAAGCTCTTCGCGAGACTCCCTTTTCCCGCGCCCTTTTCCTTTTTCCTTACAGAATCTTCTCGGACGAGAAAAACTCCACAAGCTGCTCCTGCATCACGAGCATTTTTCTGTCTTCCTCTGTTCCGCCCTCAAACTCACGGTTCTTGCCTATGTGCGCTTCACCGTGATCCATGCCGGAAAGATGCATAAGCCCATGAATGATAAGCCTTTTAAGCTCCTCATCGCTTTTCACCCCGAATTCTACGGCATTTTTCATAAAAACATCAATACATATAGCGATATCTCCGGCAGAAAATACAGTATTTCCGTCAGCGTCAGTATATTCCGTTCCGTCCTCAAAAGAAAGGATGTCCGTTTCGGAATCTATATCGCGATAATCGTTGTTCAGCTTGCGGATAAATGGCGCGCTGCAAAAAAGAAAAGAAACTTCCCAATCTGTTTTCTCAAGCTTTTCGAGCACTTTCTGCGCGAACGGAGCTATGCGCTCCAGCCACTCGGGAGCTTCCATGCCCTCTTCAACATCAACAAGCACCCTGTTTCCTATTTCGCTCATTTACTCTCCTTTGCCGGTGGCAATGCTTTTTCCGGAAGAGCGTCCGGGTCTTTTTGATCCGGGTACTCAATACGCGTATGATAATAGCCGGCAAGAATCGTCACAAAAGACGCCTCTATCGCGTTCAAATCCCTGAATGTAAGGTTTGCTTTATCAAGCTGACCATGCTCGTATTTGCCCATAACAAGCTGGTGTATAAACTTTTCAAGACGCGAGACTGATGGCTTTTCAAGCGTGCGGCAGGCAGCCTCCACAGTGTCCGCGAGCATTACAACAGCCGCCTCTTTTGAAGACGGTGGGTTTCCGCCGTAAGAGTAGTCTTCCGGAGAAGTCTGCTCGTCCTGCTTTTTTGCCTCGCTGTAGAAATACGCTATAAGGCTGTTTCCGTGATGCTCTGAAATTATGTCGATTACTTCTTCTGGAAGCCTGAGCTGGTGGGCTTTTTCAACGCCTTTTTTAACGTGGCTTCTGATCACGGAAACAGAAAGACGCGGGTTTATGTCGTCGTGCTTGTTGCTGCCGCTCTGGTTTTCGACAAAGTACTCGGGCTGGTCAATCTTTCCAAGGTCGTGGTAGTATGCGCCAACACGCGCAAGAAGCGAATTCGCCCCGATTTCCGCGCATGCGCTTTCCGCCAGTGTCGCAACCATCATAGAGTGGTTGTAAGTACCAGGAGCGGCAAGAAGAAGACGGCGCATTATAGGCGTGTTCAAGTCTGAAAGGTCCATAAGACGGAAAACAGACGCAGTATTCAGCATAAGCTCAAATGGCGTTATAAAGCCGAGCGCGAGGATGCACGAAAGGAAGCCGTTGAGCGCGACACCAGTGAGCGCGAGCGGCAGGTCGAGGAACTTTCCGCCGTAGATTATCGTCAGAAGGAACTGTATCACCACATTCACGACGACAAGCACGAGCGATGCTATAACCATGTCGAACCGGTGCTTTATGCGCCTTACGATGTACACCGCAGAAAGGCATGACGCGAACTCAAATATCGCCGGGACGACGTTATACGACGCAGCGAACAGGACGAGGAAAAACGTCACTATCGAATAGAAAAGCGCGCTCATGTGGCCGAACATGACGGTTATCATTATTGCGGCGAAAACGCCCGGTAAGGCGATCGCGAAATAGAACATGTTGTGTATATTGAAAAAGAGCGGCATAAAGACGGCGAATGCGAACACAAAGCATAGGCTTGCCGCTATAAAAATCTGCTCGCGCTTTTTCTGCCGATAGCCAAGCACGGACGGCGAATACAAGAAGAAGATAAGCGGGATAAGGCACAGCAAATAAAGCACCGCATCCCAGAACGCGCTAGAATCGATGTACGCAGGGGTTCCAGCCATCTTTTTAAGCTTGTTCAGCGCCTGCTCTGAAATTGGGAAACCGCGCTCAACAATCGTCTCGCCTTTTGAAACCTCGAACGGAAACTCCAAATCTGGCGGCAAATCTCGTTCTGCCGTTATTGTCCTGTCTGAAATCTGACCGACCTTAAAATCGTCAAGGGAAAAAGAAAGAACGGTTTCCGATGTAGAAACCTGGACGAACGCTAACAAAAGGGAAGCAACGAACCAGCAGACAATAACTATTATTCTGCTTGAATTGTCGTAAAAGCCCTTATAGAAGCGGTTCAGAACCTTCTCTTCTTTTTTATCACTTTTCTTCGTCATCCTCGTATGCCTGTACTATCTTCCTAACGAGCGGATTCCGCACTATATCGCTTCCGCTCATCCGCATTATCTTTATTCCGTCAATGTCGCGCAAAACATGGCAGGCGTGGATAAGCCCGGACGGAATTCTTGAAGGAAGATCTATTTGTGTTATGTCGCCGGTTACAAAAGCCTTCGACCCTTCGCCCATTCTTGTAAGGAACAGCTTCATCTGCTCTCTTGTTGTGTTCTGGGCTTCATCTAGTATAAGGATGCTGTTATTGAGCGTTCTTCCGCGCATGTACGCAAGCGGAGCTATCTCTATCGCACCGGCTTCTGTAAGTTTTTCCGGCATTCCCCTTGGCAAAAGATACTCAATCGCATCGAACAATGGTTTAAGATAAGGTGAAATTTTCTGCTCAAAATCGCCTGGCAAAAAGCCAAGGCTCTCGCCAGCCTCAACGACCGGGCGCGTAAGTACCAGCCGCGAGACTTCGCCTGAAAGCAGCTGGTTAAGTGCCTCCGCAACGGCAAGAAACGTTTTTCCGGAGCCGGCAGGACCCGTGCAAAGAACGACGCTGTTATGGCGCATCGACTGAATGAGCTCTGCCTGATTGTATGATTTGGGATATACGGATTTCACCGCGCCCGGAATACGGATGCAGGCAGCAGAAAAGAATGCCTCGTCCGGCACCATGCTTTCATCCGGCGGTATAAGTCGCGTTATAACTGATGTTACAAGATTGGGATCATCATCCCGGCTTTCTGTCATCTCATCAAGAACTCTGTCTATAACATGACGGAACCTGTTCATAACAGCAGGATCGGAACTTTCCACAGAAAGCTCGTTGCCTCTTGTATAAATGGGAACGCCCAGGAATTTTTCTATGAGATGGAGATTACTGTCATTTGTGCCGCAAAGTCTGGAAAGCTGCTCAATATCCGGCACAACTATTGTATATGCTGTTTCCACTAATCCTCTTTATTCGTATATGGTTAATTGTAACTGTATTTTTGTTGTTCCGTCAAGGCACGGAACTTCTGGCGCGAGGGCGCACGCGTGGGGCAATAACGCGGAAACTACTATTTCTCCGGGTTGAGGATGAATTTGCCGTGGTCGTCGACAATCGTCGTCGTCATGCTTGAAAGCGGCTTCCACACTACAGAAAGCTTGAAATATGGGCTGAAATCGATATAATACGGTCTTTCATCTCTCATAAGGCGCGGCGAAACGGAGAACTCTGCGGAAAGTTTCCAGTCATGGAGCTCGTGCGTCACTTTAAGCGAAAGGTTCTGCAGCTTGAAAGCCGATTTTTTGCGCAAATCATCGTCCCAGAACGCGAATGAATTAAACAAGTCAACGAAAATATTCTTTTCGCCCGGGATTTCGGCGTTAATGCTTGACAATCCCTGAACGTACTTAAAGATAGACGAGTTGCGGCTTTCCGCTGAGAAAGTCAGGTCAAGCACCTCGTTTATCTTGAAAGAGAACGAACCGTTTATTGAGAACGAGCTTTCCGTCGGGCGTACAAGGTTCATGGAAAGCTTTGTAGAAACGGAAGGCTTTATCGATATCCTGTCTTTCCAAGCATAGAACGAAGCATCATTCCAAGAATACGAAAGGTTCATATCTTCTGCATGGAAAGTTTTTTCATCGCCTTTGACCCAACCTTGCTCCTCATCGAATGTATACGGGAACGAGTGGTTCATGTTGAAATTGAACTGAAGTTTTTTCCATGTAAGTCCAACGGAGAAACTGGAAGCATGACTATCTTCAATGTCGTAAACGAAACTCTGGCTTACGGACAACGCTTTGTCAAAGAAAGACCATTTGGAGCTTTGGTTTAACGGCGCGAAAGTCCACTCCTCGCTCGTTTTGCTTTCTTTTTTGTAGGAACTGGACAAAGAAAAACTGTCGCAGTACGGAGCTTTCATACTGAACGACCAACCGATAGAACCAAGAACTGGCGGAAGATTTAAGTTAAGTGATAATGTCTGGCTGAACGTATTAGCAAGCTCAGATGCCGCCATATCAAGGTTAAGACTGTTCTGCGTTATGGATTCAACATCCCATTCAGGAAGCTTGTAGTCCCACTCTGGTTCCGCCGCTGTTCCGACGAATTCCGTGCGCAAGATTTTCATGGCGCCCCGCCACGAAAGAGAAGAGCCGGAAAGAAGCGGAATTGAAGTGAAAGGCTTGAACGAAACAGACGTGCTGTTGTCCAAATCGATTTTGCGTGCCGTATAGTCTGAACGAAGCAAATTATCTCTGCTTGTGCTGTCAACCGGATATTCAGTATCGGATATGATAGGATGACCTTTATAGACTGGCGAGAACGAAAGATTGTCAGTTACAGAAAGAACACCATTGCCCCAGGAAGCGTTTCCGTTCACCGTTAACGGAGATGAGAACGAAACAAAGAAAGTATCGTTTTCAGAGAACTTCACGTCAGCAGGAACGGCGAATTCCTTTGCCGAAAAATGACTTTCTGTCGATAACGACGGTTTGAACGTATATGTGAGCGAATATGTCGTGTTCTGAACAGCTTTTCTTTCAAAACTTACGTTTCCCATGCTCTTAAGCATATAATCGGGCACTTCTTCCGGTTTCTGTTCCGGCTCTGCGTCAACATCGGCAATCTGGCTTCCATCCGTCTCGACTGCCGCTTCTGTTGTTTCGTCGTTTTTCTTGGAGTCGTCAAGCTCGTCGGGAAGGAAGTAGTTTGTATCACTTTTTTGCGTGCTGGAAGTTTCCTCTTTTTTATTGTCAGGTAAAAAGCTTCCGTCAATCGAGGCAGAAATCTTTAAAGGATATACAGATGACGGATAATAGAACGACCTTTCCGGACTTACGTTGGAAAAAGGAGCTTGCAGTGTCGAATCTGTCTTTTGGTTGAAGTTGATTTTAGACGAAAGTTCCGTTACAGAAAGCGTCTTCACGTAAGGATTAAGCAGCTTTACGAAGTCCGGGGTGCTGATGTTGCCGCTCAACGACCAGCTGAATGACGACACGGAACTTGAAGTTGACGAAGAGCTTGAACTCGTGTGAAGCGCAGGATTGTTCAGCAAAAAGTCTATCCAGTCCATGTCCTCGCTTCTGTTAAGGAAATCTGACTTAAAATACGGATCGGAGTAAACAGGAAGCGCGATTGATAAAGTGAACGGCGTATATTTGAACTTCATCGAAAAATCGGCAGAAAAACGGAACGGCAGCTTCAAGCCAAAAATCCAAGAACTGTCGCTGTACTTTTCGTCATTGTAGAAAGTGGTGTATTTCCCTTCGGTCGCAGAGAATATCGTCCGTGACCAGCCCAAAAACGCGGAAAATGATATATCAGATATCATTTCAGAAGGCTTGAACGCACCCTGAACGCCAGCCAGGAACCCAAGGTTGCTGTACGCATCGACCATTACTTTAAGGAACGATGACGGAGCTGTATCTTTTTCCTCAAGATTCCTGTAAAAAAGGCCTTCCCTCACCTGCTTTTTAAGTTCCGTAGGCTTAAGGAAGTTTGAAATTTCAGTATCGGATGAAGCACTTCCAAGCTTTTTGCGTCCTATGATGTACGTCGTTGTCTGTATTGAATATCCCTTTCGTTCATCGTAGCTGAAAACAGGGTTGAAAATCATTTCATCCTTTGGGTAGTAAAAGAACGGGAAATACATGACCGGAACATGCCCGACGTACAAAAGAGCGTTCAAAAAGCCAAATTCGTTGCCCGGCAAAAGCCAGATGCGAGATGCCTTTATTTTCCAGTGCGGGTCCTCGTCATCGCAGAATGTGAGCGTACCATCTTTGAATGTGACTGTGTTTGCGTTTCCTTTAACAAAAAGGTCAGAAGAGATTATAAGTTTCGTGCCGCTCGAAAGGTTTATCGCGTCAGAGCTGCCCTGAATAACTTTTCCGTCGTCAAAAAAGCCTTCCTGTGTTTCTGTGTTGAGCAAAAGTGCCGACGCGGACATTTGCTCGGCGTCGGAAGAACTTGACGAGCCGCCTTTCGTTCCGAACTTAACGGAACCTTCCGCGTACAACAATGATTTTGTGCGGTTAAAAGTGACGGTGTCAGCTTCTATAGTTAGTTCGGAAGAGCCCTGCGTCACAGAAAGCGAAACATCGCCTGTAAAAAGGATAAGCTCGGAGTCGTCTACCGGGTCTTTTTTATACTCGGTTTTCCGTGCAGAGAGGATTTTGACGACGGACGGCTCTTTTGGCGTAGCTGGCACAATAACCACATCATCTTCTGTTTCGCCAGTGTCGGATTCATCATCCTCATCGTCGCCAAGCAATTCGACTTCAGTTTCTTGAGAGTTGCTGGAGTTTCCGCTTGTACTTTGAGTTTCTGTAGTTTCTGTAATAGGATCTTTTTTCACCATAGTGGTCGAAGGCGTGTCTTCCTGACCATAAAGCGGAACGAAAAAAAACGCTATGGCTATCAATACGAGAAAAACTTTTTTTCGGCAGGAACGAAGAATTGCGCCACAACTTGTGCTATGTGCATTGCGAGAGACACAATCTTCGCTCTTATCATCCCTAAAAATCATTTCTTACACAGTTCTTGAGCTAACTTCTCTTTAATATAATATCCTGTGTAAGATTTTTCTACTAGAGCAACTTGCTCCGGCGTTCCTTCGGCAATAATCTTGCCGCCGCCGGAACCGCCCTCCGGTCCAAGATCGATTATATAATCTGCCTGAAGAATAACATCCAGGTTGTGCTCAATCATAACGACAGTGTTTCCCTGGTCCACAAGGCGGCCAATAACTTCCATAAGCTGTTTTACGTCTGCAAAGTGAAGACCCGTCGTCGGCTCGTCGAGTATGTAAAGCGTCTTGCCAGTTGAGCGGCGCGAAAGCTCGTTCGCAAGTTTTACGCGCTGTGCCTCGCCGCCCGAAAGCGTCAGGGCGGACTGACCAAGCTGAATATAGCCAAGCCCGACGGAAACAAGCGTCTCAAGCTTGTGCGCGATGTGCGGAATGTGGCAGAAGAAAGACGCCGCTTCCTCAATCGTCATGTTAAGAACGTCGTCAATGCTCTTTCCTTTATAGCGCACATCGAGCGTTTCCTGATTGAAGCGCCTTCCGTGACAGACATCACAGCAAACGTATACGTCGGGCAAAAAGTTCATTTCGATTGTGATTGTACCCGCTCCAAGACAGTTCTCGCAGCGTCCGCCCTTCACATTGAAACTGAAGCGTCCAGGCTTGTAGCCGCGCGCTTTAGCATCCGGCAGACTCGCAAAAAGGTCGCGAATGTCGTTGAAAACGCCGACATACGTTGCTGGGTTGGAGCGCGGAGTGCGCCCGATAGGTGTCTGGTCTATGTTGATAATCTTGTCTATGTTCTCAAGACCTGTAATCTTTTTGTACGCACCTTCCTGTATGTTCGAGCGCATGACGCGGTTGCTCGCCGCCGGCCAGAACACGTCGCTAAGAAGCGTTGATTTCCCAGAGCCAGAAACTCCAGTAATACAAGTAAATGCGCCAAGCGGGAACTTGACGCTTATGTTCTTAAGGTTGTGCTCGGTGCAGCCTTCAAGCGTTATAAAAAGACCGTTTCCGGCGCGTCGCGTCGTAGGAATGTCCATGCGCAAAGTGCCGGCAAGATACTGCCCAGTAACACTTTCTTTCACCTTCATAACATCTTCCGGCGTTCCCGATGCCATTACGTTGCCGCCATGAACACCGGCTCCGGGACCAAGGTCCACAATCCAGTCGGCGGTGCGGAGCGTCTGCTCGTCATGCTCAACGACGATAAGCGTGTTGCCGATGTCGCGCAGGTACGTCAGCGTGTCTATAAGACGCTGGTTGTCGCGCTGGTGAAGCCCGATTGAAGGCTCGTCGAGTATGTAAAGAACACCGACAAGGCTGGAGCCAATCTGAGTTGCAAGCCTGATGCGCTGCGCCTCTCCACCGGAAAGCGTAGCCGCCTGCCGTTCCAAAGTAAGGTACTGCAAGCCGACGTTTTTAAGAAAGCCAAGGCGGCTTCTTATTTCTTTAAGTATTTGCTCGGCAATTTTTGCTTCTGTTTCGGTTAGGCGCAGCGCGTCAAAGAACGCGAGCGACTCTGTGACGGAAAACTCGCAAAGCTCAAAAATGTTTTTACCGCCGACCGTGACACCGAGCGCTTCTTTTTTAAGACGCTTGCCGCCACAACAGCCACACGTTTTGTGCGACATCAGTTTTTCAAAGTTTTCTTTTTGCGCGTCAGAGAACGACTCGTTATATCTCCGCCGTAACTCCGGCAAAAGTCCCGGCCATTTCTGCACGAACTCCGAAGTTCCTGTTCCGTCGGAGCGAACATATTTGAACTTAAGCTGCTCCTCGCTTCCATGCATAAGAAGCTCGTACTCTTTTTTCGTGAAATCCTTAATCGGCTTGTCGAGCGGAAGCCCGAACTGCTTTGAAAGCGCCTCAAACCGGCTTCTATTCCAGTTCGAGTCTATGTTGTAGCCGTGTATCGCGCCCTCGTTCAGCGACAAACTTCTGTCCGGCAGAATAAGGTTCTCGTCAAACTCCTGCTTTTCGCCAAGTCCCGTACACTCAGGGCACGCACCAAACGGATTGTTGAACGAAAAAAGCCTTGGCTGAAGTTCCGGTATAGAGATTCCGCAGTCCGGGCAAGAGTTTTTCTGTGAAAAGAATACTTCGCTTTCTCCGCCGCCTTCTTCCGTTGGCAAAGAGCGCAGCACCACGACGATGCCGTTCGCATAATTCAAAGCCGCTTCAACAGAATCTGCAAGACGGCGGCGGACATCGGCATTAAGCTTTATCCTATCTATAACAAGATCGATCGAGTGTTTTTTCTGCTTATCAAGCTTCACGCCGTCGGTAAGCTCAACCATAAGACCGTCTATACGCGCGCGCTGAAAACCTGACTTTATCGCATCTTCAACAACCTTCTGATGCTCACCCTTCTTTCCGTGAATCACCGGAGAAAGCACCTGAATCTTCGTGCCTTCCGGCCAGCTCATAATCGTGTCGATAATCTGGTCGGTTGACTGCTCGCGAATCTCGCGCCCGCACTCAGGACAATGCGCATGACCAATCCGCGCGTACAAAAGCCTGTAGTAGTCATAAATCTCCGTTACCGTACCGACCGTCGATCGCGGATTCTTGTGAGTCGTTTTTTGCTCTATCGAAATTGCAGGAGAAAGACCTTCTATAAAATCAAGATCGGGCTTGTCCATCCTGCCCAAAAACTGGCGGGCATAAGCGGAAAGGCTTTCGACGTAACGACGCTGTCCTTCCGCAAAAATCGTATCGAACGCAAGCGAACTTTTGCCGGAGCCAGAAAGCCCGGACACAACAATCAGCTTGTCTCTTGGAAGCTCAAGATCTATATTTTTCAGGTTATGTTCCCGCGCACCGCGGATAATCAGTTTGTCAGAAGCACTCATATACTATACATTATACAAGTTTTAAAAGTTTGCGCAATACTTTTCGTGCATTGACACAATCCCGCCAAAGTTCTATAACAATCTTAGTTATACGAGCAAAGGCGCTCATTCAGTTCTGTAACTATCGTTGCCGGACGGAATGAACGCCTTTTTTTTGTTTGGAGTGCAAATGAGCGACGCATATCTTATTCTTGCCGACGGTACAGTTTTCAAAGGAAAATCCATCGGCGAAACAGGAACCACAATCGGCGAAACCGTCTTCACGACGGGAATGACTGGCTATCTTGAAACATTGACCGACCCGAGTTACTACGGGCAGATTGTAACGCAAACATTCCCGCTTATCGGGAACTACGGCGTTATCCCGGAGGATTTTGAAAGCAAAAAAAGCTGGGTACGCGGATACATTGTCCGCGAGCTTTGCGATGATCCGAGCAACTTCCGCTCTGGTGGCACTCTTAACGATTTTCTTAAAACACAAGGAATTGTAGGCATTTGCGGAATAGACACACGCGCGCTCACAAAAAAACTGCGCGAGTCGGGCGTTATGAACGGCATGATTGCGAGCGGCGAAAACGCGGAAAATATCGTGCAAGAGGCAGCGAAAAATCCCGGTAAAATCCGCGAATACATGATAACGGACGCGGTGAAAAGCGTACAAAGCAGTGGGGTTAATGGGGGGGAAGACTCCCCCTACGCCTCATCTAAAGAATCGGCTACCCCCTCTACAGGGGCTACGCCCCCGTACCCCCAAACCAACCACACGGATTCGGGATTGTTAACACAATCCCGAAAGGTTGTACTTTTCGATTTTGGAGCAAAGGCGAACATCGAGCGTGAGCTTGAGAAACGCGGCTGCCAGGTTACCGTTGTTCCGTGCGACACAACCGCCAAGCAGATTTTCGCCCTCAATCCCGATGGCTTAATGCTTTCTAACGGCCCCGGCGACCCTGCCGAAAACACCACGATTATCGAAGAAATCCGCAAAATCTGCGACACAGGAAAGCTCCCCATTTTCGGAATCTGCCTTGGTCATCAAATGCTTGCACTCGCCCGCGGCTGCAAAACGTCAAAGCTCAAATACGGTCACCGGGGCGGCAACCATCCCGTAAAAGACACATCATCCGGCCGAGTCTACATAACAAGCCAGAACCACGGTTACGCCGTCGAGTCCGACATGCTTCCGTCCTTCGCTACAATGAGCTTTTTCAACGTCAACGACAACACCTGCGAAGGAATACGCTACAACGATATTCCGGCTTTCAGCGTCCAGTTTCACCCGGAAGCGTGCGGCGGTCCGCACGACACGAACTTTTTGTTCGACGAGTTTGTTGAAATGATGCAAAAAGCATAAAAAAACGGACTCCCGCATTGCGGAAGTCCGTTCAGTAAAGGTAAATATCACCCCTTTACGCGATTAAAGCCAAGGTAACTTTTGAGCTCCTGCCGCCGTAAGAGTTATAATTTTACCATCATGTGATTCCGTACAATCTGTTGGTATATCAAGAATTAAGCCGTTTAAATCTCCCGCAAAAGTGATACGATCATCCGTTCTGCTTCCTATATAACTTGATGGTACCGGCAATACCATTTCGCCATTATAAGCCATAATCGCCACAGCGTTATCCATCACAACAAGAAGTGTGTCTAAACCAGAATCTGTAAAGTTTAAAACCTTACCATCAAGCGTATAATCAGAACCAGCTGTAAAAGCCGCTCCCAAATCAGTAAAATCTGATTCTGTAATTCCGAAATTAATCAGAATACCATCAACCTTCGCTATATAGCCTTGTGCACACTCAATCGTCACATCTTCGGTTTCTGCTCCCAAGTTAAGGAAAGAAAGATCTGCTAATGCAGCTGGATAAGTTACTGTAAGCTTTTCGTCATCAAGAACGCCAGTAATTTCATAATCATTTGTTGCAATTGTGATTGTGCCGGAAACAGCGTCTTCTGATGCAGCCCAAGTAAACGTTGTTTTATTGCATCTAGCTGCTATTTGTGCTCGTACAATACTTTTATCTTGCTCAGTAACGCCATCCTTAAAAGCCGTCTCATATTCGCCTTCATAGTATGCTTTTCCATCTGCCATGAAATAGTATTTATAATTTATTGTAAGTCCATTCAAAACATCTTCATAATAACGGATATCAACACCACTTTCATAGTAAGCTTCCATATCATAAATTTCTTGTGCCGTAAACTCTTTTACAAAAACCCATGATGTTCCTGGAAGTTCTTCTGCGGCATCAGGTGCAGAGGCAGGTGCTGGAGTTTGTGTAGGGGTGTTAACAGGGCCGGAACATGCGAAGAACAAGCACGCTGTCATTACAACGAAAAGCATAAATAAGCTTTTTTTCATCAAATTAGAATGATTCATATAAACTCCTTTGAAACCTGTAGAAGTAGATTTCGCAAACATTATCCCCCCCCCAGAAAAATTTGTCAAACAAAACCTTACGAAATAAATGAAAAAAATACATTTCTATCTTGTGGGGCACATATTTACACTAAAAAATAAAAGTGATATATTTTCGTCAGTCAAAGGCGACACTATCTTGAGTGATGGTGTCGCTTTTTTTTGTGCAAAAAACCTGGGGGCATTGCGGGGGCGACAACAGAAAGCATTGCCCCCGCAGAGGGGGTAGGCGGCAACCTTGTGCCGCCGAGGGGGAGACTTCCCCCTACGAAGGAGCTAGAATGCCATTAAACAGTAATATTCACAAAGTTATGATTATTGGCTCGGGACCGATTATCATCGGACAGGCGGCAGAGTTTGACTACGCTGGAAACCAGGCGTGCCGTGCGCTTAAAAGCGTGGGGCTTGAGGTTTGCCTTGTGAATTCAAATCCAGCAACGCTTATGACAGATAAGAGCATGGCAGACGAAATATACATTGAGCCGCTGACGCTCCGGACTGTTGAGCGGATTATCGAGAAAGAAAAGCCCGATTCGCTCCTTTCAACGCTCGGTGGGCAGACAGGTCTTACATTGAGCATGGAGCTTGCGAAATCCGGGTTTCTGGAATCGCACGGCGTTCAGCTTTTGGGTGCGGTGCCTGAAACAATCGATAAAGCCGAAGACAGACAACTTTTCAAAGACATGATGGAAAAAATCGGGGAGCCCGTAATTCCGTCAAAGGTTGTGACGACATACGAGGATGCGATCGATTTTGTGCACAATGAAATCGGGCTGCCGGCTATAATCCGCCCCGCTTTCACGCTTGGCGGCACAGGCGGAGGCATTTGCCGGACAGAAGCGGAGCTTGACGAAATCGTGCGGAACGGCTTGCATCGTTCGCCTATCCACCAGATTCTTGTGGAAAAGTGCATTGCCGGCTGGAAGGAAATTGAATACGAGGTGATGCGCGACAGTACCGGAAACGTTATTACTGTCTGCTCAATGGAAAATATAGACCCGGTAGGCGTTCACACAGGAGACTCAATCGTCGTCGCGCCAACGCTGACGCTTGCAGATAAAGAGTACCAGATGCTCCGCACCGCAGCGCTCAATATCATAAGCGAGCTCAAGATTGAGGGCGGCTGTAACTGCCAGTTCGCTCTCAACCCGGACAGCTTTGAATACGCTGTAATCGAAGTAAACCCGCGTGTCTCGCGCTCTTCGGCGCTTGCGAGTAAGGCGACAGGCTATCCTATCGCAAAAGTTGCCGCGCTCATCGCCGTTGGCTTCACACTCGACGAGATTCCGAACTTCGTTACAAAAAAGACGACTGCGTGCTTTGAGCCTGTGCTCGATTACGTCGTCGTAAAAATGCCGAAATTCCCGTTTGACAAGTTCGTTTATGCAGCGCGGAAGCTCGGTACGCAGATGAAGGCGACAGGCGAAGTTATGGCGATTGGTCAAAGTTTTGAGGAAGCGCTTCTTAAAGCTGTGCGCGGTGCGGAGCTAAAAACCTCGTCGCTTGATTTGCCTGTATTCGCGCGTGAAAGTGACGACAAGATTATGACGCGTGTCAGCCAGTGTACCGACCAGCGCATTTTCGCGATTTACCAGGCGTTGAAGCGCGGGCTTATGAACGTGGAGCAGATTCACGAAATCACCAAAATTGACAGATGGTTTTTGTGGAAGATCGAGAAGATTGTTCAACTTGAGAAGCACGGGGGCGTTGTGGGGGTGGCCCCCGCAGAGGGGGTTGCGGAAAACGGCGCTTTAGCGGCGGTTGGAGCGCAGGGGGAGACTTCCCCCGCCAGAACCTTGCTTTACCCGCCGTGCAGCTTCAAAATGGTAGACACATGCGCCGGAGAATTCGCTGCGGAAACGCCATACTTCTATTCTACGAGCATTGGCGCGGACGGCACTGTCGGCGAGAATGAGGCTGCAGCATACCTTGAAGAACAGCGTATAACCGCGCAAAACTAAACTGCTAGATAGCTTTTATCCGCGTTTTGTGTTATACAGGAAGAAAGAGGTGCGGGTATGAACGAAAACATCATAAAGCGATATGAGCTTTTGGCTTCAAAAGTAATCAAAGGTCTTGAATCAAGAAATATGAGCGGATATTATGCCGCAGACAAAGAATCGGCTTTGAAAAAAGCTCTGGAGATTATTCCCGAAGGAAGCTCTGTCTCAATGGGTGGCGCGATGAGCGTTCATGAGATAGGTCTTTCCGATGCCCTTAAAAAAGGCAACTACAACTTCATCGACAGGGATGCGTATGAAGACAAAAGAGCCGCCATGCTCGCCGCATACGACGCAGATGTTTTCCTTTCCAGCGCAAACGCAATGACAGAAGACGGCGTACTTATAAACGTTGATGGAAACTCTAACAGAGTCTCGGCCATTGCGCAGGGACCGAAAAAAGTCGTTTTCATCGTGGGAATGAACAAGATTTGCCCTGATGTAGACAGCGCGATGAAAAGAGCAAGGAACGTAGCCGCTCCAATAAACGCACAAAGATTCGGGCTTTCAACACCATGCACAAAGACAGGCTCCTGCATGAACTGTAAGTCACCTGACACAATCTGCTGCCAGATTCTTATAACAAGATTCTCCCGGCACAAAGACAGGATTCACGTAATTCTTGTAAACGACAATTTAGGATTCTAAGAGATTAAGATGTATATTGGGGTGTTGATTGTCAATGGCGGCAATTTCTTTGTCATTCAATCACTTCCCAATGGCCGTTCTTGTCCGCACCCACTCGTTTGATGATTCCCTGTTCCTGCAATTTTTTCATATTACGATTTACGGTTTCGCGGGCTAGAGATAATTCTTTTGCAATTTCAGTCTGAGAAACAAACTGATTTTGTTTTATGGCTCTAATTATATTTTGTTGCACCTCAGTTAAATTTACAGTGATTTTACTGTGACTTTCGTGTGATTTTTGAGTAATCTTTGCAGTATCGTTTACAGGCAGATTTTTCTCCGAACTTTTATCGTTTTCTCCGAACTTTTTGATATATTCATCATAATCAATATGGGTGTAGCGGTTTTTAAGTTCGTTATTTTCGCCAAGCAGGATATTTCGGAAAAACTTTTCAAGGTATTCCGTATTCATATAAATATCTTTCTGCATATTCGTATAATTTGCACGAACAAGCGCATTGCGGAAATACCAGCTGTGTTTTTCAAAAGGTTCGTTGTTTACATTAAAGCCAAGCGAGTGCAGATACTTAATCGTAAAAACTGCTGTTGTTCTTGTGTTACCCTCACCAAAGGGATGAATCTGCCAGATATTTGCAACAAATCTAGTTAAGTGTTTTACGGCATCTTCCTTTGAAAGTTTTGAATAGTCAAAGTTTTTTTCTGTTTCAAAATCATATTTTAGTGTTTCTTTAATTAAATCGGCATTGGCATATAAAACTGTGTCACCGTTCAAAACCCATTCTTTTTTTGTAATATTGTAATCACGAAATTTTCCGGCCTTAACTTTATAAAATACACCTTTGAAAAGCCGTTCGTGAATCGATAATAATTGATTAGGAGTAAAACTGAAAGATTTTTCAGAAAGCAATTCCGTAATTCGAGCCGAAACCTTGTCCGCTTCTTCTGTCTCACTTTCGTCATCTGTGCGAATTGCTTTGGACTCATAATATGTATCTATAAGTTTCTTTGCTTCTTCAATAGAAATTTCGCCTTCAATATTCCGCTTTGCAGTTTCATAAAGATAGGCAGAAGGCGTAAGCCCATCAACCTGCTGCAAGCCAGTTGCAATTGACCAGGCGATACTTTTTTCTCTTTTATCAGGTTCGCCCTCACGGATGTAGGATTCAAAATCAAAACTTATCTGTTTCTTTGCCTTTGCCATTTTTTTCACCTTAAAATATTATATCATATCTTTTAGATTTTTTCCTCTAATATGCTATACTACGCTTATGAAAATTCTCGTGATAAACAATCTGCTTGAAAAAAAGCATATAGACCTTATAAAAACCACAGCGGACGAGCTTGGTGCGACCGTCTCTTTCTATAATTCCGAACCGGACATTCCACAGAGCGATTTCGACGCTGATATCATATACGGATTCGCGCCGTCTATCGTGAAGACGAGCAAAAAACTGAAGTGGCTGTGCGTTCCTTGGGCGGGCGTCGATTCCCTTATGGTGCCGGGATACTTCGCGAACGAGGACTGCCTCCTCACGAACGCTGCGGGGGCTTATGGAGTTTCCATTGCGGAGCACATGATTGCAGTTGCCATAGTGATGCTTCGTCGGCTCAACGAGTTTTAGATGAGACTCGGAACGGAATGTGGCTTTCCCCGCGCCCGCAAAAATCCCTGAAAGACTGCCGTATCACGGTGATTGGAACAGGTGACATCGGTACAACTTTCGCAAAGCGGGCGCGGGCTTTTGAGCCGACGAACATAATCGGGGTGAACCGCAGCGGAAAAAGCCATGAGTCTGTATATGACAAGGTTCTTCCGGTAAGCGAGCTTGACAGCGTGCTCCCACAGACAGAGCTTCTTGCCATGTGTATTCCCGCGACTCCGGAGACGCAGAACATCCTTTCACGCGAGCGGTTCGCGCTTCTGCCAGAAGGCGCTTACATCATAAACGTAGGCCGTGGCTCTGCAATCGACGAGGAAGCCCTTGCCGACAACTTGGAAAGAGGACATATTGCGGGAGCCGCACTCGACGTATATCAGAAAGAGCCGCTGCCAAAAGAAAGCCGCCTTTGGAAAATGAAGAATCTTGTTATAACGCCGCATGTGGCAGGAAACATGACGCTTCCATACACAAAAGACAAGAACGTCGCGATGTTTTTGGAAGACCTCAGGAATTTCGCCGCCGGAAAGCCTCTCCGCTATATCGTAGACAAAAAACTTGGCTACTAGAAGCCCGCACAAAATCCGCACAAATATCAGCTGTATACGGATTTCACTCGATTGACTGACGCTGACACCTGTCTGAAAATTAACCTGAGCATCTATGAATCTGCATCTAAAAAATAAGGGAGAACTATGGAAAAGTATAAAGAAAGAAGCTACAGGAACGTTTTCAAAGAGATTGGAAAAAGCGATGAAGCCATAAACAAAAAGATAGAAGAGGCTTTCGACATTTTTTTCTATGATGAGAAAGAGCGTATCTACCACGATGCGGGCGAAGATATGGGATACCTTGAGGACACCGGTAACAACGATGCCAGAACGGAAGGAATGTCCTACGGCATGATGATGTGCGTACAGCTCGACAAAAAGGAAGAGTTCGACCGCATTTGGAAATGGGCAAAGACTTACATGTACATGGAAACAGGCGAGCATGAAGGATATTTCGCCTGGTCATGCAAAACCGACGGCACAAGGAATGCGAACAGCCCAGCTCCGGACGGCGAGGAATTTTTTGCGATGGCTCTGTTCTTCGCTTCCCACAGATGGGGCGACGGAGAAGGAATCTTTGAGTACAGCCGCGAAGCAAAACAGATTCTTAGGGCGTGCCTTCACAAAGGCGAGAACGGTAGACCGGGAGCCGCCATGTGGAGCAAGGAAAACGCACAGATACTTTTCGTGCCGGGAAGCGACTTCACCGATCCGTCATATCATCTTCCACATTTCTACGAGCTTTTCGCGCTTTGGGCAGACGAAGAGGACAGACCTTTCTGGAAAAAAGCCGCCGTCGCAAGCCGCGAATACCTTGTGAAAGCATGCCATAAGGAAACAGGACTCAACCCCGAGTACGCAAACTTCGACGGCTCGCCCATGACAAAGGATTTTCCGTGGGGAAACTTCGGCAACTTCTTCAGTGACGCATACCGCACAGCCGCGAATATCGGACTTGATGCGGAATGGTGGAACGACGACAGGGGTCAGTTCAACGTTCCTATAAGGATGATGCGCTTTTTCGGAACAGACTTGGAAGCCGTCCGCTGTGAATACAAAATAGACGGAACGCCGCTTCAAAGACCGGTACTTCATCCGCTGGGGCTTCTTTCTACAATGGCTCAGAGCGCGCTGGCTATACCGTACAGCACCGAAAAAGGAAGCGACTTTGAGACAGCCACAAAATGGGTTGAATGGTTTTGGAACCAGCCACTCAGAAAAGGCGTAAGACGCTACTACGACAACTGCCTTTACTTATTCGCGCTCCTCGCACTTTCTGGCAGATATAGAATCTGGTAAAAACGGAGGATACTTAGATGATTTATTACGTTAACGCAAAAGCAAAGAAAAAGGGAAACGGTTCAAAAGGCTATCCGTTCAAGACTATAAACGAAGCGGCATCCGTTGCACAGGCGGGAGACGAGGTTATCGTAAAACCTGGAATCTACCGTGAGAAAGTTATCCCGCGCTTCGGCGGAACAGAGGAAAAAAGGATTACATACAGGTCCGAAAAGCCGCTTGGAGCTGTTATTACCGGTTCAGAGGTGCTCAAAGGCTGGAAAAATTTCAAGGGCGACGTATGGACAGCCAAAGTGGACAACGGCATTTTCGGCGGCTACAACCCCTACACCACTTTCGTATGCGGCGACTGGTATTTTGCCCCGACAGTCCGCCACACAGGTTCTGTCGTGCTTAACGGACTTATGATGTACGAAACGACATCGCTCGAAGAATGCATTGAGGGCAAAGCCGATCCATGCGCATGGAACCAAAAAGAATCTGAGTACAAGTGGTACTGCGAGCAGGAAGGAGAAGCTCCTATCCCCCAATACAACGACTGCGGCGAAAAATCAGAGTACGTAGTAAACGCACAGACAAAAGATATAAAAACAGGAAGATTCACTGTTTTCTACTGCAACTTCAAGGGCTTAGACCCGAACAAGCAGGAAGTTGAGATTCTTGCCCGCAGAAACTGCTTTATGCCAGAAGAAAACGGGCTGAACTACATCACGGTGGACGGTTTCAAAATCTGCAACGGAGCCACGACATGGGCACCGCCAGCCTCATATCAGGATGGTCTAATAGGTCCACACTGGAGCAAGGGATGGATTTTTGAAAACCTTGAAGTGTGCAACAGCCGTTGCTGCGGAATCTCGCTCGGAAAATACCGCGATGAAGAAAACGACATGTACTTCTACACAAAGCATCTTAAAAGCCCCACTCAAATGGAGCGCGATGCAGTCTGCCGCGGGCAGTACCACGGCTGGGTAAAAGAAAAAGTCGGCTCACACATGGTACGGCGCTGCCACATCCACCACTGCGAGCAGACAGGCATTGTAGGACGCATGGGCGCGGTTTTCTCCACAATCGAGGACTGCCACATCCATCACATCTGTAACTCACAGCAGCTTGGCGGTGCAGAGACTGCCGGTATCAAGCTCCACGCCGGAATTGACGTTTTGATTCAGAGAAACCACATACACGACTCAATCATCGGTGTTTGGCTTGACTGGGAAGCACAGGGCGCAAGAATCACACAGAACCTGATGTACAACAACGCGCGTCCAGAAGGACTTGAACCGGCACAAGGCGCGATGTTCTCTGCCGATGTATTTATCGAAGTTGGTCATGGTCCAACGATCATCGACAACAACATGCTCCTTTCAAAAGTCTCAATCACTATTCCAAGCGAAGGTATCGCCGTCGTACACAACCTTGTTTTAGGCTCCTTCAGTCTTATAAACTCCGGCGTGGACAGCATCGTAAACGACCAGAGGGAACCGCGCTACACGCCTTACCACATCCGGCATCGCACCGAAGTCGCCGGTTTTATGACAATTCTGCACGGTGACGACAGAATCTACAACAACATCTTTGTGCAGAACTGCGCCGTAAAGGACAAAGAAAGGACAGCTCAATCCACAGACTACGAAGTTGTAGGAACATCCCCATTCGATATTTTCCCGACATACGATGAATGGATCGCGAACTTTATGATGGGAAAAGAACCAGACATGGGCGCGCTTGCGAAATATCATTTCGGGCACCTGCCTGTATGGGTCGGCGGAAACGCTTACTTCAACGGAGCAACCGTTTGCAAGCACGAAAAGGATATGCTCGTCGGAAAAGGCAAGGTTAAAATCAGCCTGAAAGACGGAGTTCTTAAGAACAACCTTTCACAGTTCTTGGGCGACTACACGACAGGCGTAATCTCCACGGATGTTTTGGGATATGCTTTCGAGCCTGAACAGAGGTTCGAGAACCGGGATGAAAGCGACATCATCTTTAATGAGGATTACTTCGGCAACCACAGAGGAACGCACGTCATCCCTGGTCCGTTCGCAGAGCTGAAAGACGAGATAGAAGTTCTACAGTAAATTCACGATCAACACATAACAGACAGTACCGGAAAGGATGCTGAGGATTGAGTTTTTCTTCCATCTGTGAACAAGGACTATCAGCAAAATCGAGATTATCTCTGGGATTCCATGACTCGTGATAAAACTTGAGCTTTCCGTTTTCCCAAGAAAATCCACAGATTTAAGGCAATAGACGACGAGCATTCCCATAATC
Organism: Spirochaetaceae bacterium; assembly: GCA_017618015.1. Classification (GTDB taxonomy): domain Bacteria; phylum Spirochaetota; class Spirochaetia; order Treponematales; family Treponemataceae; genus Treponema_I. The sequence goes on from JAFZVC010000039.1 coordinate 57,762, forward strand.
GCGAACGGCAGGGCTTTTCCAAGGTACATGATAAAGTCGGGAGTTTTTTTGTCGCTGCGGAAAATCAGGAACGGCAGGAACCTGAGCAAAGCCGTAACCACAGCCATGATGATTATCTCTATCAGTGTCCTAGACATCGCCAGCCTCCGAATCAGCAACATTTGCACCCTTCTTTTTTTGCACGAGCTTGTAGACGGAAAGAACCACGAAAATCAAGATCATCGCGGGAATCAAAAAATTATCAGCACCAAAGATAAAAAGGCAAAGAACAGATGCAAGAACGCCAGTTATCGCATAAAAATGAGTGTCGGAGTGAATCCACTGGTCGCAGAAGACAGTCACAAAAAGCGCGGTAAGCGCGAAATCAATCCCGACGATGTTAAAAGGAAGAAGCTCACCAAGGGCTGAACCGATTACGCTTCCAAGAATCCACCAGCAGTGATCGAAAAGAGAGACGAAAAAATAATAATCATACTCATGTTTTTGGTCACCTTTGTAGCCATTGCAAACAAGGGAATAAGTCTCATCGGTCAGGGTAAAAATCAGATAAGGCTTACGAGCACCGGCTTTTTTGTATCTATCGAGCATGGAGATTCCGTAAAAAATGTGGCGGGCGTTCACCATAACCGTAGTAAGCGCGACAGTCAGCAGAGACACTGCTCCTCCGCTAATAAGGTCAACGGCGACGAATTGCATGGAACCAGCAAAAATAAAGACACTCATACAAAGAACCCAGGGCAGTCCGAACCCCTTTGAGTTCATAAGCAATCCGAAAGCTATACCGAGAAAGACGTAACCGGCGAGCACCGGCACCGTCGATATAAAAGCATTCTTAATTGTCTGTTTCATAAAAGTTAATGCCAAGCATATTTATAATCGTAACTCTCCCGCGCGAAAGCCGCAGCCACTTAGTGGCTACCGCTCAGTTCAGCTCCAGCCGCATAAGGATAAGCTCCTGAAACCCTGATATTCTGGAACGGAATCCCTTTGGATTTCTGCCGTACTCAACAAACCCGACACTCTTGTACAGCGAAATCGCGTTTGTGTTGTCTCCTATGACATCAAGTTCCATTTGCGCATACCCAGCTTTTCTTGCACATTCGATGCAAGCTTCCGTAAGCGCACGGCCAATTCCGAGCCGCCAGTAGTTTTTATCCACACTAACACCGAATTCCGCACGATGATTCAGTTTAAATTGCCTTCCCATGCACCCTATTCCCGCCAGTCCGACAACTTTTCCGTCAATCTCCGCAAGAATCTCTATTTCATCAAAGCTTTCTGTTTTATTCTTAAGGAATTCCGACTCTGATTCAACTGTCTTTGTGTTTTCATCGGGATATGACAACAGAAAATCCGTCTGCTCGTGCGTCAAAAGGAAGTTTTCAAGGACAGCCGCACCATCTTTTTCTGTCGCGTTTCTAAGGCAACATTCCCTGCCGTCTTTCAGCACTATTTTCTTGTGGTATTTCATTTTGCAAAACTCTCCTAAAGTGGTGCGGATAAACTTACTATTTCTTAATTATGACAATTTACACCCGCAAACGCAAGCGGGCGCGGCTGTAAAAAACGGCGGACGCGGCACAGGAAAACGCAACCGCACAAATCCGCGAAAACGCTCTTCACACACTTTTGCAAAAGTGATATATTAAATCAGTCAATGGCGACACTATTCTTAGAAATGGTGTCGCTTTTTTTTTGCGCTTTAGGTTTGTGAGGTTGATATGGCAGATATAACGACAGATGGGGTTTTTAAGGGGCGAAGCCCCTTAGGAGAAGGGGTGTCGGAAGACCGCGGCAGCGGGCTGAAGACAGGGGAAAACTTTCCCCTTCCATCCGCAACAGGCGCGAATACGCGAAGTTCCGATCGAGACTTTCCCCTTCCAAACACAAAATCTAAAGGCACAATAATCGTTCTTGGCTCCGGTCCCATCCGAATCGGGCAGGGAATCGAGTTCGACTACGCCAGCGTCCAGTGCGTGCGCGCGCTCAAAAAGATGGGCTACGAGGTCGCGATAATCAACAACAACCCAGAGACAGTCTCCACCGACTTTGACACGGCGGACAGGCTTTACTTCGAACCACTGACAGGCGAGGACGTGATGAACGTCATCCGCACCGAAAAACCGCTTGGCGTTGTGGCGGCATTCGGCGGTCAGACAGCCATAAACCTTACGAAATACCTTGATAAGCACGGCGTTCCTATTTTGGGAACCTCGGCAGATTCCATTGACCTTGCCGAAGACCGCGAGCGATTCGAAGAGCTTTGCGACAAGCTTGGCATAAAGCGCCCAAAAGGCGTAACAGTTTTCACCGAGGCAGAGGCGCTTGAGGCGGCAGCACGCATAACCTACCCTGTTCTGCTGCGCCCAAGCTACGTACTTGGCGGACAGAACATGATAATTGCGAACACTCCCGCCGACGTAAAAGAATACATGGCGATCATTCTGCGCCAGAAAATAGAGAATCCGGTTCTTATAGACAAATACATGGAAGGCGTTGAGCTTGAGGTTGACGGCATTTGCGACGGCGAGGACGTTCTGCTCCCCGGAATCATGCAGCACATTGAGCGGACCGGCATCCATTCGGGCGACTCGATAGCCGTTTATCCAAGCTGGTCAATAAGCGACGCGCTCAAAGAGAAAATCGTGCGCCAGTCCACCGACCTTGCGCTCGCACTCGGAACGAAAGGACTTGTGAACATCCAGTATCTGATTTACGCAGCCCCGGGTTCACAGCCGGATTTGTACATTATCGAGGCGAATCCGCGCTCAAGCCGCACCGTGCCTTATCTGAGCAAGGTAACCGGCATCCCGATGGTCGAGCTTGCGACCCGCGCCATGATGGGCGAAAAAGTCCGCGACATGGGGTTCGGCACCGGCCTTTACCGCACTCCGAACTATTTTGCGGTCAAAGTTCCTGTTTTCAGCTTTGAAAAACTTATGGACGTTGACACCGCGCTCGGACCGGAAATGAAATCGACCGGCGAGGTTCTTGGAATAGCGCCGACGCGCGAGGAAGCTCTTTTCAAGGGGATGATTGCGGCTGGCGTAAAGATGATTCACCCGAAGAAACGGGACACAGAGGGGGCAGACGCCCCCTGCGCTCCAAACGCCGCTGAAGCGCCGTTTTCCGCGACCCCCTCTGCGGGGGCCACCCCCGCAACGCCCCCGGAAACACGAAGTTTAATGCGCACTCCCGAAAGCCCGGACGGCATTTTGTTCAGCGTCAAAAAAATGGATTTGCCGGAGTTGCCCGCGCTCGCCCGCCGCTTTTATGACCTGGGCTTTACGCTTTACGGCACGAGCGGCAACGCTGACACCATTGAGCGGAGCGGACTTCCTGTAATTCATGTCGCCAAAGTTCACGAAAACCACAACGACAACATAATAACGCTTCTCGACTCAGGAAAAATCGCGTACGTAATATCGACCTCGGCAAAGGGTCGTGATCCGGATTCGGAGAGCGTAAAGTTCCGCCGTCATGCGGTCGAGCGCGACATAGAGTGCCTTACCGCGCTGGACACGGCGACTGCGCTTGCGGAATGCTTGGCGAGCGGGCTTACCGAAGACGATATAAGCCTTGTGGACATCACGAAGATATAGATGAACGCGTTTTTTCGCGATTTTCCGACATCATCGCGTTTTCCCGCGCGCGCATTATTCCATAACATGCGCAAATCCGCTATAATACCCGCTATGGAAACACGTAACATTTTTGAGAACCTTTCTTGTATAGACCACAGATACTCTTTGTCAGAGGCAGACGCATTCGCTGGCCTTTCAAAGTATATCTCGGAAGAGGCTTCAGTCCGCTCATGCGCGCGCTGCGAGGCAGCCCTTGTAAAAGCTCATCTTAAACTGCGCGGAAAACTTACAGACAGCGTTGCAGCCGAGCTTGATAAAGTCGCGGAGAACATCGATCCGCAGGAAGTTTACGCTGAAGAAGAGAAAACAAAGCACAACATCCGTGCTCTTGTAAACGTCATGAAAACAAAGGTCAATTCAGAAATCGGCCCGCTTATCCATCTTGGCGCTACTTCAGTCGATATCCTTGATACTGCCCTTTCTTGCCGTATGCGCGACGTTACGAAAAATGTCGTGCTTCCAGAGCTTAAAAAACTTGAGAATTACCTTTGCGACATCGCAGAGCGCGAATGCGACACACCGCAGGTCGGACGCACGCACGGACAGCATGCCGTTCCGATAACGTTCGGCTGGTCAATCGCAGAGTTCGTATCACGCCTTGGAAAATCGATTCTCCGCATTGAGGAGCTTTCGAAGCAGCTCGTCGGAAAGCTTGCCGGTCCTGTCGGTTCATACAACGGTCCTTCGATGATTGTAAAAGACCCGGAAGAACTTGAGCGCGTCTACACAGACTTTTTGGGACTCGCGCCGTCAGAATACTCCAACCAGCTCGTTGAGCCTGAATACGTTCTTCGCCTGCTTTTGGAAATGAACGTCGCGTTCGGTATAATCGCGAACCTTGCGGACGACCTTCGCAACTTACAGCGTTCAGAAATCGGCGAAGTTTTCGAGTATTTCTCCGCAACGCAGGTAGGCTCCTCAACGATGCCTCAGAAACGCAACCCTTGGAACAGCGAGCACGTTAAATCGCTGTGGAAAGCAATGTGTCCGCGCGTCATGACGTTCTACATGGACCAAATTTCAGAGCATCAGCGCGACCTTACGAACAGCGCAAGCCAGCGTTTTATCGCAGATTACGTGAGCGGCTTTACAATGGCAGTTGCACGCATGAACAGCGTCGTAAAAGGCTTGCAGGCAGATAAAGAAGGCATGGCGCGCAACCTTGAGAATGCGGGCGGAAAAGTTCGCGGCGGTGTTCTCGCTGAGCCGGCATACATTCTGCTTGGAGAAGCGGGATACAACGACGGTCACGAAGTTATCCGCAAAATCACGCTTGAAGCCGAGCAGACAGGAAAAACGTTCTTTGAAGTGCTTAAAACACACGAAAAAGAATACGCCGATATCACGGCTCAACTCGAAAAGCTTGGAGTTGCGAACCCTGCGCAGTTCTTTGAACATCCGTCGAACTACTGCGGTCTGGCAGCGGTTAAGTCAAAACGTCTCGCACAGAAATACCGCGAACTGATGAAATAAAATCGGGGTTTTAGGGGGTAAGCAGCTTTGCTGCGTCCCCCTAGGAGAGGGGGTAGCCCGCAACCGTTTGCGGGCGAGGGGGAAACTTCCCCCTCCCATCTATTCATAGTACAATCTTAAAAATGAATATCCTCGTTGAAAAGCGGTGTGCTGAAATAACGCTCAGCCGTATCTGGCAGCACCGTCACCACAGTCTTTCCCTTGCCGAGTTTTCTCGCAAGCTCAAGAGCCGCCGCAACGTTCGTACCGCTTGAAATACCGCACATAATGCCTTCTTTCCTCGCCAAATCGCGTGATGTGCGGATTGCCTCGGCATCAGTTACGATATAGATATCATCGTAAATATCCTGATTCAAATTCTCTGGAATCAATCCATCTCCAATTCCCATCTGAAGATGCGTACCGACAGTACCGCCTGCAAGAATAGCCGCATTCTCCGGCTCCACAGCCCAGATTGTAATTTCTGGGTTTTTAGCCTTAAGCGCCTCACCAATGCCAGTAATTGTGCCACCAGTACCAATACCTGAACAGAAGCCGTCAATCGGACCGTTCACGTCCTCAAGAATTTCAATTGCGGTTGATGAACGGTGCACAGCCGGATTCGCAGGGTTTTCGAACTGCTGTGGAATAAACACATGCGGGTCTTCGTGCTGCATGCAAAAAGCCGTATCTATACACTCGGCTATACAAGCGCCGATGTCACCTGAATCGTGGATAAGCATAACTTCCGCACCATAGTGCTTTACGAGCTTTCGCCGCTCCTCGCTTACAGAATCCGGCATAATGATAATCGTACGGTAGCCCCGGACAGCCCCAATCAAAGCAAGACCTATACCCTGGTTACCGCTCGTCGGCTCAACAATTATCGTGTCTTTATTGATAAGCCCTTTTTCTTCGGCATCAAGAATCATGTTGTATGCGGTGCGAGTCTTTATTGAGCCGCCAACATTGAGCCCCTCGAATTTAACGAGCACACGGGCGGCGTTTTCCTCTTTCATCCGCTGAAGCTCAATTAAAGGCGTATGTCCGATTGCGTCTAAAACTGTCTTGTAAATCATTTGTGGCAAATGCGACGCTCGCATTCCTTGTAAATCTCTGAAGTTTTGGCAACGACATCCGCCGGAATTTCCTTGATGTTAGGATCTCCTGCAAGATTGTTAGCCTTAAGCCAGTCACGCACAAACTGCTTGTCGTAGCTCGCCGGGCTTCCACCTACCTCGTATTTAGATGCATCCCAAAAGCGTGAGCTGTCCGGCGTAAGAACCTCGTCAGCAAGAACAAGCTCGCCGTTCTCGTCCAGTCCGAACTCAAACTTCGTGTCCGCAATGATAATTCCGTTTGCAGCCGCGTGCTCATAGCATTTCTTATAAATTGCAAGCGCGACTTTCTCAATTTTGGAACCAAGCTCCTCGCCAAGATCGTCTTTCATGTACTGCAGCGTAACGTTGATGTCGTGACCTTCCGCAGCTTTTGTGCTCGGTGTTACGATAGGCTCAGCAAGCTTCTCCGCCTGTTTGTATTCCTTGTCGAACTTGTGACCCAGGAAAGGCTCGCCCTTCTTGTAAGCCTCGTACATAGAGCCGAACATATATCCGCGGACGATTACCTCGTACGGAAGCATCTTCAGTTTCTTAACGAGGATTGTGCGTCCCTCGAACTCCGGTTTTTGGAATTCAGCCGGCATATCCTTCAAATCGCTCGAAATCATGTGATTCTTAACGATGTCTTTTGTGTAATCGAACCAAAAGTTAGCAAGCGCGTTCAAAACCTTGCCCTTGTCGGTGATCATCGTAGGCAGAATCACGTCAAAAGCGGAAATCCTGTCCGTCGTAACGATAACCATGCGGCCATCTTCAAGGTCGTAAACTTCACGAACCTTTCCAGAAATTATCTTTTTCATCTTGTACTCCTATTTCCAGGGATTTTCCCGGACGAATGTGTCGTTACGCTCGTAACCTACGGAAATAATCGTTACCGGAGTCTCGCAGTAATCCTCAATGAACTTGATATACGTGCGTGCGTTTTCAGGAAGAGCGTCGTATGAACGGCAGTTCTTGAGCTCCGTTTTCCATCCCTTGAACTTCTCAAGAACAGGCTTTGCTTTTTCCAAATCCTCAACGCCAGCTGGGAAGTCTGTAACTCTCTTTCCATCGATTTCGTAAGCGACGCATGCCTCAATCTGATCCATCGCATCGTAAATATCTAGGTGTGTAAGAACAAGACCGTCAAGCGAATTGACGCGGCAAGCATAACGGAGCGCAACCAAATCAAGGTAACCGCAGCGGCGGGCGCGGCCCGTCGTAACACCGTACTCGCGTCCTGTATCGCGAACATACTGACAAAGCTCGCCTTCACTTTCGTTGTTGAACTCTGTTGGCATTGGACCGTTTCCGACGCGAGTCTGATAAGCCTTAAATACACCGACAATCTTATCAAGGTCATGAGGGCCAATTCCGCAGCCGACGGACGCGCCCGCCGCGCAAGAAGCACCAGAACTTACATAAGGATATGAACCGCTGTCAAGGTCGAGCATTGCGCCCTGAGCGCCCTCAAAAAGAACGTTCTCGCCTTTAATCTTGTGCATCTCGGCAGCAAGGTCAACGCGCATACTCATAAGACGGTCACGGAACTTGTCCAAGTATTCTTTATCCTCGCCGTCGAACTCTGCCATCTTTTCTTTCCAATCAAGGTCGGCAAGACGAACACCGTCACGGTGAGCTTTCTCTGCATAAGCAATACCCATTCCACGTCCAGTCGTACCAATCGGGCGCTTACGGGCTGCATCACGCTCTTTGTCCATCCGGCGGTAGCGTGGCAGAATGAGCTGTGCCCTGTCAGAAATGAAAACTCTGCCTTCCCAATCTACGCCATTATCTTTAAGCATCTGAAGCTCGTTGAAAAAAGCCTCAGCATCAATAACCATTCCAGAACCGAGGAAAACTTTTTTGTTAGGATAAAGAATGCCGGACGGAACCTGATGAAGCGCGAACTGCTTTCCATCGACAACAATCGTATGACCTGCGTTCGGTCCGCCTGCATAGCGGACTACATACTTTGCGTTCTCGGCAAGATAATCTACGATTTTGCCCTTACCTTCATCACCCCACTGGGCACCAATAACAACTACGTTCATTCTGATTCCTCCAGCAACCTTTTGCCATGCTCTCCGCGCATGCGCAAAAAAAAGGCCGTAGACAAAACCCCTGCGAAAAATATTCAGGAATGTTATCTACGACCTCTTTTTCATCGCCATATTTATACTCTAATGACCATCTTTTGTCAATGAAAGCGACTCTAGTATCTCGCACGTCTTCTCCCCATCCTCATAAATGGGGCTATGCGCAGAGCCTTCATACAGGAAGAACCTTTTTTCTGGCGCATCTATCATGTCGTAATACTCTTTCTGAAGCGACGTACAACACGTCATATCGTATTCTCCAGCAAAGAAATAAACCGGAATCTCGATACGCGGAACTGATTCAAACGCGTTGAAGAGCCTTGAATCATTATGAACCGCAAAAGCTTTCGATGCAGCTTTGCCTCTCCATAAGTTTATCCGCTCAATCGGCGTGTATGCTTTTATCCTAAGGCTCGGAAAGAAAAGACCTGTTATCACATCATCCATGTCGGAAGTCGTCCCTACTCCAAGTGCGTGCATGGCTGTGTCCCGAAGACTTGAGCTTACATACTTTCTGTAAGCTTCATCCGACTCTTTGATGTTGAACTCGTCAAATTTGGTCACCATCGAACTGTCGCCCATTTCTTCGTACCGCGCACGCATATAATCGTACGCCAAAAGCTCCGAGCGATGCTGATCACACGCCTGGGACATCGCAAGATATGCCACAAAGTTTTCAGGATGATTCGCGACCGTATTCAGAGCAATAAACGTTCCGAACGAATGACCCATAATGTAGATGCGTTCCTTACCAAAGCGATTTTTAAGATAATCCGTTATACGAAGAACGTCCCCGATATATCTGGCTGTCGTCATTTCATCTGGATTCGTACTGCTGTCAAACGATAAGCCCGTTCCACGGTAGTCGAAATAACAGACGGTAAAGTATTTGGGAAGCACAGACGGATAAAGGCTTTCCAAGAGATACTGCGGAATTCCAGGGCCTCCACCACAGACGAGCAGAACAGGATTATTCGTGTCGTCGGATAAAAGAATCATGCCTATTTGCGCACCGTCAATTTCAAGATGCGTTTTCTCGCTTAGAACATGACCTTCCGGAAGATTTCCAAGACTTGGCGGAAGTATTATAAGGGCTATTACCGCAATTATTATCACAATCAATGCAATCAAAATCAGGATGTTTTTCTTTTTCATAAAGTTCCTTACCGCTTTTTTACACTTAACAGAGGATTTTATCAACTATTTTTTTAACAGTCACATTATATAACACTTTTAGCTTACAAAACTGTGCTTTAAATGATAAATCATGTATAATTTATAAAAACTAACAAGAGGTTCACCATGAAAATTGCAGTAACATACGAGAAAGAGACAGGAAACGTATTCCAGCACTTTGGAAAAACTCAGTTCTTTAAGATATATACAATAGAAAACGGAAAAATCGTTTCTTCCGAAGTCATCGACAACGGCGGAAACGGACACCACGATTTGCCACCTTATTTGAAAAGCCTCGGCGTAGAAACTATTATTCTTGGAAACCGCGGTCAGGGCGCAGTTGACGCAATCGCGGCAAGCGGATTAAAAGAATATCCGGGAATTACGGGCAGCGCAGACGATGCCGCCGAGCTTTTTGCCAAAGGCGAGCTTAAACCGAACTTTTTCGCGAAGTGCGACCATCACGGCGAGCACCACCACGAATAAGCCGCGCGAGAAAGTAAAAACAGCAGAACCCATACTAACAGTATAAATTCCTCTAACACCAATAGTACGTATAGTATCTTCACATCTTTCTAAATACGCGCAATAATTGAAGCATGAAACTAGCAATAGCAGATAATATACGGACATTCCGTAAGCAAAAATCAATGACGCAGGAACAGCTTGCCGAAATGCTGGGTGTAACGGTCGGTGCAGTCTACAAGTGGGAATCTGGGCAGTCGCTGCCGGAGCTTAACATGATTGTGGAGCTTGCTGACTTTTTCGACACATCGGTAGACGTGCTTCTGGGATATCAAATGAAAGACAACAGCCTTTCTTCGACGTTGAGCAGGCTCAGGGAGTACAGGCGGAACAACGACCAGGCAGGGCTTACGGAAGTTGAGAAAGCCCTGAAGAAATACCCGAACAACTTTGAAGTTTTGAACGAGAGTGCGATTCTTTATGGAGTGATCGGGATGGGCAGCAAGGATAAAAAACTGCTGAATCGTTCATTGGAGCTTCTGAACAAATCGATTCTTTTGCTTCCACAGAACACAAATCCGCAAGTCAGCGAGTTCACGATATACGGACTGATGGCAAATATCTACGCTTGTATGGATGAGCCTGAAAAATCTGTCGAGCTAATGAAAAAATACAACGTGGGCGGCATCCACAACGCACTGATAGGAACAACGCTTGCGAACGATTGTCACCGCATCGATGAAGCGGAGCCTTTTCTGTCAGAAGCGCTGCTCCAAGGCGTTTCCACAATACTGAACGCCGTCTCAGGATATACGGTCGTCTTTTTCGCGCGCGGCGACTTCCGCTCCGCACAGGACATTCTTCAATGGTGCATCAGCTTGTTCTCTGCCCTGAAAAAAGAAGATTCTCCCGGTTTCATAGACAAGGGAACTGCGATACTTCTAACGTCTCTTGCGTACGCACAGTTGGAAAACGGCGACGAAGCCGCCGCGCGCGCATCACTTGAAAATGCCGCTGAGCTTGCCCGCCGTTTCGACGCATCCCCGGATTACAGCGCAAAGCAATTCCGCTTCATCATGCAGACAGAGAAAACAAGCCTTCATGACTTAGTCGGAAAAACCGCCGCAGATGGCATAAACGCAACTCTTGAACAAATAAAGAACGAAAATCTCAACAGTATCTGGAAGGAACTTACATCAAATGAAAACTAAACCGCTCAAAAAACAGCTTACAGCCCAGTTTTATAACAAGAACATACCGGCTTTCACTCTTGCAGTAGTGGCTTCTTTGGCAGCTGGCTCACTGAACCTCATCGTATCATGGCTGATGCAGCAGCTTATAGATGCCGCGTCCGGAGTTCCTGGTTCGCTGCCAATCGGGACTCTCGTAAAAATCACTTGCGGTTTTCTTGTTCTGTGCGTTGTGCTTTTTCTGCTCGATTACGTCTCTCAGCCTTATTACATACGGCGTGCCATGCGTCAGTACAAGGAGTTCGCTTTCCAAAAACTGACCGAAAAAAGCATTTCATCATTCCGCGACGAAAGCACGGCATCGTATCTTTCCGCACTGACGAACGACGCGACGACTATCGAAACCGATTATATCGCCCAAAAGCTTTCGATAATCACAAAAACAGTCACATTCATCGGAGCGCTTTCGCTTATGCTTTGGGAATCGCCGCTTATGACGGTTATAGCCATCGGGCTCACGATTCTGCCTCTTATCGCCTCGCTTCTAACGGGAACCCGCCTTCAGACAGTGGAAAAGCGCGTCTCTGAGCACAACAAGGATTTTACGGCGGCAATAAGCGACTGTCTGAGCGGCTTTTCGGTCGTAAAAAGCTTTAAGGCGGAAAAAGAGATTTTCAAACTGTTCTCCGAAAGCAACAAAGTCCTTGAGAACGAGAAATTCACAAAGCGCAGGATAAAAACGATCATCGGTATGATAGGCACAATAACCGGAATTACCGCGCAGCTCGGCGTTTTCATTATCGGAACATACCTCGCCATTTCTGGTAAAGGGCTTACCCCTGGTACGGTGATAATGTTCGTGAATCTTATGAACTTTATGATTCAGCCGATTTCAGAGCTTCCTGGTCTGCTCGCGGGACGCAAAGCCGCACTGGCTCTTATAGACAAGCTCGCTTCCGCGCTCGAAAAGAACGCGCCCGCAACAGGACTGTCGCAGATTTCTCGGCTCGGAAACGAAATACGCGTAAAGGACGTGTCGTTCGGCTATGAGGAAGGAAAGACGATTCTTCACGACGTTTCAGCTGAGTTCAAAGCGGGCAAAGCGTATGCCATAGTCGGCGGAAGCGGAAGCGGAAAATCAACGCTTTTGAACCTGCTTATGGCAGGAAGCTCGAATTACAGCGGAGACATCACTTTTGACGGCATGGAGCTTCGCGGCATATCGGCGGAATCCCTGTACGAGCTTGTCTCGGTGATACAGCAGAACGTGTTTGTGTTCAACGCGTCCATAAAGGATAATGTCACGATGTTCAGGGAGTTCCCGCAGGAAGAAATCAACTCGGCGATTGACCATGCGCACCTTAACAAGCTTATTTCCGAGCGCGGAGAAGGATATCTTTGCGGGGAGAACGGCAAGGGGCTTTCCGGCGGAGAAAAGCAGCGTATCTCCATTGCGCGAAGCCTGCTTAAAAAGTCGTCGGTGCTTTTGGCAGACGAGGTTACGGCGGCACTGGACGCGCAGACGGCGCATCAGGTTACGAGCGACATACTCGACCTTGCGGGCATAACGCGCATCGTCGTAACACACACGCTTGAAGAAGACATTATGAAGCGATACGACGGAATTGTCGTGCTGAAAGACGGCCGCATCGAGGAAACAGGCAACTTCGACGAGCTTATGCAGAAAAAAGGCTACTTCTACGCATTGTTTACAGTAGCACAGCCCCGCAAAGGCGAGTGATTCTGGGGAGATTGGAGTAAGGCGACCCTCAACAGTAGTATGTAAAAGGCGGTTGTAACAGACCGTCTTTTTCTTTTGGGGGTATCGCACTTACTGATTAACAGATTTATAAACTAGTCGTGTACTCTTTTAACTCTTCCAGGAATTCCTTGTATTCTTCGTCACTCCAGTAGAAGGTTAATTCCTCTTCTGTAAAATCATCAGGTTTTGCGCGCATTAGTTCTTTGCCAAAGTCATAGCCAAATCTCTTTAACACAGCCTCCGCGAATTCCCTAAAGAACATTCCTATGCCCGTAATAACATTACCGTCTTCAACCACTCCCTTGTGTACAAAGTTTTCTTTTTCCACAAAATCAAAAGTGTCTGCCATCTGCACAAAAAAGCCAGATGTGAACTTCTTTCCATCGAGAATCCCTGCTTTAGCAAGAAGGATTGGGGATGATGAAATGGATGCAAAAACTACGTTCGAGCCTTTGCCTTTTCTAAGAAAATCAATGAGCTTTTCATCAAACAGTGGCGGGAGTGGGTTAATCGTACCTGGCAGAATAACGCAGTCATAATCTGTTATCTTTGCTTCATCTACTGTTCTTGTAGGCTTCACGCGAAGCCCTTCCTCACTTGTGTATTCTTTATTCTCACTAGCTATATAATCAATCTTTTCCCCAAACCATACCGTCAGTACTGAAGTAAGAGTTGTTACCTCCTGTAGTGAAAAATCAGGATACAGCAGCATAGCGTATTTTTTCATATCAATTCCTCCTATAAATTAGGTGTACTCACCTTCCGTTTTCGGAAGGTCGTTTAGTTTTCCACAATCCAGCTTTTTTGAGGCGTATTGAAAACCTTGTCCGTCTCCTGCAACTCGCCAATCAGAAGCGGAGAAGCCGGATTATGCGCTTTCATGTTCTCGCGCACAAGTTCCGCGCTGGCATTGGCATAACAGTAGCGGCACAGATGCCCGCACGAATTATACGCGCCAATATCGCCGTTCAAGAAACAGGTGCACTCTTTCCGCGCAGAATTCTTTTTCGGGATCTTGAGTTTGTGCCCGATTGCGTTTTCAAGCACGGCGACAGTCTGGCAGCCGGAGCAGTCCGCACCGAACTGCTCTAAATCCGTTCCTTCCGCGCACGGGCGCAACGTCATTCCGTATTTCGCGGCAATTTCCACAAACGCTTTCCCCAAAATCAGGCGTTCTTCTTTTGTCACCTCGCGTGCTTCCGGGAAATTACGCCTTACCTTCGGGAACAAGTCGATAAAACTGATTACAGCCATTTTCGTTGCGCCACAAAGCCTGCGTGCAATATTCTCAAACGCTTTCAGATGATACGGAATCGTGTATTTTTCGGAAATAAAAATCGGGTCGTACCGCCAGCCGACTTTTTCCGCTCCGAGCCGCTTCCCAAGTTCAATAATTTCCTCCGCGACATCGGCTTTTCCGGGCACATTCGGCTCAATCTCCTTGCCATAGGGCGTAAGCGTCACATACCACCACTGGTTGTATGCCGAAAGCTCTTGCCACAACTCTTCGTTTTGCAACACAGGAAGCGGATTTTTCGTGCAGAACGTAATCAAATCAATGATATTTGGGTTCAGCTCGTAGCGCGAGACAGACTCTGGATAAAACGGATTTCTCACCATCACAAAGCCTTCTTTGAGGCGGTTCAAAAGCCACTGCGAGTAAAAAGCGGGAATGTCTGTCCTTTGCCCTGTCTGAATTATCATTTTACAACTTCTATGATTTTTTCACGATAATACTTTCTCAAAAAACCATTTGTATTCTTTTTCTTTCATCTGGACATAGCCGGCTCTGTTGTCCGCTCCGACCTTAACAAGAATCTCTTCTTTGATTTTATTATATTCATTTACAAGCTCTGGCGAAGAACGAAGCTTGTCGCGGAATTTAAGATGCCGCAAAAGTTCATCATTATCCCTAACACAAACGTACAAATGATGATCGATGTTTAGAGGAACATTTTCATGATCAAAAGCCTCACGGCCAAGTATTCCACGGTCTCCTTCATGGACATAGCCGATTTTTGAAAGCTCTTCTTTCAATCGCTGAAATTGAGAGGCATCTTCCACCACAATATCTATATCGATAATAGGTTTTGCATTCATTCCAGGAATCGATGTGCTTCCGACATGTTCAATGGAAATATATTCCGTTGTATTTTTTCCAAGAAATTCTTTGAGAACACGGAACTGTTCGACCCATTTGGGATTATATTTTTCTACTACCATTTCACTTCCTTACATAGCCAAAACAGAAGGTCATGGCCGCGGCATATACCATATTCAGCTCATCGCGGTTTTGGAACATCTCATTCAGTTTGATTTCTTTTTCCAGATAATCAGTTGCTTCTTCCCTCGAAAACCCTTGTTCGATGAACCAGTTTATTTTTCCTGATTTTTGTTCATCGGTCAGTTCTGCGCCAAAACCATCAGATTGTAATGATGTGTAAATTGAATCCTGCTCTTCATTTTTTTCGTCAGCCAGAATAATCCGAACGCTGTCACTTATACGCGCCTGAATATTTTTGATATTGTTCCGTGCCATGATGACAGGCATCTTCATTCCGATATTGCCATCGGTTTTTGTTTTTTCATGAACGCGCTCAAACAGGGTTTGAAGGAAACCAAGATCGGTAATTTTGCTCTTTTTTATTCCGTCGATATATAGCAAGGCATTTACCGCATTCCAGTTTGATTCGCAGGTAATAATCATACCGTCATTTTTTGTGATGCGTTTCATTTCTGTAAGAACTGCGTCTGGCTCCGGGATGTGCATCAAAACGCTGTTACAAATGGCAATGTCAAAGGTGTCGTCATTTTCCGGGACACCGTTTGCCGAAGAAA
>JAFZVC010000040.1 GCA_017618015.1 Spirochaetaceae bacterium
AATTTGGGGCTCGCGCAAAACGAGAGAAACAAGCCAAGCGCCCCATCTATATAGGAGAAACCCATGTCAAACATTTCTGCATTACAGGCAGCACGTTACGGCTATCAGCCAAAACTCCCGGCTGTACTGAAAAACGACCTCGACAAAATCGTCGTAGAATTCGGCAAAGCAACAGAATCAGTTGCAGACCAGGCAGAGCTTAAAGAGCTTTTCAAGAACACATACGGAAAGCCAGAAGCACTCGTAAAAGAGGGCAAAAACCCTGACGTTTCAAAAGAAATCAAAGTTGGCGTTATCCTTTCCGGCGGACAGGCTCCGGGAGGACACAACGTTATTTCCGGTCTTTATGACGGAATCAAAAAAGCTAACAAAAAATCAACACTGTACGGTTTCAAGGGCGGTCCATCAGGACTTATCGAGTGCGACTACGTTGAGTTTGACGACAAATTCATCGACGCATACCGCAACACAGGTGGATTCGACATCATCGGCTCAGGCCGCACAAAGATTGAGACACCAGAGCAGTACACAGCATCAGCAAACACAGCAAAGAAGCTCGGACTTGACGCTATCGTAATCATCGGTGGTGACGACTCCAATACAAACGCTGCATTGCTCGCAGAATACTTCAAGGCAAACGGCGTCGCGACACGCGTTATCGGCTGTCCAAAGACAATCGACGGTGACCTTAAGAACGAGATGATCGAGACATCATTCGGTTTCGACACAGCTTGCAAAACTTATTCAGAGCTTATCGGAAACATCGAGCGCGACGCTAACTCAGCAAAGAAATACTGGCACTTCATCAAGCTTATGGGACGCTCAGCAAGCCATATCGCACTTGAATGCGAGCTTCAGACACAGGCTAACATCTGCCTTATCTCTGAGGAAGTTGAGGCAAAGAAGATGACTCTCCGCCAGATTACTGACGATATCTGCAAAGTCGTTGCAAAACGCGCGGAGACAGCCGGAAACTTCGGTGTTATCCTTATCCCAGAAGGACTTGTAGAGTTCATCCCAGAGATGAAAGTTCTTATCGCAGAGCTCAATGACAAGATGGCTCTTAAGGCAGACGAGTTCAACGCTCTTACAGATTTCGCAGCGAAAAAAGCATGGCTCAAGGCTAACCTTACAGCTGCAAGCTTCGCTACATTCGACACACTTCCAGACGCAATCGCAGCTCAGTTCCTTGCAGACCGTGACCCACACGGAAACGTTCAGGTAAGCCGCATCGACACAGAGAAGCTTCTTGCCCTCACAGTTGAGAAACGCCTTGCAGAGATGAAGAAAGAAGGAACATACAAAGGAAAGTTCAGCTCATACTGCCACTTCTTCGGCTACGAAGGACGCTGCGCATTCCCGTCAAACTTCGACGCAGACTACTGCTACGCTCTTGGCTACAACGCATTCGTGCTTATCGCTTCCGGCGTAACAGGCTACCTTTCATCAGTACGCAACCTTACAGCTCCTGCAGACAAGTGGATCGCAGGTGGTGTACCGCTTACAATGATGATGAACATGGAGCAGCGCCATGGTTCAAAGAAGCCGGTTATCCGCAAGGCTCTCGTAGAGCTCGACGGAAAGCCGTTCAAAGAGTACGAGTCTCACCGCGAGCAGTGGGCTATCAACACAGATTACCTGTATCCGGGTGCTATCCAGTACTACGGACCAACAGAGGTTTGTGACCAGCCAACTAAGACATTGAAACTGGAGCATAAGTAATTTTGGTAGGGGAAAGGCTTCCCCTACGCCCGCACGATGTTGCGGGCTACCCTCTCTACGGGGGCTTTAAGCTGACTTCAGTTTTTCGCCCCCGTAACGCCCCCAAAAAACAACTACTATGAAAAAAGTTCGAATTACCGCCGTCAGAAAAGCCGACTACAAAGATTTACAGCAAAAATTCGAAAACCCCATCCAGCACGCATGTTCCATTCAGGAAGGACAAGTTTTTATTGCGAACGGCTGGCAACGCCCTGAAAATATGTGTGAATCCGCATGGGAAAGCATTTCACCGTTCGTTATGACGCTCACGCACGGCGGCGAAAACATCTACGACGGCTGGATGAAAAACCCCAAATCCGCAATGATAAGCTGCAACGACGGCTTCCGCCCAGTAAGCTTCTTAATCGAAGCCCTGGACGAAAATGCCAAATGAAATTACAGCACAGTGAATCGTGCCCTGCCATCTTTTTTCGATATCGCGAGAGCCTCAGTCGTACGCTGGAACGTCTCCGAGAATGTTTCGCGCCCGTTAATCATCGTAGCTCCGACACTCACCGGCATGTAATAATTTTTTTCGATAAAAGTCTCGCACTTTTTGTAAAGCATTTTTTCAGAAAGGATGTTCTTAAGATACACCGCGAACATATCGCTTTCATAGCGGCACACAATATCCGAACTTCTGAAATGACTTTTTATGTAATCAGCAACTTCTTTTATTTTTCTGTCGCCTTCTGCCGTGCCGTTTTCGTCATTGAAAACACGCATGTTATCCACATCGATAAGCAAAAGCGCATCCGCAGAAAGGTCTGAAACCGTCACAAGATGATTTCTTACAAGTCGGCGGAACTCAACTGAATTAGGAAGCCCTGTAAGCCCGTCTTTTGTGGCAAAAAACTTGTTGAAAGTTGTTATTCCGATATTGCGATGCCTAAAAAGCATAAAGATTTGGAACGCGATTATACAAAGAAAGCAAATGGCAAAAATAATCAGCTCTTTTGTGTAAGTTATTACAAATAGTTTCCAAACTGGCATATCCTGCATATAATCACAACTCCTACAAAAATCAGCTACATTTCCAGGCAAGCAGCAACTTGCGAATCATGTCCGTTCCGCAAATCTTCCACGGAAAGCTCAACAAAAACATCTGGCGGAATAGAACCCGGCGCGGCATTTTTATCAAGAATAAAGTGTTTTGTTGAGTATGTAGTAAAAAACTCACTGTTCGGGAGTGTCAAATATCCAAGCTCACCATAATGATTGATTGCCCCGCCTGTCGGTGTACCGACCAGCGTACATCCGGCTTTTTTCAAATCCCATGCGTTGAGCACCGCGGAAGAAAATGTGCTCGTGCCAATAAGAACAAAGCCTTTGCACTTTCCCTTAGAAATAAGCTTTCCAATCTTTTTTATAAACGGATCGAGCAAACTGGAATTTCCGCCGCCGTTATTACGCAAGTCAATGATTACGCGCGAAAAGCCGTTATTTTCTATAAAACCGAGCACATCGTTTGAAAAATCGGCGACGCTATAGCCATCGGCATTCGAACAACTATTATATTGAACAAACAGAGTATCGTTGGAAAGATCGTAGCACTCATATAACGAGTCTACATAAAGCGTCCGCTCTACACTTGTGACGAGCGTATTAAAACTGCAATTATTGAACGCTTCGTATGAAATCGGCTCAAAACCGATTTCAGTACCGTCGGTGAGCTTCATGCGGAGAATTCCATCATCAGAGCCAATCCCTGTAAAATCAAGAGCATCTCGCATATTTATCCTATTGCAAGCCTGAGTAACCGCAAACGCCTCTGTATCAAAGCAGATAATCTGCTTGAGCGCGGATAGAACCTCGTCCACGGTTTTGCCGTTCAGCTCCACGACCTCTTTCCCAACAATGTTGTCATATTCCGTACTTATAGATGTAACTACAAGCTTTCCGTTAATTACAGACACATTGAAGGGATAAAACTCCAGGTACGGAGTTATTGTTTGCGGAAAAGAAATGCCAGTGTGTCCGTCGTGGAGCATAGCCGCAAGTTTGCAAAGCTCAAAGTAAAGAGAAACAAGCCTTTCGCTATCTTTGATTCCGGCAGCCACCGCTTCATCAAGCCTTTTTGCTGCTGCAATTGATTCTTTATAAAAGACATCCACAGACACAAGGTTTGAAATACCATAATGTTTTTTTATCAGGTTTCTCGCATAGAAGAGGATATCTTTTCCTTCTGGAGAGGAAGCCTCAAATGCTTCATTCGATTCTATCGCATCATTTTTTTCTGCATTTTTGCTTGATGCACACGAAACAAAGAAAAGCGCACACGCGCACAAAACAAAAAACACTGTGGCTGAAATAGCCATAATAAACTTTTTAACAAATCTTCTATTCATACAATTATAATACCAGTTTTAAGCGTATATGAAAAGGTAAAAACATATAGCGATATTTCTGTGAAGACAAAAAAAATCCTGCGGTTGCCCGCAGGATTTTAAGCATTAAACTCTTTCTGGATTAGAAAGAAATCTTTGCTGTAAGGTCGATCTTACCAAGCTTCTCGCCAGCTGATGCTTTGAGGTTGCCTGAGTTGTAAGCGAGTGTGAATGTTGTGTTGTCAACAAAACCTGTGAAGTCTACGCTGAAAGCGATCTTAAGATCGTCTGTCCAATCAAGATCTCCACCCTTATCCATTGCGAAACCGAAAGCTGGTTTGATTCCGCCGAGGTCATAAGCAAACTCGAATCCGAGTGTGTTAAGTGCGAAGTCTTTGAGGTTGTTTACGTGGAACTGTGCACCGAACTTGAGGTTTTCAACAAATGTTGAGTCCCAGAGGCCTACACAAAGAGGAATAGCAGAGTTGTCTGCGAAAGCAATCTTTGTTGCTACAGAGAAACCGTCTGAAACTTTCTTGCTAACAAACTTGATGTTTGTGTCCTGGTTCTCAGCGCCCCATCCGAGGAGAAGAGCTGTTGTAAGCTCACCGCTGTTGTCAACGTTTGTCATTGTGAAGCCAACCTGTGGTTTCAGGTACATTGTGTCAGAAAGACCAAGTTTGTAGTCAGCTGATGCTGAAAGACCCCATGGGTTGCTGTTGTAGAAGTCAATTCCGAATCCAACTGCGAGGTTAAGGTTCTCAACTGCTTTAACAGCAAGTTTTGTTCCGATACCATACTGGTTTGTGTACTGCGGAACTGAGCGGAAATCGATATTGAAGTCGATGAGTTCTGGAACTGCAACTTCTACTGTGATACCGTCTGTTACGTTTCCACCAACATTACCTGTAGCATAGTGGCAGTCTGATTTAACAGCTGTAACTGGCTTGTACTCACCGTACTTGTTAGATCCTTTGAGGATACCAATAGCGATCATGTCGTTGAGGTGAATCTTAGCTGTCTCGATAGAAACTGCTTTTGTTCCCCATGGCTGGGCAATTGAATCAATTGTGCCGCTAGTGTTCCATGTAATCGTCCATGCACCCATACCTGTATACTGGATGTCATCGATCTTAATCTTGAGTTCACCCCAAACACCATCACCTGTTGTTGACTTGTCGCCGCCACCAATCAATGTGAACTTGAAGCTTCCGCTTGCGTCGTTCTTGAAACCTGTTTTGCCTTCATCAAGGTCAACACCCCATGTTACAGATGCGTTACCTGTGAACTCAGCGATCTCATTCTTTACTGCTGGTTCGTCAGCAAAAGCTGCAAAAACCATGGACAATGCCATTAAAATTACAAGAGCCTTTTTCATAATTTTATAAAAATCCTCCTTATCTTTTCAGCAATGCGAAACCAACGGTTCTTTGTGCAATGCTGACTTTACCAGAATATCACGGTATTTTAAAACCGTCAAGGCAAATCTTTACAATATTGCCTTTGCCTATACTATATAGGCTATTCTGCATTTTTTGCAATAGAAAAAACAACATTTTTTGCAAATTTGTCATTCAATTTTCAGGAAAAAATGGCAAAATTCCGCAAACATCGTGTCTTCAAGCATCAAATACAGTACGGATATACCTATACGTCATCTTTTTTCGGCATAATTCCCGAAAACTTTAGTAAAACTTCTTTGTAGAACATCGCAAATGCTTTATAGTTTTTGAATCTCTTCGACGGAAAGTCCTACACACTTCGCTATAAGCTGTATATCTACGCCGTTTTCTTTGAGGTTTCGGGCAGCTTCAATAGCTTTTTTGCGCTCTCCTTCGACTAAACCAATTTCTATACCTTCTTTTCTGCCCTCGCGCTTGGAATCCTGTATAGCTAACGACTCTATCATGTATTCCCCCTTAGCACTTTCGTCTGCTTTCACCTTATCCACAAACCGGGCAATCTTCTCGGTGAACATATCGGAAGCATTCTTGGTCATAATATAATCCAGAACAGCCCTGATTTCAACATCTTCAGACAGTTCCGCTGCAGTCGCATTGAAGAAATACTTATGGGTGCCATCATTCAGAAGTATATCCGAATCCTCGCAGCATGTTTCCAAGAAGGTGTAGACAGGAAGTCCTCTTCCCATCGGGTCTGTAGTACAAAGAAAGATAATGTGACTATCGTTCAGGGCAGTATAATCCTCCCCTCGAAGTAGTGCGTCAGCATCAACCATACTCTGATAGTATCTTAGTCGCTTTGGTAACGCCTCTTTCGTGACATTCTGCATCTCAACGTCATAGATATTCATGCTATCCTTAAGATAAACATCCAGTTTCACACCTTTTGAATGGTAATAGGGTCGAATCTCCTTCTGGAGCTCTGGCCGTTTTATATGGTCTATTTTGATTTTCAACAAGCGTTCGATTAGCTCCTTGCAGATTTCGTCATCCTGCATGACTTTGAAAAACATAAAATCGTCACAGAACTCCAACTCCTCAAATGGTTTGATTGCATACGGCATAAAATAACTCCTTTGCGCATCTTTTTGTATGCTCATAAGCTGATGTCAGGGCTTTGGACCTGTGAAGATTGTTTCCAAAACCCCTGTATAAATAGTTATTGCCGTCGGATGAAGATTTTTACGTTTTTTCGAGCTGGAATTCGAAAAATATATTTTGATTGAGAGTTTTTTCTACTTTATGAGGATGCAGGGAATACGATACTAAACTAAGCTACGCGCCGGTATGTAGTGGTCGCCGAAGGCGAGTCCGAAGCGTTTTGAGGCATCGCCGAAAAATCGCGTAGGACCGAGGCGGATGAGCCGAGCCACGGAACACCGGGAAACTTCTATCCGGCACGCGCCATGAAATCTTTTATTCGTCGAACGTATGCGACGGCAGCTTCGTGAAATCGAGCTTTTTCGCGTCGTATTGGCTGTCGAAAATTGCCTTCAGTTCGTATTCGCAGCGTGCATATGCTTCTATTATAGCCGGGTCAAAATACTGCTCGGACTGCTGGATGATCCACCGAGAGGTTTCATCGTGCGAGAACGCCGTTTTATAGGGCCGCGCGGAACGCATAGCGTCATAAACATCGGCGACCGCAACTATTCTGCCTGTGAGCGGAATTTCTTCGCCCTTGAGCCGGCGCGGATAACCCGTTCCGTTCCACTTTTCGTGGTGCGTGTACGCTATCTCTGCCGCGACCTCAAGGGTTTCCTTGTCCTTAAGAATCTGCCAGCCGATTTGCGCATGAGACTTCATAATCTCGAATTCGTTCGGGGTAAGCGGACGCGGCAGGTGAAGGATGCCGTCAGGAATGCCTACTTTGCCGATATCGTGCATCGGTGAGAAAAGCTCTATTTGGTCGCAAAACTCTTTCGTGCAGCCAACTTCCTCTGCAAGCCGCCTTGAAAGCCCAGCAATACGTGCAAGGTGCGCGCCTGTCTCGTAATCGCGGGCTTCCGCAAGCTCTGTAAGCGTTCTGTAACAGCTGAGACGGATATCTCTTTCTGTGTCCTTAAGCTCTGTTTCGTATTCAACAAGTCTTCTGCCGACGTTTATGCGTGCCTTAAGCTGCGCGATAGACACCGGTTTTATAAGATAATCATCCGCACCGCTCTTCAAGCCTTCGATTATATCGTTTGCGCCATCGTTACCGGTTAGCAGAATAATGTAG
The DNA here is from genome assembly GCA_017618015.1 of Spirochaetaceae bacterium. Lineage (GTDB taxonomy): Bacteria > Spirochaetota > Spirochaetia > Treponematales > Treponemataceae > Treponema_I. Next base: position 7,773 of record JAFZVC010000040.1, read on the forward strand.
CGGTAGTTTTCACCGCGAAGTGTTCGTATTTTTTTGCACAGCTCCGTTCCTGTCATGCCAGGCATTATCCAGTCGAAAATCATTATGTGATAATTTTCTTTTTTCAAGCGTTGCCATGCGTCGTTTCCATTGTTGCAGATTGTCACATCGTAGCCCATCTTTGAGAGGGTATGATCCAAAAGAGTACAGATTGCGCTGCTGTCATCAGCTACAAGTATTTTTATAGATGAATTACTGATTTCTGCCATAATAAAACATTAACACAACATACCCGCAGTTGCAATGAAAATATTATGAATAAAACGAAAAAAGGGAGAAGAATCCCAGCACATACCCGCGCATATACCTGCGCGACATTTTCACTATTTTTGTCGTATCGTCACCAAAAACATTGACATATCGCCGTAAGCATGTAAAATTAAAATATGAAAAAGTTCTTGTTTTCCCTTATTTGTCTTTTTGTTTTTGGAACTTCTCTTTTTGGTTGGGACGTTTATTCCGGCGCAGACGATGCGACAAAAGCAGTGCTCGCCAAAGTAGATACCCTCATAGCGGAAGAGCAGTATCAGTCTGCGTTTAGCGCGGCAAACGGCGAAGATTGTCAGGAAGAATATCTTCTTGCAAAGCGGATAGAAATCGCCACCAATTACTTTGCGCAGAGCATTATGCATCAGATGTTTGCATTCAAAAACCTTGAAGAAGGACAGACGCTGTACGACGTACGCACGGGCACAGGTGATTATTCGCTTATGATGTTTGACCCGGCTGTGTCTGCTGGATCATATATGGCGGCACACGGCGAAAAACCTGTTCTTTATTACGCGCTCGGTGCGTACTATGCCGATGTAAGGGGCAGATACGGTGACCAATGGCTTATATCTGTTGAAGAGCTTTATGAAAAAGAGGCAGAAAACTTCCGCAAAGCTTATGACGGCGGAGTTTACGATGCATTTTCGTTAAGCGAGCTTGCCACGAGCTATTTCTACCTGTATGACACCAATTCTGCCGAGGAAATTTACAAAAAGAAAGCTTCTGAATACGAACTTAATCCGAATGATAATTACAACTATGCACTTATCCTGTGGCTTTCAGGACGATCTGCAGAAGGCTTACCGTATATGGAAAAAAGCATTGAGGGCTATGCGGACATTCCAGAATATCAGTGCGATGCTTATATTATTGCCGCCCGCATGTGTCTTTCTACACAAAACTATGACCGAGCCGAGCAATTGCTTATCGAATGCAAACAAAAATACCCTGATGACTACCGAATTACGCAGTACGGCATTACACTTTATGCTTTGCTGAATCAGAATGACAAAGCTATAGAATCTTCTTTTGAGATGTTCGCAATAGCTCCCACGAATCCGGCTGCTTGTCAGCTGATCATGCAGGAAGCGCAGTCAGCCGAAAACATGGAGTTTCTGCCGGGCTTTTTCGATCAGGCTTTAGTATTGTATGCCGAAAATAGCGGTGCGCTTGAAAACCTTTATTTCCATTACGCTTACACCCTTTTATTGATGGACCGGAATGAGGAAGCCTGGGATATGGTTCGGAAAGCAAGGGAAGTATTCACGCAGAACGGAACTCTTACGCAAGAAATTGATGATACACTGGATCAGATACAGTATCAGATTATGCTGAACGCGGGCATACCGCCCGATGCGATTAAAAATATGATGGAATAAAGGATGCTTATGAAACTTAAAAAACCTTTTTCAAAAACAGGTGCTGTAGCCCTTTTTGTGGCCGCCGCGCTAGTCACGTTGTTGTTCGCTTCGTGCGTGAGCACAAGCTACATAGAAAGAAACTATGCCGAAAATATACAGAAGCTAGTGTCTTGCGCACCTTATACAGACGAGTCTGTTGAGTTTACGTCGGAATATCTTGTGGACGAAGAACGCGCGGCGGAGATACGCGCGTATTTTAAGGCGAACGCCGGGCTCGATCTGGACGCGCTCGCCGCGTCCGAAAAGACGACGTGGGAAAAAGCCGTGGAGCTTGCTGTTTTTGTCGCGAAAAACATTCCGCACAACAACCAGAAAGAATGGCTTCAGGAGCGTAATGCTATTACGCTTTGGGAGTATTCGCGCCGCTATCCGACCGGCTTTAACTGCCGCTGGCACAGCACTATTCTGAGCGAGCTTATGCTTTCAATTGGCATTAAGAACCGCTTTGTAACTTGTCTGCCAGAAGATAAAGACGACGGTGACTGTCATGTCGTAAATATCGTGTGGCTGCCAGAACTCGCGCAGTGGGCGATGATAGACTCTGATATGGTAGAGTGTGTCACCGGCGAGGGCGATACGCTTCTTTCGCTTGAAGAAATGCGCGAATACATTATTGCCGGAAAGCCGTTTACTGTAAATGTTCTGCCGGGTTTTGAGAACCATTGGGTCGCGGCAGAAAGCGGCAAGGCTTACATGCAGGCTTATTGGGCAAAGAATCTTTACTGGTTCTCGATGCATACGACATACGGCTTTGATCTTGAAGGTACGCGCACTTTGCCAGACACCTACGTGTGTCTTGTTCCACCGGGCTATGAATGCGAGCACGGAAGCGACGACGTTATCACAACGAACGCGGCAGCATTCTGGGGTGAATGAGAATGAGCAATTATGCCGGGCGTGATGCAAACTGCGGTAAGCCCGGTTCTCACAATAATGGCGGACGATTCTCTTCGTATCCAGCGCAGACGCATTTTTTTGGCGTGCTTTTGCCTGATGACATAACAAGCACGCTCGAAGACTGCCGCCGCTACATGAACCGCAATTACGGATGCCGCTCCGGTTATGGGACCCCGATTCACGTAACGCTTGTACCGCCGTTTTGCTTGCCGGACAAATACACGACAGCCGACATTGTTCGCGCTATTCAGAGCGACGTGCTCCCAGCGGCGGCAGAATTAGCGTTTTCAGCACATATCGACAACTTTGGCGCGTTTGGCGACCGCACGATTTTCGCGAATGTCGTAGCTAACCCCAAATGGGCAAAGCTTCGCGACGCTGTTCTGAACGCAGTGCTAACCGCAGCTCCTGGTTGCACAAAAAAAGACAAGCGTCCGTTCCAGCCGCATCTTACGGTCGCCAACCGCGACATACCGGCAGGAGTTTCCGCGGAGGCTTTATCCGCTTTGAACGAACTTGAGCTTGTTGAAGATTTTCCAGTAGACAATATAACGATTTTTGAGCGGAATGGCGGGAAATGGATTCCCGCGGTGACACTGGAACTGAAGTAGTTACCATCGCGTTAGGGGCTGTAGGGGTTCGTGAAACGAAAACTCGCCGTTAGGCGAGGTCGGAGGCGAAAGCCGAAGCCCCGGAAGCCCCGACGGCGTGAGTGCAAAGCACTAACGCCGGAACGCCCGACGTAAGTGACGCGCACATCGTTAATGTATCAGTTTTGCGAGCACAGGGTCTTTTTGGCGCCAGTTTTTGTTGACTTTCACCTGTAAATCAAGGTCTATCCTGTAATCAAAGATGTCGTGCATCGTTTTAAGCGATTCAAGGCGGATTGTCTTTATCATTGACGCACCTTTTCCGATGACTATGCCTTTCTGGCTTTCTCGTTCGACGACAAGGAACGCGCGAACCCAAAGCTCACGCCCGTTTTTGCGCCATTCCATATCGGCTATATCAACGTAAATTGAGTGCGGAATCTCGTCATGGAGCATGTTCATGGCTTTTTCGCGGATAATCTCTGCAATGCGGAAATCCACTTCCTGATCGGTGTAAAACTCTTCGGGGTACATCGGCTCGGCAACGGGAGCAAGCTCGTAAAGTGCCTTAAGAACGTCGTTGATGTTCTCGTCTTTTTCTGCAGACATGCGGAAAACGCGGTTTTCGGGAATTTTCGGCAATACTTCTTTTATGAACGCTTCCGCCTTTTCCGGGCGAGCTTCGTGCGAATCTATCTTGTTTATGGCGACGACGGTTTTTTCAGAAACAGACTCAATGAGCTCCGCCGTTTTGCGCTCTTCCTCGCCGGGAAGCCGTGTCGCATCTATGATATAAAGCACCGCATCGGCATCTTTAAGCTGGTCTGACGTAACTCCGCGCAGTTTCATGTTCAGCTTTTTCTCGGAATCGTGGAAACCGGGCGTATCAATAAAAACGAGCTGCCCGAACGAAGTGTTCACGATGCCGCGCACGGCGTTTCGCGTTGTCTGGGGAATCGGCGACACGATAGAGATTTTCTCGCCACTCGCGGTATTCAGGAACGTCGATTTTCCGGCAGATGGTCTGCCTATAATCGTGACAAGCGCTGCTTTTCCGGTCTGTCCGCTTTGTTCGGGATTCGCGGGAGTCGCTGTTTTTGTCGTTTTTGCTGTTTTTGCGCCGATTTTGGGTTTCGCGCTGTTCTTTGCGGTTTCTTCCATATTTACGAAGTATACTCCACACAAGCCGAAAAGTCCATTGCGCCCGCACGGAGCGGAAACCGCTAAATTTTTCGCATAAAGCGGAATATCCTACTTGCCCTGTTTTTTTTCCCATGCTACCATAAAATTCAGAGGTAATTATGAACAGCCAGTTTCTGACATTCATGCTTGACGAATCCCAATATGCCGTTGAGGTCTATAACGTTCAGGAAGTAATGGAATACACGCGCATAACAAAAATGCCGTGCGCCGATCCATGGATGGAAGGACTCATCAGTTCAAGAGGCAAGGGTATTTCGGTTATAAATCTCCGCAAAAAATTCGGTTTGCCAGACAAGGAGCCGGATAAGGAGACTCGCATTGTGGTTATGGAAATTAAGCCAACCGATGACAGTCTTATCACTTTTGGAGCGATAGCAGATTCCGTTCAGGAAGTTATTGACATAGAGGACTCAGAAATCGAGCCGCCACCGAAGTTCGGAAACAACATATCTGGTAAATTCATTCACGGAATTGGCAGGAAAAACGGCAATTTCATCATCATCCTGAACATAAACCAGATTTTCTCCGCCGACGAAATAATCAATCTGACAGAAATTACACAGAGCTTGAACGAAACATCGGCTGAATCATAAATTTGTTATCGATATGGTATCTTCTACAGATTTCGCATTAAAACCAGCTAATGGAAACCCGCTTCCCTACGGGGCTGTTGTTACAGAAAAAGGCGTAAACTTCAGTCTTTTCTCGCGTCACGCAACAAGCATAATTCTTTCACTTTTTAAGGATCAGAACGATTCCGAGCCGTATTTTACTTACACTTTCGACCCGCTAAAAGATAGGACAGGCGATATATGGCACGTTTTCATCGAAGGGCTTAAGCCCGGCGCGCTGTATCTTTACAGGGCTAACGGTCCTTTTGCCCCGGAAAAAGGCCATCGTTTCAACAAAAACATATATCTTCTTGATCCGTATGCAAAAGCACTTACAGCAACATCGCTCTTCAAGAATCTGCCGCCGGATTACGTCACGCCAACCGACAATCTGGACATAAAGCTCGGCAGGCCATACGACGCCAAGTGGTTTCCTAAGTGCGTTGTAGTTGACGATTCGTTTGACTGGCAAGGCGACCGTCCGCTGAACTATCCGCTCAGAAAAAGCGTCCTTTACGAAACGCATCTTAAAGGAATAACGGCAAACCCCAATTCCGAGGTTGCGCATCCGGGCACATACAAAGGCCTTACAGAAAAGATTCCGTACTTCAAGGATTTAGGCATAACAAGCATAGAGCTTCTTCCGATTCAGGAATTCGACGAGTACGAAAACACAAATACGAACCCCAAAACAGGCGAACGCCTTAAAAACTTCTGGGGTTACAGCACGATGGCGTTTTTTGCCCCTAAAGCATCGTATGCAGCTGACAGCGCACCGGGCGTATGCGTAACCGAATTCAAAGAGATGGTGCGCGAAATGCACCGCGCGGGCATAGAAATCATTCTTGATATTGTATTCAACCACACTGCGGAAGGAAACGAGCACGGAATAACGATGAATTTCCGCGGTTTGGACAACAGCATTTACTATATCCTTGAAAATGAGAACAAAGCGTTCTACTCCAACTACTCCGGCTGTGGCAACACCTTGAACTGCAATCATCCCGTCGTGCGCGACTTTATAATAGACTGTCTGCGCTATTGGGTTTGTGAAATGCACGTTGACGGCTTCCGCTTTGACCTTGGCTCTATTTTGGGACGCGACAGTACCGGACAGCTTATGGAAGACCCTCCAGTTTTGGAGCGCATTGCAGAAGACCCGATCTTGCGGAACACAAAGATAATCGCAGAAGCATGGGATGCAGGCGGCGCGTATCAGGTTGGAAGCTTCCCCGGCGGACGGTGGGCAGAATGGAACGACCGTTTCCGTGATGATGTCCGTAAGTTCTGGCGCGGCGACGACGGTTTGAGCAATGCGCTCGCGACACGCCTTGCTGGTTCTTCAGATTTGTATCTTCGTGACGGGCGAAAACCGTTCCATTCCGTAAACTTCCTTACAAGCCACGACGGATTCACGCTGAACGATCTTGTATCGTACAACGGCAAACATAACGAAGAAAACGGCGAGAACAACAGAGACGGCTCTGATAACAACAACAGCTACAACTACGGTTACGAAGGCCCGTCCATGAACCCCGCCATTGAAACTTTACGCACGAGACAGGCGAAAAACCTTATTTTCACGCTGCTTTTGGCACAGGGCACCCCGATGCTGCTCGCCGGAGACGAATTCCGGCGCACACAGGGCGGAAACAACAACGCATACTGTCAGGACAACATATCGTCATGGGTTGACTGGAGTTTGCGGAATAAATACTCGGAGCTTTTCCGCTTCACAAAAAAGCTGATTCTTTTCCGCCGCAAGCACCACGCGTTCATGCGCCCGGAATTCTTTCAGGGCAAGGACATTTCTTTTAACAGCCTGCCTGATATAACTTGGTTCGACGAATCGGGGCTGACCCCTGACTGGGGCCGCCTGAATCACTTTTTGGCATACAGGCTTGACGGCAGCCACGCGGAAATTTTTGCCGATACGGACGACAATGACTTTTTCATCATGTTCAATTCGGCTTTGCAGGACAAAACTGTAAAAATCCCGCTGCCACCGATTGGCAAAAAGTGGTACAGATGCATAGACACTTCAATAGAAGCCCCGGAAGATTTTATGTCGCCCGGGGAAGAGGAGATTCTTCCTGTGCAGAACAGATACGTGCTTCCGGCACGAAGCTGCGCACTGCTTATGAGTAAGTTATAGAACGATTTTGCAAGAATCGGTAAAATAAAACCTGCAAAAACGTGGCAGCAATCTGCCGCGAGGAGTTACAATGAATTTTGACAAAGAATCTTTTAAAGCGAGCCTTTCCGCCAGACTAAAACGCCAGTACGGTAAAGACATAAGCCAGGCAACGAAGCATGACCTTTTTGACGCTGTTTCTGCCTCCGCAATGGAAATCGTCCTTGAAAACTGGATGAAAACCAGGAACGCATATTACAAACATCAGGGAAGAAGAGTTTATTATCTTTCTGCGGAGTTCCTTATGGGTCGCGCGCTCAGCAACAACCTTATAAACGCAGGAATAATGGACGGCGTAAAAGAAGTTCTTAAAGAGCTCAATATAGACTACAACATTGTTGAGGATGAAGAGCCGGATGCAGGCCTTGGAAACGGCGGTCTTGGACGACTCGCCGCATGTTTCCTCGATTCGCTCGCGACACTCGACTATCCGGGACACGGCTACGGAATCCGCTACCAGTACGGTATGTTCGAGCAGCACATCGAGAACGGATGCCAGGTCGAGTATCCTGACAACTGGCTCAAGCACCGCGACCCATGGGAAATTAAGCGGAGTGACCTTGCCGTTACTGTTAAGTTCGGCGGAAACGTCGTATGCCACAGAGGCCCGAACGGAACGAGCCGCTTCGAAGTTGAGAATGCGGAAGAAGTGCTCGCCACACCTTACGATATGCCTATCGTCGGCTATGACACGAACACCGTTAACACGCTTCGTCTTTGGCAGGCATCGAGCCAGGACGGTTTTGACCTTCAGCTTTTCAACCAGATGGAATATCTTCGTGCCGTGGAAAAACAGAATTCCGCTGAGAACATCAGCCGTGTACTCTACCCTAACGACAACGGACCTTCCGGAAAGGCTCTTCGCCTGAAGCAGCAGTATTTCTTCTCTTCAGCAAGCTTGCAGGACCTTATGAACCACTTCATAAGCGACCACGGCAAAGACTTCCAGAAGTTCCCGGATTATCAGGTTATCCAGCTTAACGACACGCACCCGGTAGTCGCAATTCCAGAGATGATGCGTCTTCTTATGGATGAGCAGGGTCTTGGATGGGAAGCAGCCTGGTCAATCGTAAAACGCACATTCGCATATACGAACCACACGATTCTTGCCGAGGCTCTTGAAAAATGGCCTATAAGCATTTTCCAGTCACTTCTTCCACGTATATATCAGATTGTAGAAGAAATTAACCGCCGCTTATCAATCGAGCTCCGCGAAAAATATCCGAATGACTACGCTAAGCAGAACCGCATGTCTATTATCCAGAACGGAATGATTCACATGGCTTGGCTCGCAATCCACGCTTCTTTCAGCGTAAACGGCGTAGCGGCTTTGCATACAGAAATCCTTAAGTCACAAGAACTTGCTGACTGGTACGGTCTTTATCCAGAGAAATTCAACAACAAGACGAACGGTATCACTCAGCGCCGCTGGCTTTTGTGCGCGAACCCGAAACTCTCTGCATTCATCACAGAAAGAATCGGACACGGATGGGAGAAAGACCTTTCGTTACTCCGCGGACTTGAAAAATTCGCAAACGATGATGCATCGCTTGAAGAGTTCCTTAAAATCAAGCAGGAAAACAAAGAGAACCTTGCAAAGTATCTTAAGATTACGCAGAACGAATTCCTTGATCCTGAATCGATTTTCGACGTTCAGATAAAACGCCTGCACGAATACAAACGGCAGCTGCTGAATATCCTTCACATTATGTATTTGTACAACAGGCTTTTGGAAGATCCTTCGTTCAACCCGCCGGCACGCACGTTCATCTTCGGAGCAAAGGCTGCTTCTGGATACAGACGCGCGAAGGCTATCATCAAGCTGATAAATTGCGTGGCTGACCGCATAAACAACGACCGCCGCGTAAGGGGCAAACTCCGCGTAGTATTTGTAGAAAACTACAGGGTTTCCGTCGCGGAAAAGATTTTCCCAGCTTCCGATGTTTCCGAGCAGATTTCTACAGCAGGAAAAGAAGCTTCAGGAACCGGAAACATGAAGTTTATGGTTAACGGCGCAGTTACGCTCGGTACACTTGACGGCGCAAACATCGAAATTGTCGAGGAAGCCGGAAAAGAGAACGCTTTCATATTCGGTCTTACAAAAGACGAGATCATAGCGATTGAAAACGAGCACAGCTACAATCCGCAGAAGTATCTTGATCGGAATCCGCAACTTGCAAAAATCATGAACCAGCTGATAGACGGCACATTCGACCCGGATACGCAGCTTTTCCGCGAACTTTACGATTCGCTTGTTTACGGCGTTGAAGGCCAGCGCCCGGACGTGTACTACGTTCTTGCAGATTTCGACTCTTACGTTAAAGCACAGGAGCAGGTCGCAAAAGCTTACACAGACAGGAAACGCTGGGCAAAGATGGCGCTGCTCAACATCGCAAGAAGCGGCAAGTTCTCTTCCGACAGAACGATAGAAGATTACGTCCGCGACATCTGGAAGCTCAAGAAGCTTAAAGTTGATTAATTCAATCGAATGAAAAAGATTGTAATGCTTTGCCTGAGCGCGGGCATTCAGAAGACGATTTCTTTTGAATGCCTTACGCCGGGTGAAGTAAACCGCTCAAAATCATACCGATACGATGCGTCTGGCAAGGCAATAAATTCCGCGCGAGTTTTGATGCAGCTTGCTGACGAGATTGGCTCTGCGGCAGCGAATTCGCCCGCCGCCGGAAAAGATTCGTCTGTTGCGGCTTCCGTGAGCGTCGTTTGCCCGCTTGGTGAGCGTAACAAAGACTTTTTCCTTGAAATGGCAAATGATGACGGGCTAAACGTAAAGGTTGTGCCTATTCCCGGTTTTACGCGCGAATGCTGTACGCTCTTAGACGGAAAAAGCGGACAAACGACGGAGCTTGTCGTAGAAGAACCAGTTTTGGAATGCGATTCCGCGCCATTCGAAGAAAAGCTGATGAACCTTCTTCTTGCAGAATTGGGGCTGGACGACGGCGAAAAAGCAGACGCGCTTCTTTTTTCAGGAAGTCGCCCGCCGTTCTGGAGCGCGGGCATTATAAAGCGGATTGCAGCGGCGGCAAAAGACAACGGCATCCTTTTTATGGCTGATTTCCGCGGCAACGATTTGCTTTCTATTTTGGACGAATATACGCCGGATATAATCAAAATAAACGAAGATGAGTTTTGGGCGACGTTTGGCACAACTTCGCCCGCAACTTCCGGCGATGGCAATACGAACAGCGCGAGTTTCGCAGCCAACCCCGAAGAGCAGCTATCCCGCGCGATTACCGAAACAAGCCGCCACCTTAACAACATAATCGTCGTGACGCGCGGCTCAAAACCGACACTCGCCGCAGAAAAAGGCAAACCGTACCACAGCATGTCAGAACGCGTAAATGCCATAAATACAATAGGCTGTGGCGACGCATACAACGCGGGTTTTCTTTACGAATACCTAGCAACAAAAGATATGGAAAAATCGCTTGAAAAAGGAAAGTGGTGCGCGTCGCGTAACGCAGAGTGCCTACGCCCCGGCGTACTCCACGACTAGACGAAAAACACTGCTTCCATGCGTCGCCCCTCGGCAGACAGAAGATACGGACAGCGCGATGCCTAATACCAGCCTAAGTCGAAGTCTAAGGCAGCTTCTGGTATGTAATACTTGGGTCCGCCACGTTCCGCACTTAAAAATGCATCATTTATCCAGCCAGTTTTTCCGTCAAAAGTGATTCTTGCCCATTTAGCATCCTCTGTTATTGCCTCAATCTCAACATTAATCTGACCTTTTCCATTTTTGTAACTTTTGTAACTGGCGGGAACGTAACCAATCACTTTTGTTCCTGTTTCTCCGGGATTATCACGGAGTTCCACCTCATCCGATGACGAAAAAACACTCAATCCCTGCGCCATTTTTCTTACAGTCCACTTTTTTCCACCGGATTCAATTGTCTCTAGTATTTCCCACTTATTATTTTCATAAGGATCAGGATAACCATTCCGGTACTCATTGTAGTATTTTACAAACCTAGGCTCGGAATAACACAAAAAACCTGAAAATCCGTTTGACTTGACCTTTAGCCAGCAATAAAACAACCCATCATTTTTACTTGTAAGTTTCCAAATCTCGGAAATTTCAAGCTCATCATTATCTTTAAGCTCATAAATCTTTTGAGATTTTTCCATATCCGAATAGATTATCCGCCTTTCATCGCGTGCCATATCACCAATTTTTACCGTTTGGACATGTTTTCTAATCGTGATTGTATTATTTTCATCCTCTGATTCCAAGATTATCGTTCCGTTTCCGCCTGCATAATCAGCCTTGTGCGGTATTTGATCCGTCTCCGCTAAATAACCGGCAAAACATTTACCCACCACACCATACTTCAACGGGATTCCGTCTTTGTCGGTCGCACCGTCCTGAACCTCGACAATTACCCAGTTGCTCATAATTCCGTCGATAGTTTCTTCCTTATCAATCTCAATTATTTTCACACGAATGCCCGCATTCAGCACAGTTTCAATAAAACTGTCATGATACGGATTCCTAAGCCGAAGATTTTCCGTCACGACCATATCTTGATAAAGCTTTACTGTTTGTGCAGATATGGCAGCCATTGATAAAAGGATAAATAAAATCAACAAAAAAACTTTTTTCATATTATGCTCACCAACTCATTAATCATTTCTTTCCGGCGGAAATCTTTATTCTGCAACGGCAGACTTCTTTCGTTTTTATAAAAAGCCTGTGGTTCACTGGTTCCTCGCGGATATCGCCGCTTCCGTCAAAAGATTCGACATGCCAACCGTAAGGAAACCATACATCGGGTATAAAGATTTCCGTATCGGCTTCATCAGTGTCGGGCGGACAAACCGTACTGTCCCATTCAAACTCGAAGAACGGAATGCCATCCGTATGGAACTCGAACGAAACAGGTTTTCCTGCCACCGCCACCGGATATGGGCGGGATATTCCGCGCTCTGCCCTGAACTGCTTTAACTTCGCATTATAAACATTGAAGTCAGCCGTACATGACGTATCTTTTTCAGGACCAAACACCGAAAACTCAGAAACAACTGTTGAAATCAGCTCTTTTTCAGCAGTCTCCATATATGCGGTCAGAACTTCTTCCTGCCGCGTAAAATCAAGGTTTTCTTCTTTACTGCCGTGCATTCCGTTCATCGGGACACCAAAGTCGCCCATGATAACAGGAACACCTTCCGCTGAAAGAGAATCCACCTTGCTTATCATATCCTGCGAAATATATTCCAGCCATTCGGTTTTTGCTTTTCTGTACGCCGTGATTCTTGGGTCATAGCAGCTGAAAATCCCTGCTGTGTTAAAGCCGTCCGTAACCCCGGCAGGCACACATTCCGTAAAGAAAATGTACTCCGGGTGTTTTTTCTGCAGAGCTTCCATGAACATCTGCTGGAACGGACGCAGATAATCCTCTGAAAAATCTACGGGCTGACCGTTCCGCATATAGAAGTAATCTGGTCGGTCAAGGACAGCCTCGCCGTTTTCCTCATGCCACACGCCCGCCGTTTTCCACGGACAATACGCAATGGCTTTTTCACCGGAATTGCGCTTGTCATTTACGACCACGCGCTTTTTAATGCTAAGCCCGGAGTGTTTAAGCTCAAAATGGTTGAACGTGCTTACAAGACCAGACGCGGCTTTCATCCCGGAAAACGGCGTACACGCTACCCCTTCCGGAACGGGCGGCTCAATAAAGCTGTCCAAGTTTTGAATACCGATGTATCCGCCGTTCGGCTCGCTCATTATGCCGAACCCGATTATGTTCTCACAGTCCTTCAGGCGGCGCGCCACATGATACATTGCGGCGATATAATGCTCCTGAAGATAGTCCTGTACGTTTATTCCCTCAATTTTGCATTCAGGCGCGAACGTGTTTCCCGCAAAAAAGAGCGTGAACATCGTCTGGCACAAATAACGCTGGTAGTTTAGCTGCCACGGATAAGACGAATATCCGTCTTTTTTTGCGGCTTCTTTTGTATAGGCGGCACCGCATTCCGCGAGCATTTCTTTGTCAAAGCCAAGCTTTTCAATCGTCCAAAGTGGCGCGCCGCATCCGCCTGTCCACCGGCACCATGCGTTCTGGTACGGCTGCACGATTACGGCAATACCGTACTCCGCGGCTTTTTTGAGCATGCGCCTTGTGTACGCAAGGAAATCTTCGTCGTACATTTCCGGGCCCTCATGCTCGACGGCTTCCCATGTAACGCCCCACCGGATCAGCGTGCAGCCGACATCAGCGAGCCGGCGGAAAATCTCGTCCGCATCAGTTTCAGGAAAAGGTCTGTCCGTAAAAGAAACACCGCCCGCGTCCCCGCTTTCAACGGGCTGCGGGGCTTTTATCCCGCCAAAGTTAAATCCTCTGAAAATTCTGGACCGGCCGTAAAAATCTTTTATAAAACCATTTTCTGCATACCAAAGAATCTCGTGTTTCATATCTTTTCCTTAAAACCCCGCGTTGCCAGCACGCGCATTCCATGCCTAAACAAAAAAACAGACCCCCACAGCATAAAAGTGCCATAGGAGTCTTGTTCAAGAGAAAAATTCTCCGCTTTAAAACAATCCGTAAAATCAGACTATTCTGTCAGAATCTTAATAACCTGAGCTTTGTCTGTTGTATTAAGGATTTCCTTGCGTTTTTCAGCACTCTTGAAGAGAAGACTGACTTCTGCCAAGAACTGAAGATGTGGACCTGTCTTGTTTACAGGAGAAAGTGTCATTATAAAAATACGGCAC
>JAFZVC010000041.1 GCA_017618015.1 Spirochaetaceae bacterium
ATTTTGATACCGACAGAAAAGCGTTTCTACTTACAGGCGGTGATAAGAAAGGAAAAGATCAGGATAAATTTTACAAGGATTTAATTGCCGAATCCGAAGTAATCCTCGAGAAACATGAGAAGGAGTTGGAAAATTAAAGACGCAATCAAAATGATGGAAAGTAATATGTCTCCCTAAGCGGTAAGAAGAGCTCACATCAAAGACGAGCAGGATATTATGTCTATCCGTCTTGCCCAGCTTCGCGAAGAACAGAATGTAAAACAATCAGAGATGGCGAATTTCACCCAGTCATCTGTTTCAAAAATTGAAAAAAGAAAGGATATGAAAATATCAACTTTAATAGATTACCTCGACAGTCTTGGTATGGGGTTAGAGATAATTACATATCCGAAACTTGCAAAAACGAAAAAACAGGAAAAAGTTTTGTTAAAAGTGTAACGAAAGCATTTTAGCCGACAAACAATTCAATCCTAATTTTTATTCATTGACAGATAAGAAATTATTATGTATATTTTATTTATAAGGAAATCGCGCCTTTAATCGCGAGTGTTATACGGAGGTCGTAAGTTTTCTTACGGCCTCGTTTTTTATTTATGGGCAAGTTACTTTTCTACGAAATTGAAAACAAGTACATAGATTTCCTCTCACAGTTTTCTGAACACTTTTTTCATAATGCTCAGATAAATCAGAAATATTCAAGAAAATACATTGGTGTACTTTTTGAAATAAATGGATTTAAATATTTTGCACCACTATCATCTTTCAAACCAAAACATAAAAGATTAAGCGAAACTGTAGATTTTATCAAAATTGGTGATATGGCTGTAATCAACTTAAACAATATGTTTCCTGTCCCAGAAGGTGTTTTTTCTTTAAAAAATCCTAAAACAGAAAAGAACCTACAATATAGAACTTTACTTAATAATGAAATCCGTATTATAAGAAAAAAAGAAGAGCAAATAATTAATAATGCTAAGTCTGTTTACAATCATAAAATGACAAATGATGGAAAGTCAAAATTAAGTCAGCGTTGTAATGACTTCAAATTACTCGAAGAAAAATGTTACGAATATATAAAGAAAAGCTTATGACCGTAATCGACTAACACCACTCATCCGCATTGCCCTATTCCAGAAAAATCTAGTATACTTTTTTTATGGATTCATTAAATAATAAAGCAAATGTAAAAGCGCAATACGCGACATCGGCAAACTTGAACCAACGCATTTCTTTTCACGAAAAATACTCCACAAACAAAACAGGCTTTGCAAACTGGATTTTTTCAAACTACAATATACCCGCAGGCGCAAAAGTGCTGGAACTGGGCTGCGGCACTGGCAATATGTGGCAAAACCGCGCGGAGATTATCGCTAAATGCTCCGAGCTTGTGCTTTCTGATTTTTCAGAGGGAATGATAGAAACAGCAAAGGAAAATCTAGCTCAGTTTTCTACTATCTCCTACAAGGTAATTGATATTCAGGATATTCCGTTCGAAGATGAGCATTTTGACGTAATTATTGCAAATATGATGCTTTACCACGTTCCGGATCTGCAGCAGGCTTTGAGCGAAGTAAGAAGGGTACTTAAAGCCGACGGCACTTTTTATGCGGCTACTTACGGCGAACACGGCATTGTGGAATTTCTCAGCCGGAGCCTTCATGCTTATGGTGTTACAGACATGGTTAACAAACACTTTTCGCTTCAAAATGGACCGGATATTTTGAGAAAACATTTTTCAAATGTAAAGTAGCTTGATTACGAGGATTCACTTGAAGTCACAAACCTCGATGATTTGATTGAGTATATCTACTCGCTTACTTCGATGACGGAGCTTTCTAAATATCCAAAAGATGAAATAAAATCAACTTTGAGCAAACTGCAGAAAAACGGCGTTTTAAAAATCCCAAAAGAATACGGAATGTTCGTGTGTAATTGAAATCTGGCATAATTTGGAGGAAGAAATGAACCTTAAATTAAAGAAACTGGTCGTAATGCTTGCAATCTTGTTTTGTGTTTTTAATGGGCTTTTCGCTGATGATTGGGAAGCAACTATTTATGACAACGAAAGACTGGAAAAAGCAAATGATACTGTTAAAAGCTTTATCGAAAAAAATGGCACTTACCTTTCCGGAACAGATGACTTTTCCTTGTATTTTATAAGAAACGTCAATATTTATTCTGATTCGATTGACAACAAAGGCAGTGACAATGTCATAATTTCAATCGTATACAAAGGTCAGACATATTATCATGATTTTTCTGTCTACGGAAATTATGAAAGTGGTAAAATAGATTATTCTGTTATAAGCACAAACGCACCAATCATATATCTAAATTATGTCAGTTACAGCGACCTTAATAAAGTTATAATATCTTTTGATGGTTCGGATTTCGTCATGAACACAATTGATTGTCGTTAAGTCCATTATGATATGGATGAACCAAGCGAATTCAGGGGCTTAATCTCAATCCCATATAAATATGCATATCTTCAAGGAAAAAAGATATTAAGCATCAACGGTTGCAAAAATGTTTATTCACAAGATGAAGACCGGATGTATGACACAAACTACAATTATCTCTTTTTCTTGATAGGTGTTGACGGCGATTATTATGAAAACGATGTCTATTTCCAGACATACATTACAGATGACAATCTTCACTTAAGAACCTCTAATTCTAAAAACGGCAGCGTGATAAAACACTTGAACAAAGGAACTCTTGTAAGGATTCTTAATATCGATCCGGCAAGAACTCAAATGGAAGGAAAATACGGATTTTGGGTTCTGGTTGAGACATCTGACAGTTATATAGGCTGGATTTGGTCGAACTATCTTAATAAATTCGATTATGATTTAACCACCCATTATTCAGACCGACCGGTATTCAAAAGCTGGTAAAATCTAGCGCAAAAGAAGATTTGCGCGCAGGCTTATCGCATAAATCATGCAAAAAACGGAGGTTCAAAATCAACGACCCAAGATGCAAGTTTCTAGTATGTATAGGCCGCTGTTTTTGAATACCTCCAAATTATTACCGTCGTCGTTTTATCATTTTCAGCACAAAAAGTGCCGCAATCATTACCATAAGTAAGATTCCATACATTATGAGCGTTTGCTGTTTTGTCTGGCTTGAACCACCGGAAAACTGCCCCATACCAGGCATACCAGAGGATGATGGTCGCTCACCATTTTCTGTGGTTGGTGGAAAACCGCCAAAACTGCTTTCATTTACGGTACCCGCATTGCTATCGCTCTCCGCTGATTCGCTGTCACTTGAAGCAGCTTGTCTTGCAAAAAAGCCTTTTCGCGGGTTATTAGCGCCACGTCTGCTTCTGCCAGCAAAGTTGCTTTCAGAACTTTCTTCAGAGTCGCTGTCTGACCGTCCGCCGAAGCCGCCAAAACCGCCGCCTCCCATGCTGAACTTGCCCATAGCATCAAGGTTAATATGCGATGCATCTATGAACGATGAAGAATCTTTGCGCTGGCCGGCATCGGTGGACGGTATAGAGCCGTCAAGCTGACCCGCTATGCTTTTGGCACGAAGTTTTACAGTCTCATAAAGCATCTGTACAGCTGTCTGATACTCATCATAGTTATAGAAAGCGTTCGGATCAGTCTCTACAAGCGAGTCTATCTGGCTTCTGAAACGAGAATATACTTCGTCGAAGCGCCCGTCGTTCACGTATTCGTCCACAAGCTGCTTTAAGTAAGCATGGTAACGCTCAAGGTACTCTTCGTTTGAAAGCAGGGCATCAAAAAACTTCGTGCCCGAAAACGGAGTATCTATCGCATCGTTTACCATTTCTGTAGCGTTGCCGGAGCTTCCCATCGACATTCCACCGAGAGACAAGTTGTAATCCCATGGGAACATGTTGAGCTGCCCTTCATACTCGTACAAGTAGTAGTTATGCGCCATAGAACCGGAAAGGCTGTCCTGGTTCACGGAAAATGTGTGAACCGCCATATACTTCAGGATGTTGTCAACATCAAGATACTTTTCCAGATCTGTTCCTTCGCTGATGTTTTTCAGCGCGGTTATTACACGACGGCGGTCTTTTTTGCTTGTTCCGGTAATAGATCCGTCCCAAATTGTTGAGTAGCTGTCGAGCTCATCGTCGGTGTAGTTAAGGTTTGCGCCATTGCCGCCCATTGAAAAACCACCCCTGCCGGATGATTTTGAGCTGCTCGTGTCTGGAGCATTTTCAATGCTTGTCGCCATTTCGCTCGGATTAAAGCTGCTCATATCGGGCATATTGCTCATATCGGGCATTCCACCGCTGAAGCCACCGCTTGGCATGCTGCTAGCCGCACCGCCGAAGTCCGGCATATTTCCCATATCAGGCATGTTGCTCGGATTGAAACTGAAGTTGCTCATATCCGGCATACCCGATGGCATACTCGGAGGAGACGGCATATTAGACATGCTTGGAGCTCCCGATCCCGAAGAAGAGCTTGATTTACCGCCGCCCATCTCCATGCTATCGGGTTTATAAAGCTCGCCATCCTGCGTACCGAAATTCCGCAGCATAAAGCTTTGCTCAACGCCTTCCAGCGCAAGATAAACACCCCAATACTCGCCGTTCACAGAAAGTTTCGCATAATTGTAGAGCGAAGCATCCGCGCCGATATACTGGAACATGTCATATATCACGGCTTCTTTCATGTTTGTGGCATCAGCATAGTTGTTGTTCAGAATCAGCTTATCAAGTCCGTAGCAAGTCTGCCCTTCGACAAAATGATCAAACTCAAGCTTAAAACTGTACCGGTTTGTGTCAGCATCCATCGCGATTGCAGAAAGGCTTGTGTTTCCTTTAGGACGAATCGCCACGTTCTTTATCTTCTTGCCGTTTATAACCACATCGCAGACATAGTATTCCTCGGAAAGCGCGTTCGAGAGCATTTTCTCCCAATCGTCGCTGTCCATCTGAATATCGATGGTGATTATCTCGTCAGTATCAAACAGCTTTGACTCGTATTCCATAGTTACGCCAGTTCCACCAAGAACCTCCGTAAGCTTTTCGGAACACGCAATCGCGAGGAAACACAGTACAACCGCCACAGCCACGAGTGCAATTATGATTTTTGATGCATGTTTGTTTCCAACCATAAAACAATTCCTTAAACTTCGCGGTACGCTTTTTCATTTTGTCATCAGGACATATACTCGCCGTTGAATGTCACAAGAGTTGCACCAGAAACGCCGCCAACCTCGTTCACGCGGTTTACGAAACTTGTCGCATCATTTTTTACGCGGATTTCTGCTGTCAGCTCAATTCCAGAAGCATTTACCGTCTTTGATTTGACGATATATTTGTCTACTGACTTTCCAATAATTCCTATCGCGTCCTGTTCAGCTTTTTCATCAGCGCAATTAACTATAAGGATGTACGGAGTGCTGCTGAATTTGCATCTTGCGAACACAACAAGGATTATTCCGATGATAACTGAACCAATAACTGCAAGCGGAATCATACCTGCACCGATAACGATACCAACTGCGATCGCCCAGAAAAGGAATACGATTTCCATAGGCTCTTTGATAGCCGCACGGAAACGGACGATAGAAAGAGCACCGACCATACCGAGCGACAGCACGACGTTTGAAGTAACAGCCATGATGACGAGCGTCGTAACAAGGGAAAGCCCAACTAGCGACATTCCGAAACCTGTCGAATACATGATTCCGCTGAATGTTTTCTTATAGACCAAGAAGATAAAAAGTCCTATTACAAGGGCAAAACACAAACCGATCAGCGTATCAACCGCTGAAAACTCTGTTATACTTTCCAGAAAACTGGATTTGAAAATGTCACTGAATGTCATAATTATTAACCTCCGTATAAATCATTGTTTATCCGAAACGACGGCATGCGCCGTATTTAGAGAACGCCTGCTGCCTTATGCCAGGAACCTGAACCAAGTCCTGAATAATCTCCGGCAGAAAAGCGTCATACTTCACTTCCAGGATCATGTCCTGCGGCGCGTCCGTCGCGCTTATATCGGACACCGTTTTCGTTAGAAACTCCTTATGATAAAGGCTTGTCCGAATTGCCGAGTCGAACGTTACGCGGACGTTCCCGGCCTTGTAAATGTAAGGCTCTCGGACATACGACACAAGCACGCGCGGACGCAGACGCTGATAACGCATTTTGGCGTACAGTTCCCGGACAAGCTCCTGTGGATGTGTTTTCATCCAATCAAGATTCCCGTCCAGAATATCCCTGCACTCTTTTTCCGTTATTCTCGCATCGTATTTAAGGCACAGATTGTTTATCTTCATCTTCTTTTCAAGCGTGATGAAAGAAAAATCATCGTTGTAGTATCTGATGCGGAATTTCTCGCGTTTCGCGACGCCATCAACCTTCTCACGAAGTGCTTTGTCATCGCCGTTGTCGAAGTATATACTCCGAATCTGATACAATCCGTCAGCCGATGTGTGCGGATCGACTGACATTATTTTCCGAAGCCGCCCGCGCATGGCGAGATATTCTGCATAAGGAACAGCATATTTCAGTTCATGCCGGTAGTGCTTCTCCTGAATCATATTTCCTCCTAAAACCTCGGCGTTAGCTGCCGGATATAGTTTTTTTTCAGCTGATAGTCACATATTAAAAGCGAAACCTTAAATGAACCTTTAAGAAAACTTTTTTGCAAAATTTTTGTTGTTTGAGGAAAAATGATTATTTGAGGGATATAAAATGGCCGTTACCGCTTAGGCTTTCACCTAAGCGGTAACGTATATACTAATCCGCGTTACGGACTACTCGGAAGCCTCTGTTGTTTGCCGTTTTTGTGGGTGTGTTTCCGTCACGGTACGTAACTGTTGCACATGTTTCAGCATCACTCCAGCTTCCGCCACGCCTTGATCTGTACGAGCCCGACGAAACGCCGCGCGGATCTGTCTGGCTTGAGCTGCTGTAGTTTCCGTACCAATCCCAAACCCACTCGCTTACGTTACCGCTCAGGTCGTAAATGCCAAGCTCGTTCGCTGTCTTTGTCTTAACGTCGTGCGTACCGCTTCCGGCATTGTTCTTGCTCCAAGAAACGCTCGTAGCCGTATTGCTTCCACTGTACGTATAACCCTTACTTTTGTTTCCGCCCCGCGCGGCGTACTCCCACTCAGCTTCTGTAGGCAGACGATAGCCGTTCGCGCTCCAGTTACAGATATATGAGCCTCCGCTCTTTGTGTAACACGGTGTAAGCCCTTCTTTTCTACTCAAAGCGTTGCAGTATTCTATCGCGTCGAACCACGAAACTTGCTCAACCGGCTTGTTGTTTCCGCTGAATGCGCTCGGGTTAGTACCCATAACAGCTTTGTATTCAGCTTGCGTAACCTCGTGATCACACATATAAAAGCTTGTTAAAGTTACGCTGTGAACTGGTTTTTCATCGTTTGCCCCAGACGTACTTCCCATTTTGAACAAGCCTCCCTTAACAAGCACAAAATCGGGTTTGGCGGACATGGACGAAACAGACTGTGTTGGTTTTGCAACAGTTTTTATGCCGCTGTCAAAAGCCCGCATTCCGTATACAGGAACATAAGAACCCATACTTCTACTAGAAAGTACAGGTGTCTCAAAAGGATGATACCCAATTACCTGTGGAAAACTACTATCTTCTATCGATGATGAAGTCCAGCATGAGTTTATCCTGCTATAACCAGCAGCAGTCCGTGCAGCATTTATTGTAAGGATATTTTTATGCATCATCCAAATTTCTGCGGCACTTCCAATATACCAGCCTTCTCCCATATTAAGAACAAAATCCCAAGCCGGATAAATAAATTCAGCATTCTCCGCTCCGCTAGGATCAACCTTGCATATATCTTCCCAGTTATCACTTCCATCCAGATCACCGGTGAAGTATGAAATATCGCCCCAATGGTCTGCGTTACTGCCATTCGGATAACAGAAAGAAACATAAGGAGAACCATAAGTCTCTTCAGTGCTACTGGATAAAGAAACGAAATTATTCCATGATGCACCGTCTATGCTTCTTCCTCGCGGATTGTAATATATGCAATGGTCTTTACTTGCGAGCGAAATTCCATAAATCTTACCGATCTCGCCTATTGAACCGTCACCAACAAAAGCCGCTACTGCAACAGCTGTTTCTTTTTGCTTTTGTGTAAGCGTAAGTCCTGCTGTATAAGCAATCGCACTGCCGTCGCTGAAAATGATGTCGCCAACAGCATCTGGTTTCGCTTTTGTTCCTATAAGCGAACCATTCCCACTGGACGGCTTTAAAAGCGAATTCGCAGGATTTTTTTTCTGAACTACAGGCTCTGACCACTGAACCGGTGTTTTAGTAGCAGTACTAAGCGGACGAATTACTATGACGCCATGACCGTCGTAGCTGTTTGTCTTTGATTCGTATTCTATACTACCCCAAGCACCATTAAGAGAGTACGTTCCGCCATCACTGAACGCTACTTGCGAAGATGATCGGTAAAGTGCTCCACTTATGTTCATTGCACCTTCTATAAGGGCTATGCTCTCGTTTATAAGACGCTTGTTTCTGTAAACATACGAAAGTTCTGCGATTGTCGGTAAATACCAGCCACTTGAGTAAGTTCCGCTTATACCAACTGTTTTACCGTAAGAAGAAGCATACTCGAATGCAGGGTATGTACCTGTCTTATTCTCGTCGGTGACGGCGGCGCAAAGCTTGCTCCAGTTATCGCTTCCATCAACATCGCTGCCCTGATGGAAATCTGCTATGTCAGCAGCATCCGGTCCTGTATGAGACGGATAGCTTTGCAGCTCTTTTATAAGCGAAACACCCTGAGCTCCGCTAGAAGCCCACTGAACAACTCCGCGTTTTTGCTGCAATCCGATTATATAAGCATCTTCTTTTGTTCCAGTACGTGAACCGTAGTTGCCGGAATTCGGGAATGAATTGTCCTTGAAGAATGCAATAACGCCAACTGCCGGATTCCGTGAGTTAGCCCTGTACTGCGCCGCCGAAACAACGCTGCCATCCTGAAGAACTATATCCCCTATTTTGTACGGATGCCTGCTGTCGGTTGTGAGCCCACTATTGTCAGAAACGACCGATTTCGGCTTAACTCCATCAAAAGCTCCTACTTTTATAAAGCTCTCCTGTAAAACTGGGTTCTTCCATCCTTCAGAAACATTTTCCACACTGATTATTTCTACATTATCTTTTGTGCCTAAATAGAAATAGAAAGATGCATTCCCGACAGTCATATACATTGCAGTTTTTAATGATTTGTCTTTATCCTTAAAGGACGCGACGATACCAACTGCCGGATTATTCGGATCGTATTCATATTCTTGCATATGTACATAAGAACCGTCAGCAAGAACTATATCACCGACATAGCAGCGATCAGGTCTGTACTCTGCCGGAGAAAGACAATAATCTTCCTCATTAACTTTTGAAGCTTTGTGGAAAACAACAACGCTGTCTACAGACTGACCGTCATAACCGCCTAAACGTATATCATGGTTGTCAATGCACAGATATGGACCATATATCGTAAGAACACGGTTCGCAATAGCGGCTCTGTTCTCATTACCATTCTCCCCAATCGTAGATCCGGTAACAGCCCTAAACTTTGCCTTGAAGTTATCTGAGCTGATGTCCGCAAGCCAGCTTTCTGCATACGCCGGGATAAACCATCCGCTTGAATATTTACCCACAAGCTTTGGTGTGGCAATAAGTGCAATGGACTTTTGATCTGCACCAGAAATATACCAGTTTTTGAAAGAATTTCCAGAACCATACATATCTGCGTATATAAATACAGGCATTCCTGTTTTTATAACTCCGTTGCTGTCCTTTACGCCTGTCGCCCAAGGAATTGATTTTTGTATCGAAGCCCAGTTCTTAACACCATCCGTCATCATACCTACGAAAGGATACATATCATCATGACCAATTCCGGTCTGAAGCAAAGTATCGTAATCAATAGGAACAACAGCGGTACGGGAACCTCCGGAGCTTATTGGTTTAATCTGCTGCTGCCCTTCGTCCGTAAATGCTGTACTTATATTTGATTTTGCATTTATACCTATAACGTACAAATATCCTTTTTCACCTATATATCCGTCTCCAATGTATACACCGCAAGCTATAACAGCTTTTTTCTGCTCGCTTGTAAGGATAAGTCCGTCTCTTAAAGCAGTTGCGCTACCGTCGCTAAAAACTATATCGCCAACGGCATTAGGTTCTTTTTTTTCTCCGTATGTTCCGACCGCAAGACCATTCACAGGAAAACCGCTATACTCATCTTTTGAGTTGTCATAATTACGGATAAAGCGTACTGAAGCAGGTGTTAATAAATCTGGGTAATCGACGGCTATTTCATTGTAGTTTCTGGCGGCAAACGGTGAACCGGCACCCGGTGATGACACTGCAATTCCCCATCGTGATTGCATAGAATAGCCTGTTCCAAAAGAAGAATTAGAACCGCTTATCTTAGACAGTGAATCGTTTATTTTATCAATGTTCCGTACGACATAATCGTATTCGGCATAAGATGGTATGTACCAGCCTGTTCTGAAAGTTCCTTTTATATTGTTCGTGACACCGTAATTTTCTGCCGCTTCGAACGCCGGATACGTTATGTTACCGAACGGCTGGAACTCTGGCCTGTTTTTTGCAGCCTCAATAGCTGCTTTTATGATACTGTAATTGTCAGAGCCATCAGTGTCTGAATTTGCGGTATATGTACCTTTTTTCCCATCATAATCCCAGCTTATTTCCGTAATATTAAGCTCTGCAATTCTGTCCTGGCCGTAATAATCAAAACCGTCCGTTTTTTCCGGGACAATAAGGGCTTTTGTATCTTTTTGCAAGCCAAATATCACAGCATCCTCTATGCTGCCATATTGTGTTCCATTATCCTCGGAATTCGGGAAATTCATGTCGCGGAAGAACGCCACGACCCCTATTGCCGGATTCCTTGTATCCGCATAATACGAACCGGGGCTTACGGCAGTTCCGTCCTGCAGTATTATGTCGCCTACGTTACATTTGGTGCCGGAATACGTCTTTTTTGAAAGGAGAGGCTTAAGTTCGTTTGCGGGCGGAGCAAAGCGTGAAAGGGTGATAGATTTGTCAATCTTCTTATACAGTCTTGAAAGGTTTACAGAAGATTCGTCAAAGTTTGTATTTCCTGCAGGATATCCATTTTTTCCCGCTTGATATTCCCAATACTGAAAGCAGTGATTGTAGCAGGCTTTTATAAGCTCACGCCCGTTTTCCCACTCGGAGAACGTTACGTACACTTTGTTCCAGTTGAGAGTATACTTGCCCATCTTCGTTATAGATGTGTCAGCGACTGCTGTACTGTCATAAAAAATCTTATAGTCTGAGGGCTGAACCCAGACTACGGAAGGATTCATGTTATAACCACTTATATCTGATGGGCGGTTTTTTAATCTGTTAAGGTCGATTGTGGAATTAATTTTGGAAAAAAGAGAAGCAAGATCCTCGTTCGAAACAGGAAAATCTGGCGTATACATGTTCCATACCTGATGCTGTGTGTCATATTGTGCAACCCAAGTGACATCGCTGAATCCAGAAACAGTACCATCTGCCCTGACGGTAAAACGATCTGCATCTTCCGTAAAATTAACAGTATATTCATCTTGCCAATAACATGTATATTTTCCGATTTTCGTCAAAGTGCGCCGTTTGCCGACCATTTTTGCATTGTCGTCAAACGGGAGTGTTTGCGGTTCATAGTAGGCATAATCGTACCTACCATTGCTTGTCCACGTCGCACTGCCAAGCTCAAAGTCTATATTAATAAAACGGGCATTTTTAGAAGGTTTCGTGCGGTTATAGTCTATGCGCGGATCATATTTTGCGTATAGTTTTGACGGATCCACGACAGAATTATCGAAGCTTTCACCGTTAATGGCAGGACGTCCATCATACCCGGCGCGATAATACCAATACTGTTTGGAATAATTGTAACAGGCAAAAATCTCTTGTTTGCTGTTAATAGTTTTACAGAAATAAGCATAGTAATCTTGAGAATGATTTTGGTATACGAAAACATCATACCCGCCAATCTTGTCTGCTGCAGGGTTGAAACCCGGAAAATCCGAGTTTATAACCATATACACGAACGTATTATTTTTACTCTGGGCCAAGACAGGAAAGAGTGTTACCACAGTAAAGAAAAGCAAGCACGTTAGTTTCAAAACGAGATGCGCGATATTTTTATTCGTGCGGTGGTAGCGTTGATTTTCATATACACTCTCAATATTTCTATGCAGTAATTTCATATTCATCTCCTTTGTTTCAGTATATCATGCACAGTAAAAACTTGGCAAATTTTAGCCAAGCAAATTCGTGCCATCGACTTTTTTTGCACTTTTTTTCGGCACGGCTCAAATATCCCCTTTTCGCGCATCGTTTTTCGGTTTATGCTTAAAATCGGAGTTTTGATTTGAGACAAATTGATTCGCTAAAAAACCGGATTCTTCTCTGCTTCATGCTTTTCTTTCTTGTGATGCTCATAATGCTCGCGTATTACTACTTCAACTTGCGAAAAGTCGCCGAAGAACAAGCAGACACGTATTTCAACCAGCTCGCTTACGGAATGGAGCAGCAGGTTAACGGCAAGCTTGGCGAAATAGACAGGGTCGCAAAATCTTGCGGATATTACAGCATCGTTCAAAAATCACTTTTTTCGCAGTTCCCGAACGAAAAGGCAAAAAGCATAAACTCCGCAAAAGAAATCGTTTTCACATATAAAGATTCGTACAAATACATAAAAGACATTTTTTTCTATATCAATTTTCATTCACGATTTTACACAAACACAACTTATTTGCGCTCATTTTTGCAGAACTTGGAACAAAGCGGCTTGGAAGAAGATATAACGCTTGATCATTCGATAATCTCCGGGCTGGACGACAGCGCGAACAGCCCTTCCCTCTTTTTTTATCACGTCCCGATAAGCAACATCCTGAACGAAGGAACGGCTATTACTCCACGCAATGACGCGATTTGCTCTATTTTGTGCGACATGAACCAGTTCATCACTGTGCCCGATGAATTCAGCGGAGACAACACATATTACGCAATCATTTACGACGGCAGCATAGTAAGCAGCAACACATCGCTCACCCCGGAAATTGCCACACTGATACAAGGGGCTGTTTCAAGCAGGAAAAACACAAAGCCGCCAAAATTCGTAAACGTAAACGACACTAAGTGTTATTACTATCATTCCGATATTGGCAACTCCCGCGAATTCGTCTGCATAGCCCCGGCTGAGGCAACGACAGAAACATATATCCCAGCACGAAGAGGACTTTACATAATCGCCTTAATCGGCTTTGCGCTCACGCTCTCACTTCTTTTCTTCTTTATGCAAAGGCTTTCGGTTGCGATTAACTCATTCGTCTCAACGCTGAACAAGATGCGCACAAGCTCCGACAAAATCCGTCTTAAAGAGCCTCACGCAAAAGAAATGAAGTTCCTGGCTCAACAAATAAACGGAATGCTCGACCGCATCGACAACTCAGCGCAGCAGGAACAAAAGACGCGTGAGCAGCTTTTTCAGCTAAAAATCGAGCAGCAAGAGTCAGAGATGATAGCGTACAGAAGCCAGATAAATCCACACTTTTTGTTCAATACGATGGAATGCATCCGCAGTATGGCGCAATATTACAATGCCGAACCGATAGAAGAGATTATCTCCGCGACGGCAAGCCTTTTGCGCTATTCGCTTTACGCAAAGCAGAATGTCCCGCTGAACGAAGAAATCCAAAATGTAACTCATTATTTAACAATACTTTCCATACGATTCCCAGACAAATACGTATTCACTCCTGATATTTCAGCTGAAGCCGGATTACGCGAAATTCCTCCGATGATTTTGCAGCCTATTGTAGAAAACAGCATAAAACACGGATTTGACGGCTTTATCCCGACTGATGGATGCAAAATCGCGATTAAAGCCGCCGTTGTTGATGACGTTCTTGAGATTACCGTCCGCGACAACGGTAAAGGCATTGGAAAAGAAGAGCTTGCAAAAATCGCTGAAGATTTTTCGGTGTTCAAAGAAGAAGAAAAGCGCGACAGCATCGGGCTCCATAACATTTACAGGCGGCTTAAGCTTACGAATGAAAAAAATGAAATGACGATAGAAACGGAAGAAAACTCTTTCACAGAGATAAAGATAACAATAGTTATCTGAAGCAGCTTGGCGAGCAG
The DNA here is from genome assembly GCA_017618015.1 of Spirochaetaceae bacterium. Lineage (GTDB taxonomy): Bacteria > Spirochaetota > Spirochaetia > Treponematales > Treponemataceae > Treponema_I. Next base: position 14,205 of record JAFZVC010000041.1, read on the forward strand.
TCGAAATGCTTTTTGAAAACACGCCCAAAGTAGCCGATGTCATCATAGCCGACTTCTGCCGCAATTTCGCCGATTGGCTTGTCGGTGTCTTTCAAAAGCCGTTCCGCATAATGCATTCGGATATCCTGCTGAAAGCCAAGGACCGTGTTTTCCGCGTGTTTTTTGAAAAGCTCGTAAACGTATGGCTCTGAAACGTTAAAAGCGTCCGCAAGCTGGCTTATTGAAAGCTTTTCTTTATAATGCGTCGCGATATACTTCTGCATGCACGACACAACGCCGTTATTGCTGAAGATAAAACCGCCATAGTATGAAAAACAAGCTTCTTTTATCATCTCGGGTATTGCGTCAAAGTTTTCGTGGCAGCAACTTATGCCAACATCAGACTGCGACATATTCGGAAGTTCGCCCGAAAAAAGGTACGCGAACTGGAAGCCGCTCACACGCACTTGTCTTAATGAAGTTCCAGAATGCTCGCCACCGGGCTTTACAGCGCCAAAGAAAACTTCGCTTTTAAGCTCATTCTTCGACACGATGATATAACACTCGTTCGTTACGCCAACTTCGCGCAGCATCCTTAGAACGCCGGCATCTGTAAGGCTTTCGGGCGCAGAAAGGTCAACAAACGAAAAGTCTTCCTGCTGCTTTTTCCGCATTTCTATCTCTGCGAACGCACAGCGGGCAACATCGGCTACGACATCGCGTTCGAGCGGCTTCAACAAATAGTCGAAAACACCTTTTTTTATGGCATGCTTTGCAACTTCAAAGTCTTTATACGCGCTTACAATGACGATAAGAGGAAAAAGCTTGTTGGCGGCGGCTGAAGTGCTGTTTATAAGCTCCAAGCCGCTTTTTTGCGACATTCTGATGTCAGTGAAAACTATTTCTGGGTTATGTTTTTCGATAGCGGCAAGAGCCTCATCAACGCCTGTACATGTAGCGCAGATTGTGAAGCCGAATTTCTCCCACGGGATAATACCCGAAAGCCCACGAATTGCCCATATCTCATCGTCAACTATAATCGCCTTGTACATAAAAGAGATTATAGCACGGTTTTCCACGCGCGGAATGGGAAAGTTTTCTGATTTTATTTATGCCTTGTTCAGATGAATCGCAAAGCCGCCAATATTCATTGTCGTATAGACAAAAGACATGGACGATTTTCCAGCCTCGCCGGTGTATTTCGCCGTTGACATATCAGGCTCAACGCCATAACGGGCAAGATACGCAAGTGCGCGCTCAATGTTCCATGTCTTTATTGCGATATGGCCGTGAACGCCCTTCCCGTTTCCTTTCATCACTTCAAAACTTGTGGAGTCAACGGCGGAGTTGCAGAACCATGACGCGTTGCCCTCTTTGCCAAGAAGTCCGAAGATTTCGAAAAGCTTGGCGATTCCGGCGGCGTCTTTTTCGTCCGCGCCATTGACGCCAATATGTCCGAGCGTAAAGCCGTGCATCTGAGATACGGCTTCGCGGCTGAGTTTCGTTACAAGCTCGTTGTCGTCCTTAACCATCCAGCTTCCGCCGATAGCAAGGATATTCTTGCATTTGAAATACTCGCCCATGTTCTTGGCGTTAATGCCGCCGGTCGCCATAAAGCGGACATTGGAGAAAGGTCCTGCGAACGCGTTTAGCATTGCGACGCCGCCAGCGGCTTCCGCCGGGAAAAACTTAAGCACGTTAAGTCCCTTGCAAAGAGCCTGCTCGATTTCGCCCGGAGTCGCGACACCAGGAATCATCGGAACGCCTTTACTCAAAACAAAGTCGATTACTTCCGGGTTGAAGCCGGGCGAAACGATAAACTCGGCTCCAGCATCGATTGCACGCTGCGCGAAATCCTTGTTTATTACAGTTCCGGCTCCAAGGAGCATCTCTGGATACGCCTTTTTAATTGCCTTAATGCCGTCAGCGGCGGCGGCAGATCTGAAAGTAACTTCCGCAGCCGGAATTCCGCCGTCAAGAAGAGCTTTTGCAAGCGGAACTGCCTGCTCAACACTCGTAAGCTTTATAACCGGGATAATACCTATATCTCTGATTCTATCAAACAAATCGCTCATCTTTTACCCCCATTACCGCTGGACACGGCCAGAACCGTCACCGCCGGCAAGCGCAAGAACTTCACTCTTTCTTGTAAGGTTGAAGTCACCAGGAATCGTGTGTTTAAGAGCCGAAGCCGCAACCGCATACTCAAGTGCCTGCTGCTCGTTGTCGGCATACTCCTGAAGTCCGAAAATAATTCCGGCGGAGAAAGAATCGCCGCCACCAACACGATCAACAATATCATCAATCGCGTATTTTTTTGAAGTATAGAAGCCTGTCTTTCCAGAAAGAACAGCAGACCATCCGTTTTTGTCAGCGGAAATGCTTTCACGGAGCGTTACGGCGACAATCTTGACGTTGCTGAACTCGCTCTTTACGGCGGCTGTCAGCTTCTTGTAGTCGTCCGTATCAAGCTTGCCTTTTGTAACGTCCACGCCGGGAGCCGTAATGCCAAGGCACATCTGAATATCTTCTTCGTTCGCGATTACTACATCAACGTATTTCACAAGCTCGCGCATTACTTCCGGCGCTTTTTTGCCGTAATTCCAGAGCTTCTTGCGGTAGTTAAGGTCCATAGAGACTGTCGCGCCTTTTGCTTTTGCGGCTTTCATCGCTTCAAGAGCCGTGTCGGCGGCTTCCTGTGAAAGTGCCGGTGTAATGCCTGTCACGTGGAACCACTCCGCGTCTTTCATTATTTCATTCCAGTTAAAATCAGCGGGCTTTGCCTTTGCGATGCAGCTTTCTGCCCTGTCGTAAACGACAAGAGAAGGTCTTGCGCACGCGCCTGTCTCAAGGTAATAAATACCAAGACGACCGCCCTTAACCTTGTTTATATAGGAGGTATCTACGCCGTGTTTACGAAGCTCCGCAATTGCAGCCTCACCTACTGCATTGTCAGGTACAGCTGTAACGAAAGCTGCATCTTTGCCAAATATAGCGAGTGAAACAGCTACATTCGCCTCTCCACCACCGAAAGTCGCTTCAAGAACTGGCGACTGGAAGAGCCGCTCATGCTCCGGTGACTTAAGCCTAAGCATTATTTCTCCGAATGTAATTGTCTTTGCCATATTAAAACCTCCACCATATAATGCAATATTTACAACAAAAATTCTAGTATGTAACCTCGCGCCAGAAAACATTAAACAAAAACTGCACAATCAAAAAGCCGCGCGAAAACCGGAGCCTGTTGGCTACGCACACCATGTTTTTGATGACATTTGCGCAAGCTGTCAAAACTATTCCTTATATCTCAGGTAATAATCCGTATCTTCAAGGTAGCGGCGGCGTGTCATAACAAGGTTTATCAGTTCCTGATACATGTTGTAGTCAACATCGAGCGCGATTGGGAAAACAAAAAACTCCGTCTCGTCGCAATACCGCGCAATGAACTTCTCGTCTGTGACGAATCCCAAGCTTATCATGTTGCTGATGCGGTCGGCGCACTTAAGGATTTTCGCGTTCTCGCTGCCGTTTTTCATTATGTCCATAAGGAAGTCTTTTTTGGTCTGCCCTTCTTTCTTTGTGACTTCCATTACGAGCTTCAAGACTTCTGGCGAATCCTTATCGATATTAAGGATATTCTGGACATCGTAGCCCGGAATATCTTCAATAAGATCATGAATCAAAGAGGCTTTCAAGAGAATTCCGTCAAGATAGCCGTAGTCAATCAGAATGCCCATCGTGTCAATCTGATGACGGAACATATTGCCGCCCGCATGGCGTGACTTGCCGATAAGAGCTGTTGCAAGCTGAATATATGGTGCAAGATATATGCCTTTAAGCTGCAGCATACCCTGCTCGTCCATTTGCAAAGGTTTAACAACATTCATTCCCACGGGCGACCTCCTTTGTTTTATTTATCGCACTCTCTGTTGATTTCTTTACAGATTCTGCAAATACGACGCAAGTTTTTCTACGCGACGCTCAGCAGCCGCCTGTTTTTCGCGGAACTGGGCAACGACTTCTGCAGGAGCGTTCTCAGCGAACTTTCCGGCAAGCTTTGCCTTCGTCTTCTCTATGAAATCGTTCTCTGCCTTAAGTTCCTTTTCAAAGCGGGCTTTAAGCGCATCAACGTTAATCGAGCTGTCAACAATGAGGAAAGCTTCGAAGCCGTTGCCCACAGAGCCAATCGCGCCCTGCGGCTTTTCATCAACAAACTCAAGTGAGCCAACGCCCGCGAGCAGTTTGATGATGTCCGTCTTCTCGGTACAAACTTCAGCATTGCTGCCTTTCGTAATGATAACGCGTGTCGTAAGCTTAACTTCAGGGCCGATTCCGCACTCAACACGCAATGCGCGAATAGAGCGGATAAGTTCCTGAAGCGCGTCGAAGCGGGCTACAATCGTGTCGTTAGCGCGGGAATCGTCAATTTCTGGGTACGGCGCGGCAATAAGCATGCCCGTGTACTGTGACGCGCAAACAGCTTCGCTTCCGGCAGCCTTGCGTGAAGCGTCAATTTCTGCGAGCGGGAGCTTCTGGTAAATCTCCTCGGTAACGAAAGGCAGATATGGATGAAGAAGGCGCAGGCTTTCTTCAAGTATGTTAAGCAGAACAGATGCTGCTCTGTCTTTTTCGGCATCGTCTCCGTTACGGAACGAAAGCTTTGTTGCCTCAACGTACCAGTCGCAGAACTCTGTCCAGAAGAACTCGTACAAAGCCTGCGCACCGTCGTTGAAACGGTAGCCTTCGAGCGCGCTTCTTGTCGTGCGCACAGCGTTGTCAAGGCGGGCATAAACCCATTTATCAAGCTCTGTAAGGTCGCTCTTCTTAACAGGAACAAGGTTACGTCCCTCAAGGTTTCCAAGCAGATAGCGGCTTGCGTTCCAAATCTTGTTCGCAAAGCGGCTTCCGAGCTTGAAAGAATCTTTATCAACAAGAACATCTTGTCCCTGTGCGCACATAAAGCCGAGCGTGTATTTAACAGCATCAGAGCCGTACTGGTCGATAAGCTCAAGTGGGTCAATTCCGTTTCCAAGAGACTTACTCATCTTGCGTCCCTGCTTGTCGCGGACAAGACCGTGTATGTAAATGTCGTGGAACGGTGCTTTTCCTGTAAACTCAAGACCAGCCATAATCATTCTGGAAACCCAGAAGAAAATGATGTCATAAGCCGTAACAAGAGCCGTCGTCGGATAGAACTTCTTAAGGTCATCAGTCTCATTTGGCCATCCCAAAGTACTGAAAGGCCAGAGCCAAGAGCTGAACCAAGTATCAAGAACATCCGGGTCCTGCTTCAAATCCTCGGCACCGCATCCGCACTTAGGACACTTTGTCGGGTCTTCGCGGCTAACGATAACCTCGCCGCACTTCTGGCAGTACCAAACTGGGATTCTGTGCCCCCACCAAATCTGGCGGCTTACGCACCAGTCGCGGATATTAACAAGCCACTGCTCATAAGTGTTTTCCCATTTCTGCGGGAAGAACTGAATCTCGCCGTTTTTCCATGCGGCAAGTGCTTTGTCAGCCATCGGCTTCATCTTTACGAACCACTGGTCGCTCAAATATGGCTCAACAACTGTCTTGCAGCGGTAACAGTGACCTACAGAGTGAACCATCTTCTCTTCGCCTTTGTACAGACCAGCTGCTTCCAAATCCTCAATAACGAGCTTGCGAGCCGCCTCTGGCTTAAGTCCGCGGTATTTCTCAGGCACGTTTTCATTCAAACGACCGTCCGGTGTCAAAAGGTTGATAACCTCAAGATTGTGGCGAAGACCAACTTCCCAGTCGTTCGGGTCATGTGCCGGCGTAATCTTAACCATACCGGTTCCGAACTCTTTATCAACGTAATCATCAGCGATAATCGGGATTTCTTTTCCAGTCAGCGGAAGCTTAAGCTTCTTTCCAACAAGAGCCTTGTAACGCTCGTCGCTTGGGTTTACGGCGACGGCAGTATCACCAAAGAAAGTTTCTGGACGTGTCGTAGCAACCTCAATTTTTCCGCTACCGTCAGCATACTCGTAATAAAGATGATACATCGCGCCCTGAGTATCCTCATGGTCTACTTCATCATCAGCAAGAGCCGTTCCACAACGCGGACACCAGTTAACAAGACGCTTTCCACGGTACATAAGACCGCGTTCGTAAAGCGTAACGAAAACATCGCGAACAGCCGCGCTAAGACCCTCGTCATAAGTAAAACGCTCGCGCTCCCAATCAGTTGAGTTACCGAGTTTTCTCTGCTGCTTAACGATTACACTGTGATGGTCTTCCTTAACTTTCCAAGTTCGCTCAAGGAATTTCTCGCGTCCAAGATCGTTTCGTGTAAGACCCTCTTTTTTAAGCTGACGCTCAACAACGTTCTGTGTCGCAATTCCGGCATGGTCGGTTCCAGTAAGCCAGAGAGTGTTGTCGCCCCTCATTCTGTGATAGCGTACAACAATGTCCTGAAGAGTGTTGTTAAGACCGTGTCCCATGTGAAGGACACCCGTGACGTTTGGCGGAGGTATGACGACTGTATAGGTATTCTTGCAGTTACAGTTTTTGTGTACTGGGGAAGATTCATCTGATGCCGGCTTAAAATAGCCTTCTTTTTCCCAGCGTTCGTAAAGCCTGTCCTCAAAGTCCTGCGGATTGTAGGCTTTTTCAAGTTCAATACCTTTCATAGTTCATACCTCTAAAAAAAATTCTGCTCATGACAGTATAGCGTATGATTTTAACGATTTTTAGTGTGTTGTACAAGCATACGGAGGGGCGGACAATGAACTGAACCCATTTTATTGGACATTATTATGCTACCATACTTTGTAGCCGGACTTCAAACGGAGTCCGATAGTCCAAAACACTTGAGTCACGCTCATAATTGAAATAATGAATGTAAGACTCAAGCTGCTCGAAGAA
>JAFZVC010000042.1 GCA_017618015.1 Spirochaetaceae bacterium
ATCGAATAATTCTTCTCCTGCTTTAGCAAATACACCGTTACCATTTAGAATATCGTCTATTTTCTGAATGCTGCCGATATTTGCAGTATTACCGCTTCCACGTTTATCGCTTGCTATTTTCCATTTTTCTTCAGCAAAGAACAAAAAGTTCTTTATCACTGGCGGAATGCTTTCTAATTCGTCAAGTGAATATACGTGCGTTTCTTCGCTTTTATCCAATTCTGCTCTGGAATAGATTATTCCCAAACAGAAGTGACCACTATATTCACTGTATGGATACTGAATATTCTTTGTGCTTGTTCGTTCAATAAAGTATTCACCGTGTGAACCTAATGTAAATCCGTTACAAAACCCCGGATCTTCTTCATCCCTGTATGTGGTTTTCAAATCTACAGCAAACTTGACTTGCCGATTCGCCTTTGATATAAAGGTCAGATCAGGATACCAATTCTGATAGGTAGCAAGTTCAATATCGTATCCTATTTCTTGCGCAAAAGAAAGAAAATGAGGAAACAGGTGCAATTCAAGAATCTTTGAAACGATTTTCGTATCCGCTGAAATGGTGTAAATATTCTTGAATATGTCGATAAAGCCGCGAATAGTCCATTCATCGTTAGTAGCGATAAACGCGCCTAAGGTAGCGGCAAATTCTTTCAACTGACGCTTGAAGGTTGCTTTTTCTGCTTCGTATCTCATAGACTGACCTTCTTTGTATTTCAAAGTATTTCAAATTCGTTAATTAATTGAAAGACTATGGGCTATAAAAACCACCCTGATAAGTATATCACAGAAACGCCGTTCCTGCAACGAAAAAAGCAGCAGACGCACGACAAACGCATGAAGGTGAATAAGGGCTCCGCAGAAGCGCTTGTTTATATTCGTTAATTTGTTGTAACGATATTGAAATTTTTTAGGTAAAATCGGCTTGTGGAATCAGATACTCATCACGAACTCCAAGAGCTTTTCCGGGTCTTGAGCAATCACAAACCGTTTCTTTCTCAAAGAGAGTTTCGGTCGGAATATCTCAACCATCTTCAAGATATGCAGACAGAGCTTGCGGATTATGTTCATGTTCTGTGCCGCAAACTTGTCGATCGTGTGGTTCGCGTCCTCACGGAAGGTCACGTCCAAATGCCAATGCATGACCTCTACAGACCAATGTCTCCGGACAGCACGGCTGAAAAGTTCGATATCATTCTTCAAACTACTGATATAGTACCGGTATTCTATGCTAATTGTTCCATCAGGACGGGTAATCGTTTTCTGCTCCATCCCGATGCTCTTTAAGCCCTTCCAGTTTGAACGCTGCGTCAGCCATTTGATATCTTCGGTCTGATAGTATTCCCTGACCTCACTCTGACTGTGCGCTTTCTCTACTGTCCTCTTATAATGGCCCGCTTTTTCAATCTTCTTGCGAGTTTCATCATCCTGAAAAAACAGCTTTACGTCATCATGCAGCGTTCCCTGGTTCCCTTTCAAGGCCAGTACGTAATCCGCGCGTTTTTGACGTATCTTTTCCGCTATGCCCGTCTGTGTCCCCATAGCGTCTATCGTGATAACCTGACCCTTCACGTTGATCCTGTCCAAAAGCTCCGGGATTGCGGTGATCTCGTTGCTTTTCTCTTCTACCGCGACCTGTCCCAGACAGAACCCGTCTTCATCGCAGCACGCCGACACTATATGCGAGGGCTTACTGCCGTTCTGCGTATTCCCGCGCATGGTTTTCCCGTCAATGGCGATGATTTTCTTCAGTTTTTCTCCCTCTTCTGAGTTCAATACCTCATACCATCTCGCCATGATCTGCTGCATCACATCCGGTGATATGAGCGCCATCACCCTCTGTATCGTGTCATGTGACGGCACACCGTTCTCCAGGCGGATGTATTTCCTCAAAAACTCTTCGTGATACTGCGCGAATATCCCGATTTCGACCCAATCATCCGCATTCGCCAATGTGGCCAGCAGTACGATCACCAGAATATCTTTTAGCCGATGCCGAACCTTCCCGCTTTGCCTGCTGTCTTCGCTTTCTTCTACATATTCCAACCATTCCAGCAATGTGTCCATGTATTCAACCTCTCTTCTCCGGATTACATAACTATAGTAACATAATCCTTATCCCTTGAAAAGAGGTTTCGTTTACAATTTTTTAATTCATGCGTTTGTCGTGG
>JAFZVC010000043.1 GCA_017618015.1 Spirochaetaceae bacterium
AACTGCTTGAAGTCGTTTTCGCCGTAAGTTCCGAGTGCGGTTTTTAGGTCGCAGAACGTACGCGCGTATGCTGCGAGAAGCGGGGCGGGAACAGTGTCGGAAGCTCGCGGAATTTGCGCGCCTGCTTGCCCCAGTTTTGCAGCATTCGCGCCGGACTGTGAGCTGGAATCCTGAGTTTGCGCGCCGGTCTGCGTGCCTGTTGTTTGCGTGCGTTCAGAGGCCGCGCGGAATGCGTATATCGTGAGCGATGTTGCCCACGCGAACGGTGGCACAAGTTTTATTACGTCGGGGCGTTCTGCGCCGGGATGAGTTATCGTTATTTCGGGGTAACGCGTGGGCTTGGGTTCTGCCGTCGCGCAAATATCGAGCCACGGCCGCCACAAAACCGCGCCAAAACGCGCGTTGTTCGCGCTGGAAGCAGCTGCGCCACTCTCGCGAGCCGCGCAAAAAGCCGCGTTTGGCGATTCTGACGTACTGTTCGTACTGCGGTCAGCGGAATTCGCGCCGGACACGCCAAAAGCGGTGTTGTACGAATCGCGCGCAGCACCGGGCGCGCCATCAGCCAAGTTGCGCGCACCACTGACACAGGCCGCACTGGGCGCGTCGTAGTACCAGCGGATTTCCGTGTATTCGCTCGGCAGCAAGTGACGCACCGCCGTCGCCAGGCGGCTTTCGTACCCGCCGCAATAAGAGCCGTTCGCGCCTCGCTCAAGAGTATCCTTAAAAACTGTGCGCGCTTTGCCGCCGTCCCAGCCTAAAAGGGCGCGACCGCCGTCAAGAAAGCAGTCCGTTAGCCGGACATTCTTTTCCGTGTACAGGTAGCACCCTCTGGCGCGGCGGACAAAGCCATACCGCTTTTGAATCTCCGCGGCAAGCTCAATCGCCATTACTAAAGCTTCTCCAGTTCCGTGCGCAAAAGCGATGTAGCCATTTTCGGGTCTGCCTTTCCACCGGACTTTTTCATCACCTGACCCATGAGCCAGCCGACAACGTTCGTCTTGCCGCTCTTGTAGTCGGCAATTGCTTTCGGGTTCTCAGCAAGAACCTGGCTTACAAAGCCTTCTATCGCACTTGTATCAGAAACGACGACCATACCTTTCTCTTTGATAATGTCGTCCGGGTATTTTGAAGTTTCCATCATGCAGGCGAAAACTTCCTTGACCTGCTTACTCGTAATCTTGCCTTCTGCCGCCGCGTTCGAAAGCTGTGCGATATGCTCCGGCGTAATCGTAAGGTCGGCGACTGTCTGCTCCTTTTCGTTAAGAACGGCAAGAAGCTCTGCAAGAATCAGGTTGGCCGTCTTTTTCACGTCCTTTGAAAGCGACGCGGCTTTCTCGAACCATTCCGCAAGCTGGCGGCTAGAAGTAATCGTATCAACATCAAAATCAGAAAGCCCAAAATCTTTCTTAAGCCGCTGGCGTTTCTGCTCAGGAAGCTCGCCGACTTTTGAGGCATGCTCTGCAATGAACTCCTCTGAAAGCGTGAACGGCTTAATATCAGGCTCAACGACGAATCTGTAGTCAACGAATGAGTTTTTCGTTCTCTGGATAACGGTCTTTCCCTCAACCTCGTTCCATCCCATCGTGTTCTTGTAGCCTGGGTCGAATGGCTGTCGGTCTGTCATGAACTCCTCAAGCTGGCGTTTCGCTTCGTAAGCGCAAGCCTCGCGGATAGAGCGGAACGAGTTAAGGTTCTTGATTTCGGAAATCGGTGTGTGGTACTCCTTTCCGTCTTCCCAAACCGTCAGGTTGATGTTTGCGTCACAGCGCATGTTTCCTTCTTCAAGGTTACCGTTCGTAACGCCGACGTAGCGAAGAATCTCCTGCACCGTCTCCATGAAAAGCGCGGCTTCCTCAGGCGAGTTCATATCAGGCTTCGTAACAATCTCTATAAGCGGAGTTCCGCAGCGGTTGTAATCGATGTAACTGTATTTTCCCTCAAGGTGGAGCGACTTACCAACGTCCTCCTCCAAGTGGATGCGCTCAACGCGGACGCGCTTGTACATGTTGTCTATGTTGTTGTCGCCGCCAGCGAAGTTCTTGTCCCAGTAGAGCTCTCCGCCCGGCTGACTCTGTTTTGGCAGCTTGATGTAAGGCAAGTCTACGTGACCGTCCTTGCAGAGCGGAATGTCGTACTGAGTTATCTGATAACCCTTCGCAAGGTCAGGGTAGAAGTAGTGCTTGCGGTCAAACTTTGCAAAGCGTGAGATTGCGCAGTTGAGCGCTGTTCCTGCGACGATACCCATCTCAACGTAACCACGGCTGATGCGCGGCATTGCGCCCGGAAGTCCAAGACAAACAGGACAAACGCGTGTGTCAGGCATGCCGCCGTAGCGGTTCTCGCAAGCACAGAACGCCTTTGTTTTTGTCGTAAGCTGGCAGTGGATTTCGCATCCTATAACAATTCTATATGAGTCGATCATAGCTTATTTCTCCTCCATTCCGACGGCAATTCCGGGATGGTCGTTCTCCCACGCCTGTGCGACAGAGAGTATCTTCGCCTCGCCGAACATAGGGCCTGCGAACTGAACGCCAATCGGCATCTTAACTCCGTCCTCGTCCGGGCTCTTGAAGCCAGCCGGAACCGAGATAGAACAGATGCGTGCAAGGTTCACGAAAATCGTGAACATATCGGAAAGATACATCGCCATCGGGTCGTCGTACTTCTGACCGAGTTTGAATGCGGCCGTCGGACAGACAGGGCAGATGATAAGGTCGTATGTTTCGTAGAGCTTCTGAATTTCGCGCTGCATACGTGCGCGGACGCTCATCGCTTTTTTGTAGCATGTGCCGGAGAACTGCTCGGAAAGAACGTAGTTTCCGATTATGATGCGGCGCTTTACCTCTGGACCGAAGCCCTCGCTGCGTGTCTTTATGTAAAGCTCGTCGTAGCCTTCGCCGGGATCTTTGCGGCTACCATAACGGATGCCGTCGAAGCGCGAAAGGTTACTTGCAACTTCGCTGAACGCGATAACGTAATAACATGCGAGCGATGCGTCAAGAACAGGCACGTCAACGACTTCTACGGTCGCGCCTTTCTTAATGAACCACTGCTTTGTCTCGTCAAAAACTTTGCCAACTTCCGGGTCAAGACCTTTTGTCTCAAGAAACTGGCGCGGAATGGCGACTTTCATAGCCGAAAAAGCTTCTTCAGTCATTGCGGCGAGCGTGCCTTCCGTCGTCTCGCTTTTAAGAGCGGCTGCGTCAGGCAGGTCGGCAGATGTGTCGTCGTAAAAATCTTCGCCAGCCATTACAGAAAGCGGCAGCGCAATGTCGGCAGGAGTCTTGCCGAAAATGCCAACCTGGTCAAGCGAGCTTCCGTAAGCAACAACACCCCAGCGGCTAAGAACACCGTATGTCGGCTTAAGACCGTAAATGCCGCAGTAGCTCGCCGGAAGACGTACAGAACCACCAGTTTCAGTACCAAGACTGAAAAGAGCCTGATTCGCCGCGACTACAGCCGCAGGACCACCGGAAGAACCACCGGAAACATACTTGCGGTTGAGCGGGTTGCGTGTCGGGCCGTAGCTAGAGTATTCAGTTGAAGAACCCATCGCGAACTCGTCCTGATTGCAGCGTCCAAGCGGAATCGCGCCAGCCTTGATGAGCCTTGCCGTTACCGTCGCGTTGTACGGGGCAACGTAGCCGTCAAGAATGCGGCTTGCGCAAGTGAGCTTCTTTCCCTTAACGGAAATATTGTCTTTTACGCCGAACGGAATACCAATCAGCGGTTTTTCTTCAAACAGCTTTTCAAGAGCCTCTTCTCCGGCAGCACGCGCGGCGGCAATCTCTTTGTCGGCGGCTTCTGCGAGCGAAGCTGCATCATCGTATATCTCAAGGAACGCGTTCATCGGAACGGCAGATTTTTTGTCAGCCTCGAACTCGTCGGCAGCCTTTTTTACAAGAGCCGCGCTTGTAAGCGTTCCTTCCATAAGTGCTTCACGAGCCTGTGAAATCGTCATGTTATGCGCCCTCCCCAAGAACTTTCGGTACGCGGAAATATCCGTCCATGAACTCCGGAGTCATCTTCTTGACATCTGGAATCTCAAGCCCTTTCACGACCGTGTCGCCGCGAAGCTTCTCAGCTTGTGTCGAAGGATATGCGTCATAAGGATTCTCGCTGTCATCGTATTGAGAAAGGATTCCAAAATACTCAACTATCTGGTCTACCTGTGATTTCAGCACCTGCATATTGGTGCTTTCCGGAGAAAGACGCGAAAGCTGAAGCAGCGCATCGAGCGTTTTCTCGTCAATTGTGCGTTTTTCACTGTTCATAAAAGCCTCTGTAAACTGTTCCGTTCGTGCCGAAGCATGCGGACAGTCAGAAATAATGTATCATATTAGCGGATTTCCACGAAATAGTAAACGGTATAGATAAAGGGAATCTGGCGGGCTGACTGGCGTTTTCGCTCCGCCGGAAACTACGCACTACGTGCTTGTTGCGTATGCGCTCAAACGCCAGCACCGGGCTTTTCGCCCCTCGCCGTCTTGCGCGGCTCGTTCCGCCGCGTTTCCGCGCCGGAACTAAAGGGGCTACAATCCCTGCCCGACGGTCGGCTACGCCGACCTAACGAGTTTTCCTCGCGGAAAACTCAGACGAAACAGAAAACAAAGTTTTTTCGCAAAATTTCAAAAGCTGTGGTATTATGTTAATATGAAAAAGTTTTTTACACTCGCTTTTGCTGTACTCACCACATGCCTTTTGTGCGCGGAACAGCCGTTTTTCCTTAAAAACTGGATAATCCCAGAAAGCGTTCGCTGGGGAACGACAGACAGAATCCCTGCTGTAGAAGGGGCTTTTATTGAGCAGACCGAGCTTGGCACAGAGCCACTTACGGAGCTGACAATCTACGAAGAAGATTTTTCTAAGATAAGCGTGCCGCCCTATTTTTCGGAGCGCAAACTACTTGGCTGGGAAATGAGCTACGCCGACATCCTTTCCGAATTCAAAACAAATAAAGATTTTTCCGTCGAAGAGCGTGCAAAATATCAGGTTTTCAACTATTTCAATTTACTTCCTTACCTGTCGGCTGAAGAAAGATGCATCGCCATGGACGAGGCGCTCGACAGTGAGGACTGCGTCTTGTGCGACGCGTATCTCAACATATTCCCTAAAAACTTCAGCAACTTTTATATTCAGCTTGGCTTTGTATCATGCTCTCCTGAATCCCTAATGGAATCGTTCAAAGTCATATATTGCATGGACGATTCCACAAAGCCATATAAAGTTTTGTTCGAGCAGAACAACAGGGCAAAGTGGGAAGCACTTACGGAAGCAGAAAAGCTCGCCGTTGCGTTGTCGGCGGTGCTTTTTGACCAATACGACCTGGAGCCTTGCATATTCGATGCGACACCTACAGCAGCACAATCAGATTCCTACGTGCATAACGTGCTGAAAGAATCTGGTATATCTACAAAAGATGATTTGGTTGGCACAAGTTTCATGAAGACTTATTTTCAAAACATGCAGTATAACTTTAATCTGTTCTGGGGTTTACTCGATTCAAACCCCGGCAAGACTGCTGCTGAGATTGCAACGGAGTACAATTTGTCTTATGAAGGTGCTTCTCTTTTGTTCTTTTTGGATGACATGAAGGATACAGTCAGTAAATACGATGCGGAAATGATTGCAGAAGTAACTGAACTTATGTGGCTTCGTTTAGGCGCGGGCGTAGGTTACTACTCTCATGATGAGGCTGTTGAAGCTGCGGGAAAAATAGCCAAAAAACTTATTAAAGAATATGTTTCTTTTGAAGATTTAGTAGCTCATATCAGTCTTGTCGCTTCCTGCCTTAATTTAACAAATGACGATTATCTTGAATCGTCTAAAATGATAATGGATGCATTCGACAGCATAAAAAAATCAATTCCGGTTGAAGATATTGTTTTTGACGGTTCAGAAGCAGACAGAACTGCCGTGCTAACAATAAATGATGCGTATTACAAACCGGAAAAACATGCCAACTGGGTTGAGGCAATAAAAATACTCAAACATGGAGCAAGAGAAGAAGGTTTGCTTGTAGCGCTCAACTGTATAAACGAATATGGTAATAGAAAGTGGTTCGAAGGTCTTTATGAAAAAATAGAAAATACACAATATTTTATATATGATGAACATTATACAAGAAATCAGTCTTATGAAAACTTCTTTGATGAGCATTACTCGCGCATTTGGAATAAGACCCCCGAAATGGAGCAATACGCAATTGCGTTCTCCAGCAATCTGTTTGAACTAAACGGGTATTTTCATCTTGATTTCTCTAATAAATTTAAGTTTAAAGGAGAAAGAATATCTTTAGAAGAGAGAAAAAGATCAACTAAAGAAAGCTGGGGAATAACTGACCATAAGACCCTGGTAGATATGATTGAAAGCCTTAATAACTGGGGCCATTCGGGCTCATACAATGAACTCCTTTCGTACATAAGAAAATATCCGGGTAAAACTCCAATAGAAATAGGTGAGTTACTGGATCTTTCCATTTTAGATGTTTCCAGGCTTTATTTTGTTAAAAAAATGGACGGTATCCTTGGAAAACACGGTATAGAAGCTTGGGATGAAGGAAGGTCTCTGACGCTTCTTCGTTGGGGTATCAATTTTGGTTACATAAGCGCTGACGAGGCTATGGCTCTTTCTGTCCCAATCATTAATAAAATCCGGGATAACTATACTTCTTGGGAAGATTTTATGGCTCATTATATAGCTGGAAGATGTTTTTGGGGTTTAAGCGATTCCGATTACAAGAACCTTGCGGATGCATCTGTTGATGCGGCAAAAAGCACCCGTGCGTATGTACCATACGAAAAGCTTTATTTCACGTCTGAATATGCAGATTTAGAACATAAAATGACGCTGGAAGATTGTTATTACAATCCTACTGATGAAGCTCTTGTGTGGGAAAATGTCCAGAAGTTGTATCAAAAAGAGGAAAATGCGCAAGTCTTAGCAGATCTTACAAAACTGGAAAAAGAAAATCCAGCGATTACCAATATAGTTTTTTACTGGCATTTAGGAATGTTGATAGACCAAAAAGGGTTTATAGACGAGACCTTGAATTACATAGAAAACCATATGAATTACCTGAACTCCTTGCCAGAAGAAGACGGTGTTTACGTGAACTCACTGTATTATTATCTTGTGTGCTTGAACTCAACTTCTAGGTTTGAAGAATGTATTAATCTTTACTCTTTGCTACCAGATTCGCTAAAGCAATATGCGGAAGTGAAGTATCAGTATGCATATCCGAACCTTGTCTTGTCTTATAACAGCGACAATCCGTTGTTAGTAAACATCTACAGGCGAAGGGCTTACGAAACATTCAAAGAAATACTGGAAATGGAAATCCAACTTGATGATTTCATAATCGGATGGATGGAAGCATACCAAAACAATACTCTTTGAGAGAGGTATAGAACATGAAAAACATCGGTATCAGAAATATAAAAAATATTTTATGTGCGGTTTTCGCTGCGTTGTTTTTTTATGGAGCTGCATATCCAGCTGGAATGAACACACCTTCATATACTGTTCCTGCCGCTTCCAAGAATTATCAAATCGTAGACGGAATCGTCGAAGTTCAAATGTCGGACTTCTCTGACTTTGTAAAGAAAAATACTTCTTTGGTTTTAGAATACGCTATAAAAATTCTAAATCCTAATCCTATAAAAATCGGAGATGTTTTAAGAAGTAATCTCAATACCCAATTTAACCTGATTCTTGGTGATATGGGTGTAAATACCAGAGTCGAAGAAAAATCATTCCAAAGTTGCAAGAACCTTATAAGCATTGTGATTCCAGAAGGCGTGACAACTATACAGTATCGTGCATTTTATGGATGCACAAATCTTGAAAAAGTATCGATTTTAGGTAATGTCGAAGAAATAGGCAGGTGGGCTTTTTATGGTTGCAAAAAACTTGAGAATATTACAATTCCTGAAGGATTAAGAAAAATAGGGGATTGTGCTTTCTCTGGCTGTGAACATCTTACAACCGTCAACCTGCCTGATGGTTTAGAAGAAATAGGGGAAGTTGCTTTCTCTCAGTGCCTGGAACTTACAAGCATTCAGATACCATTTGGTGTGCAGAAATTAGAAGGAAGAGTTTTTGAAGGGTGTAAGAAACTAGAAAATGTATTTATTCCTGACAGTGTTACAGAAATTGGCGAAGAAGCATTTGAATACTGCCAAAAACTTGTTTCTGTTTCATTACCTAAAAATCTAAAAATTATAGAAAACAATGTCTTTAAGGATTGCACCGCATTACAAACTGTTAAAATTCCAGAAGGGTTGGAAATAATAAGTTATTCAGCTTTTTCTGGATGCAAAAAACTTGAGGAAATAAAGTTACCAAACAGTCTTCTGTTGATTGGTGATGGTTCATTTAGAGGCTGCGCTAGTCTTACTACAATAATAATTCCAAAAAATGTAAGAGTTATAGATATATATGCTTTCAATAAATGTTCCAAACTTGAAAAAGTTATTATTCCGAAAGGAATAAAGAGAATAAATTATTGTGCCTTTTATCAATGTGAAAGTCTTGAAAGCATTGTTATACCAGAGGGTGTGGTAGAAATCGACGATTATGCATTCAGAGGATGCACAAACCTTAAGAGCGTAAATTTCCCTGAAGGGCTGAAAAAAATTGGCTATTGTGGTTTTTACGACTGTCCAAGTCTTGAAAGTGTCGATTTGCCAGACAGTGTTACTGAAATAGGTGATTTTGGGTTCGGAAACTGTACTAACCTTAAGAGCGTTAAGCTGTCCAATGGGTTAAAGAGTCTGGGGGAATATGCTTTCAGAGAATGTACCAGCCTTGCTGAGATTACAATTCCTGGTAGCATTAATGAAATAAAGAATTGTACATTTTCGAAATGTGGAAATCTTAAGAGGGCTGTCATTCTTGGCGGCGTAAAAGAAATTGGTAAAGAGGCGTTCAGTTCTTGCTCCAATCTGGAAACGGTCGAAATTGCAGATAGCGTTAAAATTATCAAGGACCATGCATTTATTTTTTGCAAAAGCCTTAAAAACTTGATTATTCCGGGAAGTGTGGAAAGCATTGGAGAATATGCATTTAATGAATGCGAAAGTCTTCGTTCTGTAGTGCTGAAAGATGGCGTTAATGTAATAAAAGCTGGTGCGTTCGAATCTTGTCGGAATCTAGAAAGCCTCCGTCTGCCAAGAAGCATGATAAGTATTGGACGGGCAGCATTCTATTTATGTACCAGCCTTAAGAATGTTGTTTTCCCCAGAGGGGTGGATACAATCGAGAAAACTGCTTTTTGGGGATGCGAAAACCTTGAAAGCGTTATTATTCCCTATAACGTAAAAACAATAGGTCCAAGCGCATTTGAGGGCTGTGCTAATCTTGAAACGATTAAGTATGAGGGGCTTGTTGATCAGTGGAAAAAAGTTCAGAAGGATGAATTATGGAACGCGGGCTGTCCTGCTGATATGAAAATTGTTTATCAGCGTAAGATGAGCGAAATCATAACAGGTAAAACGTCTGTCTCTAATTTGATTAATAAGTTCCGAAAGTCGTTACACAAAACTCAGCAATTATATGGTTTGCAAAACCTTATAGTGAAATAATTATATCTACTTACTTGTATAGTATAAAAAAAATATAGTATACTAGAATGGTCGGGACACTGTGGCAAGGGTGGCTGTTTCCTAATCTTAATGATATAGGAGACTTTGTGCAGATATGACAAGATACGAGAAAGCAATGCTAGTCATTGCGATTTTGACTTTGATTATTGATGCACTAGCTCTCTTCAAGTTTAACTTGTAGGGCAAAAAGAAAGCCTACCCCGGCTGAAAACTGAGTAGGCTTTTAAAGCATAGCCAAAAAGGAGACAGCCGCTTGTTGCAGTGTTCCCTTTTTCTTAAATCGAATATAACATAATTTTTCAAAAAGTCAAGTTGCTTTCTGCCGTGCCAGAACTGCCCTTACGCCCATACACCCCAGTATCAGAGAGCCGCCGACAAGACACTGCCACGACGGAGTTTCGCCGTTGAAAATCATTACCCAAACTGGATTCATAAGCGGCTCTATCATCGAGATGAAAGTCGCTGTCAGGGCGCGGACGTTTTTTAGCCCGACCGAATAAAGCACTGACGGTATTCCGATTTGGAAGATGCCCAAAAGCACGAGTCCCACACACGACATGCCAGACGGCATTCCGTAGATAAAAGCGAACGGAACGCAAGAGACGAACGTGATCAGATGTGCCAGCTGGAACGAATTGATTGAGCGGTCGGGTGACTGGTTGCGCATAAATATCGTGCAGAAGCCGAACGAAACGCCGGAAAGAGCCGCGATGACGTTACCTGCCATGTTGCCAGTTTCGAGTCCTTCGGAGAAAAAGAGAACCATGCCGCACAAAACGACAACGACAGAAATGTAGTCTGATATTTTGTTTTTTTCGCCGAGGATGGCGGGGCCGAACATGATTATGTAGATTGGGCTTGTGTATTCCAGAAGAATTGTGTTGGCAGCTGTCGTCATTTTGTTGCCCAGGACGTAGAGTATCATCGTGAGGGCATAGCAGATTCCGGCGAGCCATAAGTTGAGCGTCGCGTGGCGGTCGATGGTGCCTTTTTGGGATACCGCATTGTTCGCCGCGATGGCGTTTCCGGCGGTTTTTGCGTTGCTCGCGCTTGGTGTGTTCGTGCGCACAACGAAAAACGGTTTTCGCCGCATCAGAATTGATATAAAAAGCCCCGCGACGATACTGCGCGACGCGGCAATCGCGAACGGATTCCATTCAACGAGTTTTATGAGTATTCCGCCTGTGCTCCACAAGAGTGCGCAAAGCACCAGAGCCGGTACACCTTCGAGTTTTTTCATAGCGCGCATTATAGAGCAACTTGCGCACCCCATGCAACAGGCACGCAATTCCGCGATAAACTCGACAATTTTGGCGCCTGTTGAACTGAACCCCAAAAGTTGGACACTTTTGGAGGTTACATGAATAAAAAGTATTCCGTAGAATTCAAACTAAAAGTTGTGCAGGAATACCAAAAAGGAGAAAAAGGGAGCTGGCTTGTCGGTCATGAGATGGGCATA
>JAFZVC010000044.1 GCA_017618015.1 Spirochaetaceae bacterium
AGCATGCACACATTTGTCATGCGGTCAATGCGGAAATGTGCAGCATTGTCGTATTTGTCGTAGTTCGCTATCAAATAATACCGCCCGTTGTTGGCCACAATCTGGTACGGATTCACAATGTAAGGCTCCTGCCTCCGGGGATGCAGTTGAAAGTCCGTGCCATAATCATTGTATATGAAGCTGACTTTCTTTCGCTTGTCAATAGCATCGTTCAGGGCGTCCAGCGCATACATAGTCTGCTTGTTGTCCGTGTGCTGCAGCTCCGGCAAATTGCACACGTGCTTCACTTTTGCCGAAAAATGCCGCCCGCCCAACTCTTTCAGTTTGTTGATCAGATCCCTTGCCCGTTTCTGGGAAATGCCTTTGGAAAACAGCACGCTGTCGATCAGCAGGCGCAGCTCTGCGTTATCGAACTTCCGCTCCGCCAGGAACGCGCCCTTGTTATTCGTCACAATATCGAAGCCCATCTCCTTCAACGCGTCGATATTGTTTTTCACCGAACGCCGGTCACATTCCATGCCGTACTGGGCCCGCAGGTGCCGGATAATCTCCTGCTGGGTCAGGTGATGGTCTTCGTCGGAATACTGTTCCAGAATATCAAGGATCAGCATGTTCAGCATTTTTTTGTTTCCGGTTGCAAACATTTCGGTTCCGTCCTTTCCGTAACGAAAGCAGAGATACTTTTTCTGTTTTCATTTTAAATTATTATTGTGCTTCAGGCAACAAAAATTGGATTTGTCTTCGTTACTATAATTGTAGCAGCAACCAATGTGCATTTTTTTACACATAAAAACACCGGTGTTTTGAAATTGTTTTGCGTAAGAAAAACGCAGCAGCGGGCAAGGCATAAGCAAAACATAGGAAACGATTGCGTAATTTCGTTGAGCGTTGAGGACAAAGCTGAGAAAACATTGAGAGCGTGTGCGTTATTCCATGAGGTGAAAAGTGCCGTCGTGGCAAGACTGTTTGAGGGCGCAGCCCGAGTTTCGCAGCCACAGGCACTTAAACCCATGGAATAGCAAACGTGAACAGTTTTCGAAGCTTTGCCCTCAACGCGACTTCGAGTTTCGCAGCCACAGGCACTTAAGCCCATGGAATAGCAATCGTTGACGTTTTTGCGATGCCTTGCCCGGTACCGCATTTTCCTTATGCAGAAACAAACAGAAAAAACTTCTCCAAAACACATACAAAACATTGAATCCTTCCCCGTCTTGCGGTATAATAATAAAGTAAACTTCCCGATAGTTTACACCATCCTGATAACAATTTTAAAATCCTATTAAAATTACAAAAATCAAGGAGGAGAGTTTATGAAAAAAACGTATGTAGCAGGTTCCCTGATGCTGGTTATGGCCCTCATGATGGCCGGCTGCGGCGGCGGGGACAAAAAGACGGATGCCCCGAAGAAAGACGCGCCGAAAGCGGCGGCTGCCACCGATACCGTAATGCTGTATTCTTCCATGCAGGAAGACCAGCTGAACGCGGTTAAGAAAGCCTTCGAAAAGAAATATCCTAACATTAAACTGGACTATTACTTCGCAGGCACCGGCAAAGTTAAAACCAAAATCTTCACCGAAGCGAAAGGCGGCCAGGTTGCTGCTGACGTTATCTGGGTAGGCGACCCTGCCGACTATATCGGATTCAAAGCCGATGGGAAGATCCTCCAGAAATATGAATCTCCGGAAGCAAAGAACATCGATAAGGCCTTTATCGATCCGGAAGGCTTCTATACCGGCGCCCGTATGATGAACATGGGTATCGCCTTCAACACCAACAAAGTTAAGAAGGAAGAAGCTCCCAAGACCTGGAACGACCTGCTGGATCCGAAATGGAAAGGC
>JAFZVC010000045.1 GCA_017618015.1 Spirochaetaceae bacterium
AACGATACATAATTGGGATATTCATCGGCTACGAGCTTTATGCCGCACCGTAGAAAATCGCAACAATGTACTGACAGGGCTTTTGAAGCTCCGTCACAGCTCTGAACCTGAAATGCGAGCGATCCGGGTTCAGGGGAATCAGACACAAGGCTGATTCCGGCATCAGATTCAAGAAGGCATTGAACAGTCCGCAGCAAGGAAGAAATCCCGGCGCAGACTATATCAAATCCTTTCGTCGCATAACCGGCATGTCCTGATGCCGTACAGGAACGAAGCTGTCCGTCTTCCGACTGGACAAGGCTGATTTCTATCATACCAGTTCCTGCTCACCAGTTATGCGAAGCACAACTTATGCCAGTACGATATCCTTAATGCGGATGTTCGTATACTGCTGGCGGTGACCGATTAAACGGTGATAATCTTTCTTGCTCTTGTATTTGTATACAAGAACTTTCTTATCCTTGAAGGAGTCAGCAACTTCTGCGACAACCTTGGCACCTGCAACATAAGGAGCCCCGACAACAACATTTGTTCCGTCATTTGTAAGCAGAACAGTATCAATATCTACAGTTTTTCCGCTCTCAAGGTCAATCTTATCAACCTGGATGAGGGCATCTTTCTCAGCTTTATACTGCTTGCCCTTATACTCAATCAGCGCGTACATTTTACACCTCTATGAAAAATTATGACTTCGGGTAAACGGGGATTCACCAAAGTCTTGTTTACATAAGTATCTGCTATCATACTTATTTTCAAGTACTACGTCAAGTAGACAACAAAGTTATATGAAGGAAGGGGGAAGTCTTGCTCGAAACTTCGCGCCATGCGCTCGTTGCGGAATTCCCCTCCGCCTAAGTGGGCTCCGCCCTCTTAAGAACCCCTGGAAAGCAAAGCGACTTTTGCGAAGCAAAATATCGGTAAGTTCGCATCGCGAACGTCCAACACCCCTGCTTACATCGTCTCCAGGAACGGGACGAGGATGACGTTCAGGCCGTTCTTAAGCACAGTCCTTACGCATTCCGCAACCGCAAGCCTTGCGCCCGCGAGCTTCTTGTTCTGCTCCGCGACAGAAATAATCGGGCAGTCGTGATAGAACTTGCTGAACGCCTTTGAAACCTCGTACAAATAGTTCGCCACGAGCGACGGATCAAGCTCCTTCGCCGCCTTCGCAATAATAGCCGGATAGTCGCCCAAAACTTTTACAAGCTCCCATTCCGCGCCGTCCGTAAGAAGCGAAAGCGCATCCTCGCCATAATCAGGAGAAAGTCCGCTCTCCGCAGTTTTCCGCAGAATCGAAGAGATTCTTGCGCCCATGTACTGCAGGTACGGACCTGTATTTCCATTGAAAGAAAGCGATTCTTTCGGGTTGAACATCATGTCTTTTGTAGGCGTCGTCTGAAGCAGGAAGTAATGGAGCGCACCAAGCGCAACTTTCTCCGCAACATCATCCGGGTCGCCAACAGCTTCCTCGCGTCCCTTCTCCGTTATCTCGGAAAGTGCGCCCTCATGAAGCGTGTTGATAAGATCATCTGCATCAACGACAGTACCCTCGCGGCTTTTCATCTTTCCTTCAGGAAGGTTAACCATGCCGTAAGAAAGGTGGAACAGGCTGTCTGTCCAGTCGTAGCCGAGCTTCCGCAAAATGTAGAAAAGTACCTTGAAATGGTACTGCTGCTCGCTTCCTACAACGTAAACGAGCTGGTTGAAATCCCAGTCTGCGTGGCGAGAAACCGCCGTTCCAATATCCTGCGTGATATAAACCGACGTGCCGTCTTTTCTTAGCATAACCTTGTACTGCTCGCCACCGTCTTTGCTCTTGCCGGAAGCCTCCGTAACATCGATGCGGACGGAACCATCTTCAGCCTTGAAGAACACGCCGTCCTCCAAGCCTTTAAGGATAATCTCCTTACCTTTAAGGTATGTCTCGCTCTCAAAATAAAACTTGTCAAAAGAAACGCCCGTTCGCGCATATGTCTGCTTTATTCCGCCCGTAGCCCAGTCGTTCATCTGCTGCCACAGCTTGCGGATTTCAGCGTTTCCTTTTTCCCACTCAACGAGCATTCCCTGCGCCGTTGCCTCCGCAGGCGTAACATCAGCTGGTTTTCCGGCTGCCTCAAGCGCGTCTGCCTGTGCTTTACGAAGCTTTTCAAACTCAACGTAGCAGTCACCGACAAACCTGTCTGACTTAAGCCCAAGGCTCTCCGGCGTATCGCCGAGAGTAAAGACGTAATCGGGCGAAAGACCGTTCTCTGTGACGTACTCCGGGTGACCGGAATGGTTCACAATATACGCGAGCATCGATTTGCAGATATGAACGCCGCGGTTATTGATAAGGTCAACTTTATAAACTTCCGCACCAGCTGCCTTAAGAATGCGGCTTACGCTCTCGCCAAGCGCATCGTTTCTAAGGTGGCCAAGATGAAGCGGCTTGTTCGTGTTCGGGCTTGAAAACTCGATCATTACGCGACGGCCAGAAAGCGGCTTGTTTCCGTCTGCGTCAAAAGAGCCGAACGCGTCTTTTTGCTCCGCGATTTTGCCCAGAATTGAAGATGCGGCGGAAGCCTTGTTAAGCTTTATGTTAACGTATGGTCCCGTCTGGACGAAAGTTCCTGTCTGGTCAGCCTGAGCTTTAAGCTCTGACTCTATAATCTTTATGACTTCGGACGCAATTACAGGCGGTCCCATACGAAGCACCTTCGCGAAACTGAACATCGGGATGCCGACATCGCCCATAGAAGCATCGGGCGGCGTCTCCAAAACGATGGACGAAGCTTCCACCGCTGGAATTTGCAGAGCCTTGTTTTTTATAAGGATATTGAGTGCATCGGCAACGATAATGCCGCATGAAGACCGAAGATCTGCCATAATTGCTCCTGAAAACACCGAGAGCCGCCCGCGAGCTAGACAAACGCTTGGCGCATACTCCCGCAAAATGATATGTCAGAGTTTATCAAAAAAACGCAAGATTTTCAACAGACCCACGCAACCCGGCAATTTGCCCCGACACTTTATTTTTTTTGCTTATTTTGTTGCCCGCAACCGTACCCGATTACCGCCGCCATCGCGGAGAAAACTTTGAATCGTTCTTCAAGCGGAGTACCTTCTGGAAGATGTGATGTTTGACGGCGGAAAGAGCCGTATGGGAAGAAGCGAGCACCAGCATCACACGAGCCTGCCGTAGCGGGAGTAACGGACGTGGACACGTTGGAAATGGTCGCGCCACCAGCGACGGAAGAGGCTGCTGTTTTGTCTGATGTGTAGTCCGCCCCGGACGTGGCAGGGAGCGAAAAACAGCTCGTGCAGTCGGTGCAGTGAAGGATATTTTCTGGCTTAATTCCGATATTCACAAGCGAAACGATGTTCGCGCGGGCGAGCGACAGGCGGTATTTGGTTGCAGAAACGCCGCTTGAATCGGACGCATTCGGGTCACCGCCGTCAGCAGCACCGCCGTTAGTCACGACAACCGCACCAGACGCGCCTCTTACACACGAGTCGCCGCCACCGACAGGCGTACAGCAGTCCGGCGAAAACTCGCGGTTGAAATACGCCGCGCGTTCCGCATCAACGGTGTAGCAACACTCATGTATGTGAGGTCCTAGAATAACGCAAATATCCGCGGGCGCAGAACCGAACGTCTTTCCCATAAGCGAAACAGCTTCTGCCGCGATTCCCGTTCCTTTCCAACCAGAATGACAAATACCGAACGCGCCGGTTCTGCTGTCCCACAAAAAGACAGGCATACAGTCCGCGGCAGTGACAACAGGCGCGAAACTCCGGCACGAAGTAATTACGCCGTCACCCTCGGAACCTGCCGGCACTCGCGCCGACGATTCATCCCCGACAAGGCACACGCCATCCGAGAAGCTCGCATCCTGCTCCGCGACATAAACACGCTTCGAATGAATAAGATAAACCGGCACAGGAACAGTTCCGTCCGGCAACATTTCCGCAAGAAATTTCCGCCGTTCAGGATTTTCTTTCCCGGAGTTGTACCTAAGCGACCCGGCAGACGCAAGCGACATCACGCAAGACGGAATATCCGCGTCTCTGAAAGTTTCGGAAGCCGGCTTCCCGTTAAAAAAAAACGGCAGTCTCACATATTTCGCGCCAAAACTCGAATCCGCGCACGAAACTGAACCCGCGTCGTACAAAGCCGAATCGAACGCAGAAAAAGAATTAACAAGAGAAAACACAAAACCTCCGCAAAGCCCACGCTTATCATTGCTTAACAGAAACACCGGCTGAGTTATCTATCTCTTCGACACCTTTCAGAACTTCAAGCGTATACCCAATTATCTCCCGGCTGTTGGTAAGATCCTTCTGGAACTGCGCATTATCTTTTCCCTTAATCCTGCTAAGATTTGTCAGCGTATCAAAAGAATCCTTGTTCTGCTGGTTAAGCCTTAGAATACCGTCAAGAAGCTTCAGAAGCAGGCGGCAGTTCTGTCCGAACTTAGAAGATATAACACCCACTTCAGTTTCTATAGAAAGCATGAGCGCATCCATGCGTGTCTGCGCCTGTATCGTCTGAATGCCACCGCCCGTAATATTCGCAAACGCAACAGCCCACTCTCCATTTGCAGAAAGCTTTGTTTTTATTGCAGAAAGGGCAATTTCTTCTGTCGTAAACTCATTGCAAACATCAGTGAAGGCTATACTGTTTTCCTTAAGCACAAAATCGCCGTCTATAACGATTGTCCTGAACCCGCTGACCATCTGCGGATACAATGTGCTGAAGAAAAGATACAAAAAGCCAAGCGTGTATTCTTTTCCGCAAGGGATTCCCGTCCATACGGTCGTCCACGGGCGAACAGGAAAAAGAGGAATACCATCGATATCAAAATAAGCCAGGAATTTTTGCTTAAGAATCTCTTTTTTACGGTCAATAAGCCAGCATTCCCACTGTTTGTCGAATATCTTCCGCCATTCATTCTTGAATTTGACAAACCAGTTCTCTACGCCGGCAGGCTTTTCCGGTACCCATGTAGCGGAGTTAAACGCAATCGTCGCAAGTGCCCGCAGAGGAATCGACTGCGTGAAGCTTTTTATCATTCCGAACTGCACATTGCATTTCTCGCGGAAAGAATCGATTGTTATCTCCTCCCCGGAAGCGCCATTTTCATGTCCACCTTTAGCAAGAAGATACAATGAACCCATTACTTCAGGAGAAACCGGTGTTATGACACTGAAAACTTTTGCAAACTGAGCCAGCTCCCCGGAAACAGCGTCCACAGGACAAGCATAACCGCTCTGCGAAAAAGAATTAAAGTGCGCGAGAAGTTTTTCAAACGGCAGATTGATAAACTGACGCAGCCATTCCAAGTTTCTGACTGCAAAATAAAGCCGGTTTCGTTTTTCCTGCGGCATGGACTGCAAGCAGTCTTCAAGCTTACGGATAAGAGAAAGCCTCAGTTCATTCGTAACTTCACGCGTAAACGGAACTGAATACGGACTTGCCTCAGCATCAATCTCTTCATAGATGTCGGGAATAAGGAACGAACCGATTGTAACGAAACTCGCGCCAGGATCATCCTCGTAGGCGGCAATCGGTTGTTTGAAATAATCAGCGGCAAGCCTTAAATTCCTTATGCTCTCATAAAAACTGTTCATAAGGACGTTGTGAGAGGCATCGAAAAGCTCCGGATAATTCCGCCCGACGAATCTAGCCTTTTTGTTGATTAGAAGATCGTTATAAAGATTCTGCTTCGGAACTCCCGTAAAAACTGATTTAAGGTAAAGCCATATCTTCAGGAAAATTGATTCAGAATTGTATTTCGCAGTCAGATCGACAGTCGTCTCCTCATCCTGCTGCGCAGGACGCAAATCCATGGGATCGTCAGCGGCAGAGTCCGCGGAGCGAATCCGCTCAAGGAGAGAACGTCTTTCTTCATTATCAAGGCTTATTACGAGGCTGTCGAACGAGCTTTGTGATTTCATTCCGGTAATTCTACGTCACTAAATCAATATCATCAAGACAAAATGCAAAATATAAACACTTTTGCAAATTTCTTTCAGACAGAATATCAGTTGTAGAAGAAACATAAAAGGATTTTTTTACTATTTTGCTTATCTGATTACAATTTGATTTGTGGATTATTATTTTGGAGAAAACTATTGACATTTTTTAAGAAAACAAGTACTTTTACAACGCATTGCATTCCCCGATTGTGTAATGGTAGCACCTCAGATTCTGGTTCTGATCGTGGGGGTTCGAATCCTCCTTGGGGAAATCGCTGAACGCGAGTTCAGCTTTTTTTTTGAAAGCCGAAGCATTTTATTCTGGTTCCTTCGTCTATCGGCTAGGACGTGACCCTCTCAAGGTCGAAAGACGGGTTCGATTCCCGTAGGAACCGTAAGCGCAAAGCTGTCCATTTGGACAGCTTTTTTTGTTTTAAAACTATTGGGATATGGCGGTTCCCGACGGTCGGGCGCGCTTTCCGTACTTCGCCGTCTACCGCGGCTCATCCCTCCGCAGTTCCTGCTCCGGGACTGCCGCTCGAAACTTCGCGCTGCGCGCTCGTTACGAACGGGCAGGTACTCCAATCGCTAACCGGTGTCTGTCAGCTGCCGCAAACTACCCTAAATGCGAGATTCCCTCGCCCCGGATAATGCTGTGCCCGCCAGCAGCAGGCTTAACCTCAATTTTCTGCGCTATCGAATCAACAACGGTGTCAACGTGCGTTATAATGCCGAGCATTTTTCCTTCTTTCTGCTGCTGGCGCTTAAGGCAGTCGAGCACATTTCGGAGAGTTTCGCCGTCAAGAGAGCCAAAGCCTTCATCAAGGAAAAGCGAATCGACGCGCACGGTGCGGCTAGCAAAGTCCGCAATGCCAAGAGCAAGCGAAAGGCTTATAAGGAAACGCTCTCCACCAGAAATATTTGTCACAGAACGCGGAGACGAAAAACTCGCGTCGTTTATCTCAAAATCAACGTCACCTTTGGGAACAAGCTCGTACCTGTCCTTCATAAGCGCAAGATGCTTGTTCGCGAGTTTAAGCAAATGGCGGAACGTTATACCCTGCACGAAAATAGAGAACGAGCTTCCGTCTTTGTTTCCCATAAGACCGCGGAGTTTCGCCCATTTGTCGCGCAAAGCTTTTTGCGCCTCAAGCGCGGCGAGCTTGTCTTGGGCAGCCGCCTTGTTCCGCTCGTTTTCTTCAAGCTCAGCGGTTATTTTTCCTATACTGCCAAGAATCGAATCAAGCTCTTCATTTACCTTTTCTTTGCTTGATGCAAGCTCTTCTTTTGTCGGAACATCATCAAAAAGCTTTTTATGGGCGGTAAGGTCATCTTCTGTTTCACGGACAGAGCTTTCCGCAGATATTTTGTTGTCAGAAAGCTGTTTTTGCTTCTCTTTAAGAGACGAAATAACGCTTGGTTCTAGGCGGCTTTCAAGAAAATCATCTTCGGAGGCAAAGCCGTTTTCAGAAAGCTTTTCCGTAAAAGCTACCGAGGCTTCGCTGTATGCCGATTCAGCATTTTTTAAGAGTTTCTCGTGCTCACGCAGAGAGGCTTCTAAGCCGGTCACAGAATTTCGGGCAGCATCTGCTTCAGACGTTGCCTTATCGACGGCGGCGGCTAAAGACTCAAGTTTTTCGCTGAACGCACGCTGACATTCTTCCACAGACTGCTCACCAAAAAGCTCTTGCCGTTCAGCGGTCAAGGCGGATAGCGCAGACTCACATTCTGTAAGAGCTGTCTTTGCGGTACGCTCATCGCTTTCACGAATTGTCTGCTGGTCGGAAAGCGTTTTTTCCTCCGCAGAAAGCTCCAAAAGGCGCTTTTCAGCTTCATCCGCACACGCCTTGTTTTCAGCCCAAAGCTTGGCACGTTCGGAAAGAGATTCCAAACAGCCGCCGCCGTCGAACTTATCAAACGAAAATGCGTTTTCTGGAAGCCACGGACTGCATGTTTCTTTTATCGCGTCAAAATATCTTTCTTTTTCATCCCGCGCAGCTTTAAGAGAAGCCGAGTTATTGTCAAAATCTTTCTTTTTTCCCGTAAAGGCGATCGTGTTGTCAGAAATCTCTTCTTTAAGTTGCGCCAATTCTTTCACGCCGTCACGATACGCTTCGGATTTTTCTTTCAGAACAGCAAGCAACTTATCAAAATCTTTTGAAGATTCCGGTATCGCATTTATCCACGAGCTTACTGCGTCACAAAAAGCTTTGTATGCGCTTATTTTCTCTTTTTCAAGATCTTCTATCTTGTTGAGAAGAGTTTTTTTATCGCCCTTAAGAACCGTAAGCTCCGTTTCCGTATGCTGGATATCTTCGTTATTCTTGTCGCGGCGCAGCTGCATATTACGAACGCGCTCGGCGAAACTTGCTGTTCTTTCCGCAACATTGTTCGCACCGTTACTCGCGCCCTCGCCCGCGCTTGTTTCATCGCACGCAGGATGTTCCAACGAACCGCATACAGGGCACGGCTTTCCTTTTATAAGACGTTTTTGAAGCTCGCCTGCTATAAACTGAGTTTCATCAAGGAAATAAGTGTCTAACTCCGAAAGAATCTCGTTTCTGATATCGTTAAGCCCCGCAAGGTTTTCCTCAGCTTTCTCAATATCCTGCCTTGTTTTATCGAGCTTTTCTTTTATTTCGGAAAGCTCCTCTTCAGAAGCACTTATATCATGGCTTTTGTTTTTTGCGAAAGAAATAACATCGGAAAGCTTTTCATCGGTTTTATGATCTTCAATATAGGCTTCTAGTTTCTCTTTTTTTGTAAGAAGCTCATTTTTCACATTTTCAAGGCGTGTAATCTCCGGCAAAAGATTTTCTTCCGCTTCCGAACGAGTTTTCACCTCTGCTGAAACTCTTTCGAACTGATTTATCTTCTCGCCAAGCCCCGAAAGCACGGATTCTATTCCCGCATCTGCAGAATGCTCTTTTCCGTACTCTTCGTAAACCGATGCTTTTTCTGTAAGCTCCGAGGATAAACTTCGCGCTTTCTCAAGCTCTTCTTTAACGGACTGAAGCTTTCCAAAAACATCATCATACCTTTTTTGAGCCTCGTCTTTTTGATACGTCGCACCATCTTTCCGTGTATCGATGTCTCGGACCTTCTGCCACAAAAGCTCCAAATCTTTTTGCTTAGACTTACACTCTGAAAGAGATGATGTCGCTTCTTCTTTTTTTCTTTCGCACTCTGATAATGTTTCTTTTTCTTTTATAAGATTGGCAGAAATCTCTTCAAACTCTTTTTTTCTTTCTTTAAGCGCATTCCGTGCGGAAACCACCGCATTATACGACACTTCGCACAACAAAGCTTTGTCCGCTTTTTGAATCTTACGAGCAGACGGCTCAAAAAGCTCAATCGCGTTCACTGCATCAGAAAGCCGAACCAACGCATCGCCATGCCTTTTTTCTTTTTGATCAAGGGCTTCGTACCACTGCTCATATTTATGAAGTCTCAAAAGTTCATCTTCGGCATCTTTCCTCTGTTCCGATAAAGTGACAAGCTCTGTTCTCCGTGCATCGAGTTCTTCATCAGAAAGCTGTTTGTTGTTGAAAAAATCGATATCCCTCTTTTTCTCTTGGAAAAGGCTCTCCTCTTCGTCAGCACGGTTCGCAATCGCCACGGCAATTTTTCTGTAGTTGTCGCTTCCATCAAGTTTTTCGAGAATCTCCGCACGCTCGTTCGGCTTGCAATCAAGGAAATGGCTGAATTCGCCCTGCGCAAGGATTATCGAGCGCACGAACTGCTTGTAATCAAGCTCGATTATTTTTTGCGTCACTTCGGCAAGATTTGCCGCCTTGCCTTCATCAATTAAGGTGCCGTCCTCGCGCATCACGCAGAACTCGGGGTCCTGCAATCGCCCGGAGATTTTGTCTTTAGCGCGCCGCTGCCGCCATTCAGAGATGAAAACGCCTTTTCTGCACTGATACTTAAGCCTTGCCATGCACGAGGCTGTGTTTCGCGTCATCACTTCATTGCCGCTGCTGTTGATTCTGTCCTGTCTTGGCGTTCTGCCGTAAAGCGCGATTGTTATTGCGTCAAGGATGCTCGATTTTCCGGAGCCGGTGTCGCCGAAAATGACGAAGATATTGTGATTCTGGACGAAAGACGGATCGGTAAAATCGATTTTCCATGTTCCGGCAAGAGAGTTGATATTTTTAAGCTCTACGCTGAGTATTTTCATAGATTTCCGCCTTTGGCAGCATCGTTGTTCGCAGTTTCTGCGCCATCGTCACCAACACTGATGCCATGAGCGATTTCCATAAAAAGCGGCAGCAGTTCTTCCATACACGACTTGTACTCGTCGCTGTTCTCATCAACGCTGAGTTTCGCCTTAACGAGCATTGAAAAAACGTCTTTTTCCGTAAGCTGCCCCGCCCCGTCAAGCCCAGTTTCATAAAACTCGCCCGACGAAAGCGACGCTGTACGCTGGATTTTCCAGTTTGCCACGGTGAACGGCGCGTCCTTAAGGATGTTCTCAAGAACCTCGTGGATATCAACACCAGGTTCCGGAACGCTACAAACCTCAACGTAAAGGTTCTGAAGAGGACGCTCGGAAACACCGGAAAGAGCCATCAGTTTTTCCGCAATTTCCGACGCAGTACCGCTAACTCTTGTAAAATGAAGGGTTTGCGGAACTTCGAGCTTCGTCACGTCAGGCTGTTTTTCCCGCTCCGCTTCTACACAAAGCACATGGTGCGGAATATTCGCCTCGTCAAAACCGAGAACAAAAGGCGAGCCGGAATATCGGATTTTCGGATTCTTCGCGACCATCGTCGTGTAGTGGATGTGACCGAGCGCAACGTAATCGAAGCCAGCGGGAAAAACAGATGAATGGATGCGGCCTAGTTTCCCAATGATGTCGAGCGGCTTCACTCCGTCGTCGGAAGTGTCGTCAAACTCGGGATTCTGCGCGGCGGTCGCACTGGACGCAACACCATCCGCACCGCGTCCTTCTAAGTCTGCCGCATACAAGTGACCTGTCGCGACAATCGGGATATCCCTGCCGGCGCGGAGTTTTTCCGCCGCCTCGAACGCGTGTGTATAAACAACGCGCATAAGCTCTTCCGGCTCCGAATCCGCGCTACATGTGCCGGAAGCAGAACCGTCCGCATTTTTCGCAGAATCCGCCATAACGCCAGCCTCACTTACAAGCCGCCGCAAATCCATTTCGCGCATATACGGAAGCGCGGCGCATATTCCGCAAACATCGCCCGCAGCGTCGCGTATCTCAAACACAGCTTCTTCTACAGAACGTTCGCCCATGCTGCCGACAACATGGACAGAAAGTCCGCCCAAGTCTTCAAGGACGGCAGCCGGCGCATCGAGAAGCATACCGGAATCGTGGTTGCCACCAGTTATTATGACCGTTCTGCATTCAGTCTCTTTTAGCGATGATAAAAACGAAAAGTATTTGCGGCGGGCTTCGGTAGGAGGGTTCACTGTGTCAAAAATGTCGCCCGAAACGATAAGTGCGTCGGCTTTCTCCGCGACAATCCGCTCCTTGAGCCACGCAAGAAACGCGTCGGCTTCTGAAGCCCTGTCGATTCGGTACATGGAATTGCCGAGATGCCAGTCGGCGGTATGGATAAAGCGCATAAAAAAGCCCCTCCTCATTTATAACTGAACAATTATAACATGAAGAGGGGCTCAAAGTAAAACCTTACTCGAACACTGCAATTCCGAACGCGCTTGTGTCGCGGTAGCCTTCGTTCGTCGAGCAGCTCCAGTTGCGGATGCCGGTGCGCTTGCCTGACGCGTCAGCTTCGTTTATCTGTACGTCAAAGCCGATCATCGTGCCTGCCACTGCAAAAATCTTGTCGAGCGGGCAAGCAACTTCTACGATGTAACCACCGGATACTTTCTCAGCATAAGACTTGAAAAGAGCTGTGTTTCCGCCGTTGAATGACGCGACGTTGTTATAGTTAACGCGGTACTGCGCATCATCATCCTCGTAGAATCCTGTCTTTCCGTTGTTCTGGTCTACAAAAACCTCGATAGAATCCTGCTCATACTCGTTCACGTTGTCGCAGTTAAGAACATTATCCTTAACCTCAACACGGACATAGATATATTTATCATCCCAGAGTGCCTTGAATGTTGAACCCTTAAGGGCTGTTCCCATCGATTCAAGCTCAATCGCCACAGAAGAAGCATTGTTCCAAGCCGCATCGTTCTTTCCAAGAACAGGAGAACCCTTCTTTACAGAGATGCGCGGGAATTTTGACATATCAACAGCGGCTTTTGGCGTAAGAGCCGGAACCTTCGAATCATCCACAAAAATCCAGTAACAAGGCTTTGCCTTAAGCTTGTGGTCAAAGAAAAGCGGATAGTTAGTTCTGCCCGCTACCGGGAAGTCATTGAGCCATGTATCTTTATCTGCAAGACCCCACATCATAACCATATCAAGATTACCGGCTTTGTACTCTTTCTCAAAGATATCGAAAAGCTCTTTGTAGCGGTAAGCCTGCTCAATAATAATCTCGTCGTCGGCAGCTTTTTCTTTCTCGCCGTCGTTAGAGTATACAGTCATATCAAGCTCTGTAACCTGAACAAGAATGCCGAGCGAAGCGAAACGCTCAATTGCTTTCTGAATCTCATTCAATGCAGGATATGTCATACCGATATGGCACTGAAGACCAACACCGTCAATCGGAACACCTTCATCAAGAAGCTTCTTAACAAGGTTGTACATACCGTTCTGCTTTGCACCAGAATACTCGATGTTATAGTCGTTGATGAAAAGCTTTGCGTTAGGATCAGCCGCACGAGCCCAGCGGAAAGCGTTGGCGATGTACTCGTCGGAACCGGCAATCTGCAGATATTTGCTATTGCGGAGCGTACCGTTCTCTTCCAAGCACTCGTTTACGACATCCCAGCTGTCAACTTTGCCTTTGAACTTACCAACAACAGTGTCGATATGTGTCTTAATGTTGTCGTAAAGCTCCTGTTTCGTCGCAACACCGCCCGCGCCTGTTCCAGTGAAGAACCAGTTCGGAACCTGTGAATGCCATACGAGCGTGTGACCGCGCATCAGCTTGCCCTCTTTCTGTGCCGCATTGACAACAACCTCGGCAGGACCAAAAGCGAAATTGCCCTTTGAAGGCTGGATCGACTCCTGCTTCATCACGTTTTCACAAACATATGCGTTAAAGTGCTTAAGAAGCGGCTTGTAGATGCTTGATTCACCGAACTGATCAGGGCGCACTGCGGCACCGAGCGGGAATGAGAACTGCTCGAAAAGCGGAGCAAGATCTTCTGGAACTTCCGGCTCAAGAACAGAATCCGAAGTGATTTTTATCTCGTCGATGTAGAAATCGAAGAAATCCTCAGGTTTCGCCTGATCATCGGTCTTGTACGGTGTCTCAAAATAAAGCAGGACAGGATAGTCCGCGGCGTTGTCCGGCACCTTGTAGTTGATTTCAGCCGTCTTCCACTCGCCTTTCGTAAGGCTTATCGTCTTAAGGTTGACATACGCGTCACCGCCACCCGGCTGAGCCTGCTGTGAACTTACAACAACGGAATTAAAATCCTTGCCCTCATCGTATTTAACCGTAACGGTGATGTCGTATTCAGCACCAGGTACGAAAATATCGCCGAACGAACGGATTGCGCCGTTCCATGTCGCCGTGCGGCCAGAAATCTTGAGCGCTCCGTCAATATACTCAAACTTTTCGTTTCCGCCGCGTGGCAGCCAGTCAGTTTGTGTTCCGTCGAACGTATTGCGATAAACAACGTTTGATGCCTCTTCCTCAACAGGAGCAGCAACACCAGATTTTGCACCTGCTGACGAGCAAGCCGTAAACAGCAGCGCACAAGCAATAATCGTGCAAATAATGAATAAAGATTTT
Source organism: Spirochaetaceae bacterium (assembly GCA_017618015.1). GTDB lineage: Bacteria > Spirochaetota > Spirochaetia > Treponematales > Treponemataceae > Treponema_I. The sequence goes on from JAFZVC010000045.1 coordinate 13,806, forward strand.
CTCATAGTCTCCTCTCTTTATTTTCCTCTCTGATAAATGATAATAAGGGCAATTCACCCAGAACAAAATAAGGCAATTCACTTACACCACAGAAAGTGATATAATACGTTCTGATTTCCGGCGGACAAACGGACACCCGCGCCGCTGATAAAATCGGAGAAATATCATGATAAAACTGCTTGCAAAAATTTTCATAAAAAACAGCACCGACTACAAAAACCCAGACGTGCGTAAAAAATACGGCATTCTGTGCGGCGGATTCGGCGTTTTCCTGAACATTCTGCTTTTCACGGCAAAGTTCATCGCCGGAACGATTTCCTCGTCTATCGCTATGATAGCCGACGCTTTCAACAACTTGTCAGACGCGGCTTCTTCAATTATCTCGATGCTTGGCTTCAAACTTTCCGCAAAAAAAGCTGACCCGGAGCATCCTTTCGGCCACGGACGCATGGAATATATCGCGGGCTTCATTATCTCAATGCTCATTTTCGTGATGGGCTTCGAGCTTCTTAAAAACTCCGTGAACGCAATCCTCAACCCGGAGCCGATAAAATCAGATATTTTCAGCCTCGTCATAATGGGCGCGGCGATACTCATCAAACTTTACATGTTCCTTTACAACCACACGACGGCGAAAAAAATAGAATCAGTCTCGCTTGAAGCGACCGCGAAAGACAGCCTTTCAGACATGATATCTACGGCTGTCGTAATTGCGTCCGTTATTCTGGCGCGCTTTACGACACTGCCTGTTGACGGCATTGCCGGCGTTATCGTCGCACTTTTCATCTTCCACACAGGCAAGGAAGCCGCGGCAGAAACACTCGAACCGCTTCTTGGTTCCGCGCCCTCACCGGAGTTCGTCTCGCAGATTGCGACGGAAGTCATGTCCCACAAGCCGATATGCGGAATGCACGACCTTGTCGTCCACGATTACGGTCCCGGACGCGTCATGATTACGCTTCATGCAGAAGTTCCTGGAAACATGGATATCTTTTATCTTCACGAGATTATTGACCAGACCGAGCTCGATTTAGCAGCGAAGTTCGACTGCCACGTTACGATTCACCTTGACCCAGTTGATACGGAGAACAAGGAGCTCGCTGAACTTAAGGAAATCCTTGCTAAAAAAGCGACTTACGTTCATCCGAATATTACGGTGCATGATGTGCGGCTTGTTCCTGGAAAAGATCACACGAACCTGATTTTCGATGTCGTCAAGCCGTTCGACTGCAAGCTTTCTGACGGCGAAGTGAAAGAGAAGATTTCCAACCTGATGAAAAATGACAGAAAAGACATAAACTGCGTGATTCAGGTGGATATGCCGTATTGTGGATAATGAGTAGGGGGGGAAGTCCGCTAGAAACTTCGTGCTCCGCACTCGTTGCGAATCCCCCTCGCTCCCAAGTCCTCGCGCACTTGCGCTCCGGTCTTGTCCGCTACCCCCTCTGTCAGTTTTACAAGCTTATTCAGCCAGTCTCCCAATTTCGCTCGCGGCTGGCTGAACTACAGTTTGTAATAGCAAAGCTGTAGTCGAACACAGACACGAGCGAAAGCGGGAGTCTGGCTGATGGAAAATTTACTATTTCGATAATGTGAATTCAACTTCGTCGATGATGTCGTCGGGAGTGGACGCGCCAGCCGCGATGCCCACCGTCCCTAGCGAAAAGAACTCCGGCGGGATTTCCGAAGCCGCCTCGATATGAACCGCATGAGCGCACTTTTCCTGCGCCGTCATGTAAAGCCGCCTTGTGTTCGCAGAGTTTTTACCGCCGATAACGATAACGCCATCAACCGAACCGCACAATTCCGCCAACGCTTTCTGCCGCTCCATCGTAGCCGGGCAAATCGTGTCCAGCACAACAAGACCAGGAATTTTCCGGCGCAGGACAGCGGCAACCGCATCGTACTCGGAGCGGCTTATCGTCGTCTGCCCAATAAGGACGGCGCGTGTTTCGCTAGTATCTGTTCCGGCGCACGGCACCGCCACATTCTCCGCATCGTTCCGGTCTGCGACGAGAATGCACTGCGCCCCGGAAAACTTGACGCATCCGGCAAGCGCAGCGACTTCCCCGTGATTCCTGTCACCGGCGACAATCACCGTATAGCCGTCAGCAGCGTATGACGCGGCTTTTTTCTGGTTCGCGAGCACACGCGGGCAAGTTGCGTCCACAACGATGCATCCGCTTTTTTCTATGGAAAGACGTTTTTCCGGCGGAATGCCGTGCGCCCGTATTATTATGACAGGCGGCTTTTTGCTTTCGACCGCGTTTTTCTTAACTTCCTCAAGCTCTTCTTCGGTGTATAAACAGCGCAATCCGCTTTTTTCAAGCTTTTCAAGCGCTTTCTCGTTATGAATAAGAGGACCGTATGTATAGACAGATGTGTCCTTGAAATCTACAAGACTTTTCCGCGCGATTTCGACAGCGCGGCGCACTCCCATACAAAACCCGAGCACAGACGCGCGAATGACTTTCCTTTCCATGCAGTCATTATAACCAATGTGCGAACTATGACACAAGAAGCGCACAACACCCGTGCGCATAAAAAAGGGCTGTCCGGTAAGCACCAGGCAGCCCTTTTAAGCTTATATTCTTTTAATCAGTTATTTATACTGATCAAGTGTGCGGCAAAGGCGGAAACCTACGTCGTTCCAATACTTTGTCTGCTCACCCTTATCACGCGTCGTTGTCGTTATGGATGAGGCTGAGCCTTTGCTACTACCACGCTGAACACGCTCTGTTCCTGTCGTCGCACCGGTAGGATTCTCTACATACTCCCAGTCAGTTACTTTGATAGTGCTGTATAAATCAAGGCACCACTCATAGACATTACCGAGCATGTCATAGATTCCGCGTGCATTAGATTTCTTAAGACCAACTTCGTGCGTAACGCCGTTGCTGTTCTCTTTAACCCAAGCATAGTTCACAACATCCTTGGCATTTTTTGCTCCTGCAAAAAGATCCTTTGTTCCATCATCCGCTGTTCTACCACGCGCAGCATACTCCCACTCCGCTTCAGTCGGAATACGCCAGCCGTTCTTCGTTATGTCGGCAGTCACTGTATTACCGTTAATGGTGAAGACAGGCTCAAGTCCCTGAAGTTCAGAAAGCTTGTTACAGAATGTAGCGACTTCAATGAAATCGACGCACTCAACAGGACGAAGCCCCTGTGTCTCCCCTGCCGTAAGAGTATCGGATTTACCTTTACTTGGAGTAGGATACTTGGCATTGGGAATCTTTCTTACAACAGCTTCATACAAATCCTGCGTTACAGGATACTGACCAATCATATAAGGGTTAAGATAAACCGTACGTCCGTTAACAAAAACGCCTGTATCACCTTCTCCATATATGCTCGTTCCTCGTATCTCTACAAAACCTGTTTTCTTGTAGGTTTTGCCGTCAATTACGATATCGCCAAACGGATAATCAGGCTGAATTGGATCGATCCACTTATATCCCAGTATCTCATCAATATAATTCGAAGCCATAGCAACAACGCTTCCGTCCTTCTTTTCAATGGCAAACTGAAGCGCTCCTTCCTTCTTTACATTGACGTACAGTGCATAGAAAGTACCCTTTTCGCTGTCGTAATCCATTTTCACAAGCTTTTCAAACACAGCGCCGCAGTCATTTATCGGGAAAACTATATCCGTTGCCTTAAGCTCATATTTTGGATCTATATCTCTGTACCAGAATGTATACGCGTAATAATTATCCCAGTCAAGCGTTGCTACGGAACATGGCTTAACTTTTACCGTATAAGTCTTTGAAGAACCGTCATCAAAGATATACTGGAATTTCTCTGAATCTGTAAAATCCCATCCAAAGAATTCTGTTGCATACGGACAATCATCCCATTCCCAGTTACCAATATTCGCATAGTTACCTACGTCACCGTTGCCGTTTATCACGTTTTTAATGGACGGAGCTTTTATAACGCCCTCTTCACTAGCTTCGATTCTAACAGAATATCCTGGCTCTGTTATAGTAACAGGTACATAGATTGTAAGTGTATTACCGGAAGTAGTACCGAGTTTACCAGTTGCAACAATTTCGCTATTCTCTCCACCACGCTCATAATCCCACATGTTGTTGCTGCGAGGTTCATCTGTTCCGTTAATTTGAGTAACATTAATAAAGAAATCTTTAATTTCTGACGCTATATTGCTTGTACGGCAAAGACGGAAGCCAACGTCGGTCCAGTATTTACTCTGCTCACCAGAATCACGAGTACGGACACTTACAGTAGATTCCGAACCTTTACTACTACCGCGCTGAACACGAGCTGTTCCAGATTTAGCACCAGTAGGATTCGTAGCGATACCTGTCGTTATGTCCTCATTAATATCAAGACACCACTCATAGACGTTTCCGAGCAAATCATAAATGCCTAGCGAATTCGGCTCTTTAAGACCAACTTCGTGTGTAACGTTATTACTATTGTCTTTTGTCCATGCATATTTTGAAAGGTCAGATGTACCATCTGCTCCGGCATATAAACCGTTCCATACGCTTGTGTTATCAGGATCAGCACCACGAGCCGCAAACTCCCATTCAGCCTCAGTAGGAACACGCCAGCCGTTTTTCGTAATGTCAGCAGTTACAGTGTCGCCCTTGATTGTGAAAACAGGCTGCAATCCCTGAAGCTCAGAAAGTTTGTTACAGAATGTCGCAACTTCTACAAAATCAACGCTTTCAACAGGGCGAAGTCCCTGTGTCTCGCCTTTTGTAAGAGTGTCAGATTTTCCCTTACTCGGTGTAGGATATTTAGCATTAGGAATCTTTCTTACAACAGCTTCGTACAAATCCTGCGTAACAGGATATTTACCAATAATGAAAGCATTCAAATTGACAGTTCTTCCTGTTATAAAAGCACCTTTTGCGCCGAGTCCAGTAACAGAGGTGGCCTTAATACCAACAAAATCTGTTTTGTTGAAGTTCTTTCCGTCAATTTTGATATTCTCAAAATCACCGAATGTAACAGCAGCTCTGCTATCGTAATAATAGTAGTCATTGACGTATGTGCGGCAAAGGCGGAAACCTACGTCGTTCCAATATTTGCTCTGGTCACCCTTATCACGGGTTTGAGTAGTTATTGAAGTTCCAGAACCGTTTGAACTACCGCGCTGAACACGATCTGTTCCAGATGCAGCACCTGTAGGGTCCTTAAAAGTTCCTTTAGAGATTGTTCCGTTAACATCAAGACACCACTCATAGACGTTTCCGATCATATCGTAAAGACCAAGGGCATTAGCCTTTTTAAGACCAACCTCATGTGTATTTCCGTTACTGTTGTCCTTAAGCCATGCGTAGTTCAAAAGATCTTTTTCGTTTCTGGCACCGGCTAAATAATTGTTCCATGCGGTTGTATTTGACGGGTCACCACCGCGAGCAGCACATTCCCACTCTGCTTCTGTTGGAAGTCTCCATCCGCTCTTCGTTACGTCACATGTTATTTCCGTACCATTAATAGTATATACGGGTTCAAGATTGTGCAATTTTGAAAGCAGATTGCAGAAAGTTGCGATTTCGTAATAATCTACCTGCTCAACAGGACGAAGATTTTGTTTTTCGCCTTTTGTAACGGTAGAATCTGTTCCTTTAGAAGGATTCATGTTCATAACAGCTTGGTAAAGCTCCTGCGTAACAGGATATCTTCCAATAACATAAGCACTTAATTCAACAGTTCTGCCTTTTATGAAAGCACCGCTCGTGCCTTCACCTTTTATCGTTGTTTTGGCAACATTAACAAGACTTGTCTTTTCAAAATTTCTGTATTCCCTTCCACCATCAACAGGTATGGTGATATTATGGGTATTCCACTCTACTCCATAGCTTTCATACTCATCACCTGTTTTCGGACGCCATTCTTCATAATAATCATAGTCATCATATTCGGCGAATACAAAACCAACACATGCGAGCATCATTAAGACTAAAAGAACTTTTTTAGCCCCGCCTGCAAACAAATTGAATGTTTTCATCAAAAACTCCTTATTAAGATAGTTTGCAAAAAGTAATACAACACGATACGAATATAATTCAATTGTATCTTAAAAGTCCAAAATATCAATAGGAATAAAGCCAAACAGGAAAATATAAATTTTTTTATTAAGATTGTGTTAAAAATATTAGATATTTTTAACCCTCGACAAAACATTTGCCTTATTGTAGGTTGAAGCTGCTCGGGACATGCGGGTGTAACGCGATAGAAAAAGCCGAGTTTCGCGCCATGCTTAACCCGGCTTTTTGCTACCTACGCTTCTTTGCTATTTCTCCCAATCATTATATGGAAGATTACGGCAAAGACGGATACCAAGATTGAAGTACTTCTTTTCTGGTGCCGCAGAATTGCGAGACATCAAGTTTACACTTGAAATAGAATCGCTCTTGCTACCGCCACGGTATACGCGGGCTGTTCCCGTTTCCGGTCCCACAGGATTTTCATAGTATCCTTTCTCCCTTGTAGCGTTCCAGTCAAGACACCACTCCAACACATTTCCAAGTGCATCGTACATACCAATTGAATTAGGTTTCTTAAGTCCTACTTCATGTGTCTCGTTGTTACTGTTCTCTTTCATCCATACATAGTTTGCCAAAGCATCATCTGCGTCTTTTCCGCCTGCATAGATATTTTTCCATTCTTCTGAATATGGGAAACCTCCGCGAGCCGCGAATTCCCACTCTGCCTCTGTCGGAAGACGCCAGCCGTTCTTTGTACGATCGAACGTTACTTCATTACCATTGATTGTGAAGACAGGCTGCAATCCCTGCAATTCTGAAAGCTTGTTGCAGAATTTAGCCGCATCAATGTAAGTCACTCTTTCCACAGGGCGAAGTTCCTGTCTTTCGCCGGCTGTAAGAGAGCTTACAGTTCCATTGCTCGGGTTCGTGCCCATAACAGCCTGATACAATTCCTGCGTTACCTGGTACTGTCCTATCATAAAACTGCTGAGCGAGACCTCTCTTCCGTCAACGAACGCGCCTTTTGAACCGCTGCCCGGGATGCGGTTGTAACCGGCGACAACTTCCACAAATCCGGTTTTTTCGTATGTCTTACCGTTAATCGTGATGCCGGAGAAATCAGGTGCACTCTGGGTGAAATATCTGTTCTTATTGTATTCTATGTAGTATAAATCATCATCATAACCACAGCCTGTATAAAGAACTTTATAAGGTCTGTTGACCGAGAAAGAAACCTCTACGAATTCATCTGATTTATTGTAGTACAGAATATATTCAGCACCATTAGCGTCTTCGTATCCAGTTTTTATAAGCTTGTCAACTTTGTAGTCACCGCTTGCAGCCTGAACGATAATGTCAGAAGCAGTAAGTACGTACTTAGGATCCGGGTCCTTATACTGGAAGCGCACGCTGTACCAGTTATTATACCTTTCACCTGCAGCAACAGAAAGGTTGATAGCACCACATGTCTTTACTTTTGCAGTATATGTCTTGGAAGAACCATCCTCAAAAATAAGCTCGAATTTCTCTGAATTCTTCAGATTCCATATGAACCAACGGGACGAATACGGATTATCATAGTAATCCCAGCCATCCCAGAAAGCAGCTTCGCCATTACGTTCATAACCGCTCTCGTCATAAGACACTATTGAAGGAGCCTTTATCTTCCTCATGTTCATACCACTTATTACCATCGTTATACTATATTCAGGGATAGTAATATTTGCAGGCACATAAATTGTAAGGGTATCGCCAGATAAATCACAGGCTCCGTTACCATAAACTTCGCCATAGTCCGGACCGCCACGATAACCGTAAGGATCATCGTAAGCAAGAGGCACGTTTCTTCCAGAAATTCTTTCGATAGAGATAGGAATCTCGTCAAGTTCCTTAGCCATATTGCTTGTGCGGCAAAGACGGAATCCTACATTAGAGAAGTAATCGCTCTGATTGCTAGATTCGCGAGTTCTAACTGTGGTAGCAGAAGAAGTACCATTGGCACCACCGCGCCGAACACGCTTCGTTCCTGTTGATGCGCCTGTCGGATTCTTAACGCTTCCAGTTGTTATCGTTTCGTTCAAGTCCAGACACCACTCGTAGACGTTTCCGAGCATATCGTAAAGACCAAGAGCATTTGGTTTCTTAAGTCCAACCTCGTGAGTAACTCCACCACTGTTGTCCTTAATCCATGCGTAGTTCAAAAGATCTGTTTTATCTTTCGCTCCGGTATAAAGGTTGTTCCAAATTTCTAGATCATTAGGATTACCGCCACGCGCCGCAAATTCCCATTCAGCATCGGTCGGAACACGCCAACCATTCTTAGTTATATCATAAGATATTGAATCACCTTTAATGGTGAAAACAGGCTCCAGTCCCTGAAGCTCCGAGAGTTGATTGCAGAAAGCCGCTACTTCGAAGAAGTCAACCTGCTCAACGGGGCGAAGTTTCTGAGTCTCGCCAGATGTAAGAGACTCTTCATCCCCATCGCTCGGATTCGTGTACTCTATACTAGGAGTTTTATATGAGATAACCTTGTAAAGTTCCTGCGTAACAGGATACATACCAATAATGAAAGAATCCAACGTGACAGTTCTTCCGCTTATGAAAGCACCTTTGGAACCAAAACCATTTACAGTAGCACCCTTAACACCTACAAAACCAGTTTTTTCCAAGTATGAATCATCAATGTGCATTTCATTTTCAAAAGAACCGAATCTAGGATTATAATTATAATCGGTATCCCTATCGTATCCTTCTTTGTTCGTTCTGCAAAGGCGGAATCCTACATCGCTCCAGTATTTTGCCTGCTCACCAGAATCACGAGTCTGTACGGTTATGGAAGTCTTTGAACCTTTTGAACTACTACGCTGAACACGCACCGTTCCAGAGACTGCTCCGGTAGGATCCGTAAAAGTTCCTGCCGTTAAGGAACCGTTCACATCAAGACACCACTCGTAGACATTTCCGAGCATGTCGTAAAGTCCAAGGGCATTAGGCTTCTTAAGACCAACTTCGTGCGTGTTGCCATCGCTGTTATCCTTAAGCCATGCATAGTTCAAAAGATCTTTCTCATCTTTTGCGCCAGCATAAACATTGTTCCATGCAGATGTATTAGATGGATTACCTCCGCGAGCCGCACATTCCCACTCGGCTTCCGTAGGGATACGCCAACCGTTCTTCGTTACGTCAACAGTTATATTTGTACCGTCAATAATAAACGCAGACTCAAGTCCGCTCATTCTTGAAAGCGCGTTACAGAACACCGCTATAGAATAAAAATCCACCTGCTCAACAGGCCGAAGATCCTGCTTCTCGCCTCTAGCAAGCGTATCTTCCTGTCCTTTTGACGGAGACTCCTGCATCACTCCCTTATAAAGCCCTTGCGTAACAGGGTATTTACCGATGATGAAAGAACTTAGTTTTACTGTCCTGCCATTGGTAAACGCACCATTTGTTCCGCTACCTTTAATTGTCACTTCATCAACAACAACAAGCTCTGTTTTGTCGAAATAGGCAGAAGAGCGACCACCGTCCACAGAGGCCCAAACCCGTCCGGTATTCCAGTCAGTACCTTCACCAAAGTATTTGGCACCAGTTTCTGCGAATACAAAACCAATACATGCGAGCATCATTAAGACTAAAAGAACTTTTTTAGCCCCGCCTGCAAACAAACTGAATGTTTTCATCTACAACTCCTTATAAAAGAATTTACCAAAGTCATACTACACGATACGAACATGTATAATTCAATTGTAGCTTGAAAGTCCAAAATATCAATAGGAATAAAGCCAAACAGGAAAATATATTTTTTTTTATTAAGATTGTGTTAAGAATATTAGATATTTTTAACCCTCGACAAAACATTTCCCTTATTGTAGATTGAAGCTACTCGGGACATGCGGGTGTAACGCGAAACGGAGGTTTTATGAGATTCGCCTTTTTTGACACAAAAGATTACGATAAAGCTTCTTTTGAGAAAACGAACAGCGATATAGAGTTCAAATTTCTTGAGCCACGCCTTACAGAAGACACGGTGGAACTGGCAGCCGGCTGTGACGGAATCTGTGTTTTCGTGAACGATGTCGTGAACAAAAATGTGATAGACAGGCTTTTCGGAATGGGCGTCCGGATGGTCGCGCTCCGCTGCGCCGGCTACAACAACGTTGATATAGAATACTGCCGCAACAAACTTCATGTATTCCACGTTCCGGCATATTCGCCTTATGCTGTCGCAGAGCATGCAATGGCAATGCTTCTTACGTCTGTGCGCCGCATTCACAAGGCATACAACCGCACGCGCGACTTCAACTTTTCGCTTAAAGGTCTTACTGGTTTTGATTTGCACGGGAAAACCGTCGGTGTCGTTGGGACGGGCAAAATCGGACGGATTTTCATAAATATCTGCAAAGGGTTTGGCATGAAAGTACTTGCCTACGACAAATTTCCCGCACAAGAAATTGTCACGGAGGGCGACGAGAACGGCTTTGGCAGCGTGCGCTGCACCGATTTGGTAACTTTATTCAGTGAAAGCGATATTATCTCGCTTCATTGTCCGCTCACACCGGAAACGCATCATCTTGTAAATGCCGATTCCATTGCGAAAATGAAAAAAGGCGTTGTGATAGTGAATACGTCGCGCGGCGCGCTCATTGACGCGGAAGCACTTTTAGACGGGATAAAAGGACGCAAGGTTGGCGCAGCTTGTCTTGATGTATACGAGGAAGAAGCCGACATTTTCTTTCAGGATTTTTCCGGTCACATCGTCTCGGACGACACGATAGCGCGCCTTATCACAATGCCGAATGTGCTCGTAACGTCGCATCAAGCCTTTTTGACAGAAGAAGCACTCGCAAACATAGCGGACACAACTGTCGCGAACATCAAGTTTTTCGCGGAGAACGGCTGGTGCGAGAACGAGCTTTGCTATAGGTGCGGGAACATCGAAAAATGCAAGAAAGAGCGACAACAAAAGTGCTTCTAGGTTTGCCCTTCTAGTTTTACCGTCGCACAAAAAACACGAGACAATAAGGATTTTATAGAGTAGAATATACAAAAACGAAGCATTTAACACTCGGCGCGACCGCCGGGGAAAAAGGAATATAAAGATGAAAATTACAGATGATATTTTATACGTTGGCGTAAACGATACAAAAATCGATTTATTCGAGGGACAATACCCCGTTCCAAACGGCATTTCATATAACTCCTATGTGATTATGGACGAGAAAATCGCCGTTATGGACAGCGTTGACGGCGCGTTCGGCGAAGAATGGCTTTCAAACATTGCCAAAGCACTTGGCGGGCGCACCCCGGACTATCTTATTGTGCAACACATGGAGATGGATCATTCCGCGTGCATAGCGCAGTTTACGGCGGCGTACCCAAAAGCGACGCTTGTTGCTTCGAAGCTTGCTTTCGTAATAATGAAGAATCTTTTCGGCACCGACTATGCCGACAGGCAGATTGTAATTTCTGAAGGCAGCACGCTGAGCCTTGGAAAGCACACGCTCCGGTTCATCGCCGCGCCGAATGTACACTGGCCGGAAGTTATGTTCACATACGACGAGACGACAAAAACGCTGTTTTCAGCAGACGCATTCGGAACGTTCGGCGCACTCGACGCGACTGGCGCGGTAAACTCTGCTTTGGGCGCGACAGGTTCGGCTTTTGGCGCCCCCGCACCATGCGCGAGTCCAGTTTCGTGCGCCGCCTGCGACCCCGCGTTCGGGTACGCCGCCTGGCCGGATGAGGCACGCCGCTACTACATCGGGATAGTCGGCAAATTCGGCGAGCCTGTGCAGGCTGTCTTGAAAAAGGCCGCCGCCCTGGACATACAACGGATTTGCCCGCTTCACGGCCCCGTACTTACGGAAAACCTTAATGACTATATTTCGCTTTACAACACATGGTCGTCTTATGAACCGGAAGCAGACGACATTTTCATCGCATTTACGTCAGTTTACGGAAACACAAAAAGGGCGGCGGAGAAACTTGCGTCTCTTCTTAGGGAACGAGGAGCGACCGTCAGAATAGCAGACCTTGCCCGCACCGACATGACTCATTGCGTCGCAGAGGCTTTCCGCTGCAAAAAGCTCGTGCTCGTCACAACGACATACTGCAACGGCATCTTCCCGCCAATGCACACTTTCATAAACAACCTTACGGAGCGCAATTTCCAGAACAGAACGGTCGCGCTCGTAGAGAACGGAAGCTGGAACCCGGCAGCAAACAAAACGATGGCGGCTATGTTAGAAAGCTGCAAAAACTTGACGTTCGTAGAGCCGAAAGTTACGATTCGCACCGCGCTGAACGATGCGTCATCGGCACAGCTTTCCGCATTGGCAGAGGCTATAATTAAGTAGGTAAGCGCAATCAACATGCGCATAATAAGGAGGAATAAAATGGGAAAGTATGAAGGAACCCAGACAGAAAAGAACCTGTGGGCTGCTTTTGCAGGTGAGAGTCAGGCTAGAAACAAGTACACGTACTTTGCATCAACAGCAAAAAAAGAAGGCTACGAGCAGATAGCCGCCATCTTTGAGGCAACAGCAAACAACGAGAAAGAACATGCAAAGATGTGGTTCAAAGAGCTTTCAGGAATCGGTAAGACAGCAGACAACTTAAAGGCAGCCGCTGACGGCGAGAACTTTGAGTGGACAGATATGTACGAAGGCTTCGCAAAGACAGCAGAGGAAGAAGGCTTCCCAGAGCTCGCGAAGAAATTCCGCGGTGTTGCAGCCATTGAAAAACACCACGAAGAAAGATACCGCGCGCTTCTTAAGAACGTTGAGACAGCCGCTGTATTCGAGAAGAGCGAAGTTAAGATTTGGGAATGCCGCAACTGCGGTCATATCGTAATCGGAACAAAAGCTCCGGAAGTTTGCCCAGTTTGTGCACATCCGCAGGCTTATTTCGAAGTCAGCGCGAACAACTACTAAACCGAACGGAATAATTTTTTTATCTAAACAGCTGCTCTCGCCGGATTTTGCTCCGGGAAACGGCTTCCGCACTTCGTTTGTGCAGATGTTTCCCGTATCAAAACTCCGGCTACGCAGCTGTTTATACAAAGCATACAATTTTCAACATTCGTTATAGTATATCAACGTTGAAAAAAGCCTGCTTTAGACAGAGATTACTCGGTGCGCTCCTCTATAGCGAGCGGGTACGGTTTTTCCACGTAACTACCCGCTGATTCCGCAACCTTAAAGATACCAGCCACTGAAACAAGCTCGTTCGCGCTCGCAGAAAGCTCTTCCGCCATAGCGGCAAGCTCTTCGGAAGAAGACGCGTTCTGCTGAACAACAGAGTCGAGCTGCTGAATTGCATCGCTTATCTGCGACGCGCCGGTCGTCTGCTCACGGCACGCAACGGAAATCTCTTCTACAAGACCAGTCGTCTTTTCTATTTCAGGAACAACACGCTTAATCTTCGTTCCGGCGTTATCCGCGGCGGCAATCGTCTCTTTTGAAAGCTCGATAATATCCGTTGCGGCTTCTTTTGTGCGCTCTGCGAGCTTTCGCACCTCGTTCGCGACGACAGCGAAACCACGTCCGGCTTCACCGGCGCGGGCAGCCTCGATCGCCGCATTAAGAGCAAGAAGATTTGTCTGGCTTGTAATATCCTGAATAACTTCAATCTTTGAAGTTATCATCTTGACGGCATCAACGGCAGAAGTAACAGCCTCGCTTCCTTCCCTGCCCTCATCGCACATCTCTACGGCGATGGAGCGTGTCTTATCCGCATTGTCAGCTGTCTGGCTTATATTTGAAGCAATCTGCTCCATAGTAGCTGACATCTGTTCTGTTGAAACAGCCTGTTCAGACGCGCCGGCAGAAATCTCCTGACTTGCGCTGCTTATCTGTGTGCTTCCCTTAAGAACTTCCTCCGCTATCTCCTGTACTTTGATGATAGTCGTCTGCAAAAGTTCTATGAACTTGTTAACGCCACGCGTAACCTGCGTCAATTCGTCATTTCCGTTCTCCGGAAGCCTGTACGTCAAATCGGCATCACCGGAAGAAAGATTTGTAACCGCTTTGTTTATAAGAGAAAGCGGTTTTGAAATCTTCCTAGAAATAAGCAGCAGCAACAGTCCAAGAAGAATAATCATGCTTATAATTGATACGATTACAAGCGGCAGGAATATTGTCTGCGAGACAAGATTAACTACAGTAAGCGGTTTTCCAAGATAAAGCGTCGTAAGGAACTTGCCGCTCTTGTCGAAAAGCGGAAAATAGCAGGAGATAGAATCCTGATCGCCAATCTTATTGATGGCGGAAACAGCCTGACCTTCTTTCTTAACCCTGTCTATCAACTCTGGATTAGCGAGCGTGGTCCCCTGCATTCCGGCAATTGTCGTAACATAGCGTGTATATTCGTTGAATATCGTTGCTTCCGCACCTGTTGCGACTTTAATCTTATTCACCATTGATTGAACAGAAATGTTCTTTTTGACGATTACGGCACCAAGAATTTCTGTATCATCTTTTACAGGTTCACAAGCTACGGCGTAAATTGCTCCGTTTTCTTTAACGAAGTCGGCAGCACTTATTCCTAACAGGGCTGATTGAATCAGGCTCTTTTCATAGGAAGTATCGTACTGTAAGGATGAAAGAATCTCTCCTTTACGGCCCAAGAAAGCGACTCCGTCCGCTCCTAAATCCGAAACGGCGATTTCACAAACAGCGTTTGCATCTGCAACGCTTTGCATGTTGTAATAATTGTTTTTTGTACTGAGAGCAATCGATTGAACTTCATCAAGGTCTTCATCAATTTCAGACATAAAAGCTTCGGTCAGGTCTTTTATTTCGTCAGTAAAATACGATTTAAGTCCTGAATCAAGACGATTGTAAACAATTCCATCAATGATTATTGTATATAATACAATACCTAAAGCAATTACGATTGCTAAAAAACGTGCGACAGATCTCTGCTTCTTCATAAACCCTCATAAAAGGAAATAGGATATAGAGCTAGGTCATCTAGTTTGAACAACAAAGTTGATTGTTATTAAATGCTCTAATTTATTATTCAATATTTTTAATTTAAATTCCATGATTATTCTATAAAAAATGGAGATATTTTAAGTAAGTAACCTGCAGTGCGCAATTTTTAAATTTACACGCACTACAGGAAACAAAAAAGTTATGCTTTCTGAGCTTTATGCGCGAATTTTTCTTTTGCGGACAAAGCAGCAAAAACAACAAGCCCTGCGACAAGGATAATCACGCCAAGAATCGTGTCCTCAACACTGATGTCGAAAAATCCTTCGCCCTCAAGGACAGAAGCTATTCCATCCACGCTCCACATAAGGCTTGCTGCCCAGAACATAAGCATCGTTGTGAAAACGCTTTTGCTTTCTGAGCCTCTTTTCTTAGAAACTACGAACAAAACTGTAAAAACAACAGCCGCTACAATCGTCATTATCAAACACATCAGGCAAGCCCTCCTGAAAGTCTCTTTGACATTCCATCAGAATTGCCGCGTCTTTTCTTAAGCCATGCGCCAACTCCAAGTGCGATGCCCCAGGCTGCCGTTACGAGCAAGGCCATACCTACACCGACGGTTGCCATTTCATGAAGCATAACAGGTATTTCCTCTGGAGTGTTCATCGCCGTCAAAAATGGCGGAACGAATGTAACCTCTCCGTGATAAATGTGCTCAATTGCAAGCAGGAAGCTTCCGCCGTAAAGCATTTTTTCAAGCATCTCAATTTTTTCGCGTGCAGCTTCTTTTTTTGTTGCCTTAGCGCCATCTGCAGCATCATCTGAATTCTTCTTAAGAAGAATCTTTTTTGAAACCGTTACGACAACGGCCTCAGCCAATGGTACTGTAAAACATGCCATATTTTTCCTCCACAAACAGATTTATACGTTTTTGCACAAATCTGTAATTTCCTTGTAAACTTCGATAAAAGGCTTTTTCGTTTCCCTTGCGATTTTCGCGATGCTCTCATACTCAGGTGAAACTCTGGAAATACCGTTCCCTCTTACCTCTTTTGCCGCAACCTCACCATACGGAGTATTTATAGAGACACTCTTTCTGTCAAGAACGGTTCTTTTCATTATACACCGTCTTATCCCGATTGTGGTGGTATGCGTGAAAATTATTTTTTCAAGTGATTCACGATCACTTTCTTTGCAGATTACGTTCAGGATGTACGCTGGACGATTTTTTTTCATAAAGCACGGAACATAGTGAACATCGAGCGCGCCATTTTTCTGAAGTTCTTCCATGACGAAACCGAAAACTTCGCCGGTGCAGTCATCGACGTTCGTTTCAAGCTTACATATCGTGTCCGAAACGTTTGAAGTATCTTCTATAATGAACGCGCGGACGATGCTTGGCCGCTCATAGGAGCGCTTTCCGGCTCCCATTCCGATAGCTTTTACCGTCCAGCATTCAGGAAGCTTTGTGTCCGTAACGACAGCAGCGACGAACGCAGCCCCTGTCGGCGTGATAAACTCGCCATGAGCATTCATTATACGAAGCGGCAAGTTGTAGCTTTTAGCAATGTTCGCGACGGCTGGAACTGGAATCGGCAATATTCCGTGCTGACACCTAACTGTACCCATACCCTCATTCAAGAACGGAACGAACACGCGGCTTATGTTAAGGCTGTCGAAGCATACGGAAAGCGCGATTACATCAACGATTGAATCAAGCGCGCCGACCTCGTGGAAATGGACTTTATCGACTGGCAGATTGTGCGCCTTGCTTTCTGCGTCCGCGATTATCGTGAATATTTTGTGGGCGAGCTTTCTCGCGCCATCCGACATCTCAGTTTTGTCAATTATCTCCAAAACGTCAGAAAGGTTGCGGTGTTCATGGTGGTGATGATGCTCATGCTCGTGAGCGTGCTCATGTTCATGATTATGTTCGTGCTCATGGTGTTCATGCTCATGCTCGTGATGATGATGCTCCTCGCACTGAACGCCATTTTCATGTCCGAACAGATAATTCATATCGTGATCGTGATTCTCATGCTCCTCATCCAAAATCACGTTAAAATCGGCGCAATCGATACCATTCTTGCTGACGCGAGTAATCTCAGTGCGGAACCCCTTAACAGGGATAGAATCAAGTGCTTTCTGAAGGGCGGTCTTATCCGCGCCAGCGTCAATCAGAGCCGCAACCGCCATATCACCGGAAATACCGGAATTACATTCAAGATACAAATCGTTCATTTTTCATTCTCCATTTTGCCGTTAACTGCAAGGCGGTTTATTTGCGTCGCTATGTAGCCGGCTCCGTAGCCATTATCTATGTTCACGACACTTATTCCGTTCGCGCAAGAGTTTATCATCGTCAAAAGCGCGGAAAGCCCGCCCAAGCTCGCTCCGTACCCTACAGATGTCGGAACCGCTATAACCGGAACTTTCACAAGCCCCCCGATGACGCTCGCAAGCGCACCTTCCATTCCAGCAATCGCGATGACACAGTTCGCTTCGTTAAGTGTGTCTACTTTTGAAAGCAAGCGATGTATTCCGCTCACGCCAACATCGTAAATACGGACTGCGCGGCTCCCAAAAAACTCGGCTGTCTGTGCCGCTTCCTCCGCGACCGAAATATCCGCGGTTCCTGCCGTACAAACGGCTATGTTCCCCACGAGCGTCTTTTCATTTTTTTGCACGGTTATGATTTTGGAAACCTCGTCGTACTTTGCATTTGGCAGAATCCCCTTTATAAGAGCTGCCTGATGTTCCGTCGCGCGCGTTCCCATCACCTCGCCGTTCGCTTCGTAAAGCTTTTTGAAAATATCTATAAGAAACTCGTCTTTTTTCCCCTGGCAGAAAACCGTCTCTGGAAATCCGGTTCGCTTTGACCGTTCCGTGTCGAGTTTCGCAAAGTTCAAATCCTCATATCCGCTCATTGTTACCTCGTTTTAATCACTTCGTTCATAGCACCCGTGCGGTAGCCCTGCAAATCCATCGTGACATACGCAAAACCAAGCTCTCGAAGATGCTTCGTAACTTCTTCGCGCTTAGAAAGCAAAGCCTCTAACTCCGCAGGAAGAACCTCGATTCTCGCAAGGTTCTCGCCATGAATACGCACACGGAACTGCTTGAATCCCATATCGAGCAAAAACTGCTCTGCTTTCTCAACCATAGAAAGCTTTTTCTCGTTTATTTCCTCGCCGTATACAAAACGCGACGCAAGGCACGCGAAACTCGGCTTGTCCCATGTTGGAAGATTCATTTCCTTTGAAAGCGCACGGATCTCTTCTTTAGAAAGACCGCACTCGCGCAAAGGGCTTTTTATGCCAAGCTCAGCGACGGCTTTCATGCCAGGGCGATAGTCTCCCATATCATCGACATTGCTTCCCTCGCACACATACTCGATTCCGTTCTCTTTCGCAAGCGAAATTATCTTCTTGAAAAGCGCGCTTTTGCACAAATAACAGCGGTTCGTAGGATTTTTTCGGAATTCAGGGATATCAAGCTCATTAGAAACTACGGTAATCTGTTTAATACCATTCGCGGCGCAAAAAGAGGCGGCTTCGTCGAACTCGCGCTTAGGAAACGAACATGATGTAGCAGTCACGGCTACGGCGTTGTCGCCCAAAACATCGTGAGCGACTTTCAGCAGGAAAGTTGAGTCAACTCCGCTGGAAAAAGCGACAGCGACGCGCCCCAAAGAGCAGATATACTCTTTAAGGTTGTGCAGTTTCTGCTGGATTTGGGTTTCGTTTTCATTCATCTTAGCGTTTCCGAACACGTTCATTATATGGGGATAGAAGTGATTTGTACACAGAAATCTGAGTGATTACCTGGGCAACGTGCTCGGTCGTGCTTGCTTTACTTTTTTTTATTGAAGGACTATAGTTTTCGTATGGAAAAGGACACAAGCGCACTTTTTACTGATTTTTACGAATTGACGATGGCACAGGGGTATTGGAAAAACAACATGGATGCTCCTGCCGTATTCGATATGTTTTTCAGACGGAACCCGTTCAACGGAGGCTTCTCCGTATTCGCCGGACTGGAAACGCTGATTCAGGCAGTCACAAACTTCCGTTTCAGCAGCGAGGACATCGAGTATCTTCGGAGCCTCAAATGCTTTGAGCCGGAGTTCCTCGACTACCTTAAGGATTTCCACTTCACTGGCACTATGTACACTATGGACGAAGGCTCCGTCATATTCCCCAACGAGCCGATTGTCCGCGTCCATGCGAACCTTATAGAAGCTCAGATTCTTGAAGGTCTTGTCCTCAACACAATAAACTTCCAGAGCCTTATCGCGACAAAGACGGCGCGTGTCGTCCTCGCAGCGAAAAAAGGCGGCGTAATGGAGTTCGGTCTTAGGCGAGCACAGGGCTACGACGGCGCAATGAGCGCAACCCGTGCTTCATACATCGGTGGAGCAGTCGGAACAGCGAACACGCTCGCCGGAAAGCAGTTCGGCATCCCAGTAATGGGAACAATGGCACACTCATGGATTATGTCATTCCCGACCGAACTTGACGCATTTGAAGCTTACGCAAAGATTTACCCGGACAGGGCGATTTTCCTTATCGACACATACGACACGCTCAACTCCGGCATAATAAACGCCATAAAAGCAGGCTCAAAGCTTGTTGAGAAAGGCTACAACTTCGGTGTACGCCTCGATTCCGGCGACATTCAGTATCTTTCGCAGGAAGTCCGCAAACGTCTTGATGCGGCAGGCTTCCCACAGGCAACGATTTCTGTGTCAAACGAGCTTACAGAAGAGATTATCGAAACGCTCGTCGCAAACGGTGCGCCGATAAACAGCTGGGGTGTCGGAACACACATGGTAACTGGTGGAAACGAAGCGTCGTTTACAGGCGTATACAAACTTGCGGCTCGCAACAACAAAGAAGGCGGCAAGATGATTCCTACGATGAAGTTCTCCGACAACCCGGAAAAGACGACGAACCCTGGCATCAAGAATGTTTACAGGCTGTTCGATGAGGACGGCATGGCAAAGGCAGATATCCTCGCGCTTGAGGATGAAGTTATCTCGACGAAGAAAGAGACTCGCTTCTACCATCCGTCTATTGACTACAGGCAGTTCTCGTTCAAACCGGCAAAGATCGAGCCGCTTCTTAAGAAAGTCATTGAGAACGGAGAGCGCACATCACCGGAGCCAGATCCGGCAGTGTGCTTGCGCAAAGCGCGTGAGAACCTTCAGCGGCAGCTTTCGTACTTGGACTCATCGTACAAGCGAATCCTGAACCCGCATATCTACAAGGTTTCTATCACGGACGAGCTCAAGGAACTGAAGCTTAAGTTCATTTCTGAAAGGATTAAGTGAAGCGACCCTGCGCATTGTAGGGGGCAGTCGCCCCCTCGCTCCCAAGTCCTCGCGCGTCGGCCAACTGTCCGGCGCGCTCCGGTCTTGTCCGCTACCCCCTTTAACGGGGCACCTGCTTAAGTGGTTGCCCCGTAACGCCCCGGCTAATTTATTAAATGCAGTCGGCTATGCGTTTTATGATTTTTCGTTATATTTATGCGCATTAAGCTCAGAAATCATTTTTGCTATGGCTGATTTTTCGTGTTCTGGAAGCCTCTCAAACTCATTGAACAATTTTACGTATTTGTGAGGAATAGGATTTTTTTCTGTTAAATGTTTTCCTTTTGAAATGTAATCCATTCCGGTGACAAGGTATTCAACAGAAACATTTAAGGCACGAGCAATCTTTACAGCATTCTCGGCAATGGGCGCTGTATGTTTTTCTGCTAGGTAATGGTCGATAGTCCCTTTCGGTACACCACTTTTGTCTGACAGTTCTTTTACAAGCATCCCCTGATATTTTAGTTCATCCTTTAGGTTTTCTTTAAATCCCATATAGTGATAATTATGCAGTTTTGATTATTTGTGCATAAAAATAGACAAACAAGCATAATTGCTTTATTATAGTAATCATACTTGATTATTTTGCACTAAACTATACCACTTTGATTACGAGGTTACCTATGAAAAGCATTATGAATAAGGGTTTATTATTTGTTTTATTGGTGTTGATTAGTGTTCCAGCACTATTTGCAAAAAGTTACTCAGAATATCTTGCTGAAGCGAAAAAATACGAAGAACAAAAACGATGGTGCTATGCACTTGGTTCTTATTATGATGCAATGGGAACAGATGAACGTCCAGAGAACAAGCAAGAAGCATATGAGGGGTATAAAAAATTAAAGGATGCAATCGTTTCTGGAAATCCTGGTCTTGGGAAATATAACCTTTTTACGATTCACGATGAATGGAAGAATCTTTTGATTGATGCAGAAAAATATGGTTCCAGTATCAGTATATATGATATTACGGTTGGAGAACTAGAACAAGGAGATTTGGATTACAAGACAAGAACTGCAACTTATACTGCAAAAATAGATTATTGTTTGGGAGATAGATTTAAAAAAACAGTTCAGATAATCGAGCAAGGATATAAAAAAGCATACAAAAAAGATTGGACTGATTTACCTGAAGAATGGCCGTTATATTCTGCCAGTTCAAAAAAAGATAAAACCTACAATGTTAATGGTGCGTTAGTATATGCCAGAAGTACTTGGCGTGGTAAATACTATATTAATGCCTTTTATCAATTTGAAGGAAAAGAAATTAATGGCTTTTTAGGAATATATAACACTGCAGGATTATATGATTATAAATTCAATATAGTAGATAAAAATGGAGAAGAACTTGTAAAAGGAAAAAGATGGCTTTTGGGAGACGGTGACAAAGTTTCAATTTCTGGTATAACTCCGGACGTAATGGATTTAATTGACAATGGAGAAGCCTTTATTAATCCTGTAGGTTGCTATCTTCAATATGGAGAATATAACGAAGCCGATGATAAGGGTGGAAGAACTTTTATGAAAAATTTCCCAGAAGTTCAGCTTTCCATGGATAAAATAGTTTGTATCTGTTGGAATAATAAGACGAATCAAATCGCCAAGAACTTTGGTTCTATAGCAAAATACAATGCTATAAAAAATTTAGAAATGATAAATATAAATGATCTACAAATACATATATTACAAACAGAAGTTACACAAGCTTTGTATGTAGCTGTTATTGGAGAAAATCCAAGCTATTTCGAGGGAGAAGATTTGCCTGTAGAACAAGTATCTTGGTATGATGCTATCTATTTTTGCAATAAGCTGAGCGAGTTAAAAGGTTTTACCTCAGTGTACTCTGTTGATGGTAACTCAAATACTACTGATTGGAATTATACACCTCATAATGGGGATTCAATTAAGGGAACCATCGAACAAAACGAATTTGCAGACGGTTTTAGATTACCTACAGAAGAAGAATGGGTATTTGCAGCGAAGGGTGGGGAACAATATAACTTTGCCGGAAGTAATAATCCAGATGAAGTTGGCTGGTATGGTAAATTATCTGATATTGATGATGTATATATAGGGAACAGTGGAAATAAAACACATTCTGTAGCACAGAAAAAAGCAAATGCTTATGGTTTATATGATATGGTTGGAAATGTTTCTGAGTGGTGTGGTGATGGCTATGTAATATGTGGAAGCAACTGGAATACTTACGTTGATTTAGTTGGTATCGATTATCGTGAAAAACCTTATTCGCGAAACATCACGGATGATCGCAAAGGATTAAGAGTGGTACGCTCGTCTCCAGAGCAGATTGCTGAAAAACAAAGACTAGCGGAAGAACTCATTCGTCAAGAAGAGATAGCAAGGCAAGAAGAAGAACGTAGAAAACAAGAAGAAGAAAAAAGGAGAATTTCGAATGCAAAAGTGATGATAACTAACATTATAAATAATAAAGAACTAGTAGATTTAAAAGAATTACAGATACAAATCATGAAAACTGAAATGACTCAAGACTTGTACGAAGTGGTTATGGGAGAAAATCCAAGTAGTTACAAAGGAGAAAAATACCCAGTCGAGTCGGTCTCTTGGTATGATGCTATTTATTTCTGTAATAGATTAAGTGAAATAAAAGGTTTTACTCCGGTTTATTTTGTAAATGGAAGTACGAATACTGCTGATTGGAATTATACACCTCATAATGGGGATTCAATTAAGGGAACCATCGAGCAAAACGAATTTGCAGACGGATTTAGATTGCCTTCAGAAAAAGAATGGGAATATGCTGCAAAAGGTGGTGAGGATTATAAATTTAGTGGTAGCAATGATATCAATGAGGTTGGATGGTATAAAGAAAATAGCGAAGGGAAGACACATCCTGTAGCACAAAAAAAAGCGAATGGGTATGGTTTGTATGATATGACTGGTAATGTATGGGAATGGTGCTGGGATAGAGAGGTTAACTGGTTGGGTGATACTAGCGTCATACGTAGTGGTAGTTGGTATAGTGGATCTGATACTTGTCGTATTTCGTATAGATACAATAACTATGGACCGAATGAACGATACGAAAATCTTGGATTCCGTATTGTGCGTTCTGTTTTTAAATGAGGATACTTTAGAGCCGTCTTGCGACGGCTCTAATACAAAGTTAATAGGTTTTATATGAAAGCAGTATATATATCAGAAAAGCAAGGTGTTTTAAAATATTTTGTTTGTACTATAGAAGAAACTACTTCAAAGAATAATGAAAACAGTGAGGCTGAAGATTATTCATTTTCTGGAATCAAGACAATAGCTGAAAAAGCATTCATATCAGCAAACGAAGTAAAAAGGGTTTTCTTTGACAAAACTCTAACAGCAATACAAAAAGAAGCTTTTAAAAAATGTGAAAATTTGGAAGCGTTCTGTTGTGGAGAATTTAAAGAAACAGATATTAAGAAAGAAGCGATTGATAAAGAAAATGCAAAGCTGAAAGGAGTTAGTATTTCCAATTTACAATCTGCTTTTGTTATAGAAACTTCTTCATTTTCAGATTGTAAAAAACTGAAAACTATAATTCTTCCAAAATGTAAAGTTCTTCGAATTGAGAAAAATGCATTTTCTGGCTGTGATAAATTAAGAACAGTTATAAGCTTAGCCAAGAAAACTGAATTTACAGATAATCCTTTTGAGGACTGTTCAAAAGATTTGGTTTTTGTATGTTTGAAAGATTCTGAGATTGAACAATTTGCTCGAGAAAATGACTATAGGTATGTAAATGTTTAACCCAGAAACTTTTGATCGAGCTTTGAAAATAAAAGGGTATGGCTCATACAGAAAAACTATTCCTTTTAGTCGAATTCAAAATGTTAAAACAGTTCAAGGTGAAACTGTTCTAAAAGTGAAGCCAACAATAATCACAAACTTAAGAGAATATATAGATTTTATTGAGAATATTAAAACGTCATATACAAATCCTGTATTTTTCAGGGGGCAAACAAATGCTGATTATCTATTGACTCCGACCAGTTTACGTATCAATCCTCAAAATGAACATATAATGTTGGAAGCTTTTTCACGAAAATTTTTTGATGAATTAAACAGATGTCATTCATCAATGGAAAAGCTAATAGTTATGCAACATTTCCATTTGCCCACAAGATGTCTTGATATTACAGAAAGTCCTCTTGTGGCTTTATATTTTGCATGTTCGCATATGAAGAAATTCAGAACAAGAATTGTAAAATCAGAAGAAGAGGATTGGGGTGAGATTATTTTATTCAGAGAACCGGATTCAGAAGATAGAAGGCCAGAAAAACTTAAAAGCATCGAAAGTTCAAATATTAGTGTTATTGCAAACACTGCATATATGGAAGATGATTTTTCGTTGTGGCATTTGGGAGTACGATGGAAAAAAGATGTTGATATTGGACATGATGAACAATATATAGACTTAATAAACATAGTAAGACAATCATATATTGTAAGGGTTCCTCATAATAACATACGGATAAAAAATCAGCAGGGTGCATTTATTATGGTCAACGCGAATATGGCTTATATCGATGCCCATGAAAATGAAAGAAACAAACTAACAAAAGATATATTAAACGGTTCTATTAAAACTTTTAATCAATTTCTTAAGGATAATAAGGAACTATGTGATACGAAACCTTGGATGTTTCGATTTTATAAAATAAAACCTTATTCAACAGATAACGAATTATCAATATTTCAAACTGATCCATTTGATTTACGAAGACTATTATATAAAGAAAAAGGTATTCAACAAATTGTTTTAGTTCCCCCTGAGAATAAGCAGGAGATTATAGAAGAATTGAGAAAACTAAATATCTCAGAAGATTTTGTCTACCCAGATATGGATAATGTTGCTAATGAAATCAGGGAGCAAATAAACGTAGAATAAAGGGGTAGAAGTAATGTCCTCTATTGTTTTCGCAATTATAGGATTTGTTTTTGTAGGAATTGGGTTATTTCCCCTTTTTGGATGGTTAAATTGGATTGGTTTGGTGTTTTGCTTTATTGGCTTAATGCAAGGTTTTAAAGCAAGGCATAATATTGTTAACAAACTGATAGCAATAGTAGGGATTATCATAAACTTAGTTCTTGTCATAGTTGCAATAATTCGGTTAGTTATTGGTGTTGGAGTTGTCTGATAAATTGAAACGGAAGCAACCCAACGAATTTAAAGTTTTAATGAAATACGGAAAATAATAAAACATTCCGTAGTATATTGAAATTACTTAAACTATGGTTTATAATAATCTGTATGGCAGAAATACAGATTCTCTTACCAAATAAGCAAATATACTCCATACAAGAGATGAAGGCTCTGGGACTTACTCATTACAAAACTGCGAAGCTAGTGGATGAAAAGAAACTTGTCCATCTGAATAAATCGCATTATGAGAACCTGTTGTTTTCAGGTGAGCCAAACGATTTCTATTTTATCCCTGCCTTTGTTCAAACAGGCGTGATATGCCTTATGAGCGCTGCCGTGTATTATAACTTAACGACATATCGACCAGATGCTGTAGATGTCGCTGTCGCTAATAAGAAAAAAATCTCCACGTTGCCAGAAACGTTTAGTATTAAGCTTCACTATTTTTCAAACGAGAAACTTGAGCTTGGTGTGAATCAGATAAATGTAGATGGAAACACTTTTGTAATTTTTGATATTGAAAAGACAGTTGTGGATATTATAAGTGCCCGAAATAAAGTTGGAATAGAAGAAACAAAAGAAGTCCTTGTAAATTATCTTTCTCTTCCTGAAAGAAATATAAACAAACTGTACCGTTATGCAGAAAAACTACGATGCCTCAAAACACTCAAATCATATCTGGAGGTGTTGTTATGAACAAACTGTCTTTATCGAGATTTTTTCTTTGAAATGCGATGACTGTATTGAATATGATTGCAAAAGCCTTACTATAAAAAAAAATTACAAAACTTGATGAATATCACGGTGTTAATATAAGCATAACAGCTACGTTAGGGAGAATACGAATCCCTGTTACGATTGATGTCGGTTTTGGAGATATTATTATTCCTGATAGAATGGAAATAGATTTTCCTGTTTTGCTCGATTTGGATATCCCTCATGTATACAGTTATTCAATTGAATCAACGCTAGCAGAAAAGTTCGAGGCAATTGTTTCTTTAGGACTTGCTAACAGTCGATACAAAGATTTCTATGATATTTATGTAATTCTACAAGATCAAAAAGTCAATGAAGTAGTTTTGAAACAGGCTGTTATCCAGACATTCTCTCATCGCAAAACATCTTTTGATGATATTGTGATATTTGATGATTCTTTTAATACAGGAGATAAAAGAGCGCATCCATTAGATGTATCTGGCTATGCTCGTAGGGCGCGAGGCACCTGGTTAAGTAGTTACCCCCCGGCCTACTCCCCTAAACACTTTTTCGGAAGAATTGAAATGCCAAAAAGTTCCTGTGGGTTAGAAACGGTGCTTGAAGCTACAAGTAATTCCAGAATCTGCAAAGCTTTATTCCTGTCCGCCACAGACGGCTCAGAATCTATTTTGCTTTTTATGTAATCCTTTACAGCAACGAGCGCGTCATCATAATCATCTATCAGAATATATAGTTTTATCTTAAAATCGCTCGTCGAGCTGATATACGCGCCGCCGTAAAGCTTATTTATGTTCATACCTTCCGCGTAAGTCGGAATATTCATCGAAGCCAAAATGCTACGAATCAGCATACAGTCAAACTGGGAGCTCAAGTTCAGGAAATGCTGATATTCTTTTCCGCTTTTGACGGCATCAAAAAACTTCTCTTCAAATTGCGTAAAATCGACATTTTCATCAATTTCAGCGTTCTCAAAATCTTCCATACTTTACTTCTAGATAGCTTCTTTGTTATACTTCGCGCCGACAATGTCATCGATAGCAGATTCTTCTGCCTTAAGCACGTCCGCCTTGTACTCTGCTTCTTTTTTTTCTTTGAGTTTCGTTACGACTTTACGGTTTTTCATGGCTTCCGCGAACAACTGGCGCTTTTGCTCAATAACAAGCTCCGCTTTCGCAAGCTCTTCCAAAAGCTCTTCTTTTCGTAGATCAAGGCGGACGATAAAACGCTCAATCGCCATCATTGCGTCCATGTCTTCCGCAAGCGCGCGCGCCTTGTTGTTTTCAACACGCTTAAGCGCGATATATTCAAGCTCTGCCTTTATGCGGTCGGCTTCCGCAATAGCTTTTCCAAGCTCGTTCTTTGCCTGTTTTTCTTCAAACTCGCGTAAATCAAGAACTTTTTGCAGAGAAAACTCAAAACGTTTCATCAGTTAGTAGTTATTCCGCCGGATGCGCCCGTGCTGTCAGCCATACCCGCATCGTCTGCGGAAGCGCGCGCAGAACTGGACGCGGCTCCTTCTGCGGCGACAAGCTCTTCTTCCGGTATTTCAATACCGGCGAGCGCGCCAAGAGCCTTCAATGTTTCGCCCACAGGAGCTTTTTCAAACTCGTCCTGAATAAGGAAAGCTTCTATTGCTTTATGAGAATCTATCGCCGCGTCAACGTCTGGGTTAGAGCCCTTCTGATACGCGCCAACCGTTATCATATCTTCGTTTTCAGCGTACACAGCCATAAGTCGGCGCACCGCAGCTACGGCTTTTTTAGTTTCTGTACCGGAAACTCTGTTCGCAAGACGGCTTATAGAAGCAAGCACATCTACCGCCGGATAATGATACGCCTGCGCAAGTTTTCTGTTGAGCACAATATGCCCATCAAGAATACCGCGAACAGTATCGGAAATAGGCTCGTCCATATCGTCGCCGTCTACAAGAACTGCGTAGAAAGCAGTTATCGTGCCTTTGGAAGAAGTACCGCTCCGCTCCAAAAGCTTAGGCATCGTCTCAAAGACGCTAGGCGTATATCCGCGCTGCGCCGGCGGTTCGCCCGAAGCGAGCCCGATTTCTCTTTGGGCTCGCGCGAAACGCGTTACGTTGTCGAACATCAGCATTACGTCTTTGCCTTGGTCGCGGAAGTACTCAGCAACGGCTGTCGCAACGTATGCTCCGCGTAAGCGGCACAACGGCGACTGGTCGGACGTTGCCACAACGACAACAGAACGCTTAAGTCCTTCCTCGCCCAAATCTTTCTGGATAAAATCGACTACTTCCCTGCCGCGCTCGCCAATAAGCGCGATAACGTTTATATCTGCGTTCGTATTGCGGGCTATCATGCCCATAAGCGTTGATTTACCAACACCGGAACCGGCGAAAATACCAAGACGCTGCCCCTTTCCTACGGCGCAGAGAGAGTCTATAGAGCGGACACCAGTAACGATCCGCTCTGAAATAGGCGTTCTGTCGAGCGGATCAGGCGGAGAGGCAACAGCCGGATAATACGCGTCCGGCACAATATCGCCTTTCCTGTCGTAAGCTTTGCCTGTCGCGTCAATAACACGCCCAAGAAGGTTCTTTCCAACGCCAACTTGAAGAAGCGAGCCCGAACCAGTGACTTTACATCCGACTTCTATGCCTTTTGTCTCGCCGTAAGCCATCAGTTTTACAGTTGTGCCGTCAAAACCGACGACTTCAGCAAAAACATCAGTATTTTCAGATGGAATATGAATTGTGCAAAGTTCCCCCACTATGGACTGGGGACCACGGCTTTCTATGAGCATGCCGTTAACGCGGATAACCTCACCAGTAAACAAGATCGTTTCGGTTGCGTTTACTTCGTTTATGTATTTGTCGAATATCGTATCCATTGAACCCCACCCAAAAAATCAACGTCAGGTGCTGCTCTTTGCGACAGTCTTTATCGGTGAAATTTCCAGTATCTTTGTTTCCAACTCGTTAAGCTGACTAGAGATACGTGCATCGATTGCACCAAAATCAGTCTCGATTATACAACCGCCGCGCTCAACGGAAGAATCTTCCGCAACAGTGATGTTCTTAACACTTTCAACAGCCTGCATAAAGTCTTTCGTATGCTCAGCCGTAAGCTCAACATCAGCAAGATTGACGCGGATTGTAACGTCTCCCCTGCCCTTTACGCGGCGCAACGCCTGCAAAACATTCTGCATGACGACGCTCCGCTGGTTTTCGGAAATTACTTTTACTACCTTGCGTGAAATAAGAAGGACAAGCTCAACAATCTGCTGCTCTGTTTCGTCAAGGATTGCCTGCCGTCTGTCGAGCGTCTTTTCAATAATTACATGAAGCCTGTCTATAAGGCGGTTCGCTTCCTGTCTGCCTTCTTTATAGCCGTCTTCGTTTCCTTTGTCGTATCCTTCTTTATAAGCGTCGCCAAGAGTTTTCTCGCGCCGCTGCTCGGCTTCCTGTATAATCTCTAGCGACTTATTCTCGGCATCTTTTATAATCGCCGCAGCATCATCTTCTGCCTTCTGCTTCATTACGGCTGTTTGGTCTGTTTTTTTCTTTATCTCTTCAAAAGCTGTTTTTTCGGCGTTTTTTATAATCTCATCGGCTTCTGCTCTAGCCTGAGAAAGGATCCGCTGACGTTCTGCCTCGGCTTCGCTACGCTTTCTGTCAATCTCTTCCTGAAGCTCTTCCGGGGTAGGACCTGTAAAAACAGGCTCATCAATTTCCTCAACCTCTTCTTCCGGCGGCGCGAAATTCTTCGTCAGCTTCAAAAGAATAGTGTCATCCGTTTTCTTAATCTCTGCCGGTCTGAATACATTTTTTGCCATAATACAATCCTAATATAATCTTAGAAAACGCCGGCTTCTTTTTCGCGTCAAAACGACAGCCGGCTATTTTCTTATACGACGAGCTCGTCCTCACCAGAGCGGGCGATAACAATCTCACCGGAATCCTCAAGACGGCGGATGGTAGAAACGATCTTCTGCTGCGCTTCCTCAACATCCTTCAAGCGGACAGGTCCCATGAACTCCATATCTTCCTTAAGCATGTTCGCGGCACGCTTAGACATGTTCCTGAAGATCTTGTCCTGAACTTCGGTATCAACGGATTTAAGAGCTTTCGCAAGCTCCTGCGTATCGACCTCACGCATAACTTTCTGTATAGCGCGGTCGTCGAGCATAACGATATCCTCGAATACGAACATCCTCTTCTTGATTTCCTCGGCAAGGTCCGGGTCTTCTTCTTCCAAAGACTCGATAATTGACTTTTCGGAAGAACGGTCAACAAGGTTAAGGATTTCAACGATGCTTTCAACACCACCGGCAGCCGTGTAGTCTTCGCTTGACAACGTAGAGAGCTTCTTTTCAAGAACGCGCTCAACTTCGCGCAAAACGTCAGGAGAGGTTCGGTCCATCGTAGCGATACGACGCGCAACCTCGCTCTGAATGTCGTCAGGAAGGTTCTGCAATATGATTGATGCCTTGTTAGGCTCCAAATATGCAAGGATAAGGGCTATTGTCTGCGGATGCTCCTGCTGGATGAAGTTCAACAAGTGGGCTGGGTCTGTGCGGCGGATAAAGTCGAACGGACGAACTTGCAAGGAGCTTGTAAGACGGTTGATAATATCAATAGCTTTCTGGCTACCAACTGATTTTTCGAGCAGTTCGCGTGCGAAGTCAATACCACCGGACGTGATGAAGTTCTGGGCTTTCATCAAGTCCTGGAATTCGCGGAGGACTTGTTCTTTGAACTCTGCATCAATCGTATCAAGACGCGCAATTTCGAATGTAAGGGTCTCTACCTCATCTTCCCTTAGATGCTTAAAAACTTCCGATGAAATTTCGGAACCAAGGGATACAAGGAATATAGCGGCTTTCTGCCGGCCTGTAAGACTTCTGTAGTCCTTATTTTTCTTTGAGTTGGAAGATGCCGGCTTTGCCGGTTTCGCAGGTTTCGTCGAAGTAGATGATTTCGCTTCTTCTGCCATACTATTCCTCCATCAACCATGTCTTTATGAGCATTGCAACATCCTCCGGATGCTCTTTTGCCATTGCAATCGCGTTTTCCTGAAGCTCCGCGCGCTCGCGTTCCTCGACCGACATCGTAACTTCCATACCTGCCTGCTCGGCTTCCCAAAGCGTCTTCTCGCGCTCCATCTGGTGCTTGCGAAGAATCTCTTCTTCCTTAAGACGGCGTTTGCGCTCGATTTCGCGGCTTATCATCCTGAATACGATGAACGCTATAAGAACGGCGATTATACCGACACCGACATAAATAATCGTTCTTTGGGTCTGCTCTTTTTTAAGCAGAGCCGCGTCTTCTTCAGCAAACTGCGCCGTTCTGTCAACACGGATGTTCGTAACGGTTACAGAGTCGCCTCTTTCACGGCTGTATCCGATCGCGTCCTGAACAAGCTGACGGGCAGCAGCCAAATCGCTTGCATCAACAGGCGTATAATCACGCTCTATCTTTCCGGAAGGATCCCTTATAACACTGCCTTTTTCGTCTATGCGTTCCGCCCAAGTACCGTCAATGTTGACAGAAGCGGTAATACGCATTATCGTCGGGGTTTTTGTTTCCTCAACATGGCTTGTGTTTATTGCATTGTTGACCTTTTCACCATGCTCTTCCGTAAGCGTATACGTATTAGACATATCGGAATAAACCGATGGATTCTGTCCTTCAACACCCGTAGGGCCTTCCGGGTTATAGACAGTACCTTTTGATGTCTTATCTACAGTTTCGGAAGAAAGTG
Organism: Spirochaetaceae bacterium; assembly: GCA_017618015.1. Lineage (GTDB taxonomy): Bacteria > Spirochaetota > Spirochaetia > Treponematales > Treponemataceae > Treponema_I. The sequence continues at coordinate 45,691 of JAFZVC010000045.1, forward strand.
GCAAATAAGGTACAATTTCTGAATCGTCATAACTTGTATTCGGGTTATCAGCCTTAAGCTCGATAGCGCTATAAACAACTTTGGACTCAGTTTTTTCTGACCAGTCCATTTCTATTTTGATATTGATGTCACGAACACGGTCAGATGTGAAAATGCCTTGCAGGTTATTAAGTACATTTACACGCAACTGGGCTTCTTTTTTCTCCACTTCTTTACGGCGTTTTTCTTCAAGAGTAATACCGTCTACACTTTCAAGCCCCGAAAAATCGTTTATGATATTTCCCGTTGCTCTATCTATAATGCTGATATTTTCTTCTGAAAGACCGGACACGCAGAACTTAACGATATTCTGAATGCCTTTTATCTTATTTCTATTTGCGGCGATATCGCTGTTAGGCTTTCCCTCAACGATGATGCTCGCCGTAACAGGCTCCTGCTCACTCGTGAAAACACGGCGCTCCGGGAAGCTTACAGTTACGTTGGCATAAAGAACGTCGTCCAAAGCCTGAATCTGCTGTCTTAACTGCTCTTCAACAGCACGCTGTTTTGCATTATCACGCTCATAGTCTGTCGTAGACCATTCACCTAGGTTGTCAAAAACTTCCCATGGGTCAACGTTGCTTGGAACAAGCCCCTCGCTTATAAGGAGCGAACGCATTCTCCGCGCGGTCGCGGAATCTTTTACGGAAATAAAGCCAGACTCGCTTACAGTAGACTCAACGCCTTCCTGATCCATGCGGAAAACAATCCTGTCACGGGCACCGGCATCTGTGATGGCAGTGCTGAAAAGCTGAACCGTTGTAGGCGCAGTAGAAATATTAGAAACTAAGATGATGGCACCGATTACGACGACAACGATGCCGATAAGTATACCTTTTTGAACACCAGACCACTTGCCCCACAGCTCTTTAGCCTTGGCAAGCATCTTTTTCAACCATTCGCCCATTAAGCCCTCCCGCGAATGAATTCCCTCACTATATATGAATAAGTTATTGTATCACAATTATTTTCAGTTGAGAAGATACGGCTGTATTTTTTTTAAACAAAAAAAGCCGCAAAATCAGTGTTTTTTCGTGTTTTTTACAAATTTTCGGCTAAATCCGCACAAAAGGACGAAAAGGCAGTGCGGATTTAAGCTGATTTTTGGCAATGCCACGTTTTATACGAGCGGATTATCTTGTTGTCGTGATTTCTGACCACGCCTTTGTAAGACGCTCTATAACGTTCTGAGCGATACTTAACGAAAGGTTTGCTTCCGCCATTGCTATCGTAACGTCATGGACATCGACAGAATCCGGGTCAAGAACGAGTTTTTCCGCCATATCAGAGCTTGTCTGCTGCTTTTCGTTTACATAATTGGCGGCTTCCATAAGATAGTCGGCAAAAGAAGTTTTTCCTGTTTTCTTTTCGTTTTCCGCGCGCGAATCTTTTGTAAGGCCAGTAGCTACTTCTGTTGCAGAAACTAAAGGCGAATTGCCCATGTGCGCGGGATCTGACCGCATCATTTGAAAAGACGAAATAATGTTTATTGAATCCAGCATTTTATCCCCCACCTGGTGCTAGAACATGCGGCATCAAGCACCAGTTACATGGTACAACAGTTATCTGCCGATTTCAAGGGCTTCCTGGAACATTTCCTTTGAGCCCTGGATTACTGAAGAATTAGCCTCATAAGCGCGTGATGCGGAGATAAGGTCAACCATTTCCGTCACTATGTTGATGTTCGGATACTCGACGTAGCCCGCGCGCGGACCAGACTTAATCGCGTCCGGATGCGTAGGGTCATAAACGAGTCTTCCTTCCGACATGTCTTTCTTAATTTCCATGACTTTTACGCCGGAACCAGCGCCGTTGTCATAGTCTGTCGGTACAAAAAAGCCCCTGTATTGCGCGCCGGACTTTGCCGCGGCGATTACAGTTGACTTGCGGTACGGACCGCCCTCGTCTGTACGTGTAGAAGATGCGTTTGCTATGTTGTCAGCGATAACGTCTGTTCTAAGACGCTCAAGGCTCATTCCAGAAGCTGCGATATTAATTGTTGAAAAAAGACCCATTTCTTATCTCCTATTTCAATGCGATTTTCATCTGTGCGAACTGGAAGTTTTCCATCTGCGTAAGGAGCTGGTACTGAAGCTGTGTCTTAAGGATGAGCATAGCTTCTTCCTCAGCGTCTACGTTATTGCCGTTCGCTTTTGATGTTGTCGTGTAGTCAGTTACGCGGCGTGGTTCCACATCCCGGTAATCACGAGGAACTTCAGACTGAATATGACGAGGATCTGACGTCTGCATACGGAACGGAGACGGATTTTTCTCGCTTTCGATCGCGCGCTTAAGCTCGCTTTCAAAATTAACTGATGTACGCTTGTAATTAGGAACTTCGGAACACGAAAGGTTGTTCGCGCTCACCTGATAGCGGAGTGCGCTTACATCAAGCGCCCTGTGAAGAAGATCTACGGATCTTGAAAAGCTATTCATTTTTACCCCCAAAGGTTCTTATTCCAGGACAGCTCACGGCATCTCAGGAAGCCGTTTTCCCCAGGCTGTCATCCTTTACGAACCTTTCCCACATTTTGATTTTCGGAAACAGAAAACAAAAGTTTAGTGTTTAGTTTTTCGATTTTTATACGGGCGTTCCCGCCGGTTGCAGACGCACCCGCCGGGCGGCTGTTCCGCGGCTTGCTAACGCGCGGTCGTCCGCTCGCCACTACAGTGGCTCGCTCCCGACTGCTTCGCACCGCTCCATAGCCTAACGCATGGCTACTTCAGAATTCCGGCACTCTCTGCCATCATCCGAATCTGGTTCTGCCAACATTCCACAAAATCCGCAGGCGCTACAGGACGCGCATTCGCTCCCAAAGAAAGAACCCACTCCATAACCTTCATTGACTGCGACGAAGAAAACCTCATAACCGTCAAACTGTCCTCATCGTAATCTTCAAACTCCTGGTCATCAGCCCACACGCAGTCCTTAACGAACTGACGGGCATCGTCGTAGAACTCAATCTCATACTGAACTTTATTTGCTTCCTTAAAAGCCCCGAATCTTCCGCCGCCGCATCTTGAAGCAAAATCAAAGTCTTTTGGCAGTTCAAAAGCACGCCCTGTATTCTCCACGTTTTTCATGCGCGAAAGATTAAAAAGCCTCTCTCCGCCATCGCCGCCGTCCGCGTTTTCGTCAAAGCCAAACACAAAGTACATTCCGTCCTGAAGCAGCACTTGATACGGCCGAAGCATTCTGTGCGTCGTGGCTGTGTTCCACCTTCCGTTATAATCAAACTTAATGACCTTGTTTTCCTGCAAGCACTCAATCACCACATTCCAAACGTCTTCGTTTACACGTACCTTTGGGAGCGGCGGCACAGCGATTCGGTTCAGCATGACATTCTTGTTTCCCACCTGAGTTTGTGTCACAAAATCGATTACGCTCGCTATCTGGTTGTATACAGGTGAGTTGTCAAAAGTAGAAAGAAGCGTCTTTGCGCAAGAAAGATAAAAAATATCTTCCGCATTAATCTGATTAACGGAGAATTCCCAGTTATCATCCATATAGTAGTAACCTTGTTTTTCGTAGTCATATTCAAGCGGAGCATGGAAATTCTTTCGTAAAGCATCAATATCTCGGTAGATAGTAGCTTCTCCAACCTGGTAGCCAGTCTTCTCTCTATATATATTTATAAGATCCTTGCACTTCGGATATATTCCAGCTTTTATCACATTGTGAATCGTAATAAGTCGCTCTATCATTCTTTTGTTCATAATCCGCTCTTTGTTCTTCTGCATATAAACCTCCTACGATCAAACCTGATATCACTATAACACACCACACTATCATATAACGATAATGTCCTGCGCAAAAGCACAGAATTTTTTATAAATTTCTTTACGTTAACGATGCGGAAAAAAAAATTAGGCTTATCCCTATATGATAAACGTATGGATTTATCATATCCGTATGGGATTTGTATACGAAGATTTAGATAATGTGCAGAATTCTTTTGAAACCGAGAAGTTTGAAATTCTGTACCGCACGAAATGCCTTTTCTGGAAATGTGATTTCTGGTCGTCTGTATTTTACCACGTAGTAAAGCAACACACATTCCACAGCAATTTCTATTTGATTGGTAGTAATATTGATTATAATTATATCGCCAAATACTATACTAGATCTTTCTCAAATTTGAGTATCAAATATAATCTTTCCTTCTCTAAACTGATTTTTTCCAAAAGAACTGAATTTATAATTAGTTTCAGCCAAAACTATATGAACAAAAAATATCCAAACAGTAACGAAATTCTGGTTACAATTGATTCAAAATATATAACACTAAATATTTTACCATTCTCCAGATTTTGCAGGCGTTATATTTTGGACGATTATTTATTGCTTGAAGACATATTATCTGCTTTCATTTCGAGCCTTTTTTTGCAATATTCTGCTGAAATTCACCATTTTCTTTTGCTATTTCAAAAGATTGATAAATGCACTGAAAACATGAACATAAAAACAATACAGATTGCACAAACTTCCATACAGAGCATTTTTCAAACTATTTCAGCCTTATATAAAAAACTGATTCAAAAGAACTTGTATTCCTGTATAACTATAAAAAGCAAGGAATTTACTGTTTTACACAATGATTTTCTAACAAACCCTACGAATCTACTAGACAAGCTGAATAATGAGAATAACGCAGGCTCGTTCTAGTAAATCACTCATATCTAGTTTCAAAACATTCCTTTTTGTATTTACGTTCTCGACACCAGAAATTCCATTGTTCTTTTCTCTTGGGGTTTTCAATGAATTTTTGGAACGCTTCCGGGTTTCTTAAAAACTCCTTATGAGAAATAATAACCTCAAACATTTTTGAATCTGGTTTATTTCTATTTATTAAATAAATGACAGAAATACTTTTATCTGAATTAAAACTATATTCCATTCCTGTTTGGTTATAATTATTTCTGAGTATTGATTTAACAGAATTTGCAACAATGTCACAAACTTTGGGGGTTATATCAAATTCTTTGTAGAATTCTTCAATATTTTTCTTTATTTCTTCTGTGCAAGTTTTTATCATCAAATTTACATAATCAAGAGCAATCTCAGCTTCATTTATGTCAAAAACATTAAAAACAGTTCCATTTTCAACATAAATTTTCTGCTCAGGAATTGATACTGCTATCATGTGCCGAAATAACCATTTTGGATTTTCTAACCTTTTTTCAAGCGTATAAAAATCAAGTTCATATTCAGAAAAATGCTTCTTTTTATATTCCATGTCATAACACTTGGCGAGCGTAATGGTTTCACTATCTATAAACTTCTTTACACTTTTAATATCAAGGTTTTCTTTACATTCAATTCTTTCGTTTTGAAAATACTTTCTTTTAGCTTTTTTATAAATTTTTTCTTCAGTAGTTCTTAATTGCCAAAGTACATCATTGTTAATTGTATTATTGATATTGTCTTCTAAAGCTTTTTCCGTTTCTTTGTATACCTTTATCAACACAATTGATACAGCGTTATACATCTCCTCGTGAATTAAATCATTCTCTTCTAATTCAATATATAACGACCTTGCTAACGGCTTATTCTCCTCACAAGGAATAGACAAATATTCTGCGATTTTTAAACACATATTTTTATAAGAAGTTGTTTTTAATACCACAACAGGAGCTGTATGAACTTCTCTATCATAATAAAGCCCGACACAATACCGATCCCCGAATATAATTACACATAGACTGTGTTCCATGAGTTTACGATATTCCATGAGTTTATTAAACAATTTATCCGGTTTTGGATATTTCTTCATATAATTTCTTCTCCTAGAAGTTTGCTTTCTTAACCAAGGGAATCCATGTAGCTTTATTATCCGGCAAATCTTTAATCCATTGAATTGCAGAATCGTACTCCATCTTACCAGTCAAAATCCATACTATCTTTTTATTCTTTTTAATTTGTGGAGATGGTGCATATCCATCAGTAAACAATATCATTCCTTGGTATTCCGGGTGTTCTTCGTAATAATCTACCACACACTGAAAATCAGTTCCTCCCCGCCCGATTATGTTGATTTGAGTTTTAGCTTTCTTCAAATCAAACTCCTGTTTTATTTGCGCATCAAAGGCGACAACATGAATCATCTTCACACCGTAACAGAAAAAACGGTTTATTATCGAAAAGAAATTCTGTAAATCATCAGGGCTTATAGAACCACTCACATCTACAGCAACAAGTAAATGCGTTTTTGGCTCAATTCTGCTACCCATGTAATCAAATCCATACCGACGGTTCGGTTTCATACGTGTAAGCTTTCTTCGTTGGCTTATTATACTTGCCCGAAATTGAGACAGAATTCTGCGATAATCCATTGGAATTTTTAGAGATGCTATAACGCTCTCCTGCAAACAACCACTGATGCTTCCCCATTGATTTGTTCTTTGTGCTTTTTCTATCTGCTGATTTATAGAATCAGCTATTTCTTCATCCTCGCTCCATAGTTCAGAAGCTTCCGCAGCAGCCTCATACTCCCAAATCTCGTTTTCTCCCATTGCGGGCATAATATAATCTTGTCCGTCACCAAAATTGGGGCATATGTAATACAATTCCTTATAGTACTCTTCAAAACTAAGATTCTGACTGAATTTGTAATACCATGCATCATGGATTTTGTTGTTATAAAAACAGTGTCCGTTGTTAATCGTAATATCGCTTGCAATTTTGAGTGCCGCTCGGTTGGGATTTTCTGGAACACGTTGATACGGATGCTTCAAAAGAATTCTGGTTACTTCGGTCTTTAGTGCAAGCTCCATATCTTCTTCGGAGTACTCTTCCAGAAAGTCGGGATTATATTCGATGCGCCTACGGCCTGTCCTGAGCGGTATTTTCATTTCTTTGTTTTCTACGAGCCTGTGCGTACAGTACACATTAAAAAGAAGTGGCTCATACAAAAACCACTGGTCAATGATATGAGCGATTGTATCTTTTACTGACATGTTATTTTATCTCCGCGACAAACTTCGTCATCTTGGTATACAAGTCCGGGCAGTCACTGATAATAAACACAAGCGCATTCGGATACATAGTACCGCTGAACATATTGGCAAAATGTGCCATTGCTTCACGCATTTGCTTGTGTTCCAGATAATCAAAATAGTATGTGAGGTTTTTCGCCATAAGTTTTTTCTCATCCTCACTTTTTTTTGTACTTTCAAGGTAAACAAAGACAGCATCATTAATCGTTGCTAGCTGTGGAGTTTTATAAGTTTCAAGCTTAATCTGGCTCATAACGAAGTTACCGAGCAGAAGCTCTTTTGCGGTCAAAAGCCGATTATTATCAAGGAATTCAAAAAATCGATTTGCAGCAACGCCTCCGACAATTCCACCAATCATACTTTTGTGGCTTTGTTTCAGTTCTTTTTTCCCGCTGATTATCTCTGACACACGAACCCACCCCCGACGATCCGGAGTCTTTTCAAGATTGTCCAAATTTTCTATTGCTGTTTGATTGTCTAATATCTTTGGGTTCGCAGAAATGAAACTTATTATCCGCTCGTCAACACCGTTTTTATTCGCCCACAAAAGCCAATCCTGTACGCTCGGAACAAACTCATATATGTTGAAGCGGCTAACCAATGCCGGGTCTAAATCCGTAAGCTGATATTCCTCACCATTGTTTACAGCTGAAATGATACGGCTCCCTGCAGGAAGAGCACGCCCCGCAAGTTTCCGGTTCAAAGCTAAATCCATAATTGTCTGTAAGACTTCTGGACGGGCACGATTCAATTCATCCAGAAACAGCACCACAGGTGTGTCGTCTGTAGGGAACCAGTATGGCGGCATAAATTCAGTGTGCCCGCTGGCTTCGTTTTTGTGCGGAATACCAATTAAGTCACCAGGATCACTCATCTGTCCTAAAAAGAGGGCAACGACCTTATATCCCTTCTCACTATAGAACTTCTCTAGAATCTGCGATTTTCCTATTCCATGTTTTCCCATCAGCATAATATTCTGAGTGCTAGGTGTTTCTTCCAATATTTCCAAAAGCAGGTTTCCATCAATTCTGACCGACATACTATCCCCTCCTATGTTTGATAGTTCGTAAATTCTTTCAATTCTGGTCTCATTATAAGAGGGCACTCTATCATTTACTGGCAGAGTGGTAAAAAATGTGCATATTTTTTTTATTCTCTTTATCGAGATATGACAAACTGCGCTTATTAGAATGTCCTCAATTCTACGCTTGGAGGAGGACATTATGAAAGAACAGAATCCAGTTTTTTCCCCGATAAAACCACCTGATTTTAAGAAGTTTGATTCCGTAGACAAGTATATTTTTGAACTATTAAAGTTCGATTTCGATGAAAACATTCCAAATAGTAAATTGTACTATTGCCATGTTTTAGAAAATCTAGACATGTACAGAAACACCCAAAGCAAAAACGTGACTGTAACAGAACACGACCGCTATATAAGGCTGGTATATTCACCGTCTTCAGATTTGCCTAAAATTCAAATAATGATAAACAAAGACAATAATATGGCTAACAGAGTATATGTCAGCGACAATGAAACCGAGCTTGGAGACTGTTTTTATATTTCTGACAGCAAAGTTTTCAAGCTATTAAACCTTTCCGACGAGAAAATTGCATTGCTTCGAGCTAAAGCAAGTCTTTTCAAAAAGGAAAAAGAAAGGAAAAAATAACCCTTTTTCATATTGTTACATAGTGCAATACACCCACAGGCAGTTTTTCAAACCGATGGAAGCTGGAAATTATAGCCATGATGAGGGAAATAAGGGAATGAGACTTTGTTGGTAGTAAAATAAAATCTTCTCAATCGAACATATGCTATTCTGATAATCGTTAAAGGTTTAATAAAAATAATTAGAAATTATTCCTTTTGTTATCTCGTGATTACAAAAGGACACGAGTGGTACATCGAAGACTAATAGAATAATTATACTTTTCCATCTAATGCATCTTTTATCGTATCAACAACATCTTCGATATCTGCAAACCTACTGTAAATACGTTTAAAAGCTAATATTGGAATATTATCATTAGTATATGCAATTTTATGAATTGGCCAATCTTCTGTTATTAGGAATTTTTCTTGTGAATATATTTTTTTTAATTTATTGAAAGCACCAAATCCTTCACAAATAACAAATTTAGGATTTACATAATTTAAAAGAGTTCTTAGCCATTCTTTCTCTTTTATTTCTAAATCAATTTTATACTTATACAAAAGCAATGATTTTAATTTACTGAGTTTATTAACATCTTCCGTAGCAAAAAAGCAACAATTCGTTTTCACACCATTAAATAACAATTCAAGATTGTTAATTCTTTCTTTTGGTCCAAAAACCGTCATCCACTCATTTTGTAAATCATATTCTTCTGTTTCATACTCAGATTTTATGATAGGTTCTATTCTATGTAGTTTTATTCCGCCATGTTTATAACTTCCAGCACCTGGATTTATCCCCAAAAACAAGAATACAGGATTTTCTACAAGTGGACTCATATAAATTACAGTCCCTAAGTACAATTTTTCAAGTTCAGCATCAGATTTACATATTTTTTCAATTTGAATTGCCATGGCATCAACTTCTTTCTGCATCTTTTCAATTTCAGCATTCATAGTTTTACTCCTATTTAATTTTACAGAAAAATGTCTTTAAGACAATCATCAGAACAATGATTGCCTGTTAAAGATGAAATATAACTGAACTTTGACCCACAAAGCTTACAATAAACATTTACCATAAAAGTACCATTATATAAAAAGCTAGGACTCAGACAACGTCTATCTGAGTCCTGTTTACAATTACATTTGTTCCCAAACATGATTTCCAGAAGATGTATCCGGACATTTCCCTCCTGCTGTTGGTGTTGGAATCAGTGGTGCATGAGTTCCTTTCGGTAAACTACCGCCAGTTGCATAAGATCCTGGAGACCGCTGTATTCCACACTTTGTGCAGATAAACATTGCATGTTGATTACTTGGTATAGGTCTTCCGTATGCCATATCTAAATCCTCCTATTGGCAATTGTTTGCCCTTATTCTACACTCTAAGTCTATCAAATCATGATGAAACAGAATTATTTTTTTTCAAGATTCTTCAGAAATTCTTCAATATTGCTATTAATTTCATCAGCAAATTCTGCTACGATTTTCTTTTTCAGGTCTTCAGTTGCCTTAGCAAAATCAAAATAATTTTTATTCGTTCCATAGAAATCTATATCGTATTTAGAATCAATATTTTTGGCTCCAATTCCAGGATTTCCAAATCCATTACGAGAAAAACCATCAGGAAGAGCATAAAGATATTTATCATTATCCGATTTATTTTTACTTTCTACTTCAAAACCATAAATAGGTGGAGTCTGATAATCATAAAACAGATAGAAACACATACTATCATTATTCTTGTTACTGATGATTAAACTGAATGTAATACTGTTCTGCTTTTCGAATAAAACAACAGCTTCTTTTGGATCGTCAGTTTCGTTACATTCATCACCACAATAGAAAATATAATCTAATTCATTGCGTTTTGCATTTAAAGCATCAATAAATAGATTCCACCATTTTTCATGCAAATGTTTCATTGTTTCTGCATTTCGTGTTTCATGACCAAAGAGACCTGATTGTGTTAAAGTGATATAGAAATAATCAGAATCTATGACACCTTTGCTGTTTCCATACAAATCATTTCGCAACAATTCAACGATTGCAAACACTTTTTCTGAAAGATTTGCATATTTTTTCGCTTTTAATCCAGAATACTGCTTATTTGTAATGATTCCTATTATTTCACCCACATAAGCTGTAATCTTCTCAGCAACATCTTTATCAGCATGCATCTGAAGTAAGCCAAGTTGATATATCAGCTTTTGTAATTCATCTTGATTATCATTAATGGTAATTTTCCCGTCTTCTGTAATTGCTTCTAGTTCTTTTAAGAAATTTTGATATATTTCCTGTTTCTTCTCAAAAACCCCAGAATCTCTTTCATGTTCGAGTTCCTTATCTGTTTGAACCCCCAGAAGAAGCAAAGTAACAATAGCCGTAATAATAGATCCAAGTAAAGTTCCTGTAAGCTGGGCTAGGATACCAGTTATTCCATAAATCTTAAAAAGAACTGATGTAACAAGAAAAGCTACGGAAAAAACTATTATTAAGGCAATGCTAACACGATTTTTATTCTTATTTCGCATAAATGTATCCTCCGACTACGTTTATTTATATCAAGTAATAGTTTAACTCTGAAATTTGGAGAAAGCAACGAAAAAAATATAATTACTCCATAATCTCTCTAAAGAATAATTCCCATGTGGTACAGCGGTACATACTTTGATTCGTTGTAATGTTCATAGCCCCAATCGCTGTGCCAGTGACCAAAAAAACATTTCTTGTACGAAATAAGCGAGTTTATTTTATCGTTGAAAACCACATTTGAATCGCAATGGAGCTGCTTCATGTTTTCTTCTATATTTGCATTATGATATTTTTCGGCGTTTTGTAAGAAAATTTTTCGGCGAGTTGTAGAGAAATTTTTCGGCGTTTTGTAATTTTCTTGTTTGGCGATTTGGCGCTTTTTCATTTGGTGATTTGGCATTTATTTGAATACCACTCAAGCGTGAAATGATAGATTGCTTGTTTATACTGTAGCAATGAGAATAGAACCAATTGGAGCATTTTTTCCTGTCTATCCAGTCTATCAGCCACACCCCATCCGTAAAAGACGAAAAGTTGAAAAACCTGCAAAAAACGGCTTATTTCAACAGATGCTGATGGAGGCATTTGAAAGAGAAGAAGCTGCAGCAAGGCGACCCGTTCCAAAACCTGTTGAGCTTTCACCAGAAGAAATTCTTGCTGAAAGGCTAAAACAGCTGAATATCCAAGAAAACTATATTAAATATATGCTGATGGCAGGAATTATTACGTATAATCCGATTGTGTAAAAAAGATTTTAAATTATCCCGGTATGATAGTCCATGAATGTTATTCTATGATTACGAGGTTTGGTGATGGAATACTTTGCGATTGATTTTGAAACCGCTAATGGTTATCACAACAGCGCATGTTCGGTTGGCGTTGTTCGGTTTGTGGACGGAAAGGAAAAAGACAGCGTTTATTCACTTATAAAGCCTGCGAAAATGTATTTTAAGCCGGAATTCATAGACATCCATCATATTAGCTACGACGATGTTCGGGATAAGCCGCAATTCCCGGAAGTTTGGCAGACAATCATCGTGCCGTTTCTAGGTACAGAGAGAAATGAGAAAAAGCAAATCAATTTTATAGCGCACAATGCCCGTTTTGACATGGACGTTATCCGCTCATGTTGTAATTATTATGGAATGCCGCTTCCCAACGCGAATTACGCTTGTACGCTCCAGATTGCCAGAAGGACTTGGAAAGATTTTAATTGCCATGCCCTCACCTTTCTGGCAGAACAGTTTGGAATTGTCTACGATGCGCACAATGCTCTTGACGACGCCCGAACATGCGGCAGACTTTTCGCAATGGCAGCAGAGAAAAATGGCCTGTCACAGGATGAATTGTTCTTTCAGAAAAATGTTTGCAAAAACCTGTCGGACAGGATATAAAACAATGAACAACGCGGAACCTTTAATCGGTATTTTTTGGTTCTATAACGGGATTGTTATATTTCCTCACGCAGTACCGCTTTCTGAAGGAGTGCACTACGGCAACGCTATCACCGGAACAAAAGACCATGCAGACTATTGGGAAGAATTGAAGAAGGGCTCTTTATCTATTTTGCCTG
>JAFZVC010000046.1 GCA_017618015.1 Spirochaetaceae bacterium
CGGCCCGCTTTATCGCAAGCAAGAAAGATTATATATCCTTCCTCGTTTTCTTGTCAATACCCTGAACCCTGTTTTTTTGTTTTTTCCGGATTTTTTCTCAACCCGCAGGGCTCCCGTCCCGCACCCCTCAGAGGCGGAACGTCATCTAACATATCATATACGATTTTTCATGTCAATAGACTTATACGAAAAAATTAAACTTTTTTTCGTCAGCTGAAAACACAAACAAAACAGCGACGAACGCCACATTCCGCAATTTCCGCACACCCGGCGCTGTGAGACAATGCGGCTTATCCCGCATATCAGTGATTTAAAGATGATTCTGGTGTTTTACAGAAAAGGCGGCGGCGAGATGTGACGTATTACCGTCCTTGCATACAGGATACACCTTGCCGCTCAAGCAGTCGCAAGTTCCGTCTGCAGCCACGATCCTAAACGTAATTTTCCCTTCAAGCGATCCCATTACAATCTTTTCGAGCATCGTGTCAAAAGCAGAAACATCTTCTGGATGGATGTGCTGCTTAGACCATACTGCAAGCTCCTGAATCGTATTCGGGAATTTAGAAAAGCTGTATAAGTCTGTGCGAACGTCGTAAGCAATTTTTCCTGTATTGATATCAATGACGGCAAAAAATTCGTAAGAACGACGGAAAACATCATAAAGCATTTCGACGGTCGCGCCTATTTCGCCAAAACGCTCCAGAACAGAAGGAGCTGATTCAGGAGCGCATGACAGCAGTTGCGATGGAACTTGCCCAACTTGCGTTCCAAGCTGTTCGCCGCCGCCTGCAAGCCCCGGAAGAGCCGAGTTCTCAATATCACGTATAAAAACAAGCGACTTATGATGCGATACAGACTGCATATCAATCCGTATTTGCGTGAACTGGTATTTTCTGTATGCAGAATCCTTAGAAAACCTCATCCGTGCTATACACGAACTACGCGTATTATGGCCGCCCTCAATCCCCTGCCTGTCTTCCTCAAGCTGAGCGATAAGCGCACTGCTATCATCTGGATGAATAAGTTCTTCTATAAATACACGCGCATCAATCCAAAAATCACCGTTGACCTCAAGCGCGGCGAACGGACTTTTAACAGGCTGGACGAGCTTATACGCATGAGTGTCATAATCAATCTCAAAAACAAAGCCGTCGAACATCTGCAGGGAAGTGATGTATTTGTAGTAATCGGAGCGGAAAGCTTCATCAAGAACTTCATCACTTATGGAATCTGCCGGGCTGCTGCCAAGTTCCGCAGGAATCTCGCCGTCACGGAACATATCGGCAAGTTCCAAGAACTTAGGCGCAACGTTACGCAAAGCTTGCTTCATCCTGTCGGAGAAAACACCACATTCGCCGTTAAGTATCATAACAACGGCCTTCTGATGCGGAACAACCGGCTTATAAACACGGTGAGTCGTCAGCGCATCATAAACGTCGGCAATGGCAACAGCCTGGGCGCAGAGCGGTATATCATCACCGGAAAGCCCTTCCGGATAGCCTTTACCATCCCATCGCTCATGATGATACATAGCTATCTGCCACGCGTACTCCAGATATTCCTTCTGCCGTATAAAACTGAACTTCCTTATCAATTTCGCGCCTTCAACGGCATGACCTTTCATAACCTCAAATTCTTCGGGAGTAAGACGTGAAGGCTTATTAAGGATTGAATCGGGGATAACAATCTTGCCTATATCGTGCAGCGTCGAAGCACGCGATATCATCTCTATCATGTTTTCATCAAGATTCACGTCGCTGCAGTTTTCCGCAAGATAACGCAGGATTATATCAGTGAACATGCGGATTCGCTTGATGTGCTGCCCGGATTCCAAACTTCTTTGTTCTATAATAGAACAAAGTGTCTCAACGATCATATTGTTCGACTGCTGAATTTCCGAAGCAAGGCTTTTCGTCATCGACTCAAGATTATGCCGATAATTGCTTGCGCTTATTACGTTCTCAACACGCCGCCTGACGACGTTCGGAACAATCGGGGTCGCTATCATATCTGCCGCCCCCTGTTCCAAAATACTTGATTCAATGGAACTGTCGTTATCAGCAGAAATGACAATTATCGGGATAAGGCTCTGCATATTCCGCTTTTTAATCTCAGCAATGAATTCGTAGCCGTTCATCTCCGGCATAACAAGATCAAGCAAAATTACAGCGATAGAATCACAGTATCGGCAAGCAAGCTCAAGCCCGACTTTGCCGTTCTCTGCCTCAAGAATCTCAAATTCCTTATTGAAAATGTTGCTTAGAATAACACGAGAAATGATATTGTCATCTATAATAAGAACACGCCTGCTGTCCACCATCCGCTCCCATGGTAAGCGTATATCATGGACTTGTCTGACGCAAGGAAAAAATAATTATAAAAGAGAATAAGGTAAGAAAAAGATTTTTAATTATAGATATGTTGGGGCAGGCACACCTCGCAAGGTTTTCCTGCCCCAACGCCCCCATCCTTTCCAGGCGGGTTTTAAGCGTTTTTTAGCGGCTTATTGCTCGCTGTAAGCTTTGCGTACAGCTATTGCAAGCTGGTCGGCGCATGAAGTGTTTTTCATGCCGCAAATGTTTCCCTTAAGCTTTGACTCAATCTGCTCGACGGTCATTCCGTCCGTAAGCTTTGAAATTGCCTTAAGGTTTCCGTTGCATCCGCCCGTGAAAGCGATATTGCTTATCACATCGCCGTTTATATCGAATGAAATTGCGGTGGAACATGTCCCGGTTGTTTTGTATGTGTATCTCATAAGCGAATTATACCATGTTTTTACGGGACATGTCACGCGACAAGCAGCTGATACTAGGCTTTCGCAGAAATAATACTTTTAGAGGAAAAATGGCTTTCAGTCGCCATTTTTCCTCACAAAACATACAATGCGGAAGCCATCAGTTCTTTAAGTAATAATCGTCAGCCCACAGAACTTTTGTAGAAAGAATCGTATCATCGTTGTACGGCAAAAGCCCAAGAGCCGCGAACTGCTCGACAATCGTACCAAAATCGTCCTGATATATCATCTGGTTCGAACCGTTGCGACAGAAGTTGGAATCGTGGTCATAGCCCATATTGTGCATCATCTCATGCGAACTGGTCGCATATTCATAAAAATCGTAATACTGTCCGCCAAGGAACTGCTCGGCAAGCCATAAGTTTCCTACACCAAAGCTACCAACACCGGAGTATTCGCTGATATGAATTCCAGACGATGCACCAAGCTTTGCGCTGTATGTCTGTGTATACCTGCGGAAAAGGTTGCGTACATCTTCATCGGAAAGATAATTTGTAATCGTTGAGTTCAGGCCACGAGATCTTTCTCCGGTGAAGAAACGGTTGTGTGATGTAAGGAAGTAGCTTTCGTAAGTGTTGCTTCCTACTATGTATGCCAGCTGTGTGATATACACAATCCATTCACGGCACATCGGTCCACACATATTGGTGTATCGAATACTGCTCGTTGTGATGCCGTGGGTGTTGGAATCGAACGACACAATCCAGTTCACAGGGATATCGTTCAAACTCTTGTAGAAACTGTCAGTTGATGTGACCGTATACGTCGCGTTTGCATCCGCATTCGAAAGAACAACGTACCGTGCCAAAGGCTGTACATTGCTGTAAGTTTTAACAGTCGTCTTTGTGCCGTCGCTTGCTTTTTTAGTAATCGTGACGTTCTGGCACGGATAAAGCATGTAACTCGTAAGCTCAAGCCGTCCGTTAACGACTTCGACAGAAAGCGGATGCGTTACGTCGAAACTGTACTTGGCGATGTCATTGAGCGTATCGCTGTTGCACAAAATGCGGGTAAAGTCTTCTGTAATCGCACGGCTAGTCTTTGAGTACGTAGAAAAGTCAGCAAGTGCCCCGCAAAGAGAGTAACCGTTCTGCTTTGCCCAAGTTTCGGCGTAGCTTCCGCGGACGACACGAAGATCAGATGATTTGTGGAACGCATTCCGTCCTATTGAAGTTACAGTCGCCGCAATGTCGATTATCTTTGCTGGAACGTTCTGGAAGGCGTTTTCTGAAATCGTCCGAGCCTTGCCTATCGTAATATGCTCTACGTTGTTGCAGGCTACGCTTACAGGCGAAATCGTTGTGTTTCTTCCATAGATAATATCAGTTATATTATCCGCGTTGCTCTCGTCTATGCCCAGAATCTCGATGTCGAATCCCATTCTTCGGGCGAAATCGTAACCTGCGCTTCCTGCGTAACAGCGGACGACAAGCTTGTAGTTATTGAAGAAGAACCATGTTCTTGTGAACGGACTGATCTTCTTGACCGACTTAGGAATCGTAAGTGATGCAAGTTTCTCATTATTCATAAATGTACCGAATCCGATTTCCTCAACGCCCTCATCAACGATGATTTCCTCAAGATTAGGACAATTATAGAATGAATAATCCCCTATCGTTTTTACAGTTCCAGGAATTATTACTTTCTTGATATCATCTCGTTTCTTATACGAGTTTCCTGATAGCTGCGTTGTATTCGTGCCGATTTCAAGCACTCCGTTCGTAAGTTTTGTTGTTTCGCTACGTGTTACTGTCGAAGTTGAGCTCTGAGTGTTTGACGACTTCTTGCCAACAGACAAGTCAGTTCTCGTAGCCGACTGACCTACAGGCGTGCCTTCTTTTTTTATCGCTGAAGAACTGGATGTGGAGCTCGTTATTTCTGTTTTTCTAGGAGGCTTGCTAGATGGTGCTGCATCTCTGTACACGGCAATGTTCGTTTTTGACATAT
The DNA here is from genome assembly GCA_017618015.1 of Spirochaetaceae bacterium. Taxonomy (GTDB): domain Bacteria; phylum Spirochaetota; class Spirochaetia; order Treponematales; family Treponemataceae; genus Treponema_I. The sequence goes on from JAFZVC010000046.1 coordinate 4,742, forward strand.
CGACCGCATATCCGGCAGCGGAGTGAATATCTTCCTCGTAGACTGTATCGTAACCAATGTTGATGTAAGTAATCTTTGTGTTGCGGAAAGCGTTCGTACCAATGTACTTAAGCGTCTTTGGAATCTCGACTGACCTAAGGTTACTGCAACCGTTGAAAGCCGATGCGCCTATTACTTCAAGCGAGGATGGAAGATTAACTTCTGTCAGGGCTGTCATGCCGTAGAACGCAAACGCATCAATTGTCTTTACTGTCTCTGGCAGCACGATTTTCGTGATTGTCGTATTTTCACGCGCGATTACAGGCGAGACGAGCGTTACGCCGCTATTTATCGTGAGTACGCCGTTTCTTATTGAGTACGTTCCCTCAACAGCGTAGCCGTTTTCAAGGCAGAAGTTTTTCTGCTGCTGGGTTGAGCATGAAATTGTGCAGTATCTAAGGAGCGCACCTGTTTCTATTGTTGTGACGCTGGACGGGAGGACGATTCTTGTGGCGTTAAGCTCGTCCGAAAGAGTCCATCTTGTGAGCGTTTGTACGCCGCTATTTACGTTGATAGTAGTTCCCTGCTTTGTGTAAAGCTTCGGGATAGCCGTTATTGTACCATAAGATTCTGTGCCGCCGTCAGTACGGAACTCGCCTTTAAGGACGAGCTTCCGGGTGTTTGCAGGGAGATTCTGGCATGATACTGTGAACGAATTTGGGTTCGTTCCGGCGCTTACCTCATTGTTGAAACGGGCGACTTCTCTTCCGTCCGCCTCAAATACGAGGTTACGTGCGCAAAGCTTTTTTGCGCCGCTTGTATATCTGAAAGTAACGGTAAGCCCGTTCGCGCCCGGCACAAGCTGATCTGTCATGTCGTAGGTGCGCTCCGCCCAAGTTGTCGTGAACTCGTTTGGAACCCACTTGTCATTGTTGCGCGGATGATTCAGCACAATAATCGTACCAACGGAGTTTGTACCGCCGTCGGTGCGTGCTTTTGCTTTCATTACGAGTGTTCTTGGAACAGATGAAAGCGTAAATGTGTAGACCGCGCTCCTCGGGTTTGAACCGGCGGATTTTTCCGTGCTGTCAGTAAGGATTGTACGACCGTCCGCGATAATCACAGCATCTTTCAGGCAAAGTTTTTTGCCGCCGCTTGTATATGTGAACGTTATTGTGTTTTCGCCTATACCGATTTTATCGATAGGGAAGCTCCACTCATAGTCTTTCCAGCTTGTAGTGAACGTGTCTTTCTTCCAGCCTGTCGGGTCGAGGGATATTGCCGCGGAAGATGTAGCGGCGGCAGACTGCGTTGTCTGCGTTGTGCTTGCAGTGGCGGTCTGTGTCGTCGTTGATGCAGCTGGCGCGGTCGCTGTTTGCGTTGGCTGAGTTGTCTGTTCTGGTGCACCGATTACTACAAGGTGAGAGTTGTTTTTAAAGAACGTATGCGCTTTAGAACCGTATGTAACCCTTATTGTAGTAAGGTTTGCGCAATCTGTGAACACCTCGTTTCCAATTGTCGTCACACTCGCAGGAATAGTGATTTCCGTTATGCCGGAGCCTTTGAAAGCCCTGTAATTCAAGGTTGTAAGACCTTCGTTAAGCGTAACTTTTGTAAGCTGCTTGCAGTTCTGGAAAGCAGCATTTCCTATAAGCGTTACAGAGGCAGGAATCTCGACTTCTTTAAGATTTCCGCATGTTTGGAAAGCAAGTTCGCCAATCTTTGTCACCGTGGACGGAATCACAACTTTTGTTATTTCATTGTTGTTTCTGTACGCGCTTGCTTTTATCTCCGTAGCACCGTCTTTAATATAAAGGACACCGTTTACAATCCGGTCCGCAGCTGCAGATGCGGTAGTCGCGGCGGAACTTGTCTGCGCGGAGCTTGTAGTAGCGGCGGGTTGCGCCGTAGAAGTCTGTGTCGTTGTCGAAGCCGCTGGCGCGGTCGTTGTCCGAGACGTTGTAGAGGTTGTCTGCGCTGAGCTTGAAGTTGCCGGAATTGTGCGGCAAAGACGGAAACCAACATCCTGCCAATAATCGTCCTGTGCACCCTCGTCACGCTCCAACGCATCACGAACTTTTGAAGAGCTCATGCCGCAACTGCGCTGCACGCGCTTAGTGCCCGTCGTGGCTCCAGTCGGGTTCGTATAAGTGCCAGTCTTTATATCACCGCTCAGGTCAATACACCACTCATAAACGTTACCGAGCATGTCGTACAAGCCGAGCGAGTTAGGTGTCTTAAGACCAACTTCATGCGTAACGCCGTCGCTGTTTGCTTTTACCCATGCATAGCTGAGCGCAGTATTCTCGCTCGAAGCTCCTGCATAAACCTTGTTCCAGTTCGAATTATCGTCCGGGTTTCCACCGCGGGCAGCGCACTCCCACTCTGCTTCAGTAGGAATTCTCCATCCGTTTTTCGTTATGTCGAACGTCACGCTGTCGCCATTTATTGTGAAAACAGGCTCCAATCCCTGAAGCTCAGAAAGCTTGTTGCAAAAACGGGCTATCTCGAAAAAGTCAACCTGCTCAACAGGGCGCAATCCCTGTTCCTCGCCAGCTGGAAGAGAGTCCGCCTTGTGTTTGCTCGGTGCTGTGTATGCGTCCGGTATCTTTTTGGCGACTGATTTGTAGAAATCCTGCGTCACCAGATATTTTCCTATTATGTATGGGCTTAGTGTTACCGTTCTTCCAGAAATGAACGCTCCCCTACTTCCGCTGCCCCTTATCGTAACTCCGTTAACTTCTGCAAAACCTGTCTTTGGGTATGTCGTACCGTCAACCGTCACATTTGCGGTCAACGCACTGGTTGATGTCTGAGACGCTGCCGGGGTCGTCTGTACCGTGCTTGTAGCGGCAATCTGCGCCGAACTAGGCTGTGCCGTTGAAACAGCTGTTGCGGCAGTCGTTTGAATTGTCCGGCAAAGGCGGAAACCAACATCCGACCAGTAATCGTCCTGTGCGCCTTCATCACGCTCCAACGCATCATAAACCTTTGCTGAGCCTTTACTGCAACTGCGCTGCACGCGCTTATTGCCTGTTGTAGCTCCGGTAGGGTTCGTGTAAGTGCCAGTTTCAATATCACCGCTCAAGTCAATGCACCACTCGTAAACGTTGCCTATCATGTCGTACAAGCCGAGCGCGTTAGGTGTCTTAAGACCAACCTCGTGCGTAACCTCATCACTGTTTGATTTTACCCATGCATAGCTGAGCGCAGTGTTCGCGCTCGTCGCTCCGGCGAAAACCCTGTTCCATTGCGAACCGACGTTCGGGTTTCCACCGCGGGCAGCACACTCCCACTCTGCTTCTGTAGGAAGTCTCCATCCGTTTTTCGAAATGTCGAACGTCACATTATCGCCATCTATAGTGAATACAGGCTCCAATCCCTGAAGCTCTGAAAGCTTGTTGCAGAAACGAGCTACCTCGAAAAAATCGACTCTCTCAACAGGGCGAAGTCCTTGTTCTTCACCAGCTGGAAGAGTGTCTGACTGAAATTTACTCGGATTTGAGTATGCGTCAGGTATCTTTTTGGCGACTGCTTTGTATAAATCCTGCGTCACCGGATATTTTCCTATAATGTACGGGCTGAGCGTAACCGTTCTTCCATTAATGAACGCACCTCTTTTTCCGCTACCTTCTATTGTTACTCCGCTTACTTCTGCAAAACCTGTCTTTGGGTATGTCGTTCCGTCAACCGTCAGATCTGCGGTCAACGCACTGTTCGATGTATATGATGTCTGTGCCGTTAAAGCGCAAAATGCGAAACACAAAATGGAAATAACAAGGAATAGCTTTTTCATAGTATTTCTCCAGATTATATAGAATTAACAAGATATAAAACAAAACCGAGAAAAGGATACTTTCCTCTCTATGAATATTTTAGCACGCTAATCTAAATTTCTTCTAAATTTGAAAGATTTTTTTGAATCCGATGCGTCACGCGCGGCGTGAATACTACTGCGCCTTGTACTCGCGGATAACCCAGTCGTGCTTTTCCAACTCGATCTCGTTTCCGCAATACTTACACTTTTTTCCTTCCAAAAGCGAAAGGCTTGCCCCGCAGCTTCGGCACTTAAGAAGAGCCGGCGCACAAACGACCTGTGTCTTGCATTCCGACGATTTTGTAAAAAGCATACTCACCGTTTCGTCTTTTACGGTACACTTTGCGCCATCGTACTTAACAAGCTTGATATAAGCATCGACGCGTGCTTTTTGAAGCCCGCCTTCTACCGAATAGTTTTTAAGGCTTATGTGTTCTGTCTGTAAATCGATTACATCTTTATATCTGTCTTTAAGATACGTAAGGTCCGTAGTTGCAAACGCGTTTATTTCTCCACTCGTCTCAGCAAAACAAACGGAAGCAAGCTTGTTCTGTACGTTCGAATAAAACGACGCAAGCGAAAAATAAGGATCTATCGCCCTTACAGTCTTTTGTATCCTTTGGTTGTTGCGTTCCGCGTTCTTCTGCTTATCAAGAATCTTTTTGGAAGCATACGTCAAAGAAGCCGTAATCTGGATGACAGGGAAAATGAACGTGTTGAAAAACCCTATCGCGATAAACACGAACGGAATAGCCGCAACCATCGCTGTCAGAATACCGCCACCGATCATCGTGAAAAAACCGGCACCGGATTCCTGCTGAATCTCCGAAAAATTGAAAATCACATATAATATATAGAAAACACAAACGACAGCCTCAGTTCCAAGCGCGACATACGGCGTAAACTTTTTCCTCGCGCGCTTGTACCGCTCGTACTGAAGCTCATAATCGCTCCGGAGCGCAAAGTCCGTTATTTTTTCTTTCAGGTCTTCGATCATAAACTTCGTGCCGCAAAAGTCGCATCCGTCCAAAAGCTGTTCTTTCGTCTGCGGAGAGCCGCAGTTAGGGCAGATAATCTTCTTGGCAGAAGTGTACTTCGCGCTCGTAACAGTATAGTGCGCTATATCATTGTCTATTCTGGAATAAATGTGTTTGCCATTCCTGCTGTACTCTGTCGTGGCGGCAATTTCTTCCTTAACTTCATCAATTGAATATTTGCCGTCGGAATAATTCTCCACCGAAAGAGGCGCAATCGCACCTTGTTTTTTCCTAATCGATTTGAAGCTGCACTCCACGTTCATGCGTCTAAGGCGATTCCGGCGAAGCTCCAGTATGTTCCTGAAAACTTGCGTTATTTCATTCTGAACTTTGGGATTTTCTGCCGGTGAGTCAGCTTTTAAGAAAGCCGAATAATCAGCGCGGAATTTTGTGAAAAGATCGGTGTTCTCATCTTCTTTTTCAGCAAGGCTTTTTTTCAGGCTGTCGCGTTTGTCGGCAAAGTATTTTCTTATTTCTTGGATTGCGGGGAAAAGGAAAATCACACCGCCAGTAAGCATGATAAGCGCAAAAATCGGCATGCTGATTATTGCGGCGAGCTCAAATTCCTCGTGATTCATGATGACTGTCTCAATCATCGTGACGCCGCAAACTGTAAGCGCGAATCCAATCACAAGATATTTGATTATTTGCTTCAAATTCATAGATACTAAAACTCAAAGTCCAGGCAGGTGCGACTCGCAGTATATGGGCGAACTTTGCCATCGGCTACGGCAACGTGATCCGGGTGCTTTGAGTATGTTTTCAAAGCGTCAGCAGATTCAAAAGTTGAATCGAGCATAAGGTCGGCATTTGAGGAAGCGAGCCTTCCGTCAACTACAACTTTTATTTCGACGAGCCCCGGAATTTTGCCCTTAAGCCCTTCCAATCCGGCTTTAATTCCCTGCTTTACTTTATTTTTCTCTTCATCCGGCATATCTTTTAAAGTCCACAAAATAATATGTTTGACCATGTTTGTTCTCCTGAAGATTATTTTGATACAAACTGATTATAAAGCAACACGGCGATATTCGCAACGACATACGCGGATAATCAACAACCCCCGACGCAATGCCATTAACTTAGACACTTTATTTAAAGTGCATAGCCAATACACTGCATTGCGCACCTTAAAACTGTGGAAGTCACAGCACCGGGGCACACAAGCTACTCTTATTTTCCGCTTGCTTTCCATGCGGGGTACCACTTTGAGAACCACGCCGTGAAAGCGCCCATAGCTAAAGGAACGATATTATTCACGACAATCAGAGCGATGCCAAATCCGGCTATTCGTAAAAAGAATGTCCATACAGCTGTAAGAACATACAATATGCCCCAGCAAGCAGCAAGGATGTAATTGGCTTTCATAAAGAGCGGATTCCGGTGGGCTTTGTCGCCGCCGTAGCTGTATTTTACATAAGCTGCACAAAGCGGTTCCCGTGTAAAGCATGAGCCAAGCCAGAAAATGCCAAACACCAGGTACCCGATGTTCGTAATAAGGTCGCCGTATCCTGTAATGTTCGCGACAGCCGAAAGCACTGCTACGGCGGCGAGCGAGAGCCTGTCCCATATAATGAGTCGGTAGTGTCTCATTATAAGCGGCACGAGCGCGCAGACTGCCATCGCAATTACAGACCCAATTCCGGCATTGATTGCAACTGCCACCCAAAACGTAATCCACGGAATAAGCATCGTGTTCATGGAAGGATTTTTCTTAACTTCTGCCGCAGAGCCTGACGCTGTTTCTGCGCGCGAAGCACCAGCACCGCCCGCACTTGAGTTTGTGTCATTGGCGGTGCTTCCGAAAAACTTATCCCAGTTCATCATAAGCGAAAAGTCGCCTGTTACCGTGTACAACTGCTTTCCAAGCGCCTCCGCGCCTTCCATCTCTCCACGGGAAATCGCCGCCCAAACGTCATACGGCGTATTGACGCGGGTTGTGGCAGTCTGGCTTCCATCCGTAAAAACCTTGCTTCCGTCTTTTCCCAAAAGTATCTGATACGTTGTTCCCAAATCGGTATAGTTCATTTCGAGCACACGGTCTTTTCCGTCATAAGCTGCCTTGTTGTAAAGCGCCGCCATCTGCCTTGTGAAAATCAAATCCTCAGGCTCTTTCTCGCCCGAAGTTTTGCTTACACCCCAGCTTGCATCAGCCATCTTTTCAAAAACATCCCTTGGATAAAGAAGCGTCTTAAGCTCAGTTTTCACCTCGTCCGATATCGTTCCTGTCGCATACTCCGAACCGGCTTTTTTCACTGCTGCAAGGTATTCATCAGTTCTTGAAGCGAGCTCCTTAATGCCGAAAAGTTCGCCCTGTCCGCAGAAAATCGTCTCATATCTGCCTTTACCAAGAAAATGATCGAACATATTGCGCACGCTGTCGTAGTTTCCTTCTGCAGAATAGAAGCCGCATGTAGAAATCAGAATATGCTTTACTCCGGACAAGTCATATCTTGAATCGTGACCTCCGCTTCCGTATCCGCTATCTGTTTTGCTCATAAAAGGAAGATTCATCGGCAGCTGGCGGTCAATCAGATTTTTGAGCATTCCAGGCACATTGAAGTAGTAAAGCGGAAAGCTCCATACAACCATGTTTGCCTCAATCAGTTTTTGAATGACCATCTGCATATCGTCCTTTATGCAGCATACGCCAGGTGTGTTTTTCCAGCATGAAAAGCATCCCAAGCATGCCCGTATGTTCAAAGAGGCGACATCAAGTTTATCTACCGCAACCTGCTCCCCGTTTCCTTCGATTTTGGTGCGCACACCGTCTATAAAGCTTTCTGCCAGACGCAGGGAATTACTCCTTTTTCCTTTTGGGCTTCCATTAATAAGAAGTATTTTCATTTTTTAAGTTCCTCCAATTCTTTAATACATTTTTCGCTCCATTCACGAAGCATTTTTTCATACATAACACCAAAATCGATGGTGAATTTCCAATACAATGCTCTTATCCGGTCTTTTATGCCTTTTTCATACTCTCTGCTGACAGAATCGACATCTTCGTAGCCATCAGGAAAAACAGATTCTTTTTCCGGAAGGTTTTTGAAAAACTCAATATTCTCATCAAGACTGCACTCTCCACGGAAAAAAGTTTTCATAAGAATCGGATTCCGGATAACTGTTTTTCCGCTGTCATCTTTCAGCCATGTAATCAGCTCTTTTCTGCCTTCATCAGTTATAGAAAGGATGTTTTTGTCAGGCCGGCTTTCCTGCTCCACATGGGAAGCCTTTACCCAGCCGTTTTTTTCGAGCGACTGAAGCTCTCTGTAGATTTGGCTTGTCTGCGCATGCCAAAAATGATTCAAAGAGTGGCGAAAAACCGTCATAATCTCATATCCGGTCATATCTCCGTAGTTCAGCAATCCTAAAATACCGTGCTTTAACATCATCAATCTCCATATTCCACTTGTTGAATATCTATTAGTAATATAATTCCACTTGTGGAATATGTCAATATGATTTTAAATTTTTCCACAACGAGATTTGCAATCCGTGCTGCCACGAAACTAAGAACGATCTTACGCGGTCTACGACACGTAGGTTGAATCTGATGTAAAGCAGTGGTACTCTTTTCGTAAATCAAGCAGCGCGCGCTAAAAGTTATTGGAGAATACATATGGATAATTACATTACAGGCTCTACGATACGCCGGCTCAGAGAAAACAAAAAACTTACGCAGGATGAACTTGCGGAAAAGATTTTCGTGAGCAACAAAGCTGTGAGCAAATGGGAAAACGGACACGGATTACCGGATATTTCGCTGCTTGAACCGCTTGCCAAGGCGCTTGATATATCTGTGATCGAACTTTTTTCCGGCAACGAGGTTCGCAACAAAAACCGAGCGTTCAATATGGCAAAGATTCAGTTTTATGTTTGCCCGATTTGCGGAAACGTGATTCAGGCAACAGGAGAAGCTGTTATAAGCTGCTGCGGGATTACGCTGCCGCCGTTGGAAGCGGAAACGACAGAATGCGGTTCAGAAGCTGCCGAGAACTGCGAACGTCCGAAGAACAGAGGCGGAACAAGCAACCTTGACACACGCGGTTCAGGCTCTTACGAAGAACACCGGATCATCGTTCAAAAAGTCGAGGATGAATACTTTGTTTCGATTAATCACCCGATGACAAAGGAACATTATATTTCGTTCATCGCAGCCGTCGCTGACAACGGCGTGCAGTTCGTTAAGCTTTATCCGGAAAGTGCTGCTGAAGCACGATTCAAAATAAACCGCGTAAGGTTTTTGCTTGCTTTTTGCAACCATCACGGACTATTCAAAGCTAAAATCTGACATAAATCGAGTTCTGAGCGGGTTTGTTGATTTATCTGCGGACGATGTGTAAAATAAACGCAAATGTTCCGCATTGCAATTTGTGAAGATGAAAAAGTTGTTCTCGATTTTGAAAGCTCGCTCATAAACGAATGGGCGGAAAGTGCGACTGACGGCAGCCCCGACGGGCGGCGCGGTATTGCCATTGAGCTAGACACTTACGTTTCCGCGGAAAATTTCCTTTTTGAGAGCGAGGACAGGCCCCCTTACGACGTTCTGATTTTTGACATCCAGATGAAGAACATAAACGGCATGGAACTTGCGAAAACCTTACGAAAACGCGGCTGCGACTCTGAAATCATTTTTGTTACGGGCGTTCCTGATTACGCGATCGAAGGCTACGAGGTCGGCGCAATCCGCTATATTCTGAAACCTGTAAAACCCGAAGTGCTCAAATCGCTTTTGGATAAAGTTTATGAATCCCGCCGGAAAAAGGCAGACGATTATTTCGTGCTCGGGCAAGGTGCCGATTTGGAGCGCATCCCGTTCGAGAAAATCGTTTACATAGAGGCGCGCGGGCATTATGTCTTTATGAAATGCGCTGATTTTGAGCGCGAGTGGAAAAGCTCTTTTTCGGATGTGGCAAAATCGCTCGGGAAAAATGATGGCGCAGGCGACAGTAACGCTACCGGGCGGTTTTTCTGCCTAAGGCGCGGATTGCTCGTGAATCTTTCACATGTAGCTCGCATAACGCGCACGGACTGTATTCTTGATAACGGCGAAGTTCTTCCCGTCGCGCGCGGCGTTTACAAAGAGCTTAACGATGCGTTTATAGCGTATTTCACGAAAAATTGATAAAAAATGTTGCAGTTCTACGGAGGAAATATGAAAAAATCAATTTTGAAAATAATTTTGTTTGCGTTACTTACGGCAAGTGTTTTTGCGCAGGAAGTGGAAAAAATCGCAGTACTAGAAGATATAAAGTATGAAAGATATCCCGGAGGTGGAATGGGTGAGTTCCCGATGGGAATATTTTTTGATGAAGTGAATAATCTGTTGGTCGTACAAGATCCTGGACAGGATGAAATTGTAACAATCAATCTGATGAATAAAACAATTTCAAAAGAACGAAAACCGTTCTCCATTATACCTGGGCCATTAATTTTGAAATTTGGAAATGATTATTGGAACATATTTCCTAATAGTATTGAATATTCAATCAATAACTCACCTTATGAATGCATCACTGATACAAATCCCGGTATAAGCTTTATCCTAAAAAAAGATGATGGCTACATAGTTTATTTTGTAGGTGGAGCTGTAGATACAACTGGGCGACTTTATTCAGAAAACGAGGCAATGGCGTATTTAAAAAAATATGATCCCGAAAAATATGCGCAGATCGAAAAAATTCATTACAAGGAACACAATACATTGCAGCAATACGATATTCAAGGATATAGATATTTTTCTGAAAATTACGGAAGTCTTGGTACCGTCCTTGGATGTTATTTAAATGATGATTGTATTTTTTATTTGAAAGATTTGGAGTCATATTCAGAAATCAGAAAGAACCAAGAAGAAGCCTACGACTACTTCTGGTACGTCGGCTTCGGCGGCAATATCTATTATTACATAGCCGGGGAAGAATACACCGAAGTTTTCCGCATCCGCAGAACATGGGGTGAGCCAGATTTCTACGCTATGGCAATAAACGGCTACAATGATGACAGCTACGGCAAGTACGTGAATGAAGTTCTGCCGACCTTGAGCAAAGCAGACCTCCGCCTTTTGCGGAACACAATCTTCGCAATTTACGGCGTTCATTTTAAGAGCGCAGACCTTTCCGCTCATTTCGCAAAACAAGTCTGGTACACCGACGAAGGCAAAACATCAGGTGAAATGACGCTCCCCGCTCATCGCCAGAAACTCGTGGAGATGATTCAGGAACTGGAAAGAAAGTAGATTTTCTTAGCCAGTTCCTGAAAATATTTTTTTCGCTTATAATAGTTACATGAACAATTTAATAATGTTGATTCTGTCTTTTGTCGGAGTCGCAATCATCTCGGTACTACTAACTGTTCTCATCCTTAAAAAGCGTTATGAACGCCGCCTTGAGAATTTTCAGGATTCCGTCCTTAAAAAGCAGCGCGACGAAGTTCAGAATATATACCAGACGATGCGCGCTTGGCGTCACGATTACCACAACCACATTCAGTCCATAAAAGCGATGATAGCGATGCAGAAGTCAGAGGAGCTCGACAAATATCTTGATACGCTTGAAGCCGATTTGGACAGCATTGATATAGCGATTCGCACCGGAAACGTTGGTTTGGACGCTATTCTGAGCAGCAAGGTTTCGATTGCGCGCAGAAACAATATCGAAGTTAACTGTACAGCTAAAGTGCCGCTGGATATGAAAATATCGGATGTTCATCTTTGTGCGATCGTTGGAAACTTACTCGACAACGCGATTGAGGCATGCGAAAAGATAAAGTGTTGTAATTCTGGCGCACAGAATGCCGGTACGGGCGCACCGATGCCCGGTAAGGAAAAACAACGCTTCATCCGCGTATACATTGGGCTTTTCAAGCAGCAGCTTTATATTTCCGTCTCGAACTCCACAGTCGAAAAACGCCGCCGCAAAATTTCTGAGCTTGTTACGTCTAAAATTGGCGAGCATGGCTTCGGGCTTCGCCGCATCGATAAAATAGCGGACAAGTACGGTGGCTACGTTAACCGCAAGAACGAGCCGGGCATTTTCGCGACAGAAGTTTTGCTGCCCCTTTAACATTTCATGTCCGTTTTTTTGCATTTCGTGTACGCCTTCATCATGGCGAAAAAAAATGTGATACATTACGATTGAAGGTTGCCGGAGGTTTTGATGAAAGCGAAAAAGGTTAGCGACAAATCCGCTTCTAACGAAAAAGAGAATTCTCTATTCAAGAATATTTTCATCATCTACAAAGCGATGTTTAAGCGTTACCCCGCCTCGATACCGCTTGTCATAGTGTATGTCCTGATCATGATAGCTATGCCGTTTTTGAACACGCTTATACCGGCTCTGGCGATTAAAGGAATTACAAGCGGAGACATCGCGACATTTTTCAAATACATAACGCTTGCTGTTGCGTGTTTATGCGCCGCCTCAATTGTAAAAATGTTCTGCCAGAAAAAAATGCAGATGAAGCATACTTATAACAGAATTACCGCTTTTATGATGAGTTTCCTTAAAAAAGCGATAAACACCGATTACCTTAACATTGAGCCGCAGCCTAAGCAGAAGATTATGGGCAAAGGTGTACAAGGTGTTAACGGATCTTGGAACGGTGCGGAGGCAGTTTCGAAAATTGCTCTGGAGATGCTCGTCATAATTATGGGAATTACGAGCTACGGAACAGTAATTTTTATACTGGACTGGAAGATACTCCTTGTAATGCTTGGAATGTTCACAGCTGACGTGCTTATGAGAAACAATGCCGTTAAGTACGGTGACAAAAACCGCGAAAAGATGAGCGAGACCTGGCGGCAGATGAGGTATATCGAGCGTAACTGCATGAACGTGAGCTCAGGTAAGGATATAAGAATTTTCAACCTGAGAAATCTGTTCGACACCCATTTTGATTCTTTAATCGATATAAGCCTGAAATTCCGCTCCAAATATCAGCTGATGTGGTATTATCCGACACTCTCGGACAGTGTATTCAATTTTACGCGTGACTGGCTTGCATATACGCTTTTGATACACAAGGTTCTTTCGGGGCAGATTGATGCCGCTGAATTTACGATTTATATAGGACTAGTCACAAGCTTTTCTCTGTGGATTTACGACGTTTCAATGCACATAGCGGATTTGCGTGAGGCAAGCCATGAGTTCAACGATTATCACAAGTTTATGGCGCAGAAGGATGTTTTCGGAAGGGCAGAAACTACAGATGATACGGCTGACTCTGATCGTGCAGGCGACTCCGCGGCAAACGCAAAAGCAAAAGCAAATGCAGGGATGCGCGCGCCAGAAATTGAGCTTCGCAACGTCAGTTTCACATACGAGGGAAGCAACAAGCCAGTTCTTAAAAACATCAGCATGAAAATACGCGCGGACGAGAAAATCGCACTAGTGGGAAACAACGGTGCTGGAAAAACAACAATCGTAAAGCTTTTATGCGGTCTTTATCCGCCAACGTCCGGCGAGATTCTTATTGACGGCAAGAGCATTGACGACATCGGTGTTGAAAAATATCAGGATATGGTCAGCGTTCTGTTCCAGGATACTTCGCCGATCGCACTGTCCATCGCTGAGAATGTTTCCGGTCAGGAAATTGCGGAAATGGACAGGGAGCGCGTAAGATTATGCCTTGATAAAGCCGGGCTTTTGGAAAAGATTGATACGCTCCCCAAAAAAGAGGAGTCATACATAACGCAGACGCTTGATGAGAACGGAGTAGTTCTTTCGGGCGGAGAGACGCAAAAACTGTTGCTCGCAAAGGCGATGTACAAGGACGGACCAGTTCTGATTCTTGACGAGCCGACCTCCGCGCTTGACCCGATTGCCGAGAGCCGCATCTACGATGAGTACAATCAGATGGCGTCTGAGAAAACGGCTGTGTTTATTTCTCACAGGCTTGCAAGCACAAAGTTCTGCGACCGCATCCTGTTTTTGGACGACGGACAGATTGTTGAGGAAGGAAGCCACGAAGAGCTTATGAAAAAAGGCGGCAAATACCGCGAGATTTTCGACATTCAGAGCCATTATTACAAAGAGAATATAGAGGTGTCAGATGAAGCAGAGTAATAAGCCGGAAAACGTCGATTTCAATGCAGAAAAGACAAGAGGAACTGTCGGAAAGGTACTGAGGCTTGTTCACTATCTGACGCCGGGTTATCTTACGTTCCTGGTTTTAATCAGGATAATGTCATCGGCACAGCCTTTCATCAACATCTTTTTCTCAAGCAAGATTCTTGACGGCTTAATCCGATTGGATTCGTTTGAATCAATCTTCAGAAACGTAATCATCATGGTATCAATTGATACTGCTATTGTGCTTGTACGCTGGAGACTTGAGGGATTTCACTGGGTAAAGAAAGTTGAGCTGCAATACAGAATCAGCAAACTGATAATCGACAAAACTGTTGAGCTTGATTTTGACATTCTGGAGAAGCACGAAACTCTTGATATGATAAAAAAAGCTAAGGACGGAATGACAGCATCCGGTGATATCCGCGTGTTCTGTGATGAGATTGCGGAGATTCTGGAAAAAATCATCACCATAATCTATTCGGTGGTAATTCTTGTTCCTCTTTTTATCCCTCAAACGGGAGAAGCCGTGGCTGGCTTGTCATGGTTGGGATCTTTCCTTAACCAGTGGTACAGTTTTTTTGTAATGGTTTTTGTACTTGCGCTCCATGTTGCGGCATCGTATTACACGAACAAAAAATCGTCCATGCTTCAAGTACAATTCTTTGAGAAAAACGTCACCTACAACCGTTATTTCAATTACTGGTTCGACCTGATTTTCAACTACTCGATCGGAAAGTATATCCGTCTTTACAAGATGCAGAAGCTTGTCACAAAAAAAGTTGATAAGACAAACGAAACTCTTGAAAAAGAGGGTGTCGCATGGACTGACAAAAGCATAAAAGTGTCAGTTATCCCGATTGTCTCGCAGGGAATAATGCAGCTGGTGAGCTATGCTTATGTCGGGCTTAAAGCTGTTTTTTCGCTGATAAGCGCCGGAAAGTGTCTTTTATATGTGTCTAGTTACACAAAACTTGTGGAGAGCATAACTGGTATCTCAAAGAATTTCGTACAGATAAAGACCGAAAGCCGCTATCTGTCGTTTTTCTATGACTATATGAAAATCAAGAACAAGCGATACGAAGGAACAATTCCTACCGAAAAACGCGATGACAACTTGTTTGAGATTGAGTTCCGCGACGTTTCGTTCAAGTATGCAAATACAGAAAACTGGGCGCTCCGTCATGTAAACCAGAAGATTACGCTCGGCACTAAAAATGCCGTTGTCGGTAAGAACGGCGCGGGAAAGACGACTTTTATAAAGCTTTTGTGCCGCCTTTACGAGCCAACAGAAGGTCAGATTCTGCTTAACGGAGTTGATATCCGTTACTACGATTATCAGGATTACGCAAAGCTTTTTGCCATTGTGTTCCAGGATTTCAACCTGTTTTCGTTCACATTGGGCGAGAATGTCGGTTCCGGCATTGACTACGATAAGGATCGCGCGGTCGAATGCCTTGAGAAAGCCGGGTTCAAGGAGCGGTTCGACAAGCTTGAAAAAGGCTTGGACACTCCGCTTTACCAGTACAATGATGAACAGGGCGTTGAGATTTCAGGCGGCGAGGCTCAGAAAGTCGCGATTGCACGATCTCTTTACAAGGACGCGCCGTTCGTCATTATGGACGAGCCGACTTCCGCGCTCGACCCGGTTGCCGAATACGAGATTTACAAGCGTTTTGACGAAATGGTTCAGGGCAAAACGTCTATTTACATTTCGCACAGAATGTCGAGCTGCCGTTTCTGTGACAACATCATCGTGTTTGACGACGGCAAGATTGTTGAGCAGGGCAACCACGACAAGCTGATGCAGAACGGCGGTTTGTACAGCGAGCTTTGGAACGCGCAGGCACAGTATTACGCATGAGTAGCACTTTACCCGGCACTTAGGGTAAAATACGTCTGGTTATGGAATGCTTCGCTTAAAGCCTTGACCAGACGTATTTTTGAATATGCCGGAGTAAACATGAACTCAATTGCTTTTTTTGAATCGGAAAAAATCGCTGACAAAAGTTGGAAAATCCACGACATCTATGTCTCTGAATCATCAAAATATTATTCTTACTTGGTGGAAGGCAAAGACTACGCTCTTTTAATCGACACGATGATGGGCTGGGGAAAGCTCGATGAATACTGCAAAACGCTGACGAGCAAACCTATCAAAGTTGTGAATACTCATGCCCACTGGGATCACATAGGCGGAAATTTCCGGTTCGACAGCTGCTATCTTCATCCGCGCGACATGCCGCTTTTCTTGGAATCGCTTGTTTACACAAAGCAGCAGCTTATCGACGTGGCAAAGCAGATGGCAAAAGAAGAATACAAGAGTTTTGAGCTGTCAGACGAGCATCTTGTCGCCCCGAAACCGATGAAGCTTTTTCCAATTTACGACGGCGATATATTCGACTTGGGCGACAGGCAACTTGAAGTTGTTGAAGCTGGCGGCCATACAGCAGGCTCTATCGTCTTAATAGACCATAAGACACGCATCGCTTATGCCGGGGACGTATGCAACAGCAACACGCTTTTGGAGCTTCCTACCTCGCTCCCTGTTGAAGCTTATCTTAAAAATCTTCATAATTTGAACAGCCATAAATCAGAATTTGATATGATGTACGGCGGTCACGAGATTTACGATTCTTCAATTCTAGATGAGGCGATAGAAACCGTTTCAAAAGTTATTGACGGCACGGACGCAAAATGCGAGCGAACTGGCATGTTCGGCACTCCTGTTTATTATGCAGCCCAAAAAGGAAAACGATTTAACATGAGTTATTTGCCGGATAAAATTTTTGGAACAGATTTCCCGAAACAGATTATTACGAAGGAGTGACGGGATGAAAAACAATCTTATTGCAGTTGCGGCTGTTGTGCCGCCGCTGCATGTGGCTGACGTAAAATACAATACGGAACAGATAATATCCGCTATAAAAACGCAGACGGACTGCGGCGTAATCGTGTTCCCGGAGCTTTCTGTCACTGGCTATACGTGCGCCGATCTTTTTGAAAGCGACCTGCTTTTGAATGCCGCAGAAGAAGCTGTCCTTACGATTGCAAAAGCGACGGAAAACACCGGCGTTACGGCTGTCGTGGGACTTCCGCTCCGTTTCAAAAACAATCTGTACAATTGTGCGGCAATTCTTTCGGAAGGCGTTGTAAAAGCTTTCGTTCCAAAAACTTTTATCCCGAATTATTCAGAGTTTTATGAGTGCCGCTGGTTTGCGTCCGGCAAGGACGTAAAAGGCGAAACTGTTTCGCTTGCAGGTCAGCAGATTCCGTTCGGTGTCGATGTACTTGCCGAAGATTCAGTGAGCGGGGCGGTACTTGGCGTTGAAATCTGCGAGGATTTGTGGATTCCCGACAAGCCCAGCACCCATGCGGCTTTGGCGGGCGCGAACATACTCGTAAACCTTTCTGCCTCTGACGAGCTTATCGGAAAGCAGGAGTACCGCACGCAGCTTGTAAAACAGCAGAGCGGCGCGTGTTATTGCGCATACATCTACGTGTCCGCCGGTACGCACGAAAGCAGTACCGACCTTGTTTTTTCGGGACACACAATTCTGGCGCAAAACGGAAGCCTTCTCAGCGAGGCGATTTTCCCGGAGTATCCGCATACAGAAAAAGCACTTGTCGATCTGGGCGTTATAATGCACGACAGAAGAAAGCAGAACACGTTCGAGAACGCGGGTTCTGCGTACCGGCGGGTTGCGGCAAGGATGCAGGAAGCCGGTGCGGACGCTTCCGGCGCACAAAAAAGCGGCTCACTAGGGGGCTGCGCGGACGCGGTAACTATCTCCGAACTTGCAGAAATCTTAAAGAAGTATAATTACCCAATGGCACGGAATCCGTTTGTTCCGGCAGAAAACGTCGCCCGCGAAGAACGGTGCAAAAGAATCCTTCAGATTCAGGCAAACGGACTTGCGACACGCGTCCGCTCCACTGGCATCAAGAATCTTGTTATCGGGATTTCAGGCGGGCTAGACTCGACCCTTGCACTTCTCGTTTGTGCAGAGGCGCGGAAAATCATCCCGGATATACGCATTATCGCGTACACGTTGCCGAACGAAGGAAACACAACGAACCTTACGCTTAACAACGCAAAAAGCCTTATGAAGCTTCTTGCCGACGAGTCGCACGAAGTTCCTATTGGTGAGAGCGTGAATCTTCATCTTGCACAGCTCGGCCATGAGCTGACTTACCAGGGCGAAGGCGACGTGACGTACGAAAACGCGCAGGCTCGCATGCGCACATATATCCTGATGGATGCGGCGAACATGAAAAACGGACTTGTCGTCGGTACCGGGGATCTTTCGGAACTTGCGCTCGGCTGGTGCACCTACAACGGCGACCACATGTCCATGTACGCGGTCAATGCTTCTGTCCCGAAAACGCTCGTGAAGTATATTTGCGTTTCATACGCGATGATTTGCGGCAACGAAGAACTTAAAAAAGTATTGCTTTCGATATGCGACACGCCGATTACGCCGGAATTAACGCCGAGCGAAGGCGGGAAAATCGCCCAGATGACAGAAGAAAAAATCGGCAAATACGACCTGAATGACTTTTTCCTGTTCTACACTTTGCGCTATGGCTTTGAGCCGTCACGCGCGGCAGCTTATGCGCTTTATGCGTACCCGGAGCTTTCAAAAGAAAAAGTCGTCGATGCGGCGAAAAACTTTTTCAAACGATTTTTCTCGCAGCAGTTCAAACGAAGCTGTCTGCCAGACGGTCCGAAAGTAGGTTCTGTAACGCTTTCTCCGCGCGGGGACTGGCGTATGCCGAGTGACGCAAAAGTCGCGCTTTGGCTTCAAGACTTGGAGAGGGGGTAGCGGACAAGCAACAAAATCATTTCATGCACGAATTCTTGCAGTTCGTGCATTTTTTTTACAGTTTCGGTTCTATGCTGTACTATTGAAATATCAGTAAAATTATAATAAGGAGAAAACTATCGATACGTTTTTACGCATATTGGAAAATGCAAAAGATTTGTATTCGCTGCAGGATTTTGACTGCACGGAGGTAGGCGGACACGAGGGCGGACGCAACCGGATTTTTGTTTTTAGCAACGGTGATGGGGAAAAGTTTGTTCTGAGGGTATCGGCTCTTGGCGACAGGACGGAGCAGGAGTATCTTGCGGAGACGGAGTTCGTTCATTATCTGGCTGCAGGGGGTGCGGCTGTCGCGGACGTGATTACGTCGGTGAACGGCAGACTCGTCGAGGTTGTGGGCGCGGACGATTCGAGTGAGGCGCGAAGTTCCGAGGACTCGGACAACGCAAGCGATTCGAGTGACGCGCGAGGGGCGTGTGACTCAAGTATCGCGCCAGTTTTCATCAGCCTGTTCGAATACGCAAAGGGCATGCTTCTGTGCAACAACGGCTACCGTTACCGCGATGGCGCGCCGCTTGAAGAATACTTCTACAACACAGGAAAGACGCTTGGCAAAATCCATGCGCTTTCAAAACGCTTTGCGCCCGCAAAACAAAATTGCCGCCGCGCAAGCTATTTTGATAAATACAACATGGACTATATCGAAAGTCTTATCCCGGATGAATACGCCGATTTGAAAAACGCAATCGCGGCGCGGTTCAGCGAGTTCCAAAAGCTGCCGACAGATTCGGAAAGCTTCGGGCTTGTCCACTTTGACTACAGCGACGGCAATTATCACATCGACATGAAAAACGGCGACATCACGGTTTTCGATTTTGATAACTGCATGTACTGCTGGTATATGTTCGACCTTGCGAACCTCTGGACGCATGGCGAGGGATGGTGCCGGTATGAGCCGGACGCGGCAAAGCGCGATGCTTTTATGAAGCATTACTTTGACACGATTCTTGAAGGATACAGGAGCGAAACGCCAGTCGCAGAGAGCCTTGTGGAGAAGCTTCCGCTTTTTATCGACATGGTTCTGATTGAGAACATCGTGGACGAATTTGAATGCTGTGCGCGCGAAGACGAAGACGTTGACTATGAGGATATTAAAGGGGCTGCAGAATGGCTTTTGAAAAACTAAACGCAAAATTGCTGGGATTATTCAGCGGTTTTCCGACTCATCATTTTACGGATGAAATTGCCGAGGTGCTTCGCGAACATTTGAGTGGAAATCAAATCGAGCGGAAATGCCTTGTTTTTATAAGCGCTCTTCCAGAAGAGTATGCGCAAAACGATGACGACAGTGACGGCATGCACCAGATGTTCGCAGAACGCGGAATGGGTTTTGCAGAGCATCATGTAATTGACAGGCGGACGAGCGCAGAAGATGCTGTAAAGCTTTTAAGGCAGGCAGATTGTATCTGGCTTATGGGTGGCGAAGTAACCTGGCAGATGAAACTGATTCAAGATCTTAATCTTGCTCCTGAGCTTAAGGCAAGTAATGCAGTGATTCTTGGTGTTAGTGCCGGTTCAATGAACCTCGGCAGATATGTCGCTGAAATCTGGGAGTCAAAATCGTTCTACGATGGGCTTGGACTTTCTGACACAATAATCAAAGCGCACTACTCCAAAGACGAATGGTTCATGCCGATTTTGAAAGAACTGTCGATGATTCATCCGCTGATTGCAATGGAAGATGAGAGCGCGATTTTCATAAATCGTGACAAAACCTGGAAACTCGGAAACATGTACCAGATTTCCAAAGGCGAGATTACAAGCCTTTCTCAGTTGCCAAAGCTTTGATTTACTGAAACCGATGTTTTGAACTGGCTGTCCGATGGAGATTTTGATGAAGAAACCTAAAAAAGGAAGAAAGAAGATTATGATGATTGTAATATCGATCGTGCTGGGCGTGGCTATTATTATTGGTGGACTAATGATTTACGGGAAAGTCCAGATGGGAAAAATCCCCGGATTATCATTTGATGATGTGCTTAAATACACGACGCAGGGCAAAAAAGACGCAAGAATTACAGTTGGAATCATCAAAGACGGAAAAGCTTCTTTCACAGTTTACGGAGAGGATGCGCAAGTTCTTCCGGCTGAAAATCACATTTATGAGATTGGTTCTCTTACAAAGACTATGACAGCCACCTTGGTCAGCAAGGCAATAAGCGAAAGAAAATTAAGCCTGGACGCCACAATCGACGAGTATCTGCCGCTTTCCAAAGGAAAAAACTATCCGACAATTTCGGAACTTGTGACACACACATCCGGGTATAGCTCGTTTTATTTTGAAACTCCGATGATCGGCACTTTCTTTTCGGGGAAAAACAGCTTCTATGGAATAAGCCGTGATATGGTGCTTGAAAAATGCAAAAGTCTGAATATGAAAAAGGACAGTTACGATTTCAACTACTCAAACTTTGGTTTTGCTGTTCTTGGGCTTGTTCTGGAAAACGTGTACGCCAATAACTATACAGCGCTTTTGAACGACTATGTCCAAAAAGAGCTTGGCATGACATCGACAAAGATTTCTGAGCGTGACGGAGATTTAGGCAATTATTGGGATTGGAATGAAGATGACGGATATCTGTCGGCGGGCGCGGTCACGTCGAATATAAATGATATGCTTCGCTATGCACAGTTCCAGCTTGATGAAAACGCAGAGTTTGCATTGTGCCACAAAAGCATTAAATCAATTGACGCGTCATCGGAAAGCCACAAGACAATGGGAATCTTTATGGATGAAATCGGCATGGCATGGCTTATAGACCGTAAGAACGGAATAATCTGGCACAACGGTGGCACAGATGATTACAACAGTTATCTGGGGTTCTGCCCCGATTCAGGCACAGCGGTTGTTGTTTTGTCGAATCTTTCGCCGAATTACCGTATTCCAGCTACGGTGCTTGGCATAAAAAAACTTTTGGAGCTGAAATAATTAAAGAAAAATGGTGTATTATAAGAACAAAGACATAATCATCCGCGACATGGAAGAAAGTGACGCACAGATATTTACGGATGAGTTTACGGCACAGGGCTGGCACCCCGATATCGCAACATATCAGATGAGACTTAAAGATCAGGCAGAACGGAAATGCGTTGCACTTATCGCACAATATCAGGGGCATCCTGCGGGATACGTGTATGTTTATCGCACTCCGAATGCAGGACCGTTCAAAGATAAAGGCTGGCCTGAAATCCAAGATTTCAACGTGCTCGAAAAATACCAGAGGAAAGGAATCGGAAGCAAACTGATGGATTTTGCGGAACTGGTTTCCGGTAAGTTCGCAGACACAGTCTGCTTGGGTGTCGGGCTTAGCAAGGA
This sequence comes from Spirochaetaceae bacterium, assembly GCA_017618015.1. Lineage (GTDB taxonomy): Bacteria > Spirochaetota > Spirochaetia > Treponematales > Treponemataceae > Treponema_I. Next base: position 26,839 of record JAFZVC010000046.1, read on the forward strand.
ATACGGAATTGCCCAGCGCATGTACATCCAACGCGGTTTCGTCCCGGACGGTTCTGGTGTATGGTATAAAGATGAACAATGCGTCCAATATGAGACAGTCTGCACCGTCGATGATGATTTAATCCTGTATTTTTACAAGGATTTGTCTATCTAGAATGGAAAACAGGATCGCAGATTCTGGAACGTGAGGAGGAAAAAGATGAGAACAGTTTTAATCACTGGTGCCGCAGGCGGGCTCGGCGTAAGCCTTGTAAAAGAATATCTTTCAAGGGGATACAAGGTTTTCGGAGCCGATATCGGGAAGCGTCCCGAAACAGACAAACTGCTCGCGGAGGCAGGCGGCAACTACAGTTTTTTTGAGACGGACGAGGCGGACACTTCTTCCGTACAGAAGCTTGCAGACAAAGTTGCAGCAGAAACTGACTCACTCGATATACTCATCAATGCCGCCGGAATCCTGCGCCCTGAAAGTGAAAATGTGCTTGAAGATTTTGATGTAGACGGCTCCCGAAAGCTTTTCGACGTAAACGCATTGGGACCGCTTCGTGTCGTAAAGGCATGCATCGCTCTTTTGCGCCGCGGAGAAGAGAAGCTTCTTATAAACATAAGCTCGGAAGCGGGCAGCATGACGACGCACGCGGATTACGTAAACCGCTACGACTACTGCATGTCAAAGGCGGCTCTGAACATTCAGTCTGTCATTCTTCAGCGTTACGTTAAGCCAGAAGGAATCCGCGTGCTTCTCTTCAATCCGGGCTGGATGCACACGCCAATGGGCGGTCCCAAAGCTCCGATAGACCCGGCTGATTCTGCCCGCGGAATAGCCGATCTTGCGAAGTCGCTCCGTGAAAAGCCATTCAGCGACACTATTGCAAGCGGTATGTTCTGGGATTACAACGGAAACGAGCGGGCCTGGTAAAAAATGACGACTATATCAAACGAAACAGCCAGAAATTTCCTCGTGAATTACCAGAACTTGAACGGCTACGGAGAGCTAGTCGGACGCGACGGCGCGGCGCGCTACATGCAGAAGGTGCGCTGCGTTCAGTTCGACCCGCTAAACGTTGTTGGGCGCAATCCCGATTTGGTGATGCAGTCGCGCATAAAAGACTACAAACCAGAAGTTTTGTTTGATTTGCTTTACAAAGAGCGCGCCTTGTACGACGCTGCCGACAAGATGATTTCTATCGTCCCTACAGAAGATTACCCGGCTATGGCGCGTATCAGGCAGAAAACCGTCGAGCAACTGAAGGATATCCTGACTTGGCGAAAATCGCTTGGCGCGCTCGAACTGCTCGACGAAATAAAGGAGTTTATCCGTGTGAACGGAGCACAGCCTGCGACAAAAATAAACATAGGCGAAAATGTTGATTCCGGCAAATGGGGTCACAAAAAGCTTTCGAGCGCGGCACTAGACTATCTTTATCATTGCGGCGAGCTTGGAATAAGCACGAAACTCAAGACGCACAAAGTCTACGATTTGAGCGAAAACCTGTTTCCGCTTGAAATCCTTAAAGCAAAAGAGCCGTTCAAAACCGAACGCGATTTTGCGAAATGGTACATAAAGCGCAGAATCGGGGCTGTCGGTATGCTTTGGAACAAAAACGGCGGCGCGTGGCTTGGCTTTTATGTCTCGGACTCAAAGCTCAGGACGGAGATTATCCGCGGGCTTGTGGATGAGGGCGAGCTTCTTGAGTTTCAGGTTGAAGGCTCAAAAGAAAGCTTTTTCATCAGGAAAGAAAACTCTTCGCTTTTGGGGAAGCCTGCCGAAAACAATGTCGCGCAGTTTATCGCGCCGCTCGACAACCTTATTTGGGACCGCGGCATGATTGAGGAGCTTTTTGGGTTCAAATACACCTGGGAAGTTTACACGCCTGTCGCAAAACGAAAGTACGGCTATTACGTCCTGCCAGTGCTCTATAAAAATCAGTTTGTGGCACGCTTTGAGCCTGAGCCCTGCAAAGGAAAAGCGCCGCTTCAAATAAAAAACTGGTGGTGGGAACCGGGTATTGCTGTCACGGACGAAATGAATGATGCAATAAAAGATGCGTTCGAAAGATTCGGAAAATATCTTGGCGTGGAAGTGTCAAAAGATGCTTTGAAAACTGTTAAAATAAAACGCAAAAAGTGAGATGTGGCGCAAGCTTTCGCGACCGCACCAGAAAAAGTGAGATGAAAATGGAAACAAAAATCGAGATTAAAACAGAACGACTTACACTTCGCCCTGTTCAGCTTGGCGATGAAAAAGAAATTCATGAATATGCTGGTGACAAAGAAATTACGATGATGTTCTGGCTTCCGAACGACACGTTTGAAGAAACAGTCGCTTTTGTTAAGCGGAATGCAGAAGAATGGGAGTCATCAGACCAGACAAACTTTGAATTCGTAATCATCTACGACGGAAAAATAATCGGAGGATGTGACTGCGATCTTGGACACAGCGAAGACCACTCTTACGCAACGCTTGGTTGGATTATCAACAAAAAATACCGCAAGCAAGGTTTTGCCTCGGAAGCGGCGAAGGCTGTAATTGATTTTGCGTTTACAAAGACAGGCGTGACAAAAGTGTATGCGCAATGCGACTGCAAAAATGCGGCATCTTTTGGTGTTATGAAAAAAATCGGGATGAAGCTTGTTGACGACAAGGGAACGCGTACCTACCCCAAAACAGGCAAAGTATCCGGAGAATACACATGCCTCATGACAAAGGATGAATGGGCTACGGCAAAAGGAAAGAAGCTTTAGCCACGCCCGCGCAGAAATCGCGCAGGACGCCCACTCGGCGCAGAACGCGACCCAAAAAGTGAGATGTGGCGCAACAAGGAAATAAAAAATGATAGAAACTGAACGACTCATATTACGAAATTACACAATGGAAGATTTTGACGCGCTTTACGAAATTATGTCGGACGCGGAGACAATGCAGCACTACCCTGCCCCGTTCGATGCTGACCGCACAAAAAACTGGATTTCATGGAACCTTGATAACTACAAGAAATACGGCTTCGGTCTTTGGGCTGTAGTGCTCAAGGAAACAGGAGAATTCATAGGCGACTGCGGTCTTACAATGCAGGAGATTGACGGCGAAATGCTGCCGGAAATCGGGTATCATATCAACAAAAAATACTGGCGGCGCGGTTTCGCAAAAGAAGCGGCGCGTGCGGTGCGTGACTGGACGTTTACAAATACAAAGTATGACAAGCTTTATTCATACATGAAATATACGAATGTCGGGTCATATTCCACCGCGCTCGCAAACGGTATGAAAAAGGTTAAGGAATACCCTGACCCCAAAAACGAAATTTCATACGCATACGCTATAACACGAGATGAATGGCAGGCATGCCGTTCTCAGGAGAAATAAATGTAATTTACATTTCGTGCACGATTTTTTGCATTTCATGACTGTTTTGTTTTAGGTTGACAAAAGTGTGTTAGTATCGCCATCAGAGAGGTAGAAAAATGACACAAACAATCACAACAGTCACGAACAAACAAGTTGTCTCCGCTTTTGGCAAGGAGTATTCCGAGAAAAAGCAGAATCTGCTTAAAGCAATCAAGCATTTTTTTGCGTCTATCCTTACAGTACATAAGAAACCAAGTGCTTTAGATGCATCTAGCGATGTCATCTATATGTGGGCGTTCCTGAACTCCACAAAAACAGGCTTCTTCCAATAAGAAAAAAGGTAGATTGAAAAAAAGAGCAGATTAAAAAACTTTGGAATCCGCCGGGAGCACCACCCTCGGCGGATTTTTTACAACTAGAGTGCGGAATTTTTTTGCGCAACACGATGAACGCGGCAATCTGGATATCAGCGCGTAAAGTCCCGCAACCGCATACAATTAAAGGAGATAGTATGAAAATTACAACAAAACAGTTTCAAATACTGACAGACATCAATCTTGTATGGGATTTCCTTGTAGAAACTTACGACAGGGAAAATGACAATGGACGTGCCGCGCCCTTCTTTGAACATGCTCTCACATCTACGTGGATGGACACGTCATATACGTTTCTGGACAGACTTTGGTTTGACGGTGACAAAGTAGTCGCCTTCGTTTATTACGAAGCACCGGTGACGGACATCTATTTCAATGTGCGCAAGGGCTATGAGTTCCTTGCGGATGAGCTTATCGATTATGCGATTACGACGATGCCGCACTTCAACAACGAACAGCAGTTTATCTTTTTTGACGGACAACAGTTCCTGAAAGATGCGGCAGCAAAACGTGGATTCAAGCAGGTTTATGATTATGAGGATCTTGTGTTCGATTTTAAGAACGAATTGAATTACGAGCTTCCAGCTGGTTATCATTTTGTGGAGCCAAAGGACATTGATATCGTGAAGTGCTCAAAGCTCTGCTGGTATGGTTTTGGTCATGGAGAAAGAGGTGCTTTCAAAGATTGGGACAAATACGATGATTCTCTTGACTGGACACCGGCAAAATCGCACAAAAGCGGATGGGCTTCATATATGTCGCCGTCTCCACATGCTACTCCAGACTACTATGTCATCATAGCAGATGAAAACGATGAATACGCCTGCTATTCGGGCATGTGGTGGGTTCCGCAGAACAAGCTCGCGTACATGGAGCCGCTTTGCACGCACCCCGACCATCGCCGGAAAGGGCTTGCTGCCGCTGCGCTTACAAAGCATTACCGAACGCTTAAACCGCTTGGTGCGACGCATATGACAGGCGGCGAAGATGAGTTCTACAAGAAAATCGGCTACGGGAAAGGCACTCACTGCACAATCTGGAGAAGATAAATGGGAACACAAAACGGCGCGGCTAAGCAAAATGATATTCTCGACAAACTGACTGGCGATTTTGTTCGGTGCGCCAAAAAAATCCTCAATTCGAAGGACGGAGAAAAGAGCGACAACCTGACCGGGGTTTACCTTCACGGTTCTGCCGTTATGGGATGCTTCAATCCAGAAAAAAGCGACATAGATTTAATCGTCGTGGTAAATGAAAAAATGACTGACGAGACAAAGCGCCGCTTTATGGATATGGTTGTCGAGCTTAACGCGCAGGCGCCGCAAAAAGGAATTGAGATGAGCGTCGTTTTGAAAAGCGTGTGCAGTCCTTTTGTGTACCCGACACCGTTTGAGCTTCATTTTTCAAACATGCACTTGAACTGGTACAAGACAAATCCTGACGATTACGTTCAAAAAATGAAAGGAACAGACAAGGACCTTGCGGCGCACTTTACGAATATCAGAAAACACGGCAGATGTTTGTACGGTGCGCCGATTGCGGATGTGTTCGCTGAAGTTCCAAAGCACGATTATCTTGATTCAATCCACAGTGACATTGCGGAAGCGGAAGAGGATATCATCGAGAATCCGACGTACATCATTCTGAACCTAGCGAGAGTTTTGGCGTATCAAAAAGATGAACAGCTGCTTTCAAAAAAAGAAGGCGGTGAATGGGGGCTTAAAAAGCTTCCAGTGGAGTTCCACAATCTGCTCAAAGATGCGCTAAAGGATTATGAAGGCAGCGAAAAAGTCACGTATAATATGGAATGCGCAAAAAAGTACGCGGATTATATGCTGAAAAGCATTATGTAAGGCATCGTAAAAAACGGAGGAAGTATGCTTGAACTGAAAAGGCTCAGCCTAGAGGACAAAGAAGCCATCACGGACGTTTTTGTTGGCGTTTTTACAAAAGAGCCCTGGAACGATGACTGGTCGGATAAAAATCAGCTTGATATGTACATAACAGACCTTATTGGTCAGGGATATTCTTTGACATACGGACTGTTTGACGATGACGAGCTGATAGGTATTTCTTTGGGATACGTAAAGCACTGGTATTCAGGAACTGAATATATAATCAATGAGTTTTGCGTAAAAACTGAAAGGCAAGGTGCGGGTGCGGGAACTTTCTTTCTTGCTGAAATAGAAAAAGCTATTAAGGAACTTGGAATAAAGCAGATTTTCCTGTTAACAGACACGAACGCGCCTGCATACAAGTTCTACAAGAAAAACGGATTCGTTGCAGAAGAAACGAATGTTGCATTGGCAAAGCGGATTTGCGATTGACGCAAAGGGTTGTGAAAATGGAACTTAAAAAAATATCGGAGCATGTTTGGTGCATGCCGTTTGAATCAGAAAGAGATCGTCCTAACCTTGGCTATGTTAAGGGTAATAACTGGAGCCTCGCCATAGACGCAGGTCATTCCGAAGCTCATGTAAAGGAGTTCTATTCGCTATTGAAAGAAGCGGGCTTGCCACTTCCATCGCTTACAGTCATTACGCACTGGCATTGGGATCATACTTTCGGAATGCATGCTGTGAATGGTATGTGCCTTACAAATAAAAAGACAAACGAGTATCTTGCAGAATGGAAGCAAAAAATCGAGACGAATGGCCCCGATGAGTTTTTTGCGCTTGACGGAAGCATCAGGAATGAATACGCCGAAAACCGTACTGTCATAGTGAAGCTTGCTGATATGGTTTTTGACGGCGAACTGACGCTTGACCTTGGCGGTTGTAAAGTTCAGGTTATGCAGTCCGAATCGCCTCACACCGATGATGCGACTCTTGTTTATGTATGTGATGACAAAACTCTTTTCCTAGGCGATTCAACATACAGCCAGTTCAAGACTGAAAAAAAAGACAGGGCACTGTGCGAAAAGCTTGCGGACAAGATTCGGCAGATTAATCCGGAAACTTGCGTGGAGGGGCATTGGAATCCCGCAGAAACGGAAGATTCGCTGAATGATTTGATGGATTTAACGGAATGATTTATGACGGACTTTGAAAAGATAAAAAACTATTACAGCAGGTTTGACGAAAAGCACAGGCTTCAAAACGACAACAGTGGAAAACTCGAGTTTTTGATGACTATGGGGATTTTGGAGAAATATCTCCCGCATCCGGCGGAAATGGCTGTGGCTGACGGGGCTAGCACAAAATCTGATGGCGAAATCTCAATTCTCGACCTTGGCGGTGGTGCTGGAGCCTATTCTTTTCCTCTTGCAAAAAAGGGATATAAGGTAACTCTCGCTGATCTTTCGGAAACTTTGCTTTCACAGGCGAAAAAGCAGAAGGAAGAGGATAAAGTCCAGAATCTTGTTTCCTGCGACCAGGTAAATGCGACCGACTTAAGCTGCTATAAGGATAACTCTTTTGATGTAGTGCTGCTCTTTGGGCCGCTTTATCATCTGACAGAAAAGGATGAACGCGAAAAATGCATCAAAGAAATCCGGCGCGTTCTTAAAACAGGCGGAAAAGTTTTTGCAAGCTTTATTCCTCATTTGTCTGGCAGCATTGCTCTTGTGCAACGATTTTGCTGGAGTCCGGATCAGGTTGATATCAACACGCTCGAAGAATGTTTTAATTCGGGCAAGTTCAAAAACCTTTCAGACAACGGTTTTCAGGAAGGCTACTACCCTGCCTCCGAGGAGATTGAAAATCTCTTTGCCACAAACGGATTTGAAAAACAACTGCTCCGTTCCATCCGCGGCTTTGGCTACGAAAAAGAAGACGTGATTTTCAAATTCAAAAACAAGAGTGTCTTTTCAAAAATCCTTGAACTGATTGATTCAACCGCCGCTGACAAATCAATTATCGAAATGTGCGGACATGCGATGTATATAGGGGTGAAAAATGGTAGATAAAATACAGATGGTCGGATGCGCTTTCTTACCCATCGACAAGGAAAACAAAAAGATTCTAGTTTCAAAACGAAGCATGAACAAAAAATACTTTCCCGGTTTATGGGAAGTAATCGGCGGCAATCTTGAGTTCGGCGAAGATTTTAAGGATTGCGTAATCCGAGAAGTAAAAGAGGAAATTAATTGCAGCATAAAGCGGTTGGAGCATCTGCATTCTCGCGCAATGTATCTGAATAATCTGATGTATATCACAGTCGCGTATTACGGTGAAATAGAGGACGAACCCGATTTTAACAAAGATGAAATATCGGAGATAAAGTGGATTAGTAAAGAGGAATTAGAAAATTTTGAGTTTTGCCCGGGTGATGTGGATTTATTGAAAATGGGGTTTGCGAGACTGGAAAAATGAGTAGTGAAAATACTGGTTTACATGAAGCAATCATTCGACGCTGTTACGAACTTGCTATAAATGCCGGCAAAAAAGGACATGACACATTTGGTGCTGTACTGGTTCTCAACGGGAAAATCTTAGAGGAAGCAGAAAATACCGCTGATTATGAAAAAAAGATTTTTGGGCACGCGGAGTTTAATCTGGTGCATAAGTGCGCAAATAAATATTCGGATGATGTTCTTGCGGAATCTATTTTGTACACAAGTTGTGCGCCGTGCGAAAGATGTTTGGGAGCGATTGCCTCGTTAGGTATACATAACATTATCTGTGGTGTTTCGTACAAAGAGTTCTGCAAGCTGCTTCCGTTTGATTATAAGCCGATTGATCGCAAGGGGCTTTTGAAACAGCTTGGAATTGATATGACCATCAAAGAATTAGTTTTAGAAGATGAAGGCATGCATGTCTTTGAATGGTGGGGCGGCGAGTACCGCCCACTCGAAGAACTGATTGCTGAGATGGATGAAGTTAAAAAAGGAAAATGAGAGACTAACATGAGTAACATTGAAAACTACAGGAAATATTTTACAAAAGATTATCTTATGGGGCCGAATTCATTCCGGCTTTTGGATGAGCTGATCCGCCGCAGTCCCGATGGTGCGAAGTATGACCGCACGCTTGATTTGGGTTGCGGATATGCGCTGACTTCTATGTTCATTGCAAACGAGACGGACGCGAAAAACGTTTATGCTTTCGATCTTTGGATTCCAGCTACGGAAAACTATAAGCGCATAAAAGAAAACTCGCTTGAAAATAAAATCATTCCGATTCACGGCGATGCAATGAATATGCCGTTCGCGCATGAATATTTTGATGCTATCGTCAGCGTCGATTCGTATCATTATTTTGGTTGCAATGAAGGCGTCTTTGGCGAAAAGATTCTGCCTTTCATAAAAAAAGGCGGAAGTGCGATGATAGCCATTCCTGGACTCAAGGAATATCCGTCCGGCGAACTTAAAGAACTGTTTGAGACATGGGCAGAAGGTGATGATGCGCAGCTGTTCCAAACTGCCGCATGGTGGGAAGAACTCCTCAAAAAAGAATGCGGCGATAAAGCAGAAGTGACAGTGACCGAAGCAGAATGCTTTGACATTGCCTGGAAAGAATGGTTTGATTCAGGTCACGAGTTCGGCATCCGCGACAAGGAATTTCTGGGCAAGGGACTTTCGAAGATTTTAAATTTTATTTTGATATATGTTAAAAGGAGTTAACTTATGTTTGCAATTATTGGTGCATGTCTTTTTTCAGTTGTGATTATACTGTCAATTTTAATCATCTGCGGTCTTCCGCTCGGTGAACTTACGATGGGCGGACAGTACAAGGTATTCCCAAAGAAGCTTAGGCTCGCGCTCGCGGCTCAGCTGCTTCTTCAAATTTTCTTTATGGTGATTATCCTGCAAAAAGGTGGCTTTATGGCGCTCTGGTTCTCGCCAAAAGCAACTAATATAATCAGCATCATTATGGCTGTGTACCTTTCTCTCAATGCGCTCATGGACTTGTTTTCAAAGAGCAAAAAAGAAAGGTACATAATGACGCCGCTCGCGCTCGCCTGTGCCGTCTGCTTTTGGATTACGGCACTGCAGTAATCGGCTGTCGCAAGTCCGGCAGTTTGTACCGCGCGGGGTAACTTTACGCCGCACGAAAAACTAGAATACCAAGGAAAATTATATGGCATATGAAATTATAGATTATGGTGCGCTTGATGAGGCTCAACAAAAACAGGCTGTCGAACTTTTTATGGAAGGTTTCGGCAGCATGATGACCTTCTCGAAAGACAGCGCATTAATCCGGAGCCTTTTGGTCGAAATCTTTGATACGGAGCTGTTCAAGTGCTATGTGGAAGGCGGGAAAGTCTTTGGCCTGATCGGTGTCGCCACAAACAAAGTGCGCCCGCTGAACTTCAAACTTGAGTCTTGCGTCAAATACTTTGGCAACTTCAAAGGACACATGATAAGCAGCCAGATGAACGGCGTTTTCCAAAAGCCTGTCGTAAAATTCGCGGACGAGCTTTATATCGACGTTCTTGTTACAGGAAGCGAAGCCAGAAGGAAAGGCGTCGGCTCTGCACTTTTGAATTACGCGTTCGCGCTCAAAGGTTACAACACGTTTTATGTTCACGTTTTTTCAAAGAACCTACCTGCTATAAAACTGTACGAGAAAAACGGGTTCATCGTCGAAAAACGCGAGAAGTTTTCTTTGATGCGGTTTATGGGCAACGGCTATCCCGTAAAGATGAGAAAAACAGGAAATTGATATGAGAGATTACGATATCGAGAAAGAGATGTACCGCATGGCGGTTGAGCTTATAAAAAAGAGATATCCGCTTGGTTGGGGTGGTGCAGGAGTAATTCATACTTCTGCAGGAAATTACTACACGAGCGTTTCAATGGATGCGGCAAATGCTGCCGCCGTTCTTTGCATAGAGACTGGGGCAATGTTGGAAGCGCACAAGTACAACGAGAAAGTTACGCATTGTATGTGCCTTGTCCGCGAAGATGAAAAGTCTGATTTTATGGTTTTGTCGCCATGCGGAATATGCCAGGAAAGGTTACGCTACTGGGGTGAGGATGTTCAGGTCGCTGTCACAAACGATACAAATGAGCTCAAATTTGTAGAGTTAAAAGAGCTTCAGCCATATCATTGGACAAAAGCATACCCTGCAGATGAAATAGAACATTGGACTGACTAACTCCCGCGCTTAAGGTAGTTTTTCCAGGATGATTGCCGCATGTTCGGCGGCAGATTTTGGAGTAGCTTGTTATGACAGTTTTACAATCAAAGCCGCTTTTGCTCCGCGCATGCGAGGCTGGGGTTTTTGGAAAAAATCACGTTTATGAGAACGGCTCTATAGCAGAAGCTTTGTTCACGTACCTTTCGGGCGAGCCCAACGAAGCTCTTTTTAACCAGCTTTGCGTACCGAAATGCGGGCGTCATCTTGTTTGTCTTTCAGGGCAGTGGGAAAACTTCATTCAGCAAAAATATCCTGATGCTGAAACTTATGTGCGATATGAGATGAAACCTCTGAATCATTTCGTTCTTCCAAATTTATGCGCGCTTCCTGCTGAGTTTGAATTGCGAAAGTTCGGCGAAAAAGAATTCGATACCAAGCCTTTTTCTCACGGCGAAAACTATAAAAGCGCGGAAGATTTTGCTTCGAACGGAGCGGGCGCAGTCGTCTGGCATAAGGGCAAAATCGTTTCATCAGCTTCTTCTTTCATCAGTTTTGAAAATGAAGTTGAACTTGATTTTTCAACTCTGGAAGATTACAGAAGAAAAGGGCTTTCGAATCATTGCCTGAGCGAAATGCTAAAGACTTGCGAAAACCGCGGGCTTTTGGTTCACTGGGATGCGCAGACAGAGCTTTCCAGAGATATTGCGTTTAAGTTTGGGTTTGAGCTTAACCAAAGCTATAAAGTTTATATCGCCTAATTCACGGCTTGTTCAGGGTGGTTCTAGAATGATAGAATTACATCTGACACGCATTATTTGTTGCGGTTGAAAATAAGAGGTGAAAAATGATTTTAACGAACAACGAATTAAAAAAGATTTATTTTGGAGCGTATGAGTTTGAAGAAGTTGAAGACGGATATCTTCAGGCTTTTCAGTACTCGAAAAAGCAAATTGAATATTTTAAGGGCGCTTCTGATTTCTGGTATGAGCGTTGCACCGCATCCACGGCAAAAACTCTTGAGTTCACGACAACCGCGACTAAGGTTTCTTTCGAATACAAGATAATCTGGAAAGGCTCTCTCGACTCATTTGAGCTCTTGGTAGACGGACTTGTCACCGATATCGCATACGTTGAAAGCCTCAATGATGAAGGCAAGCTTGAATGGGAACTGCCAGAAGGCAAAAAATCAGTCGTGATTTATCTTCCAGCTGATGCGACAGCTCTGATCCGCAATTTTTCTGCCAACGCAGATGTTACGCCCGCCGTTAAAAACGAGAAAGTCTTGTGGCTTGGCGATTCCATCACACAGGGATACGGCCCACTCCGCTCTTCATGTACTTATGTAAGCGTTGCGAACAGGCTTTTGAATTACGACATTATCAACCAGGGAATCGGCGGCTATGTCTACGACAAAAAATCGCTGATGAAGATGGAAGGCTACACTCCTGATAAAATCATCGTTGCGCTCGGAACGAACCAATATGGCGACTCAAACATGAAGCCCATAGAAGAGTATTACGAAACGCTCATGGAGATTTACGGCAACGATATTCCAGTCATCTGCATCTCTCCAATCTGGCGCGGCGATTCTGTAGAGGGAATTCCTGTTCTGATGAGTTTTTGCGAGGATGTAAAGAAAATTGCCGGAAAGTACAAGAACGTAAAGATAATCGATGGAATGAAACTCGTTCCGCATCTTACGGAATATTTCCTTGATAACCTTCATCCGAACTGCCTTGGCTGCGAGGTTTATGGAAGGAACCTCGTCGAGTTTTTTAGGAAAATGAAATGATTTTTAAAACTGAATACAAAAACAAGCTTGTAAAAATTTTCGTTCCGATTATGCTTAGCAATCTGATTTCTCAGATTCAGATGTTCATCGACCGAATCTTTTTGGGACGCATGGATATTCTGTACATGAGCGCGGTCGGAAACGCCACGGCACCTGTTTGGACAACGATGTCTTTTGTGTTTTCGCTTTCGATGGGCGCGTCTATCCTGATAAGCCAGTCTGTCGGCGAGAAAAACATTGAGAAAGCTAAGCAGTATGCTGCTTCTATGGTAAAATTCCACAACGTCATTCCTGTTCTGCTGTTCGCGTTCTGGATGTTCTGCAGCCCGCTCGTCTTCAAACTGATGGGCGTTTCACCTACTGTAATGGATTTATGCGTGACGTACACAAGACTTTACTCGCCGGTCTTCCTGATTATTGGCTTGGGTGCCTCATACAGCGTTATATTCCAGACATCGAACTATACAAAACCTCTTGTAACGTATGGAATTATCCGATCAGTACTGAACATCATACTCGACTACCTCTTAATTTTTGGAAAGTTCGGCTTTCCGCGCATGGAGATTGCCGGAGCCGCGCTCGGAACAACGATTGCCGAATATGTTGGCGCATTCTACATGATGTATGTGACAATCGCCAAGCGGAAGAAGTTTTTTACAAGCCCTGGCTTGAAGCAGATTCTTAATGCGGAGATTATGCCGTATCTCCGTTCAATAAAGCTTGGCGTTAACACTGCACTCGAAGATTTACTCTGGAACGCTGGAAATCTTTGCATAATAAGGATTTTGAACACGATTGACGAAACCGCGGCGGGAATCTACTCAATGGTTTTCACGGTGGAAGTTATTTTCGTCGTAATCATCGGATCGATTGGAAACGGAACGTTGACGCTTACAGGCGAGGCTACAGGCGCGAAAGACTTCAAGCTTTACCGGAATGTCGTAAAAACTTCGATAAAGTGGTCGTTCCTAGTAGCCGCGTTCGCACTTATTTTCATTTCGATTTTCCCGCGGCTTACGCTGAGTTTGTTCACCACAGATGAAGCTGTCATCGAGATGTCGGTGATTTATATCATCCTTGTCGCCGCAAACCTTTTTGGAAAATCCGGGAACATAATTGTCGGAAACGGAATACGCGGCTACGGCAACACGAAATGGATGCTTTTTACACAGATTTTCGGAACTGTGATGGTCGTCGGCCTCGCCGCGCTCTGTGTTTTTGTGTTCAAGCTCGGAATAATCGGAGTTTTTATCGCGGTTTTGTGCGATGAGGCGATTCGCGCGGTGATAAACTTCATCCGGTTTATGCGAATAAAGTTTTAGTTAGTAAAGCCCGCCGTGGCGGTGGAATATCCTCGCAATTGCGGCGGACTTACTACAACTGCCTACATCTCTTTGACTAGTTCTTTGCAGAGCATAACAAGATTAAACCGAATGCCCTCGCGGTTGTTCCAGCCACGGTGATTCCACTCTTCGGACGCGACATCATCGCCCCCGTAAATGATTGCCCCGTAATCCAAGCCACGGAACTGCGCCACGGCGATACATCCAGCCTGCTCCATCTCCACAATCTTCGCGCCTTCTTCTTTTCGAAGCGCGATTTTTTCGGGTGTCTCGCGGAACAACGCATCGGTTGTCCAGACAATGCCGCGAAGGTACGGGATGCTGCTTTTTTCAAGATATGACGCAATTTTATCGGTGAGTTTTTTGTCGGTGTAGATATAGCGCGAAGGCTCCACATAATGATACGAAAAGCCCTCGTCACGGATTGCGCCGTCAACTAGAAGCAGCTGACCAACCTTGATATTTCTATCAAGAACGCCGCCTCCGCCGCAGAACATCACTTTTTTAATGCCAAAACCATAGAACAAATCAAGGTTTCCAGCGCACGCAGGACAGCCAACTTGGCCATGAACAATAAGGACATCGGGGTCTTTTACATACTTGTAAATTGTGAACGGCGCTTCTCCGCCAATCTCGTAATAGGGCTCAATCTCGCCCGAAGCGATAAGTTTTTTTATAATCTCTGGAAAAAAAGTGATGACCATCTTGTCGGCATCAAACTTTTTATCCGCAAAATTTGACGGGTTAAGTTTTGCGACTTTTTCTGTATCAAACTCTAAAATTGGAAAATCGTTCTTTGCTATCATAGACGACAAAGTATCATCTTTTCTCCTTTTTTTCTACAGAGTCTTGAAATTCTTGTTCATATAATTCATGCTGAATTTGGTGGAGTCGCAATTAAATGAACACAGACGATAAAAAGCTTGTCGCGTATTATCACTTGCCAGGACTATTTGAGTTTTACGAACTGTACAAAATGTTTCTTCCGCTTTTCCGTGAGCACAGGGATTGGTTTTACGACTGGTGCGACATTGCGTCTATTTACGGAGCACCACAAGACTGCGTTTGGGGTGGCGGCAGGGCTTGCTTTGGCGATGCAGATGCCCACAATGTTCTTTCCCTGATGACCGAATACGGCGTTTCTTCGCGTCTTACGTTCAGCAATTCATTGCTAAAACAAGAGCATCTTTCGGACAAAAAATGCAATTCGCTTTGTGCTTTGTTTGAAAAAGGCCTCGCACACAACGGCGTAATCGTCCATTCCGATTTGCTTGCTGAATATCTTAAAACCAATTATCCGAATCTATATCTTGTTTCTTCGACAACAAAAGTTCTTACGGATTTTAATGATTTCCAGGCTGAACTTAACCGCCAGGAGTTTCAGTACATCGTCCCAGATTTCCGCCTGAACAAATCGTTTGAAAAACTGGAAACACTTTCACAAGCTCAAAAAGACAAAGTTGAGTTTTTGTGCAACGAATGCTGCGACTTTAGCTGCAAAGCACGGAAAGAATGCTACGAAAACGTAAGCCGCAAAAATCTTGGCGAAGAAGTCCGGGAGCATATATGCGTTTCAAAAGATTCGCAGGGCGGCTACCGTTTTTCTATGGCGATGAAAAACCCTGCTTTTATCCGCATACAAGATATTACGGCTACATATATGCCGATGGGCTTTTCCAACTTCAAAATCGAAGGCAGAGGGCTTGGAAGCGCAGTGGTGCTTGAGTTTTTGCTTTATTACCTGACAAAGCCAGAACATCAGCTTGAAGTGCGGGAATCGATATACCTCGACTCAATGTTAGACTTGTTTTAACTTGACCTGCGCTCACATCTTGCATAAAAATCTTGATTCTGATATGTTCAGCATATATTAATTATTCAGGAGGTTGCGATAGATTTATGATTTATTTTTTCTCATCTAACGTTTTGACCTCCGCTCTTCTGGCATAACCTGCACGAATCGTTCATCACAGAACCGGTTGCACTTTTCTTGTCCTGAAAGCGGAGCTTTATTGGTGTATCCAGACGGATATTTATTCTTGCTTTTAGGAAATTCAAATGAAAACAAATTCAACTATTACTGCACGAGTTTCTTGTGTGCAGAAAAACTTGTTTACGCTTTTGCCATGCGATGATAACGGCGTTGTAAATTCAGACGAAGAAATCAATGGCAAACTGAAAGGTAAATTTTACAATTTAGGACTTGAGCCGCCTGTCGTGGGCGATTATGTTAAAGTCATAACTAACGAGTACGGTGACGCGCTGATTGATGAAGTGCTGCCCCGTAAAACTTCGTTCAAAAGACCGAACAGAAGCGGTCATTCAGAAGCATTCGTAAAGAATCTTCTGGAAGAAACTATCGTCGCGAATTTTGATTATGTGTTCATCGTGACTTCACTCAATCAGAATTACAACGAGAACCGTATCGCACGCTATGTTTCCATCACGCTGAATACAGGCGCAAAGCCAGTCGTCGTTCTTTCAAAGGCCGACCTTTGCGACGATGTTGAGCTGAAGGTTGAAATTACGAAAGCCATCTGCGACAAAGCTGATGTATTTGCGATAAGTTCGCTGACAGGCTACGGGCTGGAACAGCTGAAGCCGTATTTGCAGAAAGACAAGACGATAGCGTTCGTAGGGTCTTCCGGCGTAGGTAAATCGACGCTTCTAAACACGCTGAACGGCTCGGAGCTGATGAAAGTAAGCAATATCCGCGACGAGGACGGAAAAGGCCGTCACACGACGACTTACCGGCAGCTGTTCCGGCTTGAAAGCGGAGTTTGGGTTATGGACACTCCAGGCTTGCGCGAAATCGGCGTACTGGACATGGAAGAAGGCATAGACGAAACTTTTTCTGATGTCGTCGCGCTTTTTGACAGTTGTAAGTTCAACGACTGCACGCACACGAACGAACCGGGCTGTGCCGTTCTTGCGGCACTCAAAGACGGTACGCTCAGCGAGGAACGATGGGAAACGTATCAGCAGCTTCATCAGGAAAATGAATGGGGCAAAGCGAAGATGATGCAAATCGCGAAGTTCACGCGCGAATACCAGAAAAACAGGTACAGCGGCTGGAATGTATGAGCAGGGGATTTCCCCTCTACAAAGGATGAAAAAATGAAACTTGAAAAAATGGATGATTTTTTTGCGGCACGAGTTTCGGGCTATGACGAGCATATGCGGACGACAATCGAAGGCGCAGAGGCTTTTTACGCTTACACAGCCTCTCTTTTGCCGTCCGCGGGCGATGTGGAAAATGTGCATGTCCTTGATTTGGGCTGCGGTACAGGGCTTGAGCTTGAACAGTATTTCAAGCTTGCGCCCGAAGCTCATGTGACGGGGATAGATCTTTCAGATGCAATGCTGAACGCGCTTAAGCAAAAATTTCCGGACAAAAAGCTGTCTCTTATCAACGGCTCTTATTTTGAAGTGCCGTTTGGTGAAGACATGTTTGACGCAGCTGTTTCGGTCGAGTCGCTTCATCATTTTACAGCAGAAAAGAAAGAGGGATTGTACCGCCGTCTTCATGCGGCTTTGAAAAACGGCGGGTATTTTGTGCTGACTGACTACTTTTCGGAATCGGACGAGCTTGAAAAAGAGTATTTTTCAAACTTGAAGAAGTTCAAAGCCGAACAGGGATTATCAGACGATGAGTTTTATCATTACGATACGCCGTTGACAGTTGAGCATGAAAAAGAAGCTTTGATTGCCGCAGGGTTTTCTGATGTCCAAGTTATGCGCGAATGGGGAACGACCGTAACGCTGCGGGCAGTCAAACACAGCTGAGCAAACGCATAAATCTCTGGTAAGCTGCCCTTTATCGTGGTATTATAAACAGAATGCAAACGAAAAACATGAATACTGATGACAAAGATTTTTGGGAAGCGCTCGATAAGCTTGTTGAAAGTTCAGAAATCATAATAGACAGGCCGAAAGGAACGGCGCATCCCAAATATCCTGATTTTATTTATCGCGTTGATTATGGATACCTTAAAAACACTTCATCCATGGATGGAGCGGGAATCGATGTCTGGGTCGGAAGTGGCGACAAAAAAGTAGACGCGATTATGTGCATTATCGATTTAACAAAACGAGATTCCGAAATAAAAATCCTGCTTGGCTGTACGGAAGATGAAAAAAAGGAAGTCTATAAGATGCACAACGAAACAGAATATATGAAAGGCATTTTAATCCGCCGTTGAAGCCAGCAAATCAAGGTAGGAGAAACTGTATGAAAGTTTTGGTCGCATTTTTATGTGTTGTTTTATGTCTGAACATTCTCAGCTGCTCAAAAACAAAACCATCGTCTGAAAATCAGAATCAGACAGAGACAAAGACAAGCGAAGAAGTCGTGAACAACTGGCCGCAAACTCAAACTATATCCGTACAAAGTCAGTATGTAAGGCCAACAACTAATGTATCACCGACACAAACCCAAACTGCCCCCGAACCTAAAAGGGATTATCTGACAATGGAAGAGTTCCTTAAGGAGCGCGAAGGTCTTTATGAAAAAGGCGGAATTACTCTTTATGATGCTGGGGAAATCTACGACGTACCGGAAAACTTCGGAATCGAGACGCACAGAGTTTTCGGATTGCATAGTGAATATGTACCGCCGGAGGAACCGTATAAAGAGATTGAAATCACTTTTATTTGGGAAGATGATTATCTTCATTTAATGCTTCCAACAGAAGTTTATGAAAAAAATCCAGAAGTCTATTTGGAAGCGGAACACGACGGAAAAACTTTCGTATATGACGATAAAAAGCCTCTTAAATTTGAGGCAGAAACGAATAATAGCGATGAACTTATCGGTTATCATTATTACTTAGACTTTACGAATCGGAATCTCTACTCACATAATGATGAATGGAATATCACTCTTAAAAACTGCCAGAATGATGAGGTTATTGCAGCCACGACTGTTTCAAAAGAAACAATTCCAGATAATTATGTAGTTTATACAGATGAATATGAATCGCCTTTTACAATTCTTAAAAATCGGGGTATGACGGTAGATACTGTTTATCACCTTATATACAAAGGAAAAGGAGGTTCTTTCCCGGACGAGGGAACGATGATTGTTTTCTCTTATGGTTATTATTGTACATATCCTTATTATGATATCTCTTACATTCCGTTTGTTGGCGTAAAAACAAAAACAGACAAAGACGGGGTTTGCAATCTTGATTTTTCAATAAAAGAACCCGGACAATATAAAATTGATTTTTATGACTGTGCCACCGGTGAAATTACGAGATGTTTTTCTTTTAACTACATGGAGGCGCGTGAAAAAGTGCTTTCAAGCGGGCATTATATGGAAGTCAAGCACGTTGAACAGAAAGGTACAGAATGGAAAGTGGATTCCCCGGAAGGGCTTCGTTTAAGGGATTCTCCTTGGGGCAATAAAATCGGTCTGTTGGCAGACGGTACAGAAGTGATTCAAACTGAAGAAACTCATTATCCATTCTATGATTTTATAGATGGCGCACATGGTTTTTGGATTCCCGTTCAAATAAAAAACAAAACGGAAGAAGCTGCAAATCAGGACAAGAAGGGAATATACCGTAACAGTGAGACGGCAGACGGCTGGGTATTCTCTGGCTTTTTGAAGAAAGGAAACTTATGAAATTATTGAGTTTTGGTTCGTTGAACATCGATTATGTTTATCAGGTTGATCACATCGTCTCAAATGGCGAGACAGAATCGACTTCCGGCATGAGCGCAAACTGCGGCGGTAAAGGCCTTAATCAGTCGATTGCGCTTGCAAGGGCGGGTGTTCCTGTATGGCATGCTGGAATGGTCGGAAATGAAGGTCAGCTTCTTATAGACGCGTGCGTAAAAAACGGCGTGAACACTGATTTTATCCGCAAGACAGAAGGGCGCTCCGGTCACACTATAATCCAGGTTGATAAAGACGGAAACAACTCGATTATCCTTTTTGGAGGGGCAAACCGCTGTATGACGGAAGCGTTCATTGACGAAGTGATAAACAGCTTTGAAAGCGGCGATATGATAATTCTCCAGAACGAAATCAACCTTCTTGATGTCATTATTGATAAAGCATTTGCAAAAGGAATGCAGATTGTCCTGAATCCGTCTCCGTACGACAAAGCTCTTGAAGAATGCGACCTGAAAAAAGTCTCATATTTTATTCTGAACGAAATTGAGGGCAATCAGATGACAGGCGAAAAAGAGCCGGAGAAAATCCTTGATGGTATTCACGAAAAGTATCCGAAAGCGAAGATAGTTCTGACGCTTGGTTCTGAAGGCTCAATGTATTTTGATGACGGGAAAATCTGTCGTCAGGGGATTTATAAAGTCAAGGCAGTCGACACAACTGCAGCCGGAGACACTTTCACCGGTTTTTTCATCTCGTCTTTAATAAAAGGGATGAAAAGCGAAGAATGCTTGTCTCTTGCGGCAAAAGCGGCGGCAATCGCGGTGACAAAACCCGGCGCGCTAGATTCTATCCCGACACTGGATGAAGTCATTGCCGCAAGATGGCTTTCTTTCTCCAATCTTCCATAATCTTCAAGCCTTTGTCGATATCGCAGCCAATGACTTCCTGAACTTTCTGGAACTTCACACTCTGATGCATAAAATCAATGACTTTTATGAATTCTTTCTTGCCGTATTTCTGGATGAACAAGCCCAGAACTCTTACGGCGTTTGTCTCTTCATCGAGGGCGTAGAAACCTTTGTGGCAGTTGTAAAGCTCGTCGCATTCGTAGCAGCCTTCAAGCCCTTTTTCCTTGCAGCAGGCTGTGTTCGGGCATACTCCGTCCGGGGATTCTGTTGCAAATGAGCATGTGTTGTAAACGGTTCTGCACGAGCCACACCAAGCCGTTAAAAAGCATTGCTTACAGTAAAGTCCGCAGTAGGCAATCAGATTTACGCCCTTCTTTGCTTTTTGGCAGAGCTTATTTTTGATATAGTCAATCGCCTCAAGATGCATAATCCAGTGGCGCGACATCGGCATTTGAATCAGGCCTTTCACAGTTTTTCCGCACCAGTAATCAATCAGCCAGAAGGTAGATTCGTCAGTGCTTACGCATTTGCTTGCGACAAGCCTTTCTTTGTCAGCCGCCGTAAACTTTTTCTTTAGGTCCGCAAATTTCAAGTTTTTCAAAAACTCATTCGTTGAGTCCATAACAGCCTTGGCATATTCATAAACGGCTTTCATATCAAGTTTTTTAGAGAACTCAATCATCTGCTTGCCATCAAGCTCGTTGCCAGTTGTGATAATCGTGCTTTTTGTTTTCGCTTTCCAGCCATTTTCAAAAATCTGCTTGTCCTGCAAAATCAGCGTATGAACGACAATATCCTCGATGCGGAAAACATGCCAGAGCGACCAGCCAATAGTAGCGTGATGATTTTGATGACCATCGCCGCAAGGCATCTGGTAATAAGCTTCAGCCGGGTAGATTCTTGCACCATATGAAATAACATCAAAAAGCTCGTTCCGTAGTTCAAGCAGCGTTTTAATTCCGTCCGCAAAGGTGCTTTCCTTTGCAATCAAAGCCTGCATTTTTTTGTTTTTTTCTGACCATTCTTTGTTCATAGATGCCTCCTTTACTACGAGTTAATTGGTGCCAGTGACGCGCGCATTCCCCCGCGCTTACTCCTTTACTGCTACAACCAGATAGCCTCGCTCAAAACCTTTGTGGCTTTGAGTTCTTCTACACAAACCACATTGAGCAAAAACCAGGCACGTTCCTCTTCTGTCATCGCTGTAATTTCCGTTGAGCCGATTTTGCGCGAAAGGTTTTGTTCTATTGTTTCTATAGCGTCGATTTTTTTCTGCAGTTCGTTTTTCTTTTGTTCCCACTCCACTTTTTTGGAATAAAGAGAATCCAAAAAGCCCTGCGATTTAAGTCCGCCCTTCATAATCTTTTTGATTTCGTTAAGCGAAAAGCCAAGCTCCTGTAGCTCTACAAGTACGTTCAGTTTTTTTACCTGATCGACGGAGTAATAACGATAACCAGTCAGCGGATCAACCTTGCTGGGAATGATAATTCCTTTTTTTTCGTAAAGACGAAGCGCCTTTGGTGTCGTTCCAAAAAAATCGGCGAGCTCGCTTATCTTTAATAATTCATCTTTTTCCATTTTTTTCTTGACTCTGTCCCTAGGGCAAGGTTTAGCGTTTTGCTATGAACATTATAACACGCACTTTTTCAAAAATGAAGCTTTTGATTTTTATTACTCTTGCCGTTGATATTCTTTTTCTTGCGATTGATCTTGTCTGGAATAAGAATCTTTCAAATCTGATTGACCTCGTAACAGATGGCATTTCCGCTGGGAACGCGGTCTTCCCCAAAATGCTCGTGGAGCTTTTGATAATTCTTGCCGCATTCATTTTTTTGAGCGGGGCAAATACTTTTGTTTCTGGTGTAACTTCAGCAAAAATCAATTATGAGTTAAAAAACAATTATTTTGAGAGTCTTGCGCATAACACTTTTTTACAGCAGAAAGCCAAAGCTCGCACGGTTAGCGGCGGAGAAATGACTTCCGTGTTATTGAATGAGTTTAATGCGGTAAGTGTTTTTATTTCAGAAAACCTTTTTTTCATCTTTGACAGCTTAGTAAAGTTTCTTGGTACCTTCGGATGGTTCATTTTTATGAATCCGTTCCTGGCTATATCCTCAAACTTGCCAGTCTTTTTGATTATCCTTTATGTATCGTTTTCCAGTAAGATTCTAAAAAAATATACGATTAAAACAAATGACGAAAACGCAAAGCTAAACGCCGTTACCGAAAGCCTGATGTCACTTTTTCCTGTAATCAGATTGTATCAGGCGCAAAAGCTTATTCTAACGAATTACACAAGCACGCTCAAAAAATGGGAAGAGCTGAATATCTCCATGGAAAAGAAGAAAGCAATTTTGATGTCAATTTCTGCGGTTATGACATGTATTCCGCTGCTGCTTCTGGTCTTGATTGGCGGGAATCTTGTTATTAAAGGTCAGATTACAGTGGGAGAGCTTTACATATTTATCAATCTTTCGGGGAATGTTTCGGGCATTCTGATGAACATGCCGTCTTTTATAATGCAGTTCCGCATTTTTGCCGGAAACCTTCAGAAAATAAGTGATCCCCGACGCACGGGGCGGGGTAATGCTAGCAGTCAGGAACGTATGCAAGCCTCGACACGAATAAACAAACTAGGAGAATGAAAATGATAAAAATCGAAAATCTAACATATTCTTATGATCAAAAAACAGTGCTTAAAAATCTGAATCTTACAATACCTGATGGAGAGAAAATCGGAATAATCGGCGAGAGCGGTTCCGGAAAATCAACCTTAATCAAGTTTCTTTCCGGGCTATACGAGGTGCAGCAGGGCAAAATTATTGCGGAAGGAAAAATGTCTGTCGTCATACAGGGAAATCAGCTCTTTCCATTTACCATAAGAGAAAATATTACATGCGGCCATGAAATTCCAGAAGAACAGATTTGGGAAGCGGTTAGAATTGCACAACTTGAAGAATGGATAAAATCGCTACCCGAAGGCTTAGATACTTTTACTGGCGTTCGTGGCGACAATGTTTCTGGCGGGCAGGCACAAAGAATCTGCATTGCAAGAGCGATTGCACAGAATCCCCAGATTTTGATTTTGGACGAAGCGACTTCCGCTTTGGATATGGAAACCTCTGCGCATCTTATTGAAGCCCTTCAGAACTGGTGGAAGAATCGGACGGTAATTTCAATTGCGCACAGAAAAGAAGCCCTTGATTTTTGCGATAAAATCTACCGTTTGGAGGATGGCGTTTTATGCTGAAAAAACTCGGAATCAAAAAACAATATTTAGGGCTGCTTGCCTTTCGTCTTCCGTTTGAAGCCATCCGTAATCTGGTAAATGCACTTTTCTTAAAGCAGGCTTTTGAAGCTATAGAGGCGCTGGATTTTACGAAGCTTGGCATTGTATGTGCTCTTTTTTTCGCGTCTAACTTATTGCTGTTCACCTATAATGGGACAGTCTGGCGATTTTTCGCGGCTTTTTATGCCCGGTTACAGAAAAAATTAAAGCTTTATATTTTCAACAAGCTTCTTGCAAAGCCGATTGAAGAGATTGATAAACTTGCCTCTGGCGATGTTCTTATGCGGATTAATCAGGATGCGCAGATGACCGCCGCGATTTATGGCGAGCCTTGGAATCTTATATTTCTTGTGAACGGAATTGCGAACCTTGTTTTGTCATCGCTTTTACTCTGTGTTTTTGATTTGAAGTTCTATCTGATTGTACTGGCTTTTGTGATTCCCCATATCCTGATTGTTTCATTGGTTTTGTCACCGCTTTTGAGGTCAATTCAGAACAAGCTTCAAAAAACTTCCGCAGAATTAACCGATATGTACGAATCCTTTGTTAATATGGCGGATACGGTTTTCTTATATGACTGCTCGGATTTTTTCCTGAAGAAAATACAGCTGAAAAATCTGGAACTAAAACGGCTTTCAATAAAAAAGGTCTTTTATAAAGCTCTTGAACAGGCGGTTATGCCTCTCTTTGGAATAACCGGTTACCTTGTTCTAATGTTCCTCGGAGCCGAGAAAATAAGCGCGGGAATAATGACACTTGGTGCTCTGCTTTATGTGTTTCAGCTTCGTGGCGGTGTCCTGCTGGGTTCGAACATGATTGCCACCAGCATTACGACAATCTCTGTGAACAAAGCGGGATTAAAGAGATTGGAAGAATTATAAGGGCTTCGGCATTGACACAACACTCTTTATTCTGTATGTTCAAAGCAAGATGAACTTTTTTGTGATCGAAACTACATACACAACCACCTCAACAACAGTTACCACAACTACTACAGGTGCCGGTATGCATTTGGATTACAGAAAAGAATAAGATTGCAGATTATAAGCTGATATAAACTGACCACTTATCTTTTCGGTAAGTGGTCTTTTTTTTTGGCTTAAGCAAATTTCGAAAAGTTCACAGGAGGATGATTATGGACTTACACGATTTCAAAGACGTTGCGGAAAATTACGACCGCTACCTGGACGTAATGTATTCGCAGGAGTTTGACAAGCACGAAAACTTTCAGGAGTTTTATCTGGAACTTGCAAAAAAGTATGGTAGCGGAGGCGTTGTTGATGTTGCATGCGGAACAGGAGCAGTGCTTCTTTATCTTGCAGAACGCGGAATTATTGCTGACGGAACAGACATTTCCGAAGAGATGTGCAAGGTTGCCGGAGCTAAGGCAGAAAAGCTTGGTCTCAAACTCAACATTTACCCCGCAGACATGACAAAGTTCAACTCGGGAAGAAAGTACTCGCTTGCGATAATTGCCCGAAGCGGCTTTATGCACTTGCCGGATACAAAAACTCAAAAGGCAGCACTTCTGAACCTTCGCGATCAGCTTACAACGGGCGGCATCCTCACGCTCAATACATTTGATCCATGGCCACCATTTCAGGCAGCCCAGATGAACACGAAGCCCGAAGATTACAGCTTCCGCCTTGAATATGTGAACGCAGACGGTAACCGTGAGAAAATCTATAACGCAATCTCGTATAATCCTTACACGCAGCAGATGTACGGAAACTGGAAGTTCGAGACGTACAACGAAACTGGCGAAGTTATTGGTGAGCGTGTCCGTCCTCTTTTGATGCGGCAGACATACCGCAGTGAAATGTTCTTGCTTGCTGAGCTTTGTGGCTTTGAAGTTGTGGACATCTACCGCGGCTACAACGGCGACAAGGAAGATTTGAACGACCCGTCATCAGCAGCGAAATACAAAAGCAATCTTATCTGGATTTTGAAAAGGAAGGACTAAAATGATAAAAGAAATTGATAAAAGCAACATCGCTGAATGTGTAAATGTGATTAGAAAAAGTTTCCAGACTGTCGCAGACGAGTTTGGTTTTACAGTAGAAAATGCGCCGCGTTTTACAGCTTTTGCGACAACAGAGGAATGGCTTTTCTATCAGCTTGAATATGAGCATAGGCTGATGGCAGCTTATTTTTCTGATGACGGAAAAATCGTGGGATATTATTCGCTGCCGTTTTTGGAAAACTCCGAGTGTGAATTAAACAATCTTTGCGTGTTGCCGGAGTTCAGACATAAAAAGATTGGTGAATCGCTCTTGGCTGATGCGGTCACCCGCGCCAAAAGCAAAAACTGCACAAAAATGAAAATCGGCATTGTGGAAGAAAATAAGGTACTGCGAAAGTGGTATGAAGCGCACGAATTCATTCACACCCATACCCAGAAATATGATTTCTTCCCGTTTACCTGCGGGTATATGGAAAGGGATTTATAAATCCAACTGCAGATTTCGCCGGTTTTGCGCGCCATTTTCGCGCGCTCTGCAACTGCCGAGCTGCCTTCTTTCATCAATTCCCAGGCAGCTACCACCTGCTCCTTCGTATCCATCATTGCCGTAAGTCATCAGTGCTGTGATTTTTCCTGAGAATGCCTTTTTATACAGCTCCATCGCTTCGTGGCATTTTCCGTTGAAGTTTAGTGTCGGAACAAATGTCATAGTACTTCTTCCTCCATCTTCCTGTCAAAAATAGCGGCATTCTATCGCCTTGTTTTTGCATCCATCTATACATCTTCCGCAATTAATGCATTCTTTCTGATTAAACTGATTTGTTTTTACAAGCTCATTAACCTTAAATCCCATTGGACAGTTTTTAGCGCAAACGCCGCAATTAACGCACTTTGTCGAATCTGTAACAAATTTTCTTGAAGGGATTTTCAGAAACTCACCAAGTTTTATCATTGAAATCATGCAAGGCGAAAACGGGCAGATATAATGAGCTGTATTGCTTTTCCCGGTAGTTTTTGTAAACACCGACG
The DNA here is from genome assembly GCA_017618015.1 of Spirochaetaceae bacterium. GTDB lineage: Bacteria > Spirochaetota > Spirochaetia > Treponematales > Treponemataceae > Treponema_I. The sequence goes on from JAFZVC010000046.1 coordinate 53,529, forward strand.
ACAGTAGGAAAAGCGAATAAAAGACAATGACAAAAACATTATCGAACGCTGAATTGTATGGCAGAAATCCAACTTTATTCCCGATGCAGCGGATATAAACATACAGCGGAGCAATAATCCACAACGACAATACAACGTGATAAATTATCCGCGGATATTTTGTCCTCATAATTTCTGGATTATGAAAGATAAATGCAAAGAAAGTGAACATTCCCGTTATAGCGCATGTATGCGAGCAATGCGCACGTTGCAGGAAAAGCGATGATATTGAGATAAGTACCCAAAAAGAGATTCCAATAACTGCGAATACTGACAAAGCTGTTCCGTTCGCTTCGTTTACTAAATGAATAAAAAAAACAAGCACTGGAGCAAGGATAATCAGTAAAGCGAACGGAAAAGTCAGAATTGTTGAAACAGCTTGTAGTTTCACACGATTTTTTTGCTTCATTTATCCGTTCTATTCCTTATTTAAATGCTTTATCAAAAAATACTTCGTGAGTTTCTCGTCAGAGCTCTTACGGACAAACTCTATTTCGAAACCTAAACTTTTATAAAACTCAGGAGCCTGAAACGCGTATGTTGTCAGGTTGATATTTTCATATCTCTGACCGCTGAACTCTTTCTCAACTCTTTTTATCAATTCTGATCCAACGCCCTTCCCTCTGTATTCTTCCCTTACAATAAGATCCGTGACGTGAACCTCTTTGTAATACGAATGACCGACAACAACGCCCAAAAGCGTATCATCTTCTTTTGCGACAAAACAGAAGTCGTTGTAATCAACCTTTATGTTGAATTTCTTCGCGTACTCGTTGAATTCTTTATCTATGAAACTGCCCAGAGTTTCTCCGTCAAAATCAATCTTTAGTATCTGCATCGCCATGTTTCATATAATATCATAAAAGGCTTTTTTGCAGAAAAAAAAATGCACGAATTGTCAGAATTCGTGCATGAAATAGTAAGTCAGATTCAATCCTTATTTGAAGACCATCTGGATAAAGTGGTCAAAGCCGTTAATAAAGACTTTCCACTCATGATCGCCACCGGCAAAGTCTTCACTTTCAAATCTTTCTATTCTGCTCCACTCAGGGATTTTATCCCTATATGCGCAGTAACCTGGATAGAAAGTTGTGTCGGCAGTTCCACATGTCATATAAAGAAGATTGATTTTCAAGGCAGGGGAAAAAGCTTTATCTATATCATTGATGAAAGTTTCAGGTGGTACAAATGGTGATTCAGGATTTATAGTATCTGTAAAAGGAACGGCTGAAAAAGCTCCAAAAGATGAAAATAAATCAAGACATAAACCTATGCCTATTCCTATAGTCTGATCGGAACCCATTGAAAGCCCTGCCATTGCTACATTCTCGCGTCCGTCAAGAACATTGAAATTTTCTTTAAGGTATGGAAGAAGATTATTTCTAAGCTCATCTCCAAAGTTAATTGCACCTTCGCGGTTTCGGTCACCCTGAGTAATATTCCAAGTTTTATCAGCATAACCAGATGGAGTTACGACTATCATTTGTTTAACTATTCCAGAAGCTATTCCGTTATCAAGGGATCGCCTCATATCTCCTTCTTCATTGAGACCCCATTGATATTCATTGCCGTTCATTCCATGCATTACAATAAGCAGCGGATATTTCGTTTTTGTGTCATTTGCATCATAACCTGCAGGAAGATATACAAAGGCGTGTTTTGTATATCTGTCGGCATCCGTCAGATCTTTTTCATCAATGGTGTAATCTCTTGTAGGATAATAAATTTCAACGACAGTTCCTTTTGAGCTGCTTACGGATTGTTCTACCTGAATGATATTGTCATCATTCGCCCATTTATCATTATCTTGTATGGTCAAACAACCAACGAAAACGAACGCAACCGACACACAAACAGCAAGTACACAGAAGTATTTAACAAGTTTTTTCATACACACTCCTCTTATGATTATTATACATCAATTTATGCACACGACAAGAAAATTATTCCAGCTGAGAGAAGTGTCACATCGCTTCGTACAGGATTAGGGAAAATCATTACTATCTTTTCTGATATGTATGTGTTATATTGAGTACAGGAGGTTAATATGCCTTAAATTGCAAGATTTTATGGAATTATAATAAAAATGTTCTTTAAGCCTAAAGAGCATGAACCATCCCATATTCATGCCTTATATGGCGAATATGTCGGGGTTTTTAATATCAAAACACATAAAATGACCGATGGCGATTTGCCTTCTAAAGCGCAAGAACTTGTTGAAGAGTGGCTTTCAATAAATGAAGAAAAGCTTCAAACAATGTGGGACACACAAAAAATCGTCAAGTTGCCGCCTTTGGAGTAATTATGATACCAAGAATAAAAACAATAACTCCAGAAGATAATTTCAAATTAAAAGTTCTCTTTGATGACGGCAAGTATGTATTATATGATGTAAATCAGGATATTGAACAAATTGACGAGTTCAAGCCACTCCGCACATTATTCGGATTATGGAATCAAATTCAGCTTGATGAGAGCAGAACCTGTGTCTTCTGGAACGATAGGATAGATTTACCTAGCGATACGATTTATGAATATGGTGTTGAGATTTAGTATTCTTTCACATCGTTTCGACAGACAGACCGTCTATCAAAGAAAAATCACTGTCTGCCGTGACAAGCGTTAAGTCGGCTGCAAGACATGTTGCCGCAATCCAAATATCATTTTCTGGGATTGGTTTCCCTTTTGCTTTTATGGCGGCTTTTACTTTTCCATAGTTTTTGGAAATTTCTAAATCTGGATATAATACTTTCATCTGCTCGCAAAAGCAAAAGTAATTATCGCGATTGAACTCTTTCTTTGCCGAAAGTTCCGCGCCGTACATCAATTCGCCCACAGATATTGAAGAAATATATAAATTTTCCAAATCGTCGAAAAGAGAAAATAGCTCGGTTTCACCTTTGAAAAAGCGGATTATGACGTTTGTATCGATAAGTTTACCATTCATTTACATCAACCTTACGGCATTCCAATATCGCGTTTTGCATTCCGTCCGCAGTTTCTTTATCTATGCAGCCAAAAAAATCTTTTATTGATTTTTGATTTGCTGTGTTTGCGCGTAAAACCAGATTCTCATATTCATCGATAGGAAGGACGACAGCCTGCATTTCGTTGTTTCGGATTATCGCTATTTTTTTCAGCTTCCGATTCATCAATGCGGTCAGAAAGTTTGAAAACTGGCGAACTAGTTGTGTCGCGGAGACTATTTCCTTTTTTTCAAAAGTCATGATAAGCGTACCTAGTATGTATTATTATATGTATTATTTTGTGTATTGCAAGCAAAAGTTAAGCGAAAACAGAAATCTATGGTATAATGCCAGAAGAAAAAGCTAAAGGAGAAAATCAGATGTTAATTCAAAACGCTTCCTGGATTCGGATGAAAGATGCCGTTTCTACAGTCGTGCCTGTGTTCAGAAGGGAATTTGGCTGTGATAACCCGGTTCGTTCTGCGACTCTTGAGGTAACTTGCGACGGTGTGTACGAGGCCGTCCTTAACGGAAAGCGTGTTGGAGAATTCATTTTGGCACCTGGCTGGACGGAGTATTCAAAACGCCTGCAAGTACAATGCTACGACATAACGGCTCTTCTTGTTGGCGGTGACACGCATAATAACGAAAAAAAGGCGGAGAACACGCTTGAAATAACGGTCGGAAACGGATGGTTCCGCAGGACGAACGCGCCTTGGACAAAGACGAATAATCCCGACGAGTTTTTGCCTGCAATGCTCATTGCGGCGTTGCACATTATTTACGAAGACGGCAGCGAGGAAATCATCCCGACTGACGGGCGCTGGCAAGTTGCAGAAAGCACGATAACGCTGAGCGGTATTTTTATCGGCGAGGATGTGGACATGACGAAAACGCCTGTGTTCGAGGCTGCCGAAGTATGCGAGTATTCAAAGGACATCCTGATTGCGCAGGAAGGTCCCGAAGTTCACGAGCAGGAAACAGTCTTTCCGCGGAGTTCTTTCCGCACGCCCAAAAACGAGTGGGTGCTTGATTTTGGGCAGAATCTGACGGGCTACATGGCTTTCGAAATGGACGCGCACGCTGGCGAAAGACTGAGCATTTCGACTGCCGAGGTTCTTGATAAGGACGGCAACTTTTACACGGCGAACTACAGGTCAGCAAGAAGCCAGCTTCACTATATCTGCCGCGAAGGGCACCAGTCATACAAGCCGCGGCTTACGTTCTTTGGCTTTAGATATTTGAGGATTGATGAAGCTCCGGAAGGCTTTAGCGCGGAAAACATTCACGCGGTCGTGCTGCATTCCGAAATGACGCGCACAGGCTGGCTTGAAAGCAGCGACACGATGCTGAATCAGCTTTTCAGTAACATTTTGTGGAGCCAGAAGGGCAACTATCTTGATATTCCGACGGACTGCCCGCAGCGTGATGAGCGGTACGGCTGGACAGGTGACGGTCAGATTTTCTGCAAGGCGGGCACGTACCAGTACGATGTGCGCCAGTTTTTCCGCAAGTGGCTCGCAGACATGAGGGCGGCACAACACGATGACGGCTGGGTTCCCGAAGTTATTCCGAGTCTTACGGCGTACAAGCCGGGCGGTGCGGCATGGTCGGACGCTGTTACGATTATCCCGTGGCAGCTTTACGAAACTTACGGCGACGTGACTTTTATCTCTGACATGTATGATGCGATGAAAAAATGGGTCGCTTATGTGCCGACAGTCTCGACGACTCCGTACTTATTCACGGGCTGCTGGACTTACGGCGACTGGCTCGCGCTCGACCATCCGGAGGGGTACGTGCCCGCGACGATTGAGCTTTCTAAGCGCGGCTACAGCAACGACGACCTTGTGTGCAGCGCGTTCTATGCAAATTCAGTGAGTATAGTGCTGCGCATCGGGAAGATTCTTGGTCAGGACGTGAGCGAGTACGAGACGCTTTACAGCCGCATAAAAGCCGCGTTTACGGAAAGGTTCGGCGGCAAGCTCAACACGCAGACGGAGAAAGTTCTTGCGCTTCACTTTAATCTTGCGGAAAATCCACAGGCACTTGCGAATGCGCTTGCCGAGCAGGTTCGCGCGTGTGGCATGAAACTTCAGACGGGGCTTTTGGGTACGCCGTATCTGCTTCATGAGCTGAGCCGCTACGGTCATTACGACATAGCGTGGTCGCTTCTTTTGCGGAAGGAATACCCCGGCTGGCTTTATTCGGTGACGAAAGGCGCGACGACTGTTTGGGAGCACTGGGACGGAATTAAGCCGGACGGAACTTTCTGGGATGACGACATGAACTCATATAACCATTATGCGTATGCGTCGGTTGCGGACTGGATTTTCGGCGTTGCTTGCGGAATAAAGCCAGCCGCACCTGGGTTTAGTAAGGCGCGCATTGAACCGCACCCGGACGCGCTGCTTGGTAGTTTGAGCGCAGTTTTGGACACCGTTCACGGAAGAATCCGCTCGGCGTGGAAATACACGGACAGCGGCATCCGCTACGAAATAGACACGCCGGTGGAGACGGAAATCGTCATCGGAGGTGTTACAAAAAATGTCGGAAAAGGAAAGTATATCTTCGGAGCGGACTAAATGCATTTCGGTTTTTCTTATATCGGACTCATATATCTTGTGCTGCTGATTGTGCCTAATATCATTTGGGCGAAAAACAAGCCGAAAGATTACGAGAAGTATGCCGTGAACGAAAGCAAGAAACTTCTTGCATTTGAAAGAATTGGCGAGGTTCTTGTGAGTACGTTCGCGGTCATCTTCGCGGATTTTAATTGCCGCGCGTGGACAGCGTGGTGTTTGTGGCTTGTTGCGTCTTTTGTGCTGATGGTGCTGTATGAAGTTTATTGGGTGCGGTATTTCAAAAGCGAAAAGCGGATGTGCGATCAATACAGAAGTTTGCTCGGCATTCCGGTCGCGGGGGCGTCGCTTCCGGTAGCGGCATTTTTCCTGCTCGGCATTTATGGCTGCAATATCCTGATGATTGTCGCGGTGATTGTGCTGGGCATTGGGCATATCGGGATTCACGTCGCACACGAAAAAGAAGCGCGAGCCGCGGATCTCGTGGGTTGTGCAAGTATCGCGAAACCCCGCAAAAAGCATGTCGTGCTTCGGATTCTCAAGTGGATGGGAATCGTTCTCCTCATCCTGATTTTCGGCGCGATAAGTTTCGTCATCGGGGTCAGGAACGTCAGGTTTATAAAACACTACGCGAATTACATAAACGGCGTGGAAGAGCAGACGTATATCCCGCTCGGCGGTCAGGAGCAATATGTCCTTATAACAGGAAGAGATGTCGCAAATCCTGTGATAATCTACCTGCACGGTGGTCCAGGCTCCCCATACACTATGGCTATGAACACTTTTGCAGACGAGCTTATGGACGACTACACTTTTATCGGGTGGGACCAGCGCGGATGCGGCAGAACTTTTTACAAAAACGTTGCGGCTGATCCACAGTATAAGACGGTTTCGTTCGAGCAGGCTCTTGCGGATTTGGACGAGCTTGTAGATTATGCGTGCAAACGGTTTGACAAGCGTGGTGTTATCCTGATGGGGCATTCTTACGGAACGATTCTTGGAAGCCAATACGCGCTCTCTCATCCGGAGAAAGTTTCCGCGTACATTGCTGTGGCGCAACTTGTTTCACTTTCAGACGGCGAAATATTGAGCTATAACGATGCTATGGAGAAAGCGCTGGCGCAGGGCGATGACACAAGCGCGATGGAAAAAGCTTATGAGACATATATCTCGAAAAAAGGGATTTTGAATCTGCTTGCGTTGCGGAATCAAACTTCGAAGTACCACACCGCGAAAAAAGGAACAAATTACGTTTGGCAAGGGCTAAGTTCTCCGTATTTTGGCGTTGATGACGCAATGTGGTTCGCGGTGCAGATGAACTATATCGGGGATTTTATGGGGGTGACGTATCAGCTGATAAATAGCATTATGAACTACAATGCTTTTGAGGAAAAACTCGAGTATCAAGTGCCGGTTTATTTTATTTCCGGCTCTGATGACTGGACTTGTCCGGTCGATTTGGTTAAAAACTATATGGATGAAATTACGGCACCCGAAAAGAGCCTTACGCTCATAGACGGATGCGGTCATTCTCCGCATTTCGGAGCGCCGAAAGAGTTCGCGGACGCAGTGCGGAAAGTGCTTAAGTAAACTCGAAATGCGAAGCTTCTAGCACAGTCGCGTATTGCGCCGCTAAAATCCCTTATTGGAGAAATTAAAAAATGGTAGACGGACATATTCATATTGAGCGTGGAGAATATACGCTGGACTGGATTAATCGGTTTGTGCAACGCGCAGTTGAGATGCATGTTGATGAAATTCGGCTGTTGGAACACAATTTCCTGTTCAAGGAATTTGCTCCGATGTACGATTCGGTGTGCGTGTATAACGATTTTGTGAACGAGTGGTTTCATCGGGTGAGCGGCACAAAAAACTATGACGATTATTTGCGGCTCATCGATAAGGTGCGAAGCGAGAAGTGGCCGGTACGCATAAAATTCGGGCTTGAAGTTTGCTATTTCAAGAAGTTCGAGGATTTTACGGCAAAGCTGATACAAGGCAAAGGCTTTGATTTTTTGCTCGGCAGCATCCATTTCGTAAATAATTTTGCGTTTGACCATACAGCAGAACTTTGGGCGGGACTTGATGTTGACGAGGTTTACCGCAGTTATTTTGAGGATTCGATTTCGCTTGCAAAAAGCGGTCTTTTCGACGGAATCGGGCATCCTGACTCAATCAAGATGTTCGGGCACAAACCGTCGTTCGCGCTTACTGACTACTACGAGAATCTTGCTACGGCATTGGCGGAAAGCAATATGTACGCGGACGAGAACAGCGGAGTTTACAGACGATATTCGGCTACAGCTTCGCTCGGCATGGAAGTGGAGTTTTTGAAGATTTTGAAAAAACATAATGTGCGGATTGTCACTTCATCGGATGCGCATCACCCGGAAGACGTTGGGTATAAGATTCGGGAGATGGAGCAGATTGTGGCAGAATGCTGATTGAGGAAAGAAATGAGTGAATGTAAAAACAGCTGTGGTGCGAGCGAGACACCGAAGGAATCTATAGTACACCGAGTTTCTCCAAAGAAAAGCACCGGCGAATACGAATTGCCGTACGATTTACCGGAAAACATAAAAAAACTGATTGATGGAAAGCCCTACAAAACTGATGATGTCGGGTTATCAGGCTCAAAGATTTTTATGTTTGACGACTATGTTCTTAAGATTGAAATGGTGCGTGATAAAGCGATTCGCGGGCAAAATGACGAGACTGTCCGTGTTATGCGCTGGCTAGAGGGGAAACTTCCTGTGCCAAAAGTGCTTGGCTATGAGTGCGATGGCGGACGTCAGTATTTGCTTATGAGCCGAGTAGCGGGAAAAATGTCATGCGACACTTATTATTTGGAGCGTCCGCGCGAGCTTGTGCGTCTTTTGGCGAGCGCACTGAAAATGCTCTGGAGCATTGATGTACAAGGCTGCCCGTGTAACCGCACGATTGAAATGGAGCTTGAGGAAGCGAAGTTTCGTGTTGAAAACAATCTTGTGGATATTAGCGATTCTGAGCCAGAAACTTTCGGAAAAGACGGATTCGCCGACCCGGCTGCCCTACTCCACTGGCTTCAAGAACACAAGCCCGATTATGAGCCTGTTCTTTCACATGGGGATTTTTGTCTGCCAAACGTGTTCATTGAAGACGACCGTATAAGCGGATTCATCGATTTAGGCGCTACAGGTATCGGCGACAAATGGCGCGATATTGCGCTTTGCTACCGTAGTTTGAAGCATAACTTTGACGGCACATATGGCGGCAAGGTCTATCCCGATTTTAATCCAGATATGCTTTTTGAGGAACTTGGCATAGAGCCTGACCTCGAAAAAATACGATTTTACATCTTGCTTGACGAGTTGTTTTAGTTTTGGCAGAGTTTGTTGGTGCGCGATGCCATGTGCGCGACGTGCTCAACAACAAGGCGCAAATATTTCCAGTAAAAAAAAGGAGCATAAAATTGAAACACATCATCACGATTCAGCATACACAGTCTGTTCATCACACAAACGGAATGGTTGGTTCTTGGACAGATTGGGAATTGACAGACCTTGGAAAAAAACAAGCTGACAAAATCGGGAAAAAACTTAGTGAAGAGCTTCGCGAAAATCTGAAAGATAAAAAACTAGTTATCTATTCTTCTGATTTACTCCGCGCTAAGCAGACAGCAGAAGCTGTATCGAAATACTTTGACATAACTCCGGTTTTTAAGCAGGAATTGCGTGAGCGTAATCTTGGTAAGTGCTGCGGAAAATCCGTGCAGTGGCTGCGTGAGAATATCGAGTGCCCGGAGAAAACAGTAGATGACAGACTGTTTTCGGACGGTGAAAGCAAGCGCGACGCATGGAATCGGCTTAAACCGTTTTTTGAAAGCGTTATGGCTGATGAATGCGATATTATCATCATCGTTTCTCACGGCGATTTACTCAGCCATTTTAATGCAATGTTTTTAGGAATGCCGGTAGAATCGCTTACCAACGGCGATATTCACGGTCTTGCTGGCGGTGTCTCGCATTTTATAGTGAGCGATGATGGCAAACATTTCGTAAAGCGTATTAGCGATATGTCGTACACTTGTTGAGATAGGAGCATAAAAATGATAAAAGCAGTGATTTTTGATATGTTCGAAACTCTTATTACTTTGTTTGAGGGAAGAACATATTTTAGTGAAGATATTGCAGCTGATGTCGGGCTGCCTGAAGATTTTTTCAGAAAAGAATGGCATATAACTGAGCCCGCGCGGACTAGAGGAGAATACACAATTGAGGAAGCGCTTACCATCACGCTGAAAAAACTAGGCATTTATTCTGCCGATTTAGTGCAGCAAATTGCGAAAAAGAGGCGGGATGCGCTGGGCGACACATTCGCGGCAATCCCGGATGACACAATCCGGCTTTTGAAAACGCTTCACGAAAAGGGGCTTTCGGTCGGGCTGATATCGAACACGTTTTCAGATGAGCGGGATATGATTCGCTCAAGCCAGCTGAATCCGCTCTTTGACGCTGTGATGATTTCGTATGAGCAGGGAATCTGCAAGCCCGATCCTGCGATTTTCAACGCCATGATGAAAGCTCTTAACGTAAAGGCGGACGAATGTCTTTATGTCGGCGACGGCGGTTCGCGAGAGCTGTTTGCCGCAAGGGAAATCGGTATGACAGCGGTGCAGTGCACTTGGTTTCACGATCGGGCTTTTGAGCCTCATATCCCGTGCCCGCTTCTTGACGAGTTTCCGCATGTAGACACACAGATGGACGTGATTAAGTTTATAGAAAATCTCGATGGCGCACCCGCATCGGGCAATAACAAGTGACAGGAAAAAGAAAAATGGAAATTTGGGACGCTTATAATTCTAACTTTGAAAAAATCGAGGGCGTTACGCTCGTTCGTGGCGAAGAAGATAAAATCCCTGATGGGTTTTATCATATAGTAAATCATATACTTGTAAGGCATAAAGACGGTACGTATCTTCTTATGCAGCGTTCTCCATGCAAGACGTATCCGAACATGTGGGAGCCTACCGCAGGCGGTTCCGCGCTCAAAGGAGAGACGGCTCTTGAGTCTGCTTTCCGCGAGCTTCGTGAAGAAACCGGCATTATCGCTTCGGAGCTCCAAGAATTAGACCGGACGATAAATCCCGGAACTCACAGCGCACATGTAAGATATTTGTGCGTAACCGACTGCGACAAAAACTCAGTTCAGCTGCAGGAAGGCGAGACGTGCGCTTTTAAGTGGACAACCGCCGAGGAAATCCTTTCAATGCCGGAATCTGAGCTTTTGGCAGGCGAAATGAGAAAGCACATTAAGTAATGATGAAATATAGATGATATCATCGTATATCTGATATACTCGAACCGATGAAAGTACTTCTTGTCTCTGTAAATGCAAGCTACATGCACACGAACCTCGCTATCCGCGATTTGAAAAACTATGCGGAAAAAGCGCGCGCCGCGAATATCGCGATTGCCGAGTATACGATTAATCAGCCTATAGGCGAAGTTTTGCGGGGAATTGCTTTTACAAACGCCAACTTGATTCTTTTTTCAACGTATATTTGGAATGCCGAGTATGTCTGCAAGCTTCTGCCCGAAATCAAGAAAGTTCTCCCGGACTGCATTCTTGGCGCGGGCGGACCAGAGTTCGGATACGGAGCGAAGAAGTATTTATCAGCTATTGCCGACCTTGACTTCATCATATTCGGTGAAGGCGAATTGACGTTCACCGAGCTGATAGAAAAAAGCGGGGGCGACGCGAAAAGCCTGCCCGCGAAGTTAAAAGACATAAAAGGTCTTTTTTACAGGGCGTGCGAATCATCCCAGCCCCGCGAGGTCGCCCCCGACATACTGTTCACAGGAAACAGGGCTTTAATCGAAAACCTTGACGACCTACCTTTCCCTTATCCAGAGATTCTCGCCGGAGATGCCGACCCGGATCATAAAATCTATTATTACGAATCGAGCAGGGGCTGTCCTTTCGGATGCTCGTATTGCCTTTCTTCCGTTGACAAGCGCGTACGGTTCAAAAGTCTTGAGCGCACCTGCAATGAGCTTCAGATATTCCTCGACAACAACATAAAGCTCGTGAAATTTGTCGACCGCACTTACAACCTTGATGAAAACCGATATATCGGGATTTGGGATTATATCGTGAAGCACCACAACGGAAAAACGATGTTCCATTTCGAGATAGAGGCAGAATATCTTTCAGAGAAAGCGCTTGATTTCCTTCAGAACATTCCCAGTGGCGTTATGCAGTTCGAGATGGGAGTTCAGTCCGCGAACAAAAAGACGCTTGCCGCAATCAACCGCTCCACGAATATTGAAGAACTCGCTGAAAAAATAAAACGGATACCGCGAACGATTCACCAGCATCTTGATTTGATAGCAGGGCTTCCATACGAAGACTTGGAAAGCTTCGGTCACAGCTACGATTTTGTCATGGGACTCCGACCGGACGCGTTGCAGTTAGGCTTTTTGAAAGTGCTGAACGGCACGGAAATGGAAAAATATGCCAAAGACAACGGCTGGAAGTGGATGGAAAGCCCCGCTTACGAGACATTCTCCACACCGTACATGACATTCAGTGACATCGCTTTTTTGAAAGATATTGAAGTTGTCACGGACGCATATTGGAACAAGGGTAGCTTTGCATACACAATGAAATACGTTTTCAGAGTGACAAGTCCGTGGGCTTTTTTATGCGCATTAGTCGAATACGGCAGAAGTGTGAATGCTTTTTCTCAGGCAAGGAAAGAAGCATACTGGTTCGAGCTTATCAATGATTTTATCGGGAGTACGGACAATCTCTTTTCTGACGGCGCGCTAGACAAAAATCTGATATACGATTTACTCCGCCACGATTTTGTGCGCACAGGCAAGAAAGGAAACTTTCCGGCATGGTACAAACACAATTACGACAAAGACAAACATCGGAAACTTCTTGAAGAAAACGGCATGCTCGAAAACACAAGAATCGGTTTTGCGATTACAGAATACGAGGAGTTTGATTATAACGTCCTGTCGGAGAAGCCTGAGGCGGAAAAGAACCGCACCGAAATCCTTATCAGATACAAATAGATAAGGGTAAGCCACGATAGGAGCTGCGTAGGAGAATTAAGATGATGAACAAATTGGTGCTTGAAGCGAATGAAATATTGAAAAAAGGCGGATTCGATTACGCATTCTGTGGCGGACAGGCTCTTGATATGTTTTTGGGATATGAAAGCCGGGTGCACGGTGACATCGATATCTGTGCGTTCTGGAATGACCGTGATAAGATAATTCAGTACATGATGGCGCAGGGGTATAAAGTTTTCGAAATGCTTGGTGGCGGAAGAGCTCATCCTGTCACAGAAACATCAAAGCCAGTCGGGTTGAAGAAAAATATCTTTTGCTGTCTTGAAGGCTGCCCGCTAGTGAAAACATATCCGGTAGAGGAAGACGGCAATTGCTGGATGGAGTTCTTCCATGTCGGCCAGACTGAATTGGATTACATCGAGTTCCTTTTCAACGAAAAAACAGCGGACGTTTTTGAGTACTCGCGGAACAGTGAAATCACGCTTGAACTGGAAAAAGCAATCCGTTTTTGTGACGGCATCCCTTATCTGGCTCCGGAAATGATTCTTATTTACAAGTCAACGGATACAGAGCGTGAAGGTTATCAGCAGGACTTTGAGCTTGCATATAAAGCGATGGACGATTCCCAAAAAACATGGCTCCAAAATGCCTTGAAAAAAGAATACCCGGACGGCCACAAATGGCTTGAAGAAGCAGGAGGTTTGATATGTCGATAGTAGCAGCTTTTATGGTTCCGCATCCGCCGATGATTGTGCCAGAAATTGGACGCGGAAGTGAAAAACAGATAGAAAAGACGATAAAAGCTTATGAAAAGGTCGCGGAAGAAATTGCTGCCCTAAAGCCAGAGACTATTATAATCTCAAGTCCGCACAGCGTAATGTATTCTAATTATTTTCATATCTCTCCGGGATCAAGCGCGACCGGCTCGTTTGCGGAGTTTGGCGCGCCGCAGGTGAAATTCAACGTTGAGTATGATGAAGAGCTTGTCCGGCTTTTGGCTGGCAACGCTGATAAAGCGCACTTTCCGGCAGGCACACTTGGCGAAAAGAACCCGTCGCTTGACCACGGCACAATGGTTCCGCTTTGGTTTATCCTTAAGAAATACAAGGATTTCAAGCTTGTCCGCACAGGGCTTTCTGGCTATGACCTTTTGAAGCATTATGAATACGGAATGCTTATAAAAGAAGCAGTTGAAACGTTGGATCGGCGCGTCGTTTACGTTGCCAGCGGCGATTTGTCGCACAAACTTCAGGATTACGGACCGTATGGCTTTGCAGAAGAAGGGCCTGTGTACGATTCGCGCATAATGGACGTGTGTTCCGGCGCGCGCTTTGGCGAGCTTTTTGACTTTGACGAGGACTTTTGCGACAAGGCCGCGGAATGCGGGCACAGATCATTTGTCATAATGGCAGGCGCGCTCGACGGCAACGCTGTTGAAGCGACCCAGTATTCGCACGAGGATGTGACCGGCGTTGGGTACGGAATCTGTTCTTTTTATCCGAAGGGCGATGATGATGACCGCCATTTTCTGGCGGCACGGCTCAAACACATCCAAGATGAGCTCGAACAAAAACGCCAGAAATCCGACGCTTACGTAAAGCTTGCGCGGGCTTCCGCAGAGTATTTTGTAAAACACGGCAAGGTTATGGAGCTGCCGGACTGGGTGCCGCCAGAAATGCTCGATACAAAAGCAGGCGCATTCGTCTCTGTTCACAAGTTCGGAGCGTTGCGCGGCTGTATCGGGACAATCGCATCAACGCAGAAAAACCTTGCGTTGGAGATAATCCACAATGCCGTGAGCGCAGTCGCAAAAGACCCGCGTTTTGAGCCAGTTCAAGAAAGCGAATTAAATTATCTTGATATAAACGTAGATGTTTTGGGCGAGGCAGAAAGCATCGAATCAGAAGCGGAGCTTGACGTAAAAAAATACGGCGTCATTGTCCAGAGCGGATTAAAACGCGGGCTTTTGCTTCCAGACCTTGATGGCGTTGATACAGTTGAAGAGCAAGTCGCGATTGCAAGGCGAAAAGGCGGCATCGCACCTGGTGAGAAAGTTGACTTGTTCCGCTTTGAGGTCGTGCGCCACTATTAATTCGACCTGGCGCAAGAACGCTATTAGCGAGACCTGGCGCAAAACCGCTATCACGCGCCAAAACCGATATTGCGCGCCTAAAACCGCGCGGGCTTAGAATAGCTCGACGCACATTCACCAGGCAAACGGAGGAAACATGCCGATTTGTGATGTATGCTTCAGACACTGCAAAATTGAAGAAGGCGCGACCGGCTTTTGTGGCGCACGGACTTGCCGCAACGAACAGATAGTCGCCGCCAATTACGGAAAACTGACTTCCGCCGCGCTTGACCCCATCGAAAAAAAGCCGCTCAAAATGTTCCGACCGGGAAAAATGATTTTATCAGTCGGTTCTTACGGCTGTAATCTGCGGTGTCCGTTTTGCCAGAACAGCGAAATATCCTGGTCACAAAAAGCATTCGAGTTTCAAAATACTGCAGAAATCTATACACCAGAAGAAATTGTACAGAGCGCGACAGAACTACGCGACCGTGGCAACATCGGAATAGCTTTTACATACAACGAGCCGCTTATCGGGTATGAGTTCGTGCGCGACACCGCAAAGCTTTCGAAAGAAGCCGGCATGGAAAATGTGCTCGTAACGAACGGTACCGCCACTCTGAAAGTTCTGGAAGAAATCAGCCCCTACATCGATGCGATGAACATCGACCTGAAAGCCTTTACAAATCGCTTTTACAAAGACTTTATCGGCGGCGATTTTCAGATGGTACAAGACTTTATTAAAGGTGCGGCCCAGTCCTGCCATGTGGAACTTACAACGCTGATTATCCCCGGCGAAAACGACAGCGAGCAGGAAATGCGCGAACTTTCCGGCTGGGTTGCCGCTCTTGAAAAACAAGCCGGTAAGAAAATCCCGCTTCATATAACAAGGTTTTTCCCTCGCTTCAAGCTCACGGATAAAGAGCCAACGCCTGTCAGCACAATCTTGCAGCTTGTGGAAGTCGCAAAAGAAAACTTGGAGTTTGTTTTTCCTGGGAACGTCTGAAACGAGAAGCCATTTTTTAGTGAACATAGGTGTTCAAAACCTGTTGACTAAAAAATCCGTTTTGTATATAGTATCTTTCGTACCGGGCGATTAGCTCAGCTGGGAGAGCACCTGGTTTACACCCAGGTTGTCGGGGGTTCGATCCCCTCATCGCCCAAAGCGTCTTGAATCTTTCAAGACGCTTTTTTTTTGCATTTTCAGTAGGGGGAAGAATCCCCCTACGCCTCATCTAATGAACTGACCCCATTTTTTTAGACAGTTATTACGCACATTTTAGGCTGAAAGTCCTCGGAGATTTCCAGCCTAATTTTTTTTGTATGCGGTCTTTGTTA
>JAFZVC010000047.1 GCA_017618015.1 Spirochaetaceae bacterium
GATGTTCACAAGCTGCTGCCCAGGTTGGGTAGACTACGCAGAGAAGAACTATCACGACTTCCTGCCGAACCTTTCTTCTGCTAAGTCACCACAGCAGATGCAGGGTGCAATCACAAAGACATACTGGGCAGAGAAAGCCGGACTTAAAGCCGACAAGATCTACCACGTTTCTATAATGCCTTGTACAGCAAAGGCTTACGAAGCACGCCGCGATGACCACATGAAGTCATCTGGTGCACAGGATGTAGACAAAGTTCTTACAACAAGAGAGCTTGCTGCAGTTCTTCGCCAGGCTGGTATCAACTTCGCAGACCTTCCTGATTCAGAGGCAGACAGCCCAATCGGACCATACACAGGTGCTGGTACAATCTTCGGAGCAACCGGTGGTGTTATGGAAGCTGCTGTTCGTACAGCTTACAAACTCGTTACAGGCAATGAGCTTGGCAACGTAGATTATGAGCCAGTACGCGGTCTTGAAGGCGTTAAGAAAGCAGTTGTTGATCTTAACGGTATCAAAGTTAAGCTCGCTGTTATCCATCAGATGGGCAATGTTGATGCTGTTATCCAGGAAATCCGCAAGGCAGCTGCCGAAGGTAAAGAGCGCCCATACGACTTCATCGAGGTCATGGCATGTAAGGGTGGTTGTGTTACTGGTGGTGGACAGCCATACGGACACAGCGACGAGCTCCGCGTTAAGAGAGCTGCAGCACTGTATCAGGATGACAAGACACACGAAATTCGTTGCTCACATCAGAACCCGCTTATTACTCAGATTTACAAAGAGTACTTTGGCGAGCCTAACAGTGAGAAAGCGCATCACTTGCTCCACACAACATACACAAAGCGCAACGTTTATTCAAACTAATGCGTGAGTGAAACGAAAGCCCCGCGAGTTGAAGGAAACTTCGATTTGCGGGGCTTTTTTATATAAAAAAGTCTTTTAACTGCAAATCCATTGCATGAGCGATTTTTGTAAGCGTTTCTAAAGAAGGGATTGTCTTTTTGGATTCTATATAGAAAAGATGACTTCTTGAAATTCCAGAATTGACAGAAAGCGTGAGGATAGAAATTCCTTTTTCTTTGCGGATAGTGCGGATTTTTTCTATTACGTCCTCAACCTCTTTTTCCATCTAAACTCTTTTTCCATTAACACTTGCTCTAAATATAGAGTAGAGTTATACTGATATTATTAAAACTCTAAATATAGAGTGTTTTAACGGAGGACATTATGAAACGTGTGTTAATTGTTTGTAGTTTGCTATTTTTCTTAGGAACTGCAAGTTTGGGAGCTGTTACATTAGGCGGTAGAGCAGTTGGAGCATTTGATGTTGTACCACATATCGGAATTGATGGGGGGTTCGATGCTAGTATAGGAGCAGGTATTTCGGTATATGGTCAGTTTGATTTCTTTGAATTTGGAAAATGCAAGTTTGGAACTCGACCAGAAGTAGGGTTTATTTTCCCAATACAGACATCTGGCGACGATCTTAATCCATTGTTCTTAACTGTTCCAGTATGGTTAAATATAGGTGTATCGGAAAATCTTGATATTGGAATTGGTCTTGGTTTTGAAATTATGCGGTTTCTGCCAATCTTGGATGTAGCTGTTGCTTTTAATGCTGGTCCAGGTAAACTCATCATTAATCCGTCATGTGCATTCATGGCAAATTCAACGGGTTTTAGACTATTCGCATTGGTTGGCGTTGGATATCAATATACATTCTAAACAATAAGCCTTTTTCATATAATATTAAGGGAGCTTTGAATCAGAAAATCATATCAAAGTTCCCTTTGTTTTCTTATAATTATTTTGCATGGTGGAGATTTCAAGTGTGACTTGAAATCTCCACCAGAACTTAGATTAAAACACCAAATATAACAGCCAAGCGACAACACCAATAATCGCCAAGAAAATGACATTATATATCGTGAAAACAGCCATATATGATGGGCTTTTTTCATTGGCAGGGTGTTCATCCTTCCAGCTGTTGTAAAGTTTGTAAGAAATTACGCTCGCGAGCGATGCAATCAGTGTACCAAGACCACCGACATTCACAGCAAGCAAAAGTGGTGCAGAAAACGACGTGAATCCCGCGAGCAAAAGAGCCGCCGGAACATTGCTTATCACTTGCGATGTGACGATTCCTGTCAGGTAGCACGAAAGCGGAGTTTCGAGCATGTTACGCAAAAAATCGGACACAGCTGGAACCGTGCTTATGCATCCCGTGAAGATAAAGAAACCAGTAAACGTAAGAAGCAGGCAATAATCAATTTTGGTGAAAAGCTTGTAGTTCAAAAGCGCGATGCAAACAATGCATACAACGAGCGAAATGCGATAATCGACGACGCGGAAAACAGAAAGCAAAATCAGCACAAGTACGGCTGTGTAGACCGCTGTTTTAACAGGACTCTGCACTTTCACGGGTTCCACATTAACGACGATTTTTTTCTTTTTATCAGAAGCCTTCAAAACTGCAAGCGCGAGCAGAATCATGGACGGAACGCAGATTTTAAGCACCGTCGGGAAAAAATCGCCAGCGGACATTCCGTAAAAAGAGTACAAGAACAAGTTCTGCGGGTTTCCCATCGGGGTTACGCAAGAACCTAAGTTTGCCGCCAAAGTTTCGATTACGACAAGCTCTATGCATTTTCTGCGCGAAAACGATGCTTTTCCGCAAATTATGAGCGAAATCGGAACGAACGTAAGAAGCGCAACATCATTTGTCACGAGCATTGAAACAAAAAAGACGAGGAAAGTCAGCGCGAAAAAAACGCCTGTTTCAGATTTGCATATCTTAAGGACTTTGCACGCGAACGCATCAAGCACGTTCACGCTTCTGAAAGCGGCTATAATCCCCATCAGGCAGAACAAAAGTGAAAGCACCCTAAAATCTATCGCATTAATCACAACATCGAACGAAGGACGGATTATACAGAGCGAGGTGCATGCCAAAATCGCGGCAGCAATAAGCACAGGCTCTTTTTTGATGAATGAAGATATTTTCATAAATGCGGAGTATATCACAATACGTTTTTACTTGCCATATCGCCCAAAATGATATTATTTTTACTTCATGGCTAACGAACTTTCTCGCAAAGAGATAAATGATGTTAAATACATCCTTAAAGAGCTTATTCCTCTGACTGAAGAAGCATTGGGAAAATTCCGCAGCGCACGCAACTGGGGTTTTTTCGACATTCTTGGCGGTGGATTCCTCACGAACCTGATAAAACATGCGAAACTCAGCTCCGCACGCGATATCATGGCTCGAATAAACACGCTTTTGAATGCATTGCAGCGCGAACTGAACGATATCATTATCCCGACCGATTTCAACATGGGTTCTGCTTCGTTCGCGACTTTCGCAGATTTCGTGTTTGATGGCTTCCTTGCCGACGTTTACATGCAGTCAAAGATAATGTCGAGTCTTGATCAGGTTGAGGAGCTTCATCGCAGGCTTCTTGTACTTGACGATAAACTCGACCAGCTTCTTGCACGGTGCTAGAGTTTAATCGCCGACGGTTCTTCCTCCCCACTCCTTTGAATGGCGACGTTCCCGTTCAATAACAGCGTCAAAATCAGCTTCAGGCTCGCACTGCTGCTCTATGCGCAACGCTGTTGTATGAAGCTTGCGTATGCACTCTGATTTCTCGTTGTACCCAAGCTTTGATTTTTCAATTGAATCTTGCAGCACCCGAATAGACTCATCGTATATTTTAAGCGGAACCGGAAACGGATGTCCGTCTTTGCCGCCGTGCGCAAAAGAAAACCGCGCAGGATCGGAAAAGCGGCTAGGAGTACCATGTATAACCTCGCTTACGAGCGTCAAAGACTGCAAAGTGCGCGGACCAAGCCCTTCCGTCAGTAAAAGACTGGAAAAATCTTCGGGCTGCTTTTCGTAAGCCGTCGCCAAAACTGCCCCAAGCCGTTTTAAGTTAACGTCTTCTTTACGAACTTCGTGGTGCGCTGGCATAACTGCAACGCGACCGCTGTTATTAGTGCCATCGGCAGGTGGCACTTTTTTCAAGCTGTCTAGGCCACCTTTCTCAACAATCAGCTCACATTCTTTTAAAATACGAGACGGTTCTTCTTTCGCAATCGCGAGGATAGAGTTTCTTGTCTTGTCCGCGTCTGCGGCGGTCAAATTGAGGATACTGCCCTTGTTCTCGCCGGTGACTCCGGTGTGCGGCTCATTCAAAAAGCAGTCTGAAGGTGAAGTAGACCCAGCGAAAAGACGTAAATTGTCGGAGCACCAGTGATACCGACGCGCCGCACGCTTATCGACGTTCATTCCTTGCTGAACGACTGCCCAATCGCCGTCACACGTAACAATAAAATTATGCTGATAAAGCTGAAAGCCGTCCTGAACAGCGGTGTTGTCCACTTTTGCAGAAAGGCGGCTTGCTTTTATAAGTGAGTCACCGTCGAGGCTTGAGATTTCTGCAAGCATACGAAGCTCATCGGGCGTTCTTCGGGAATACTTGCCCCGACCGCCGCAGACACAAATCCCCAAATCCCTTGCTCGTGGGTTCAGTCCGCGCTTAAGAGCATACATGACGCTTGTCGTAATGCCGGAAGAATGCCAGTCCATCCCCATCACAGCTCCGAACGACTGAAACCACAAAGGGTCGCTAAGGCGCACCAATGCTTCTTTTCGCCCGTAATTCATAACGAGCGACTCAATAATCAGCGTTCCGGTGACCATCATACGGTCAGCAAGCCATTTCGGCACAGTGCCTGTATGAAGCGGAAGGTCTGCATGTCCGGATCGTTGCATGTGTATCTCCATTAATCGATTTTTGTTCAATATACTACGATTTCATTGAGTTTTCAATTTTCTCATAGACTATTATTTTATCCTTTAATAATTTCAGATAATGCAATATTTGCACCAGTACATGTGATTTTAATTAAAGATTCAAAAAATCAAGATTATGTGTTAAAGTTATCTAATAGGAGGCAATCATGTTTTATCAATACGTAGAATTGGCAGATGGAACACTCATAGCTCATTCTGAAATCAAGAATAAAGACGATGTGAAGTCTATTGAAGTTCAATTCGAACGACCTCGAAATGAGGGTGGATTTTACTCTGCTAGATGCGAACTGCCTTCTTACAAATGGATTTTCAACGAACACTTTACAGAAAATGATTTGAAATTTTTTGAAGAGTTTTTATCACACAATGCACATACATTGTTTAAGTATGCAGAATGCGGAGGGATAAAAATTGCCTAATATCCTCCGTATCGGCAATTATTATGTCTACTTCTGGATGAATGAGAATTCAGAGCCTGTACATGTTCATGTAAATGAAGGAAGCCCAAATATAAACTCTACAAAACTGTGGTTAACGAAAGGTGGAGGATGTATTGAAGCAAATAATAACAGCCGTATTCCAGAGTCCAAACTAAACAAAATAAAGGAAATCGTCTCTGACAACCATTTTTACATCTGCCGGAAATGGATAGAGACATTCGGAGAGGATTCCTTGAAGTTTTATTGCTAGATTTTTGTCAAACTAATTGTAAGTTAATAAAAAAGTGAAAAAACTTATTACAGGGACAATATATGCCCCTGTAGATAGTTTATATTGGTAGGAAAGCGCGACCGCCCAATTTTTGGGCGGGAACCGCCATCTTACCTAAAACCTACCGGGTCATTTTGCGGTAGACGGTCTTGTGCGGACGATCAGCTTCTGCACCAAGCTGCTTGCGACGCCATTCCGCGTAATCGGACCAGTTACCTTCGAACCAGACGACTTCGGAATTGTTCTCGAACGCAAGGATGTGCGTACAAATACGGTCGAGGAACCAGCGGTCGTGGCTTACACAAAGAACACAGCCCGCGAATTCTTCAATTGCATCCTCAAGGGCGCGAATCGTCGTAACATCAAGGTCGTTCGTAGGCTCGTCTAAAAGAAGCACGTTTCCAGCCTGTTTAAGCATCATTCCAAGGTTCAGGCGGTTTCGCTCTCCACCGGAAAGCACACCGACTTTCTTGTTCTGATCTGGTCCCGAGAAATTGAACCAACTGCAATATGCGCGTGAATTGACTTCGCGAACGCCACCGCTCAGAGGGCGGCCTTTTTCATCGACTGCACCGAGTTTTATTATATCCAAACCGTCTGAAAGCTGCTCCCAAACAGATTTGTTCGGGTCGAGCAAGCTTCGCATCTGGTCAACGTAAACGAGCTTAACTGTCTCGCCAACGCGGATTGAGCCGCTATCTGGCTTTTCTCCGCCTGTTTTGCCGTCAAGACGCTCCACTGTCTGTCCTGCGGCATCGGCGATAAGCTTGAAAAGCGTTGTTTTACCGGCACCGTTCGGTCCGACGATACCAACGACAGCACCAGCTGGAATCTTGAAAGAAAGGTTTTCAAAAAGAAGCTTGTCACCGTATCCTTTCGTAAGGTTTTCTGCCTCAATTACAAGCCCACCAAGACGCGGACCTGCCGGAATCGTGATTTTTGTATCTTTTATCTGACCTTTGCCAGACTGATTCAAAAGCTCTTCGTAGCGGGAAATATGCTCCTTGTGCTTTGCCTGACGGCCTTTTGCGCCCATGTGGATCCACTCAAGCTCGCGCTTAAGGGCTTTCTGGCGTTCTGACTCGCTCTTCTCCTCGTGCTGCAGGCGAAGCTCTTTTTGCTCCAACCAGCCGGAGTAGTTTCCTTTGTACGGAATGCCTTCACCGCGGTCAAGCTCAAGAATCCAGCCAGCTACGTTGTCAAGGAAGTAGCGGTCATGCGTTACGGCGATAATCGTTCCTTCGTACTGCTGAAGGTGACGCTCAAGCCATGCGACAGATTCTGCATCAAGATGGTTTGTAGGCTCGTCCAAAAGCAGGATGTCCGGTTTTTGAAGTAAAAGGCGGCACAATGCGACACGGCGGCGCTCACCACCGGAAAGCACGTCTACAACCTGGTCTGACGGCGGGCAGCGGAGCGCATCCATTGCAAGCTCCAAGCGCGATTCAAGGTTCCATGCGTCAAGCGCATCGAGTTTTTCCTGAATCTCTGCTTGGCGTGCGCACAGTTTATCAAAATCGGCATCGGGGTCACCGAACGCCTCGTTAACTTTGTCGAATTCTTCAAGAAGCGCAACTGTTTCGGCGGCACCCTCTTTTACAATCTCCATGACGGTTTTTCCGGCTTCGAGCTGCGGTTCCTGTTCCAAATAGCCAATCGAGTAGCCGGGCGCGATGGACGTTTCACCTGTGAATTCGGTATCTTTTCCAGCGAAGATTTTCATAAGCGATGACTTACCGGATCCGTTTTCTCCGATAACGCCAATTTTCGCGCCGTAGTAATAAGAAATGCTGATGTCTTTAAGGACTGTCTTTGTTCCGTATGTGCGGGACACCCTATCCATTGTGTAAATGATTTTTTTGTCGTCGTAAGTTGTTGCCATACGCAGAGTGTAGCAGAAATCTGTAAATAGGTGAAGAAGTGCGCAGAAAGTGGTTGAGGGGTGCAAATTGACGCCCGTGCAAGGTGGACAAAAAAAGCTGCGGAAAACATTCTTTTGAAATGCGTCCGCAGCCCATTTTTTGTGCGAGTCTGTTTTAAAACTCGCGTCGTATTCAAAATCTCTTAGAACTTCAAGAGATAATTCTTTTTCTTTCCTCTACGAAGAACAATCACTTTACCTTCAATCGCAAGGTCTGGCGTAACAGGCATATTCTCGTCGGAAACTTTGTCGCCATTGAGCGTTATGGAGCCCGCGTTAAGGAATTCTCTTCCCTCGCGCTTACTTGAAACAATCTTGTTGTTAACAAGAACGTCCATAATTGTCTGTCCGGCTGTAACGCTCACAGTAGGAACGTCTTTAAGTCCAACCATAACGTCGCTCAAAGAAAGCCCCTTGATGTTTCCGCTGAAAAGTGACTGGCTTATGGCAACTGCCTTCTCGTACTCTTCTTTTCCGTGAAGGTCGGTGATAATCTCGCGTGCTAGAGCTTTGTGTGCTTCGCGCAGTTCAGGATGTTCAGCGTTCTTTTTCTCAAGCTCGGTAATTTCTTCCGGCGTGAGGAAAGTGAAAATCTTAAGGTAAGAGATAACCATGCTGTCATCAACGTTTACAAGATACTGGTACAGCTCGTAGCTTGAAGTTTTGTTGATGTCGAGCCAAAGTGCATTGCCCGCGCTCTTTCCGAACTTATTGCCGTACTTGTCGAGTACGAGCGGCATTGTGAATCCGTAAGCTTCTTTGCCCTCTATTTTGCGGATAAGCTCGATACCTGTAGTGATGTTTCCCCACTGGTCCGCGCCTTCTGCCTGCATAATACAGTTCTTGTTGCGGTACAGCCACAAAAAGTCGTAGCCCTGAAGCAGCGTGTAAGAGAACTCTGCGTATGTAATACCTGTCTCAAGACGGCGGGCAATAATATCTTTGTTAAGCATGTAGCTTACGTTTATGTACTTACCGATGTCACGCAAAAAGTCGAGGTATGTGTAGTCTTTTGTCCAGTCGTAGTTGTTTACGATTTCTGCCTTGCCTTCAAAAAGCTTGTCTACCTGCGCGCGAATGCCCGCCATGTTCTTTTCGAGCTTTTCCTTAGCCATTATCTCGCGTTCAGCTGTAGGGCGCGGATCTCCGATAAGGCCTGTTGAGCCTCCCACGAGCAGAATCGGGTGATGTCCGGCATTTGCAAAGCGTTTTGCTGTTACGAGCGAAGAATAATGGCCCAAATGAAGGCTGTCTGCGGTTGGGTCTGTTCCCCAATAAAACGTGACATTGCCGCTGTTGATTTTGTCCTCAATGTCTTCTCCAGCTGTGTCTTTAATAAGGCCACGCCAATTCAGTTCTTCATAAAAAGTCATCATTGTCTCCTATAAAAACTTCAATTGCGAAGTTAGTCCTGTCGCTTACAATATCATTTTTTTGTATTTACGTAAACTAAGAAGGAGATTGCCCTACACTTCGAACTGATCGACCTGCTCGCCAATTTCATCAATAGCGTTATTCATCAGTTTAGAAATCTCGGAAAGCGCCTCGCCCGTTCCTTTTATCTTAGTCGCGCTTGAAGTCATTTCCTGCATTCCAGAACTTATGCTGTGCGTAGCCTCTTGCAGTGCGTAAGCCTCGCTCATTATTGTCTGGCTTCCTGCCGTCATCTTTTTGGAGGCAAGCTGTACTTGCTCAGTACTGCTATTCATGTCACGCAACGCTCCCGTGATAGCCGCAGAACCAGAACGCTGCTCTTCCATTGCAACTTTTATGTGCTTAACAAGCGTATCCGTAGCGTGAATCTCGTCAGCAAGGCTGGTATAGCCTTTTACGCCGCGCTGTGTAACCTGAACGACTGAATCTATCGTCTCCTGAATACGCTTCAGCTGCTCACCGATTGTCTTTGACTGAGCGGTTGAAGTTTCCGAAAGCTTACGAATCTCACCGGCAACAACAGCAAAACCTTTTCCGGCTTCGCCCGCATGAGCTGCCTCAATCGCAGCGTTCATAGCGAGCAAGTTCGTCTGGCTTGCTATATTCGCAATAACGGAGTTTGCGTCCGTCAAAAGCTTCGACTGTTTCTCAATGTCACCAATCTGCTCTTGCAAAGCACGCTGCGTCTGAGCCCCAGAATCGGCTTCTTTCGCGATTGACTCAAAAGAACCTGCCATTTTATCAACAGAATCGTTAACTTCTGCAATATTCACAATCATAGACTCTACAGCTTTTGACGCGACTGAAGCTACTTTAACCTGCATTCCGACAAGCTCTTCAAGCGAACCGATGTTTTCAAGAACCTGATTCAGCGAATCTGTCGTCTGATGAACACTGCTTCCCTGCTTTTCGATATTTTCACCGATAACATCAATATTCTCGTTAATCTGCGTTATTGCCGTCGTCGTATCAAAAACACCGTCATGCAGCTGGTCACCCGCAATAAGAAGCGATTCCTTAGACTGCTTCATTACAGATATGATGTTCTGCAGTTTTTCGGTAAATTGGTTGAACTTTCTGGCAAGCTTGCTTATCTCGTTTTTCCCTTGTTCAGGGATGCGCAAAGAAAGGTTCGCATTTCCCTGCGAAATTTGGTCCATTGCAACAGAAACTTTCTTAAGCTGACCGAACATGCTCTGTGTAAAGAAGAATACAAGAAGAATTCCGAGAACGACACAAATGGCGCTTATTATGATGATGTAGTGTATTTGGTTGTTTACTGATGCCATGATATCTTCCATAGAAAAATCACAACCGATAAAACCAACCGCTTCACCCTTGGATGTAATTATTGGCTGATACGTACTTGCCTGCCAACCCCATTCTTCCATGTGGGTAACACCAGAACTTATAAGCTGTTTTGTACGCATTGCCTCAATTGGTTCCGGACCATAAGACGCTATATCCTCTTCTACTCCAAGAGGCGAAAAGTTTTCCTCATCGCTCGGATCGCAGCTTCCATCAATTACATACATGAAAACGGTTCCTTCTACAGGAATCATCGTATAAAGATACTCACAACCTGCCGTTGCTTTTATACTAAGAAGAGCCTCGCGAGTTTCCTCGTAATACGGATCATCTTCTGATGGATTTTTTATAAACTGCGCGAATTTGTCAGCATTTATAACTTCGAGAGCTTGCTGGCAAATAGGAATTCCTTGTTTTGAAGTAATGATTGAAGCAGTCTCGGAAACACCTGAAACCGAAAGGATAGCAATAGCAATACAGGAGAGCAACGTGAACAGACCAAAGAAAATAATGAACCGCACTTTAAATGAATGCATTTTATGTATCTCCTAATAGATTAAGAGTGATGATAGATTGTTGGCTAATTATATATCTAGGTATTCATATCAACAATAAATTTATACTTTTAAATATCAATTTTTTATGCAGTTGTTGTTTTAATAGATGGATTGTCAGACGATATTCGGGCGGTTGCTGCAAAACGAGCGAAAAAAAAGCCCGGAAGCTTTTGGCAACCGGGCTTGTCGCATGCTTAGTTAGGTATTAGACCAATCCCTGTGCGATCATGGCGTTGGCGACTTTGATGAAGCCGGCGATGTTAGCACCTGCTACGTAGTTGCCTTCCATACCGAATTTCTTTGCGGTATTGTATGCATTGTCATGGATGTTAATCATGATGTTGTGGAGTTTCTCATCAACTTCAGCAGCTGACCATGAAAGGCGCTCTGAGTTCTGGCTCATTTCAAGACCTGATGTTGCAACACCACCAGCGTTAGAAGCCTTTCCAGGAGCATAAAGAATCTTGTTGTCAAGGAATACCTTAACTGCATCAAGGTCAGACGGCATGTTAGCACCTTCTGCAACAAGCTTTACGCCGTTTGCAACGAGTGTCTTTGCATCTGAACCAAGAAGCTCGTTCTGTGTTGCGCATGGGAATGCACAGTCAACTTTAACTTCCCAAACTTTCTTTCCTTCGAAGTATTTTGCAGATGGGAACTGCTTTGCATACTCAGAAATGCGTCCGCGGCGAACGTTCTTAAGCTCTTTAACCCAGTCGAGTTTTTCCTGTGTGATTCCGTCTGGATCGTAGATATATCCGTTTGAATCTGAAAGTGTAACAGGCTTTGCACCAAGCTGAATAAGTTTTTCAACAGCATACTGAGCAACGTTTCCTGAACCAGAAACTGAACAAACTTTGCCTTTGAAGCTGTCGCCAACTTTCTTAAGCATTTCCTGTGCGAAATAGATAAGTCCGTATCCTGTAGCTTCTGTTCTGATAAGAGAACCACCGAATGTAAGACCCTTTCCTGTAAGAACGCCTGTGAACTGGTTTACGATTCTCTTGTACTGACCGAACATATATGCAACTTCGCGTCCACCAACACCCTTGTCACCAGCTGGTACGTCTGTATCTGCACCGATATGGCGATAAAGCTCTGTCATGAATGACTGGCAGAAACGCATAACTTCTGCATCTGATTTTCCGTGTGGGTCGAAGTCTGAACCACCCTTACCACCACCCATAGGAAGTGTTGTAAGAGAGTTCTTGAATGTCTGCTCGAAACCGAGGAACTTAAGAACTGAAAGGTTTACCTCTGGAGAGAAGCGGATACCTCCCTTATAAGGACCGATAGCACTGTTGAACTGAACGCGGTAACCGCGGTTTACATGGATTTTACCAGCATCGTCTGTCCACGGAACACGGAACATGATAACGCGCTCTGGCTCTACGATGCGCTCAAGGATAGCATTCTTCTGCAACTCTGGCATCTGCTCAACAACTGGCTCAAGAGTCTCAAGAACTTCCTGAACTGCCTGCAGGAACTCTGGCTCATTCTTGTTCTTTGCCTGAACCTGCTCAAACACACTCTTTACGTATGCGTTTTTCATATAGTCCTCCTAATAAACCTCCGGCGGTAGTCCCGAACATATATGTTCGTGAAAGAGGCGGACCACTCGCACACAAAAGTTCAAAACTTTAATTTTACTAAAGATATTTTAGCAAAGTTTAAGAATTTTGCCAATAGAAATTTTTTCGTCTAAATAAAAAAATAGAAAATTTTTGCGACGATTGCGCCAAAAAAGAGGCACGGGATAAAAGGAACAGGTTCGCGAAGAATTTCACTTTTGCGGGATTTTGATGCAGACGGAGGTGTCGGCGATTTTGCGGCTGCTTGGTCGTACGTACCCTGTGCCAGAAGATTGTGAGCACGGAACCAGAAGACGCCCCCTGCCGCCACACACGCAATCGCGCACGATGCAAGCCACATGTCAAAACCAAGCAATGCTCCAGATGAACCGCTGTAAAAAACATCAGCGAGTCCAAGCTTTTTCTTGGTGATAAAGCGCACCGCCCAAAACACAGCGATCGCGATACAGGCAGAGGCGACAAAGCCAACCCGCTCCTCCCCTTTCCAGAAAACGAGCCGTGCGACGACAGCTGCCACAAGCAACACCACAGAACACCATCTGCTTACTTTTTGCGTTTTTATATCCTGAACAGACATAAAAATCGAAAAAACAGCGAAAACAACGCAGACGATAATTTCAGGATTCATGTGGCAAACCTAAAGCGAAAGCACCAAAAAAAGCGGCAACGTTATAATAGAAAGAAGCGTAGAAACAGCAATGCTCGCGGCGGCTAGCTGAGAATCGCGCTTAAACATTATGGAAAACATCGTTATGTTGACGGCGACAGGACAGCTGACCGCAATAAGCATAGACGTTGCGAGCGTCCCGGAAAAGCCGCACAGCTTCAACACGCCCAAAAACGCGAATGGCATAAAAATAAGACGCAAAAACAGCACAAGAATCAGTTTCGCATCTTTCAGAACCTTAAGCGACGTAATTCCTGCGATGTAATAACCTACAATCATCATCGGGATAGGAGTGTTCAGCGCGGAAATCCCTTGCAAAGCCGTATTAAATGCGTACGGAAGTTTTACTGGTGACACAAAAAGTATGAACCCGATAACGACCCCAATAACGCCGGGATTCACAATCATTTTTATGGAAAAACGCTTTTCGCTTCCACTCATTATAAAAAGCCCGTAAGTCCAGCTGAAAATGTTGAAAACGACTATATAACTTGCACAGTAAAAAACGCCCTCGTCACCAAGAATCGCCTGCTGGAGTGGCAAAGCCATAAATCCGCAGTTAGAAAAAACAGTCGCGAACCGCAAAATACATTCGCGGCTTTTGTTTTTGTCATGGATAAAAATTGTGGCGAGCAAAATAGCAAAAAGATGTGTCCCGATGGCAGTAACGGCGGCAATCCCCAGACCTCCGAGCATTGTCGGATCATACGCTCTGTTGAAAGAATTGACTATTACGCACGGAATCACGATGTATAGAACGAACTTCGCCAACTCCGAGATTGTTTTTTCGGAGAAAAAGTGGCATTTTGTGCAGACGAACCCGACCGCAATCAGAATAAAAAGCACAGCCACTTGCTGAACTATGACTATAAAGCTCGATTCCATATTTAGAGTTTATCATCACAAGGAATGCGTTGCAACAGGCGAGGGAGCGGTCGCCCCATTTTATAATCTGAAACATGTAGACCACTCCCCATACGGCGGAGTTTCGTATATACTCGTCGCATGAATCTTTTATCTGTCAAAGAGCTTTCCAAAATAGGCAGGGAAGCACCTCTTTTTACAGGCGTTACGTTCGGACTGGACGAAGGCGACAAGGCTGCTCTTATCGGACGGAACGGAACCGGAAAATCGACGCTTTTGAACTGCATCGCGGGAGTTATCGCGCCAGACGGCGGCCAGGCTGTTTTCAACAAAGACGCGGGAGTTTCATTTTTGCCGCAAAACCCGGCGTTCAACTCGGAAGACACGATA
Organism: Spirochaetaceae bacterium; assembly: GCA_017618015.1. GTDB lineage: Bacteria > Spirochaetota > Spirochaetia > Treponematales > Treponemataceae > Treponema_I. Next base: position 14,265 of record JAFZVC010000047.1, read on the forward strand.
CGCGAGCATATTTTCTCACGAAAAGCTGATGCAGGCAGTTCCGCCGGCGGCAAAAACGGCGCGGCTCTCAACGTAAAAGCGACAAGCCCGAAACTCACGATTATCCGTGAATACGAAAGGCTTTGCGACGAGATTTCATCAGGGAACACGAGCACAAAAATAAAGAACGACTTTGAGGCTGTATCGCTTCTTATGACAGATAAAGATTTGTGGACTTACGAGGCAGAAGTCAAATCGATTTTGACGACACTCGGCATTTCAGGGCGCTTTTTGGACAATCAGATGAAGACGCTTTCAGGCGGCATGATAAAAAAAGTCGCGCTCGCACAAGTTCTTGTTGAGGACACGAAGGTGCTTCTGCTCGACGAGCCGACTAACCATCTTGATATAATGACGATTACGTGGCTTGAAGAGTATCTTAGGACAACGAAGCGTTCCGTGCTGATGGTTACGCACGACCGATATTTTCTTGATGCGGTGTGCAGCGACATTTATGAGTTGGAGCACGGAAAGTTCAACCATTACGAGGGAAACTTCTCGCAGTATCTTGATAAAAAGGCGACCGAGCAGGAAATCGCGCAGAATACAGAACGACGCATTGAATCGGTGCTTCGTGTCGAACGGGACTGGCTGATGCGGGGACCGTGCGCACGCGGAACAAAGGCGAGAGCGAGAGTGGACAACATCCACAGGCTTATAAACCGCGAGAAACTTAAGACGGACAAGGGCTTTTCGTTCGAGGTGACAGGACGCAGGCTTGGCGGAAAGATTTTGGAGCTGAAAAACATCAGCAAGAATTTCGTGAAAGCAGGCGCGACAGGTGCGGTTGGTCGCGTAACTGGCAGCTTGAGCGCGACCGACGTAAAAAATCGCGAGTCTGGCGAGGATGTCGCTGTTCGCGGGGCTTCTGGCGTTTCCGGCGAGTCTGGTAACGCTTCCGGCGCGCGATCCACTGACGGCACCCCTGTCCTGACCGATTTTTCGTACACCTTCAAGAAAAACGAACGCATCGGAGTTTTCGGGAATAACGGCTCCGGAAAATCGACATTGCTCAACATCATCACGGGGAACCTCGCCCCGGACAGCGGCGAAATAGACAAAGGCATAAACACCGTGTTTGGCTATTACATGCAGAATCCGGTTTTCAAGGACACGAACCTCTCCGTGCTGGAATATCTTAAGGAAGCCGCGGAGTACGTCACACTCAACAACGGCAAGACGCTTAGTGCATCACAGCTTTTGGAGCAATTCGGCTTCGAGGGGAAAATCCTTCATTCACCGCTTGTGTCGCTTTCAGGTGGCGAGCGGAAACGCGTGTATCTTATACGGCTTCTGCTTTCTAACCCAAATTTTCTTGTGCTCGACGAGCCCACGAACGATTTCGACATTTTCACGATGTCCATTCTGGAAACGTTTTTGGAAAGCTTTCCCGGATGTATTCTCGTCGTATCGCACGACCGCTGTTTTATGGACAAAATCGCGGACACTCTGTTCATCCTGGAAGACGATGGCTCGGTATCGGGCTATGTCGGGAAATGCTCGGAATACCTTGATTATCTGAAAGAGAAAGAAGCTGAAGAACGCCGGACGGGCGCGGCTCAAAACGCCAACGAAGCACGGTCGTCAGGGGCAGGAAGATCCGCTGCTGGTAAAAGTGCATCAGGCGCGGCGAAACCGGAGAAATGCGCAAATTCTGATGTGGCAAATTCTGCCGCAAAATCTGAAACCCCGACCGATTCTGCCGTGAAACCTGATGCCAAACCGAGGCGGCGCACATACAAGGAACAAAAAGAATACGAAGCTATTGAAGAAGAGATTTTCACCCTTGAAGACAGAAAAGCGGAGCTAGAGTCGCTTCTTTCAGGAGGAGAGACCGACCATTCAAAGCTTGCCGACTACGGCCGCGAATACGCGGAGCTTACCCCGAAACTGGAAGCAAAATACGCCCGCTGGGAAGAACTAGGATTGTTGGCAGAAAATTAAGTTATATAACGCGAAGCGTGTGTCACTTTTCCGGGCTTACGGGGTTCACTAACGCTCATTCCTTCGCTTAACACTTCGCGTTCTAGCTTCGGAACGGCTTTCGCCGCCCCTTCACCCCGGCGCGGACAAACTCGTAAAATAAGAAAACTCTAATTTGCTTGCATAAAGAGATAACAATTTTTTAAACATACGTACCCACTTTCTACAATGTTATTCATAACAAAGCTCCAGTGGGTGCAACTGTTTATATGATTATGCTTATCACCATATAAAGTGAACACCATCACTTCGTTCCACTTCATATGTTGTTTCAATTTGAAGTCCACTTTCCGTAAATGCTATTATTGAAATCTCATCTCCTTTTTTCAAATCCATACCATTGATTTCCCAATCGTCTCCTGTCCATTCGACATTCTTCGC
>JAFZVC010000048.1 GCA_017618015.1 Spirochaetaceae bacterium
CGGCCCGCTTTATCGCAAGCAAGAAAGATTATATATCCTTCCTCGTTTTCTTGTCAATACCCTGAACCCTGTTTTTTTGTTTTTTCCGGATTTTTTCTCAACCCGCAGGGCTCCCGTCCCGCACCCCTCAGAGGCGGAACGGAAAATAAAATATCACACTCTATCTGAATTGTCAAGATAATTTTTCAGTTTTTATCAAAAAAAAGTGTTTTAAATGAATGAATATAATCTGCGAATGAAACATACGATGCGACTACACATAATATGGACATTGTAGTAATTATTATTTCACACACGTTTGTATACGCAGAAACATCTATACCGCAACGAATCAAAGAATCAACTGCCAAACACACAAAGCTCGTCGCAATGTATAATACAGTCTTCAGTTTTCCGCCTTTTCTGGCTCCTACTGCTACACCTTTCTTTGCAGCAACCATTCTCAGGAACAACATGCAAGTCTCTCTGTAAAAGAGCAACAAAAGAATAATAAACGAGATATAGCCCGTATGTACATAACAGAAAAAACAACTTAAATGAAGAACAACGTCTGCAAACGGATCGTACAGTTTTCCAAAGTCACTGACACAATTCATTTTTCTTGCATAGAAACCATCAAGAAAGTCAGTAAACTCCGCAAAACATAACATTGGTAATAATATACAGCCCGTTATAAAAGCAGTTGAAGGAAACAATTCTGGAAGAATATAGATAATAAGAAATATCGGAGCAAATGCAATCCGAACTGTTGTAAATTTATCCGCTTTAGTCATGTATAAAATATCAGAACATACACGAAAAAAGTCAACAGGTTTTTATGGATATGCTTTAAAATCTTGTACAATACTAATACACGATTCGACTTTTTTATCAGGCATAATGCTTGACGCTATCGCAATTGCTTTTTCAGCGACAGCAGCCGAATCAGAAACTCCATGCAGAACGACAGCATCTCCATTAATAACTGCCTTGAGGAAAACAATGTTGAGTTTATAATCAAAAATCAATGTATTAACGAGTTTTTGAGCCTCATACAATGACTGTAACTTTTCTTTTCCAAGTTTTTCCTTTTCTGGCGTTATAAGAACTTTTCGCAGATTATCGATAATCAACGCTGACTTTTCGACATCTACTATTCCTGTATTTATTGTAAGATGGAAATGCGAGGGGTCCTCGTTTATAAGATTGAAAAAGCTCTTATGGAAACCTAATCTGTTTGCATCACTTTCTTCTATACGCTGCAAAGCCTGTTTTTCGTTCCAATTAAACTCATTCATAAGTCGTTTTATACGAACTTCATTCTTTGCAACAAAACGAACTGATATTAAGCTTGGGACAGATTCCAATATGATAAAAGCACCACGTCCTATCAGGATACAATTTCCTTCTGACGCAGACTCAAGAATAGCTGTTTGAAGATAATCAAGATATTCATCTCTGTTCTTTGTAAGCGATGCAAAGAAACCAGGCTTGCGCTCATCGTATTTCTTCATTTTGTCTTCAGGAAAACCAAGTTCAATAATCCTTCTTTCTATATATTTCCGGTCAATAAACTTGTATCCAGTCTGTCTGGAAAGTTCCTGAGCAACTTCATCACCTAGAGCAGCAACTTGTCTTGAAATAGCTATTATCGCCATATTGTTCTCCTATATATAGAATACTCGTAATATGCCGAATTGTCAAAAAAAAAGGCTGCTTTTTTCAAAGCAGCCTTTTCCAATTAGGTTATGTCAGCATTCCAAGATTATTTAATCTTGAATGTGTCATATTTAATTGATGAATCGTATGTTCCGGAACGAACCTCACCAGCGATACTCGGAATTTCAATCTTCATACCAGGATGGATAAGGTCAGGATTGGAAGGATCTTCCATGCTTCCCTTGTTCGCGTTATACAAGTTTTCCCACAGAGCAGGATTGTTGTATACATAAGATCTGCCAGCGATGTTCCAGTAGCAGTCTTTTGTCTCGTCCCATGGACGTACGACATAATACTTCGGAAGCGGAGTTGTGTCTGAAATCTCAGACAGAACATTTATAGCTTCACGAGCGAAATATGTTGCAGAATCGTATTCTTTTGCATCGAAAGCATTCTTTGCATTCTGAATAGCCTGTTCACCAGCTGTGTATGTCATAGGATAATATACATCACCCTTTGCATTTTTTGCCCAGAGAAGCTGATTTTCAGCGAGAGCAATTGTGTTCTCTGCTTCTTCAATCTTTCTGTTTTCTGCTTCTCTCTTTGCACGAGCATTAGCTTCAGCTATTCTTCTAGCCTCTTCTCTCTTCTCTGCATCGATTTCTGCTTCTGCGAGTTTTTCGTTGATCTCAAACTCAACTTCATTTCTTTTGATTTCGGCCTGCTGAGACAACTCAATAGCCAAAGCATAATCGCCTCTATCAAAAGCTTCCTGCGCAAGCTTATCATAGTCATTAGCAGCCTGCAAAGGCTTAATATCAGCCCAGCTTTCGCAAATAACAGGAAGAACCATGCAACAAATAACTAATAAAGAACAAATAAACTTCTTCATCATCTTGCCTCCTAGTTGTTTGAAAGAGGAGCGATTATATCAGCCTGAGCTGCAAGAATACTAAGTTCTTCTGCACGTGCACGGCCTCTTTCCAAAGCTTCCAAAGCTGCGTTGCGTTTTGCAAGTACGCTCTCGTATACAGAACTCATAGCATCTTTTGCTGTTGTATACTCTGCGAAAGCTGCTTCATAGGACATTCTAGCAAAAATAGCTTCAGCATTCTTCATATGAGATTCAGCCTCAGCATATCCCTGCTTGTCAGCTACGTTAGCTTTGATACCATCTGCATCCTTCTTAACAGCCAGATACTCGTTGCGAACAGCATCTGACTTCTTCTTGAACGCATTCTTAACAACCTTGTCATATGCAGCATGTACTTCTTCTGCCTTTGCGAGAAGAACTTCACCATCTGCCAAGGAATATGCGAGAACTTCAAGTTCGTCAACAGCTCTTTCTGCTGCTTCAAAACCGTTTCTGTCATATGACTGGAAATCGTTCTCTATAATGCGTATATAAACCTGGGCGGCATAAGCAGCTTCTTCAAATGCCTTGTAAACATTTGTGAAGTTCTCTGCATCTGCCTCAAGTTCTTCCTGTGTTCCTACTGTGTTGTAGTAATCAAGAGCGTCATAAGCATATCCATCTGCTACAGCAAGCTCTTCTGGGAAGAATTCCTCCGCACCCGCTTCAACAGCATCGTCTCTTACGGCGATAACCTCATCGATCATCTGACCGTTGTCAATAACTTTGTTGTAAGAATCATCTGCGAACTGAACATTCTCAAGAATGTCCTGTCCATCGAATGTTGTATAAGCAATCTCGTAAACTTTTTCTTCAGCACTGTTTCCTGCTTCGAAGTTCTTGTAATCGTAGAAGTCATAACCTTCTTCAATTACGACATCGTAAGCATCCTGTGCGTCAACAGCTGTGATGAATGCTGTATAAATATTCTTGAAGTTCGCGGCGTCTGCCTCAAGTTCTTTCTGAGAACCAGCTTCGTTGTAGTAATCAACAGCTTCCCAAGCAAGCTCGTCAACCATAGCGAACTCTTCTGGGAAGTAGTCTTCTGCACCTGCTGCAACAGCTTCATCTCTTACAGCCATTACATCAAGACACATATCTACATTATCAAGAATTTTGTTGTAGTAGTACTTAGCATCGCCAGTCTTGTCTACAAGAGCTACACCATCGAATGTTGTGTAAGCAATTTCGTATACTTCTTCAACAGCTGCGTTACCAGCATTGAAGTTTCTAACATCATATTCATCATAGCCGTTTTCAACGACTACGTCATATGCATCCTGTGCTTCAGCAGCATTGATGAAAGCGATGTAGATATTCTCGAAATTGTCGATATCTGCATCAAGCTGATCCTGGGAACCACCAGCGTTGAAGCTTACAACAGCATCCCAAGCAAGCTCATCAACAAGTGCGAACTCTTCTGGGAAGTAGTCCTCTGCACCAGCGTCGATAGCATCTTCTCTTACAGCCATAACAGCGAGGCAAGCTTCACAGTTTGTAATTGCCTGCTCATAAGCATTAAGAGCTACGTTGATTGTCTCGAAAATTGCGATACCGTCAAGCTCTGGAGCTGCAGCCAAGAGGTATACCTCCATAACGGCTTTGTCACCACGAGCAACGTCTTTAACATCATACTCATCGTATCCGTTTTCGATGATACAATCGTATGCGTTCTGTGTATCAACAGCAACGATCAGTGAGTTATAAAGATAGCTGCATGTATCAACATCTTCATCGAGTTCATCCTGTGTACCACCGGCGTTATATGCAACGAGAGAATCCTCTGCATATTCGTCTACACCGTAAAGTTCTTCAGGGAAGAACTCTTCAGCACCGTAGCTGATTGCGTTCTCTCTGAGAGAGAGCACGAAAGCAATGTTATATCCGTTATTAAGAACTGTTGTATAGCGAGCATCTGCTTCTTTAAGCTTAGCAAGGATTGCCTTACCATCAGCAGTGTCGTATGCGATATCATAGGCGTCATTGACAGCATCAATACCAGCATTGAAGTTCTTAACATCATATTCATCGAATCCACGAGCAATAATGAGCGCGTATTTATCTTCAAGCTCAACAGCTTTTGCAAAAGAAGTGTAGAGAGCATCGAAGTTGTCGATATCTGCGTCAAACTCAGCCTGAGTACCACCAGCATTGAAGTAATCGAGGCTTTCATAAGCGTACTCGTCTACAGCAGCGAATTCTTCAGGATAAATCTCGTCAGCACCAACAGCGACAGCCTCTTCTCTTGTTTCGAGAAGGAGTTCAATTGCATAACCGTTAGCAAGAGACTGCTCATAGCATGCACGAGCTACAGAAAGCTTGCCGTAAATAGCAGCACCGTCAAGCACGTCTGTGTCATAGTATGCATCAACCAAAGCATATGCCTGGTCAACAGCTGCATCACCAGCAGCTATGTTTTTATAGTCGTATGCATCGAAACCGTTTTCATAAACAGCATCGTAAGCATCAGAAGCTTTGCAAGCAGCTGTGAATGACTTAGCTACATACAAGAAGTTGTCTGTATCAGCATCAAACTGTTCCTGCGTTCCCTCTGTGTTGTAATAAACAAGAGCATCGTACGCGAGGTCAGCAACAGCTTCCAAATCCTCTGGGAACATTTCTTCTGCACCAGCATCAACTGCCTCTTCATAAGCAACGACGATATCGTCAACTTTCTTACCATTGGCAACGAGCTGAGCATAAACATCAGCAATTTCTTCTGATTTAGCGAGAATAGCAGCAGAATCGCGAGGATCTTTAGCAGCCAGAACCTCAAGTTCTTCAAAAAGAGCTGCGCCAAGAGCGGCATTCTTTGCATCAATCTCATCATATCCCGCAGCATAGGCAAAATCACAGTCTGACTGTGCCCTACCAAGGAATTTGAAAGCGTTATACAGGTTAACGTACTCATCAGCAGCTTTGCCGAACTTTTCCGGGTCTCCACCGGCTTTGTAAGCAGCAAGCGCTTCTTCATAGCCAGCATCTACCTCAGCAAAGTACTCATCAAACAAATACTTTGCACCAGTTTTGAGCGCAGCATTACGAGCACTGTCTACAGCACTAATTTTTCCGGCATTAATAGCGGCCCAATCCGGTCCCGTCTCAGCAACCACTGGTTCCGGTGCTGGAGTAGGAGCTACTGGCTCCGGAGCTACTTCCGTAGGGGTAGGTTCTTCTGGTTCTGGTGTTGACTCACCACAAGCAACGAACAGTGAGAGAATCACACACAGAAGAAAAATACGGAACAGAACTCTTTTCATATTTCCTCCTAATTTAATTGACTCTGTTAGCATTCCTACCGATTTTTTTCGCAAAACCGATAAAGATATCTTAGTAAACAGGAATCTTTTTTTGTTCAGGTCGTCTAGTTTTTAAACATACCTAGCAAATAGCATACACCACTTTCCTAAATGTTACAACTTATTTCTTAAAAGAAAAAAAAACTTTACCGTAAAAAATTTTCATATTTCAGAATATAGTGATATACTTCAAGCAGAATTCTTCAGGAGGACTAAAAAATGGCTGATGATTTCTCATTCAAGATAGTGAATTCCCTGGGAGCTTTCTCAAAAAGCAAGAGCGGCTGGCTTACAGAACTGAATTTGGTTTCGTGGGGAGAACGCGATCCAAAGTATGATATACGCAGCTGGTCTCCGGATCACAACAAAATGGGCAAAGGAATTACCCTTACTAAAGAAGAGCTTATTGCGCTTAAAGAACTTCTGAACAACACGGAAATCAACTGATTTCGTAATCGCTGAGAGCAGATCCTTTTTTAATGCACAGACAGTAAACGAGGGCCTGCATACTTACAGCTTCCACAGCAGCTCCTGACGAGCGGATAAGCATATCCGTGTCTGAAAGGAGCGATATTGCATCTTCCGTTTCCGCAAGATTCCAGATGCGGGCTGCCGCCCGATACTTCTGCTGCATTTTTTTCGCCTGAAAGCCGTTTATCTTAAGATTAAAGTCTGACAAGCCACCTTCTTTCGCAAGAGTATGCCAAACTTTGAGTTTTCTGAAACACCAAGTCAAACCAGCAATCAACGACACATAATTAGAGTCTTTTGAATTACGAAGCTTCTGTAATATAGAAAGAGATTCGGAAAGCCTTGTCTGTGGTTCATGCTCGGCGGCAGCCATAGCATCAAAAAGCGTAAACGCCGACTCTTCCCTGTTATGAGCCAATATCGAATCGACATCATCAACCGTAACAGTATGTCCTTTTTCAAAGCACACAAAAAAACGCGAGCATTCGTTCCGCAAAGCTTCCGTATTGTTTTCCACAAGAGAGAGTATGCTGTCCACCGCATCGGGCTCAAGGTCGTACCCGTTTTTCCTGAAAAAAGATTCGAGCCACTGTTCTTTGCGATCATCGAACATTTCCCAAAAGATTTTTCTGTTTTCTTTGGGGACTAGAGCTTCCAGTTTTTTATCCACAGATGTTTCGTCCGAAACGAGGAAAAGCCATACATCATCGGATTTGACGGCTTTCTGTTCCTCGCACCATTCGGAAAGCAGCTGTATATCTTCTTTCTTTTTTAAAGCTTCTGCACCGCGCAGAACGACAAAGCGCGCTGGAACGAAAAGGTTCCCGTTTCTCAGCAACGAGAGCACGTCATTAAGTGAAACATCGGAAGTATAAAGCTGATGGTAATCTATGGAGCCGAATTTCTTCTCTGCCGCACGTTTTGCTTCCGCAACGGCATCGTTTCTTTCACCGAATTCAGGACCTGTATAAAGGTATATAGGAACGGAATACATCAGTATGAGCGTATTATATTAGAAAGCTTTCCGATAATCCTAACATTCTGACAATAAATAGGATTAAACTCGGGGTTTTCTGGCTGAAGGCGTATACGTTCCGGCTCTTTGAAGAACCGTTTAAGCGTAGCGGAATCATCAAGGACAGCGACAACAATGTCTCCGTTCTGCGCTGTACAATCCTGTCTTATGATAGCAAGGTCACCGTCGAGGATACCTGCATTAATCATGCTGGAACCGCGTACATGAAGCGCAAAATACTTACTTCCAGGAGCAAGCATACTGTCAGGCAGTTTTACATAGCCTTCAAAGTTTTCATCGCAAAAAAGCGGCTTTCCCGCAGCAACAGTACCGATGACCGGAATCTCAACCACTTTTCTGCCGCGCATTTCTGGACGGTCATCTATAAGAACCTTAAGTGACCGTGAGCGTTTTTCCGACTGTGAAAGATATCCCTTCTTACGCAATGCGGCTATATGATCCTGAACTGCTTTTAGGGAAATTGAAAAATACTCTGCCGTCTCCCTGACCGTAGGGGGACAAGTGTTTGCGTCAGTATAGCTTTGAATAAAACGAAGCACCTGAAGCTGTCTGTCTGTAAGTTCTTTCATTATACTATACACTTTACAATATGTTTTTAAAAAAAACAATACCGTAAAAAGTATATCGACATAAATTTGCCTTGTTTTTTGAAAGGTGATTATTCTTCTTCGAATTTGTTCTCGAAAAGATTATAAATGGCATCGACGGCAGCCTGCGCGTCACTTCCCTCTGCTTTAAGAGTGAGGACAGTATTATATCCTGCCGCCATAGTAATGACACCCATTATGGATTTAGCATTTATCGTCGTCGAGTCTTTCTCGATAAGTATTTCAGATGCAAATTTATTGGCTGTCTGGGCGATAAGCGCAGCCGGACGTGCATGAATACCAGCGCGGTTTCTTACAGTAAGAAGTTTTTCAACAGATGCCATTTTTTTCTCCTTTAATACGAATCATCACTTCCGTCATAGACAGATTGTGCCTGACCGTTTTCTATCCATTTAAGAACGTTCTGATTAAAATCGCGGGCAGAATTATAGCCCATAAACTTTAACCGCTCATTCATCGCAGCAGTTTCTATTATAATAGGAACATTTCTTCCAGGTTTTACAGGAATCTCAAGCAGAGGAATCTTAACCCCCAGAAGCTCCATATTATTTTCTTTTGTTCCCAACCTGTCGTATATCTTGTTAGTATCCCATTCCTCAAGCTTAACGACAAGCTGAACTTCTTTCTGCTCACGAATTGCACCAACTCCATAAAGTTGCTCGATATTGATTATACCCAAGCCCCTTATTTCCATATGGTGACTTATAATCTTATTGGCACCCCTGCCAAGTACGGAGTTACCATTTACACAGCGGATCTCAACAATATCATCAGCGACAAGACGGTGTCCGCGCTCAATAAGTTCCAATGCAGTCTCGCTCTTTCCGACACCAGAATCACCTATAAGGATAATGCCGACACCAAAAACCTCAACAAGAACGCCATGCATTGTCTTTTTGGGCGCGAATATATTGGAAAAAACGCGCAAAAGCCTTGATGAAAACTCGGTAGACTCAAGGTCGGTCGAAAGAACAGGACAACCGGCGTCTTCTGCCAGCTGGCTGAACAATTCCGGAATTTCCAAACCATGTGTAAAAATACAACAAGGGATAGTATAAGTAAAAAGCTGATTTATTGTATCGGTGTTATTTTCAGATATAAGTTTACGAAGATAAGCGACCTCACCGCGTCCAAAAACTTGAATGCGCTGATAGGCAAAAGACTCGAAGAACCCGGACAAAGCGAGTCCAGGCCGGTTGATGTCCGGTATTGTAATCTTCCTGTCAAGGCCACGACGGCCATTCACACAACGAAGATCAAGTGAGTTATGCCCTTTCAGGTTCATGTCCAGCAAGGCCAGAACCGTAAAGTCTTTATCAGTCATATCGGAAATATACACGCATCAGCAAGAATTTTCAACAGGTGCACGTTTCTTTGCACCTGCCGAAAATCAGTTATTTCTGCTGATACTTGTCTTTCTCTTTCTTTATTTTAAGGTCGAGCATGTCTATCATCTTGTTCAGACATGTTGCAAACTCGTAATCATCTGTTTCAACGTGGGCTGTTGTTCCCCACTTAAAATTCAGTGTTGTATCAAAATAATATTTTTTATCTTCCTTAACTTTAACAGCACAGCTGACAATAAGGTCATCCGCATATTTGATGCGTTCCAGTTTTTTGTCTACAAGATCCTGCTGGTCCTGATCCATCGTAAAACCTACAGAATTAACGGTTATGTTCATATGACCTCCTGGTTCCGCCATAATGGCGGCTTTAAACTGAAGGAGCTTATGCGCTCCGATATCTCTCCCATGAATTCAGTATAATGCCGGAAAGTGCCAAACGCAAAGAAAAAATCAATTGAATAAAGTAAATTTATACTATTTACGATCGAAGGATGATTTGATATTCAGCTCCGCCCTGTACTTAGCGACAGTGCGACGCGCGATTTTGATGCCTTTTTCTGCAAGTTTTTCCGCGAGCTTTTCGTCCGAAAGTTTTTTACCGTTACCAGAAGCTTCATGCTCCGTAAGAATTTTCGCGATTTCCTGTTTCACGCTTTCTTTTGAAGGACCATCGCCGTCCGAAGCAATTGAGTTTGTGAAAAAATAACGGATCTCGAAAAAGCCCCATTCACAGCGTATAAACTTGCCGTTCGCAATACGGGAAATCGTTGCAGGATGTACGTCTATTGCTTCAGCGACTTCCTGCATTTTGAGCGGTACAAGGTTTCCAGGGCCTTTGTGAAAAAAGAGCGACTGCTTGCCAACGATGACGCGAAGCGCATTATACACAGTCATAGTACGCTGCTGAACGGCATTTATAAACCAATCGGCTTTTTTTATCGATTCAGCTGCAAATTTCCCGGATTCACCACCCGAAGATGCCATCTCCTTAAACTCACTTGAAACACCTATTTCTGGCAGAGAGCCTTTTAGCATTTCGACAGTGAATTCGCCAGCTCCGTTCTCAATTTCCTCGTCCGTGCTTTTTCGGATAAAAGCATCTGGTTCCACATAAGAAACTGAATCGCCGTCTGAAAACTGCCTCGCAGGATACGGATCCAAAGACTGTATAAAAGACAATGCATCCGTGACTGAAGCAACCGTATGATGACGAGCCAAAAGCGGATCGCGTTCCGCCAAACCGTTAAGTATGTGCTGAGGGCGCGCTTTTTCAAGAAGATAAAAATAATCCTGAAGGATTGTTATAGCAAGTGACGGAGCATTATCCGCGGCCTGCGCCTGAAGCAAAAGACTTTCCCTAAGATCTGTGCAGCAAACGCCCACAGGATCAAAGCCCTGAATAAGCGAAAGCGTTTCTTCAAGTAATTCCAGGCTTTCATCATAACGGAGCAGTTTTTTGCATGGACTTCGGAAATATCCGTGTGAATCAAGATTACCGATTATACGCTCCGCAAGATTTTTTACATTTTCTGGAATATCTTTTTCTGAAAGCTGGACAAGAAGATGCTCCTGCAAAGTTTCCGCAGGCTGCGCGACACTTTCCAAAAAACGCTGATGAGTATCGCTGTCGGAAGACGAAACGTACACCGGGTCTTTCAAGATTTCCATCGCCGGATTAGACTCAACCTCTTCGTAGATGCGCTCCCTAAGCTGATCCATCGGCATAGCAAGTATGTTGATGGTCTGTATCATCTGCGGAGAAAGCTTTTGTTGTTGAGCCAGCCGTTGTGTAACGGACATTTCCATTGAGGCCATGCCATAGTGTAGCACAAACACAGCCGATTTGGTATATTCTCGGTATGGAAAAAATCAACACTTACGGATTAACGGTTCCGGAAATTCTGCTTCCGGCAGCCACTACAGATTTGAAGGCATGGGCTGTAATAGCCTGTGATCAGCACACACAGGACAGGGAATACTGGAAACGCTGCGAGGCAACGGCGGCAGGAAAACCTTCTACGCTCCATATAATTCTTCCAGAAGTATATCTTGGCGATGCAGACAAACAGGAGCGCATAGCAGCCATTCACTCTGCAATGGAAAAGTACCTTAAAGACGGTGTTTTTTCTGCAGCAAAAAAATGCTTTATATATATAGAAAGAACTACATCATACGGAAGAGTCCGGAAAGGTCTTGTAACGGCGTTAGACCTTGAAGCGTATGAATGGGAACCAGATTCAAAAGCACTCGTTCGCGCTACAGAAGCGACAATCGTAGAACGCATTCCGCCCAGAATGGAAATACGCCGGGGTGCCCCTCTCGAAAGCCCGCACATAATGCTGCTTGCGAACGACAAAGCAAAAGAGCTTGTTGAAAAAACAGGCGAAGATGCCAAAAAAAGAGAACCTGCCTACAGCACACCGCTTATGGAAAACTCCGGAAGCTTAAAAGGCTGGATTGTAGACGGCGAAAAAGAGATGGAGCACATACTGGCAGCTCTTGAGACGCTGAAAAAAGACGGAACTGGTGCAGACGGCTCATCGTTCTTGTTTGCAGTAGGAGACGGAAACCATTCGCTCGCGACGGCAAAAGCCGTTTGGAACGAATTCAAGCTTAAAAACGGCGGAGTTAAAGGCGCGGACGGAAGAATCTCGATTCCAGCCGGATTAGAGAATCACAATGCTCGGTACGCACTTGTTGAAATTGTGAATATTTACGATGACGGGCTTACGTTCGAGCCTATTCACCGTGTTCTTTTCAACATGAAAGACTCTGATGCAGATTCGCTTATAGAAACGCTGTGCGCAAAACTTGGCGGAAAAGCAGAAACATGCGGCTCAAAAGACGAACTTAACAGCAAGGTTTCTGCCTCAAAAGGGTTCGTTGGCATCGTTACCGAAAAGAACGGCTCGCCGGTTTATACTCTCATCCGCACTGATATTACAGATCTTGTTGTAAGCAAATTGCAGCCGGTTCTTGACGAGTTTCTTAAGGCGGCGCAAGCTTCTGCCGCCAGTGCTTCTTCACAGAAACCGGAAATTGATTACATCCACGGCTCAGATGAAGTTTTCAGACTTGGCGAAAAACAGAATTCAATAGGAATATTGCTGCCGCCTATAGCGAAAGAAAGCTTTTTCAGCACGATCGCAGGAAATGGACCGTTGCCCCGGAAAAGCTTTTCAATGGGCGAAGCGAGCGAAAAACGGTTCTATTTTGAGTGCCGGGCTTTGTTTTAACAGCAAGGTTCGCACCTCCAGGTACGACAATGTGGCGTGGGCTCAAGCTTGAACCCACACTTTTCGCGAGATAAAAAAAGGCTTCAGAACAAACATTCTGAAGCCATAAAACATTTTACCGGCGAAGAGACTTGAACTCTTACACCCTCGCGAGCAGCAGATTTTGAGTCTGCCGTGTCTACCATTCCACCACGCCGGCGAGATATTATTGAGCCTGCTCCTAAACCGCCAAGGTTTTGGAACTGCTCGTCTTTATAGACTAAAACGTAACAGAAAACACTGATTATTTCAAGGGGGAATAAACATGCTTCATATCGGATGCCACGAATCTTCTTCCGGAGGCTTTATTGCCATGGGCAACGAAGCTTTGGAGCTTAAAGCAGATACTTTCGCTTTTTTTACGCGTAATCCGCGCGGAGGGCAGGCAAAACCCGTAGACAAAGCCGACACGGAAGCTTTTTGCAAGTTTACCGCAGAACATAACTTTGCACAGCTCGTTGCCCATGCCCCATACACGATGAACCCATGTTCCGCCAATCCGCATCTGCGTGAATTTGCTCTTGAAATGATGATTGATGACTTAAAAAAAATGGAATATACCCCCGGCAACCTGTACAATTTTCACCCGGGAAGCCATGTACAGCAAGGCGCTGACGTTGGCATAGACCTTACATCGACTCTTATCGCAGAAGCAATAAAAGCGACGCCGGACTGTACGACAACTTTGCTTATAGAAACCATGGCTGGTAAAGGTTCCGAAATCGGAAAGACATTCGAAGAAGTAAAACAAATACTCGACAGTGCCGAAGAAAAAGCCGGAACGCCTCTTCCTACAAGGCTTGGGGTATGTCTTGACACTTGCCATATATGGGACGGCGGATACGATATCGTATCTGATTTGGATGGAGTAATTACAAACTTCGACAAAATAATAGGATTAAAAAGGCTTCACGCCGTCCACCTTAACGACAGTCTGAATATACGCGGGGCGCATAAAGATAGGCATGCAAAAATTGGAGAAGGCGAAATAGGAAAAGAGGCTCTTTTCCGTGTCATAAACCATGCGGCGTTGCGGAATCTTCCGTTTATTCTTGAAACACCGAACGAACACGACGGCTACAAAGCGGAAATCGCGATGCTTCGGGAAGCGTACAAATAATTTCAGCAAGCTTTCTGCTGCATACTGAGCATATTCTCGAACTCATTTTTTGAGACAGGCTTAGAAAAGAAAAATCCCTGAATAAGGTCACAGCCCGAATCTTTAAGGAATTCAAGCTGATTTTTGTTTTCCACACCTTCTGCAACTGTTTCAAGCCGCAACTCCCGAGTGAGTGAGAAAATCGATTTAAGTATAACTTGAGATGTTTTTTCGTGATCGCCTTGCAGGAATGACTGGTCTATCTTGATAACGTCGAACGACTCTTCTTTTATCAGGTTAAGCGATGAATATCCGCGTCCAAAATCGTCTATAGAAACTCTAAATCCATCCTTACGCAACCGTTTTGCTATATCTGTAAGGATCTTTTCGTTTTCAAAGAAAGCAGATTCAGTAAGTTCTATTTCAAGCGACTTAAACGGTATGCCGTACTGTTCCGCAATATGCCTAATCTTATTGCAAAAACCAGGATTATAAAGATTAATGCGTGAAAAATTAACAGAGATAGGAACCACTTCAATATTCATGCTCAAAAAGCGTGACATCGTTTTACAGACTTCTTCGAATACATAAAAGTCGAGTTTTGGGATAAGTCCTGTATGCTCCAAAACCGGTATGAATTCTGAAGGAGATGTAAGAGAGCCGTCTTCCTGCTGCCACCTGACAAGAGCTTCCGCTCCAGCGATTTTTTCAGAGCAAGCATCATACTTTGGCTGGAACACAACTATGAATCGGTCTTCCTTAAGAGAATTCTCGAATGTGCTCGCAAGCTCCATTTTTGTCTGCTGGCGCATAAAAAGCTCATCATTATATATGCCAATAAGATTTCCGTAGTTATCTTTTACAGAGCGTGTCGCCACCTTCGCAAAACTGCGCATCTCAGAAACAGGAACAGAGCGGTCATTAACAACGTACAAGCCGAAGTGCATTGTAATTGCATGAACAGCTATGGAACGCATAAGAACATCGTACCACTGAAGGATTGTCTCGCAAGCCTGATTCTGCTCACCTTCTGCTAAAACATAAAAATGATCACTTGAATTACGGCATGCAACAAGACGCCCATCAAAAAAGTCCTGAATGGAGAACGCCACGTATTTAAGAGCTGTTTCAGCAGCTTCTTTTCCGTGAACACTTCTATAAAAACTGAAATTATCTATATCGATATGCAAGACATAAAGGTTTTTTGCTTCGCTCGTTTCAAGCACAGCCTTACAAACCCTGTCGAATTCGGGCTCAGAAAACAGTCCAGTAAGTGCGTCTATATCTGTCTCTTTATCAAGGAGTTTGGTCTGATCTTTGTCTGCCTTTTTGGCTTTTCTTGCTTTAAACCATACCAAGGCACACAACAATAATACTCCACATAGAAACAAAGCGGCGATAATAATCAGAAGTTGATAAGCAAACATTTTGTTTTCTCACTTTTTGATTTGTGTTTTTTTACACTTTCCGATTTCTTGTTTACTAAACAATACACCATATATCTAAAAAAAGCAAATACTTTTTTTCGTAAAAACCGTAAAAATGCCTTATTTTATGCGATTTCTACTCAAAAAACGAATTCTAAATTTTTTCTTAAATTTTTGATTTTAAGATGTTTAACGACATTTTTGATTATTTGTAGTCTGGCTCTTTGAAAACCGAACCGCGGATGCGTTTTAGATACTGGACTCTTCCTATCTGGAAGTATTTTTCTGTGCCGTCCGGTTGTAACAAAGCTTTTAAAATAGCATCGGTGTTTTGTTTTTCTACGCGAACAGGCTGAACAAGATACGTAACGCTGTCGTATAAAATATTAAGAAGACTTTCGGAAGCGATGGCATGTTCCGTAACGTGAATTTTACCGAGGAAGTCCATACCAGAAGCTTCGTTTTTTTCCGGACGTACAGAACCAGCCTGAAGCTGCTTTTCATTCACAATTATTCGTCGCTGAATCCGTGATTTAAGCTCTTCTGTCTGTTCTACAGAAAGATTCATACCGTCCACAATCTTGTTGAGTTTTTCAATAAAACCAGAAGCGGCTTCTGCTTCTGTAGCATTGGCAACGTCAGAACTACTATTCGCAAAGAAGCTTTGCCCGCTCCGTTCGCGCTGAGTTTCCGTGTGGTAAATCCTTGGAAACGGAGGAAACTCTTCTTCTGTACGAGTGTCTTTTATTGAGCCAATAAAGCTAAGACCGCTTTCCGCAATGACGGACATCGCTTCTTTTCGCGTAGCAAAGTCGAGCAGAAATATGCCAGGCGCGAGTTTTTGACGTATATACGGTGCGAATTCCGGGTTTTTCTCGACGATTGCGTCTTTTTCCGGCTGTATTTTCAGCACATAACCCATAAAAATCGATGCCGCATTGTAGCCGTCATACCAGTCCGCGAGCGAAAACATAATGTTTTGTGGCAGCTCATGTGAAAGGACTTCGCGCATAGAATCTTCTATTGCGGCAGGAGTATTTCCAGCATCAAAACTACGCATTACAGCCGATTTCGTTATTTCAAGCTGAAGTATTTTTTCAAAACGAACAGGAACTGATATTTCCGCGAGCGGCAAAAGTTTTTTGAGCGATAAGCCGGGCAACACGGTCAAAGAAAAACCACTGTCTATGCTTGCATACGGCGCGGCATTTGGATTTTCAAGCGCAACCTTTTCTGGAAACAGAGCCCGCTTATATACCACGTTTCCATCAGCATCCGTTCCGGCGTAATAAATCAGCCCAAGCTGCTCTATTACCTGAAAAAGCGTTTCGTCGGTACAGCTTGAAGAAAACTGCGTTTCGTAATTCGTCGGGCGGTCAGACGCAGAATCCGTACCGAAAGCTGAAGACTCCCGGCTTTCCGCGCGCTGAAGGATAGCTGCAAAACGGCCTGAATGAAGTGTTCGCGCGGGGGTTTTTAACTCTCTGTGCAAAAAGATGTTCCGCAAAAAAACTTCTTTTGTAAAACCAAAGTCGGGAATTTCCGCAACAATGTCCCTAACAAGCTGCGCATAACTTTGAAGAACCCCGCGCGGAAAGTGTCCTGACGCTGCCGCCGCAATGTACGAGTATTGTGAAGCTTCATCAAGTTCGGCGAACTGCATCCACCGTTTTGTTTTTACCGAAAACCCGCAGTCTGTCATACGGATAAGGCTTAAATTAGCAAGAGCCGTAACAATGAGTGAGAAAAAGTTTGAATCGCCGTATGAGGGGAAAACTTGCTGTACTACAACTTCGTAACGTTTTTTAAGGCTTCCGTCGGCTTTGCAAAGCTCCGGGTTTTCGAGCAAAAACGAATATGCGGCGGCAAGAAACTCTGGGGAAAGCCTGCAAGATGGCGCAACCTCTGGAGTATTTCCACTCAAAGCAGAGTTTTCTTTGAGGTTTGCTGCAGGCAGCAGATTATTCCGGCTCAAAAGCGGCAAAAGCACTGGTTCAAGCAATGGATTCAGTTCAAAAACGACGCGCCCAGTGTCCTTATCAGGGTGACGATAAATAACAAGCCGTTCTTCCAAGTTCATAAGCTGCTCATAAAGCGCAGCATACGTCATTGATGAAGAAAAAAGCGCGTGAAGTTTGTCTTTGGTAGCCGATGAAAACTCTTTTACAGCCGTCACAAGTTCCAAATCAGTTTTGGACAACAGCCGCAAAATCATCTGCTTGTTATCTTCTTTTCGCAAAAATGCGCTCAAATCCTCGATAAGCCGTTGCTTATTGTATGGCGTTTTTATCTCGCCCAGATACATCCTGATAATCTCGAAAAAATGATGATCGGGCATTACTGAAAGAGATTCGCGCCATAAAAGGATTTTTGCCGCCATATCCGTCACAGGTATTCACCCCCTGTCTGACAATCTATCTCATCCGGCAGCTCATCGAGAGCGCGTATCAACTTATATGTATATCCTTGTTCTGCAAGAAATTTCTGTCTATTAGTTCCAAAATCTTCTTCAACTGTGCCGCGTGAAATCAGCGTGATAAACCGAGCCTTTCGCTGTTTGGGTCGTAGAATGCGCCCAAGACGCTGCGCTTCTTCTTGCCGGCTTCCAAAAGTTCCAGAAACCTGAATCGCCATAGACGCGTCTGGCAAATCGATTGCAAAATTCGCGACTTTCGACACGACAAGAATCCGAATCTCGCCTTTTCTGAACTTTGAATAGATTTCATCCCGCTCAGATGTGTTCGTTTTTCCGGTGATTATAGGCACTTTAAGGAGTTCAGCAATCTCATACAGCTGATCGAGATATTGTCCGATTATGAGGATTTTATCCTGCGAGAATCTTTTTACAATTTCTTGAACCGCAGGGATTTTCGCTGGATTTTCGCTTGCTATACGATGCTTAATTCTCGTACCGGAAACAGCATATTCAAGTTCCTTTTCCATCGGCATGTCGAGGCGGTATTCAATGCATTCCGCATCGGCAATCCAGCCTGATGTTTCCAGCTCTTTCCACGGCACATCGTACCGCTTTGGGCCTACAAGACTGAACACATAGCCTTCGCAGCCGTCTTCGCGCACAAGCGTTGCTGTAAGCCCCACTCGCCTTGTTGCTTGCAGTTCCGCTGTCACCCGGAAAACCGGAGCCGGAAGCATGTGAACCTCGTCATATATGATAAGTCCCCAAGGACGCTCGCGAAAAATCTGGAAATGCGGATACGGTCCTTCTTTTTCAGGCCGCCACGTAAGAATCTGATACGTTGCAATCGTGACCGGCTTTATCTCTTTTGTTTCGCCAGAATATTCGCCAATTTGGTCGCGCGTAAGGTTTGTTTTATCAAGAAGCTCGTCTACCCACTGATGAACAGCGGAAATGTTCGTTGTAAGGATGAGCGTGCTTGTTTTCAGCATATCCATGATGACCATGCCGACAATCGTTTTTCCGGCTCCGCATGGCAGCACAATCGTTCCAAAGCCGGTGCCAGGCCGTTTGTCGCCAACAAGAGAGGCGGCGGCTTCACTCTGATATTTCCTTATGTGCAAAGCTTTTCCGCTCGATGCAGTTTCTTTGAGCGAAACCTCAAGCGGCTCACCGTCACGCAAAGGAACTTCGTCTTTCACCGGCCATCCGAGTTTTAAAAGCTCCTGTTTTACAGTGCCTCTGTCCGTGACAGCAAGGCGGAACAAAAACTTGGGTATATTGTCATGGGCAGGCTCGCGTGTGTCTTGCACCGGCGTAAGATACTTCATCATCGTACGCTGAGCTTCTATTTCTTTGGCGACTTTTGCAGAGCCAGTCTCCAAAAGTAAGGTGTCCGGCAGTTTTTCTTGCGGCGCGTCTTGCGTGCTATCTTCCGACGCACGCTGCAACTCCTCTGCCAGGAAAAAGTCGGGTATCATTCGGATTTTTCCAAAACGCTCTGCCGTTTCTTTTATCCATGCACAAACAATCTGCGGAACATCGTAGCGGGAAAAATCCGTAAGAACTTTTATCGCGTAATCAGGAGAAAAACCGACACTGGCAGCGTTCCACAAAGAAAGCGGAGTCAGCCTGTATGTGTGAAGATGCTCAGGAGAACGTTCCAGCTCCGCGAACGGCATGAGCGCGTTCCGGCATTCATCAGCATTTGGAGCGTGGACATCGAGCAAAAGAGTTTTATCACTTTGTACAATCAGCGGTTTGTAGTCCTGCATAAACCACTATTTTACTTTAAATAGAATCAAACTTCAATAACACGTATTAATTGTGTGTATCCTTTTAAAAAATTTATAAGAAAATATATTAGTTTTTCAAAAATAGTGTGTTATAATACTTACTATGTCCGACATTACAAAAACTAAGGTCGATTTAGCAAAGATAAAAAAAGCGGTGCAAGTCGGTATACCTTTGTCAGTAACGACATATACTTTTCCTCACGAAGCAGAAGTTTATATTTCTGAAGTTATAACTGCGTTCTTCAAAGAAATAAAACAAGAAGACATGACTGAATATATCATCTACAGCATGAATGAGCTTATAACGAATGCGAAAAAAGCCAACACAAAACGCATTTACTTTAAGGAAAAAGGTTTAGATATAAACGACCAAGATGATTACAATCTTGGAATGAAGACGTTCAAAAACGATACGATGAGCAACATAAAGTATTATCTGAACAAACAAAAAGAAGACGGATACTTTGTTAAGCTCATTCTTCAGGCAAAAGACGACACAATCCTTATAGAGATACACAACAATTCCGCGCTTTCGTTCTTTGAGTACAAACGGATTCATGACAAGATAGCAAGAGCCGAGCAATACGATTCTGTAGACGAAGCTTTCAACCAGATTATCGATGATACAGAGGGAGCTGGACTTGGACTTATAATAATGATACTTATGCTCAAAAAGCTTGGAATAAGCAGCGAGCATTATCAGGTAGTTTCCAACGGCAACGAAACAATAAATAAAATCACGCTTCCGCTAACTGCCTACAGTCTTTCCAGTTTGAATGAGCTTTCGAAAGAATACGTAGAGATAATTGATGCTATTCCGCAGTTCCCCGACAACATTAACAGCATCAACAGACTCTTGAATCAACCCGATATGAAGCTTTCTGACGTTGCAGAGAAAATATCGAATGACGTTGCTCTTACAGCAGATTTGCTCAAGATTGTCAATTCTGCTGCATTCTCACTCGTTACGCCGTGCCGTAGCATTCCAGATGCCGTTAAGCTTGTCGGAACAAGAGGCATAAAAAATCTGCTCTACTCTATAGGTTCTTTGAAATCACTCGAAAAGTTCTCTCCGGAGCAGAGAAATCTGTGGAATCATTGTGCAAAAGTCGCGTATTATGCGAAATACATAACGAAAACATTTTATCCAAGCTCCAGGGAACTCAGCGAAGATATATATGTCTGTGCCTTGTTGCACGATATGGGGCGCGTCGTATTCAATGTCGCACATCCGCAGATGCTCGAAAAATTCAAGCAAAAATGCCGCGAACATATATTGAGTATGGATGTATTCGAACGGATAACTGCCGGACTTAATCATTCAGAAATCGGTGCACAGATTGCAGAAAAGTGGAATTTCCCTGATGTAATAGTGAACGCGATAAGATATCACCACGAACCGCTTTCTGCACCCGAAAAAATGCGGACAATTGCAGCTATCGTCTATTTTGCAAACATGATTTCTAACTATCAGGACGAAACGGTTGAATTCTATCAGTTTGAGCCTGTAATTCTTAAACTGTTCAAGATAAAAAAAGAAGAACAGCTTAAGGCTTTTGCTGATACGCTTGCGGTGAATTATTCAAGTTCCTAGACCCATGCCTTGCTAGCGCAGGCTAGCCACCCAACACTGCATCAAGACACCGAACGCAACTCCAACATTCAGCGATGCTTTCATACCTTTCATCGGGATTGTCACACAGCCATACGTTGCTTTTGAGAGCGCGTCCGGGCTTATTCCCAGTTCTTCAGAGCCGATTATTACAAGCCCCTTTTTAGGGAACTTGAATTCCGAAATATCTGTTCCGCCTGTTTCAAGTGAAAAAACAGCAACGTCGTTTGGAAGCTCTGCAATCACCTCATCGAGAGGCTTTCTTTCCCACGGCAGCAGTTTGTCACAGCCCATTGCGGAACGGACTGCACGCGGATGCTCCGGCGGCGTGCAAAATGGCGATATGAAAAGTTTTTCTGCGCCAAACGCTTCTGCTGTTCTAAAAATTGACCCCAAATTGAACGGCGAGCGGATATCTTCCGCGTACACATAGAGCCCCGGAAAAAAGTCGCGTTTTTCCGCCCGGCTTTCTGAAGCAAATTCGTCCGGTGCAGTTTGGTTATGAGGTGCGATGACTAAATCCCATTCAGCGGGGAATGTTCCGATTATTGCAAGCAGGTGGTTCCGCGCGCAGTTGCAGGCGCGGCGCTCATCGAAAACCGGGGCAGAAAGCAGTTCCTTAAGCTCTTTTTGCGCTTCTTGCGGCAGCTCTGGATCTTTTAATAAAAGCTCCACAAGTTTTTTGGTGTATTCAGCACGCGGCATATTTTTGAATGCATATTCGTTACCGGGTTCAGCTATGCCAGCTATATCGCGCTCCAATGCACCGAACGTCAACGCCAGCTTTCGCCGTCTTTGTCCGCCGTTAAGCTGCCAAAGCTTTTCTGGTTCTATCATATAATTAATATGCCTGCTTTATTAAGTCAAAAAGTTCATCGGCGGACATGGAGCGTGGCAGGCTCGTCATCAGCTCAAGCTGACCAGCGTTTTCTGCCGCAAGAGCAAGCTGTTCTATTGAAACACCCATGTCTTTAAGCCGCGCCGGAAGGTTCGCTATGGCGATGCGCTCCCTGACGCTTTCTACGAGTGCGTTAACAGCCGTATCATTGCTGCTTGTATCCGAGGCTACATTCAGAATGCGGGCAACTTTCGCCAGTTTGTCCGACTTATATTTTGCGGCATCTTCTATTATATATGGAAAAAGAATTGTAGTTACTACAGAACGTGGCAGCTTGTACTTTGCATTTATAGTACAGGCAAGCAGTGATGCGGCACCGGCAGGACTCATGCCAGCTGCAAGAGACGCCATACATCCGCCCTGAATAAGCAACTGTTCCGGTGGCACTGCCGTTGTAAGTGATGGCTTGGAATCAAGACCGCAACTTAAAAGTTCAATAGCCTTTTCATTTATCGTGTCAGAAAAAAAGCATGCCTTTTGAGATATATAGCTTTCTATAGCAATACAGAGCATTTGCAATGATATAGAAGAAACTTGATTTTCTGTAAGGCTGACGCACAAGTTCGGGTCAAAAAGCGCAAGCTTGCATGTATTTTGCCTGATAGGAAGAAGCTTCAGTTTTTTTGTCCGCGCATCTATGATAGGCGTTTTGTCAGCAAACAAAAACAAATCGTGCATTGTCGTTGGAACGCATATTAACGGCAGTGCGCCAGAAACTGGTGTCGCACCGTCCAAATAGTCGTACACACTGTGAGATTCATGAATTAATGTCGCAACAGCTCTTCCCAAGTTTTCCGTCTTTTGTCCACCGGCACTTATAACGCCGTGGATATGAGCTTTTCTAGCCAACTCCAACGCCGTCTGCAAAACTGTCGTATCTGCCGCGGACGGAATCTCGTCAAAAACAAAAAACTCTATGTTTCTGTCAGAAAGTGATTTTTTCAGCTTGTCAGATATACCGTATTCACCAAGCACAGGGTCAAGGATAAGCATGAAGCGGGTTCCCCATTCTTGTACAAACTGTCCAAGTCTGCTTGCCGTATAAGAGCCGAGCGTTATGTTAGGTGATATTCGTAATGTAAAATCTGCCATTTTAGTGCCTGCTGTCGTATCTAAAATCAGTCTTACTTTTGAAACTGTTTCTATATAATATCATACAATATTTAAAAAGGATACAAAAAAAGGCGGAAACATTGTTCCGCCTTTTGTTCAACAAAGGTTAGGTTTCAATTAAAAACCAAAGCTGCTCATAATTTTATCCGCTGTTGATTCAATAACTGCGGAATTTAAATAAGACGGATCACTGATTTTTGCTTTAATCTCAGCTACAAGGTCGGCGCGTACATCAGGTGTTTCTTTAGCAACTTCTGACATATAGTAAACTTCAGCCATTTCTCTTGCTTCGTCAGAAATGCTTACGCTGTCCGAACTGGTCTTTACAGCTGCTTTTGCCGTTGCTTTTTGAGTACTCTTAATACTGTCCAGTGGGTTAATTCCACCAAGTCTATCTATCATCATCCTCGACCTGCCTTACCTTTTTATCGGTATCTTCCTCTGTAAGTTGAGCGCTTTTATTTCCTGAAACAAATACAGCGAACTCTCCAAGTATCTTGCTTCTACTTGCAAAGTCTGCCTGCACCTGTCCGGCAGACCCCTCCACAATTTCCTCATGTAGTTTGGTCAGCTCACGGCCTACAACAACATGACGCTCATATTCAATATCGGCAATATCTGCCAAAAGTTTAACAATTCTGAACGGAGATTCGTATAAAACGAATGCCCAGCCCGTAGCCATTAATTCTCTAAGCCTGGCGCGCCTTCTGCCCGGTTTTGGCGATAAAAAACCTTCAAAAATTACAGTTTTTCCTCCAGGACCAGCAACACTTAATAGCGTTGCAAAAGCCGAAGCTCCAGGAATAGGAACAACTGTATGACCGGCTTCACGCGTCATTTTTACAAGCACCGCGCCAGGATCACTTATTCCGGGTGTTCCTGCATCGCTTGCAAAAGCAACGTTCTTGCCTTCATCAAGCAGACTGATGACTTTTTTCGCGGCAATTTCTTCATTTTGTGAACGGCACGAAATAAGCGGCTTGCGTATCTCAAAATGTGTTAAAAGTTGCAGCGTATGCCGGGTATCCTCAGCAGCGATAACATCAACAGACTTGAATGTTTCCAATGCACGATACGTTATATCGCCCAAATTGCCTATTGGTGTTGCTACTATATATAAAACCGACACAAAAACATTATACATTGATTTTTTTGATGTGTAAATATTTGTTTTTGCAGTTCTATATCCCGATATATAATAGTATGAATTCATCACTTTTATGGATGTTTATCCTGATTGGAATAAGTGTTCTCATTATCCTGCTTTGTTTTAAATCCGGTCTTTTCGGGAATGGCAGCAATAATGATTCTAATAGAAAGAAACCAAAAGGCGAACCAAAATCAAATTGTCCGATATGCAATTCTCCGCTCTTCCAAGGCGAAAACATAATTTCCCGCGTTTATAAAGGAACAGACAAAACAGATCAGGCTTGCACGATTCTTGGCTGCCCGCACTGCTACCCAAAACTCGAACCCGGTATACAACGAGTCTGTCCGGTATGCCATCAGAATATTCCTCTTAACGGCCATCTTGATGCTCATCTTTTTTTGCGCGACACAGGAAAAAGACACGTCCATATAACCGGCTGTACAGAATGTCACAAGAAAAATAAAAAATAACTTATTGCAGTACAATCACTTAGGTGAAAATCTCCAAAATCTAAAAATTTTTGTGCAAATTTTTTTAAAAAAGTGTTAAGTCTTTTTTTCATTCTCCGATTATAAATGTAGCAGGACACGAAGTCCTCCTGAAATCGTTACTAATTAGTGCAGCAAAGTACACTGCA
>JAFZVC010000002.1 GCA_017618015.1 Spirochaetaceae bacterium
AGCGCCGATTTACCCCCGAACCATATATATTATATATGGGGGTGGTGGTATATACCCCGGATAACCCCAAAAATAGGAAAATCGCGGCCCCTTTTGCCGGGCTGCGATCCCCTAAAAATGATAACACATGACATTTACAGCGGTTATATTATACCATGTTTTTTTATATTTGTGTATCAGGTATGGCGCTATGCGGGATTATCAGCCGAAAAAAAATAACCCCTACGAGCTGGATCCGGATCTGTATAAGCTCATGCTGGGCTTTATCCGGAACGCTGACAAATTCCGTAAATCGGTAGAGGATAATATATATATACCTGGCGTTGACTTCCTGAAGGTTGGCACCGGCAACAGCGTCCGCGCCTTCGATGATAGCATAATCGAACGGCAGGCGATTGTAATAGCCGAAAAAAATACAGTTGTAAAGGCAGTAGACAAGTCGTTAGAGATCATTCCGGAAGAATACCGGCGTTATATCCTGGATAATATAATATTAAATGCGCCGCTTCATCGGTGCGAGTTCGCGGATCCGCGCACGCTGCGCCGGCATAAAAGCAGATTCATATACAAGCTGGCGCACGAATTATGCTATATCTGATCCGGAGCGCGAAAGCTGAAAAAACCGAAGCTCTATTTTTCGTTTTAAGCGATTTTTTATTGTTATTGATGAATTACCCCACTACGCTATAAAAATTTATCCTGGTTAAAATCTGTCAGCGATTCCGTGTTGTTTTTTTATATTGGTATCCCGGACAAAAAGTTTCCCGCGCAGTTTCCCGCGCTGATATGCTTTTTTAGGTCAAAATAGGTCATTTTGCAAGGTGTCAAGGACAAAGAAAAAACCGCTGAAAGTGTTGAAATTTCAACGGTTTTTAAGTGGTCGGAGAGACAGGATTTGAACCTGCGGCCACCTGACCCCCAGTCAGTTATAAAATAGCTCTATATCAAGGGTTTTGGCGATAGTTTCCCGCGCGGTTTCCCGCGCATGGCGTTTATTGTGCTGCTTTTTCGATCAGATCCCGCGCCATTTCAAGCGCCTGGGTGCTGGCGTGCGTGTAGATTTTCGCTGTAATGTTTATGCTGCTGTGGCCCATGAGCCGCGATGCAATATTGATAGGCACGCCGGCCTTTTCCAAATCGGTGCAATAGGTATGGCGGAGATTGTACAGCGTGAAATCATCGGCAAGCGGCAGCGGCGGGATCAGCTTGTTCCGGAACACCCGGCAGCCCATGTAAATATTCATTTCACGCTGGACGCTGCGCCACATTCGCAGCCGCCAGGAAAGATTAAGCGGAAAGATCTGCGCGAACGGATCCGGCGAACGCTGCGCCCTGATCAGCGGTAAAAGGTGGCCTGGTATCGGTATCGTTCTATGTGCTGCGGCCGTTTTAGGATCTCCAATGGATCCGTTCCGCTTCATCGACTTTGATACTGTTATTGTTTTTTCCCTAAAATTGATATCCCGCCATGTTAGCGCCTGGACTTCGGACGGACGCAAGCCGGTATATAATATCAATTTACAGAACAATTCCCCCCGGTGGCCGTCCAGCACATGAAGCAGCGCCGCGCGTTCTTTATCTGTAATGCTGCGGCCATTGGTAGCCGTTACGCCTTTAGGCTTTATCAGCGATAAAGTCAGATCCGTATCCGTTACGCCGTTAATATATGCGTGCCGGAACACCTGACAGATAAGATCATACTGTTTTTTTATGTAGCTGTCAGAATACCCGCCCAGGCCGTTTAGATACTTCTGCAGCTGCAGCGGCTTGATCGTGTTCATGTTCCGGTTTCCGATCCCGGCAACGATCACGCGCCAGATCCAGCACAGATCCTTATACCAGGACGCAGATACAGAGTTCTTTTTGTGCGTTTCCAGGTACATCAGGCCGAACGCCGAAAGCGATATAGTTTTATCTATCGTTTCCCGGTCGATCGCTCGTTTCCTGGCGTTCACTTTGTCATGCAGCGCGTGCGGATCATCGGCCTTGATATCTATCTTTATTCCCTTGTATGTTTCCCGGTAGCGGTGTTTATAATTTTGTTTTTTCATGGTATAATCACTTGAACATATTCATTTCTCGTTTGTGCTTAACGTTCAATGTCATTTTGGCAAGGGCAAGCGGCCCCGGATCCGTCCGGGGCTTTGCTATTTGCGGTAAAAGTCTATCAAAGTCATTTCATGCGTTCGCCTGATCGCTTCGCTTTGCCCGTCCTCATTCAGCTTTTGAAATTCCTCAAGTATCCGGAGATCTCCCCACTCAAAACCCATTTTTTCCAATAGGTCAGCGTCCGCGCTTATATGATCAAGATCTATCAATAAATCTACTGCAGTAACGCCCAGCGCTGCAGATACTTTATTTATTGTTTCGATTGTTATACTGTTGCTGCTCGATTCTATTGCAGAAACAGCCGATTGAGTCATTCCCAGTTTTTCCGCAAGCTGTTCCTGGGTGATTCCCTTTTGTTTTCTTATTTCCTTAATGCGTTGTCTAACAATCTCTTTTGACGGCACAATGACCACCCCCCTAAAAGGATTATGTGAACATTCTAACACAATGGCATATCATTTAATACATATAATTGATAATATTTTATGTATTGACACAAATAATTATTTATGGTAACGTTTCAATAACAAATAGTTGTTTATATTTTTCAGAGAAGGATAAAAAAACATGATATTAAAGGGATATGACATTGATATTTTGCGGGCTAATGCCGGCCTGACAATTAGAGCATTAGCAGCCACAAGCAAGTGTAGCCCTGCAACGATCCAAAAAGCCCGCCAGGGAAAAGACTTGTCTGTCATGGCTGCCGGCCGGATCTCTAAAGCGCTGGGCGTTCCGCTTGAGGATCTGATAGAAAAACAGCCGCAGTAAAAAAGCATAAGGAGTATAGCAACATGGAAAAAGAAAAAGAGAGCTTCATAATCCACCAGGATTATAAGAAGCTGTTTGATGGCCTTGATGATAAGCAGCTGCGCGCCCTGATCATGGCAATGTTCGATTATAACGAAACCGGACAGCGCCCGGAGTTCGAGGATACTATCCTGCAAATAAGCACGCTTTTGCTTTTCAACAACATGGAAAGAGAGCGCGAAAAGTGGCACCGGATCCGGGAGATCCGAAGCAGCGCCGGTAAAAAAGGCGGCCGTCCGAAAAAGGCCGAAACAGATCAGGACAAAACGCAAAAGGCTGAAAAAGCAAAAAAAGCAAATGCTTTTGATAAAAAGCAAAAGGTTTCTAAAAAAAGCAAAAAAAGCAAATGCAACGTTAATGTAAATGTAAATGATAATGTAAATGTAAATGATAATGTGAATGTAAATGAGAGGGAGAGAGATAACCCCCCTCCCCCTTTAGCGCCAGGATCCGAAAGCGCAGCACATGAAGCGGTCGCGCTGATCAATACGCTGGCGCATACAGATTTCATTGTAACCGATGAAATAACCGGCAATATATCGGAGATCCTGCGGCAAGGCTTCACGCCGGAAGATATCCGGGCCGTTATCCGGAAAAAGTGCCGGGAGTGGCGGGATCCTTTGAATAAACACGATATGCGCGGCAATATCCGGCCCAGCGTGTTACTTAACCCGCGCCGGTTCGAAGAATATCTGCACATGAGAACCAGAACAGATCCACCGGCGCAATCGGAAACAGACAGGGGAGCCGTTACAGATTCGGAACGGATCGAAAGGATTGAGCGCATTAAAAGCCGGCTTGAACAGATAGAATCCGAAAAGGGCGCTGCTGCCCGGCGCGATGATCAGTATGTTTTGCTGAAATCGCAGCTTGAACGGCTGGAAGAAATACCACGAACATAAAAACAGAGGAGCGTACAAACATGGAAGAACAAAACAAAGGTACAGTTTTTCAACCAGACATGGAGTTGATAGATATGTTAATCCAGAGAAAGTCAGGCGCTCTTGTTCCGGAAGAGCAAGAACAATGCGACATTATCAATGATTCGCCTATTGACTATACAGAACACGCAAAGAATGTTTTGCAATTCTGCGTAGCAAAGAGGATCCGCAATAGCAAAGATCTGTATTATAGCACCAGCGCGATTGAATTGCTGGAAGCTGCTTGCAAAGACGCCTACAAGCTGGGCAGATTGGAACGAATGAAAGGAGTGTAACAGTATGGGGGCATTGACTATTTTGCCGTTCCTGATCTTGGCGATCTGGGCCGGTATGGAACAGTTTGATATTTGGTTTTCGTGGGATCCGAAACAGAACCGCGAAAGCAAATACACCGGGTTAATTATCACAATAGGCGAAGTGAAGCGGCAGAAGAAGCACCAGCAAACCAAAACAAGCATGATCCGTTATTACCGGGAAAAAGAAAAGGGAAAAAGAGCATGAGCATATACAGCCCTACAGAGCTTTTCCAGGAAGAAGAAACCGAAGAAGAATAACACAAAGGAGAAAAAACACATGACAAAAAAACAGTACGACAGATATAAGAAACTCGCGACAGAGGAGCTGCAGCGCCGGCGTGCGCTGGGGATCATCAAAGAACCGCTGACAGATGAAGCGGCGATCCTTTACGGCGCATATATGTTTCTGCTGGGGATCGGCATGGAACGCGAGATAAACCAGCTCCGGGAAATGAAAAAATGGAGCAAGCCGAGCCAGGCTTCACTCGATCCATACGGATACGGCGGCCTGATCGGCCCGCTCAACGATCGGTAGGTGATAGCATGGCAAGGGATATACAAGGCTTTTTGAAAGAATACGAAACCAGGAACAGAAAAAATAATAGTGATATCAATTTGCTGTGGATAACGGCATAATATTGACAATCTTGCGGTATTGTGATATAATAACCGTGTACGTTAGTTGATCAGTTTACGTACATTTCAGCCCTTTAGGCTGGATCTGTTTGTAGGAAAATTTTTACATTGGTTCATACTCTCCGAGGAAAAGAGGTTATCAACATGGCAGACATGGAAAAAACAAAAGTTATCGAAACAGAAGCAGAGGATCAGAGCGCCGGCGTTGACGGATCCAGCGAAAAGCTGTTCACGCAGGACGAAGTGAACAAGATCGTTGAAGCCCGGCTTAACCGGTACAAAGCGAAAAAGTCAGAGGATCAGGTAGCAGCGAATGAACGTGACGCCGATTTGACCGCACGCGCTGCAGATCTGACGGCGCGCGAAAGCCGGCTTGCATGTCGGGAGTACGTTATAACAAAGGGCTATGATCCGGATCTGCTCGACATAATCGGTACGGCTGACGTTGAAGATTTCAAGGCCAAAGCTGACAAGCTCGCGGCGCTGGCAAAGACCAGAGCGCCGTCTTATCCGGTTATAAAGGATCACGGCGAAGTATCAAAGGTAACAGAATCCGATGATATCGCACACGCTTTCAGTAAAGCCGGAAGCCAGCACGTGCCGAAGAAAGACGTTAAATGGTGAACAAATGAGCGATTTAGTAACTAAATTTGCGCCGTATACAGACGAGATTTTCAAGGCCGAAAGCAAGACTTCTCTGCTGACTAATACAGATTTTGATTGGTCCGGCGCGAACACTGTTAAGGTGTATAAAATTTCAACCGCTTCGCTGTCCGACTATGGCCGGCATTATGACAGCGGTGATTCCGGCGTAACGCTTCCGATTTCCCGGTATGGCGATCTGCTGGATCTGTCAGCGACAACGGAAACGTTCCAGCTGCAGAAAGATCGGAGCTTTATCTTTAACATTGACAAGGCAGACAGGGACGAAACAGCAGAGCAGCTTGCAGCTGCGTCCGCGCTGGCAAGAGAGCTGCGCGAAGTAGTAGTCCCGGAAGTTGACTCCTGGGTTTATGCGAAGATGGCAGCCGGGGCCGGGACAAAGGCAGACGCTGCAAGTCTTACGAAGTCGAACATTTACGGAAAGATCCTTGACGGATCCGAAACGCTGGACGATAACGAAGTACCGGAAGTTGGCCGGGTGCTGGTTGTCTGTCCGTCCGTGTATAACGTTCTAAAGCAGGCGATTTCCGAAACAGCTTACAGCGATGTAGCAGAGGATCTGCGCGCAAAGGGCGTTGTCGCTATGCTGGACGGAATGGCAGTCGTGCGCGTTCCGTCCGCAAGACTTCCGGAAAACTTCGGCTTTATGATCGCGCACCCGTCCGCAACGGTTGCCCCGGTCAAGCTGGAAGATTACAACATTCATCAGGATACCCCGCTGTCAAGCGGCGATGTAGTAACCGGCAGGATTATCTATGGAGCTTATGTTCTTGCTAACAAGAACAAGGGCATTTACTACCAGGCACTTCCGGCAGCAAGCGGCGGATCCGGAAACTAATTGGATATCTGACAATTCTATTGTTAGTTATACTCCTGATACGCATATCCCGGGCGCATGACGATGTACCCGGGGTATGTGTTAATACCGGGTGGGGATCCATGAAGCGGCCCAGGGTATACTTAAGTATATCCAGCAAAGAACCGCTGACACATGAAGCGGCCGACAGATCGCGCGCATGATCTGACACCAGCAAGCGCCGGCAGAACATGACAGCCGGCAGGATCCGGCGCGGATCCGCGCGAGAAGCGGCAAGATATTGTATAAAAACGCTGCGTTTTTATGCAAAAATGCAATAAAAATATGCTGCTATGATCCATGTGATAACGAACGATTTATAACATAGACGATACCAGCATAAACGCGCAGGGCATAAGGGGGGAGGACCCCCGTGACACCCCAAAAGCGAC